>JBOGKE010000035.1:0-34889 GCA_050745265.1 Terriglobia bacterium
CTCCTGCCAGCCGAGCCACAGTGCCGCCTGATCTGCAAGCTGCTCTCGATGCAAACATAAAGGCGGCTAGGTTCTTCGCAACATTGACCGGAGCGAACCGCTATGCGGTGTTGTATCGCATCGGTGCAACAAAAAAGGCTGAGACGCGCGCGCGTAAGATAGAAAGCTTTGTTGCCATGCTTGAGCGCGGTGAGACTTTGCACGGCTAGGGATCCAAACCGAATTGGGCGTATTAGGAGCCAACAACGGAGAATGTAGAGCCACAAGGTTCGCCTTCTGCCCGAAGCGAAAATTCAAACTGCACCACTACCAAGCAGCGCGGCGAAGGGGGCAACCTGCTCGGATCAATCAGGAGGTATGATGTGCCTGGGCAGTCATCGCGACGGCGCAGGCGTTTAGAACCGATTGGACGCAACAGGTCGCGGGCTAAGGCGCAAGTCTGCGAGTCTTGGCAAACCGACCCGGAGGACTCGCGTTCTGCCCTCCTCGGGGCGCTTTGGCGTCCGGAGGGAGCTGTGGTGTTTTCAGAGCTTCGGCGCGACTTACGCGGCTCGCCGACGGCTATAGGCTGAGCGGCCAGGGCGCGGGAATGGTCAGGATGATCAGGACGGCCCCCAACAAAGCGACGTTCTTCATGAAATTGATCATTTCAGCCATGCGGGTCGCCGGGTCCTGCGCTTTCCAGAAGTCGTGCATGACGGGGGTTACGCCGGCGAGAAAGATCAGTAACAAAATGCAGCCGATGAACGGATAAAAGCCGAGAAGCACGCTGAGGCCGCCGAGCACCAGAAGCACTCCGGAACCTCCCACCGCGAGCCGGGGCGCCGGCGCTCCCTTCGCTTTCGCGTAGCCGCTCATGAAGTCGAGGCCCGTGAAGTGGTGAATTCCGTTGCTGAGGAAAAACCCGCCCAGGATGATCCGTCCGATCAGAAACACAACGTTCATCGCTGCACCTCCGCGAATTTCAATCGGGACCGTTTTTCAATACCGCCACGCTCAATCGGCGCCGGCTGCTCTGGTGAGGTGACCGCGGTGCGCCGCGGTCAGACCTCAGGCGCCTCCTCCGGGATCACGCGGAACTCGTGCTTTTCGTTGTTGCGAAGCACCACCAGCGGCAGACGGACGCCGACGAAGTCTTCGGTGAGCAGGCGGTGAAGCTTGTCGATTCCGCCGACCGGCTGGCTGGCGAATCCAACGATCACATCGCCTTCCCGCAGACCCGAACGCGCGGCCGGGCTGTTCGGTTCGATCGATACCACCATGACGCCGTTCTCGTCTGAGAGATTGTAGTACCGGATCAAGCGGCGATGCAATGGAACCTGCTGCCCTGCCAGTCCAATATAACTTCGCGTGATCTTGCCGTCTTTGATCAGCCGGCCGGCGATGAATTTTGCCGTGTTGATGGCGATGGCGAAGCAGATGCCTTGCGCCGGTAGAATCACTGCTGTGTTGACGCCGATCACTTCGCCCTGGGAATTCACCAGCGGCCCGCCTGAATTTCCAGGGTTGAGCGCCGCGTCGGTTTGAATCACGTTGTCAATCAAGCGCCCGGAGCTCGAACGCAGGGACCGCCCGAGCGCGCTGATCACGCCCGCCGTGACCGTGCACTGGAATCCATACGGGTTGCCGATGGCGACGGCAAGCTGGCCCACGCGGAGCGGCTGCGCATCCCCGAGCGGGGCGGGAACCAGGTTTGGCGCGTCGATGCGCAGCACGGCGAGGTCGGTGTGCGGGTCATCGCCGACCGGCTCCGCTTCGTATTCCCCGCCTCCGATCAGGGCCACCTTGATCGCGCGCGCGCCGTGGACCACGTGGCTGTTGGTCAGGACGAATCCATCCGGGGTGAAGATGAAGCCTGAGCCACTCCCGCCGCGCGAGTCCGGCCGGCCGTGGGGCTGGCCGGCTTCGCCTGTACCCGACACGTGAATGTGAACCACCGATGGGCTCACCCGCTCCGCCGCGTGCACCACGGCTTGCGAGTAGGCGTCGAGCAAAGCCGCATCCGGCGCAATTTCGCCCTCACCAACCCGCGGCCGACGCAGGTCCGAATCGTTGTGCGAAATATCGACGATGGAAGTTGCCATGCTATCTCCTCGGTGAGTATCTTCCTTCGTATTGGATTGATTTCGCGACGGAAGGATTCAATCGGCGGCGGGGGACCGCCCCGGCGACCGCGGAGTCACTCCGGCTCGCGGGATGGAATGATGAAGCGGCGGACATTCAGTCGCGATCGTCGGGAGCGCTCTGGCCCCAAAGCGGCGCGGGATTTAGCAGAGGGAGTCAGCAGGCCGAGTAATTCAAACTTTCCCCTTGACTCCTCAAACTGCCGGAACTATAAACTAGGGCTGTCAATATAAAGCTGGTTATATTCTTGCCTGATCTGTTTCGGAACCATGGAAAAGTAAAGACGCGGACGGAGCCCTCAAGCGGCAGGGATTTGCGAAACGCCCGTCCGCCTCGGAAGATCACGAAGGAGCGCAGCCATGAACAAGAAACTATTGGCAGTGACCGCGGTGCTGGCGGTTTTGTTCGCCATGGGCGGGACATCAAACGCGCAGACCGCCTCGGCGCTCATCACGGGCGTGGCAACGGATTCAAGCGGCGCCGTGCTCCCGCAGGTCAAGATCACCGTCGTGAACCAGCAGACGGGCATGACTTGGAACGCGATGACGAGCGGCGCGGGCAAGTACACGGTCACGGCGCTGCCCGTGGGCGTCTACACGGTGACGGCGGCGAGGCAGGGGTTCCGCTCGGAGGAGCAGGCGGGCATTTCCCTCAGCGTCGGCGAGACGGCAAGAGCCGATTTCAAGCTCGCGGTCGGAAGCGTAGCGCAGACCGTCACGGTGAAAGCGAATACGGTTAGCGTCAACACGGTGACCGCGTCGCAGACGCAGCTTGTCAACAACCGGCAAATCGCCAACCTGCCGCTGAACGGACGGAACTTCACGGAGTTCCTCACGCTCAACGCCGGAACCGTTTCGACACCGGGCGCGGAGGCGGGATCGATGCGTGAGGGCAAGGGAACGGGGTACAACATCAATGGGAACCGCACCTCCTCGGTCAACTTTACGCTCGATGGCCTGGTCAATACGGACGTGACACTGGGCGATCCGGCGGTGGTTTTGTCTCAGGACGCGATCCAGGAGTTCAAGGAACAGAAACCAGCGTATTCGGCCGCGTACGGATTCAGCGCCAGCCAAGTGAACATTATCAGCAGGAGCGGAACGAACGACCTGCACGGGTCGGTCTTCGAGTTCGGCCGCAACGACTCGCTCGACGCGCAAAACTTCTTCGCGACCTCGAAGCCCGAACTGCGCCAGAATCAGTTCGGCTTTGTGGCCGGCGGCCCGGTCTACATCCCGAAGCTCTACAACGGGCGCAACAAGACTTTCTGGATGGCCAACTACGAAGGCTGGAGAATCCGACGGGGCAATATTTCGCAAGGCATCGTTCCGGATGCCGGCGAATTGAGCGGCAATTTTTCCGCCGAGAGCCTGCCCGCGTTTGGCACTCCGGCGTGCAATTCGGCGCTCCTCCTCGACCAGCCCTGCATGCCGATCGATCCGGCGACCGGACTGCCTTTCCCGAACAATCAGATTCCCTCCAGCAGCTTTTCACGGGTGGCTTCCCAATCGCTTGCGTTGAAGTTCTTCCCGGCGGCCAACTGCGCTCCTGCGGCCTGCGCGGGCAACAACTATCGTGTCAACGAGACGCTTCCCACAGGATTTAACCAGCAGACCTACAAAGGCGATCAGGATCTCGGCCGTTTGGGAAAAGTGTTCTTCCGCTACACGTACAGCGATTACACCACCTCCACTCTGGGCACGCTCTCGGGATCGGTCGGCAACAACAATTTCGTGGAAAAAGAGAACAGTATCGGCATCGGCTGGACACTCGCGCTGGGCTCGAACAAGGTCAACAGCTTCAGGCTGGGACGCCTCGGGGCGACGGCCGACCAGTGTGGGACGGCCATAAGCCAGTCTACGGTCCAGGCCTTTGGGTTCACCGGCGTCTTCCCCAGTCTTGACACTTGCGCGCGGTCGGCTCCGGGCTCGATCGGCCTCGCCAATTTCGGCGGGGTGGGCGGTCCCACCAATGACACGACCATCAGCTATGTGCCAACGTGGGAATACACGGATGAGTTTTCGTGGGTCCACGGAAAACACACGTTGGAATTCGGCTTCGCTTATCGCACCTGGGTCCAGACACGCAACCTGGCCGCCGATTTCCTCGGCACGTTCAGCTATCGGAACGATCTGGTCCTCAATAATGGCGGCAGCGGCGCAGACGGCTGCCCGACGCTTTACTGTGGGACCGGCAACACCGTAGCGGACTTCCTGCTCGGCTATTATCAGAACTCCGGCATCTTCCAGCCAGGCCCGTTCAGCCAGCCGGGGATCTCGGGCAATCAGAACAACTACGTCGAGAAGTATTTCGCGCCTTACGCCGAAGACAGTTGGAGGGTGAAGCAAAACCTCACGCTGAATCTGGGCCTTCGCTGGGACTTCCGCACCGTCCCTTACGAGGAAAAGAACAAGTTCTTCTGGCTGGACGGATCAAACCCGAAGGGCGGCCTGTGCTTTGCCGACCAGGCGCTCGCAACCGACGGCGTCGCGCCGCCGGGAAATGGCATTTATAGCTATTGCGGACGCCGGAGCCCTAAAGACCCGGGCCTGTACCATCCGTTCGCACCTCGCTTCGGCTTTGCCTGGCAGCCGTTCGGCGGCAACAAAACCGTGGTGCGAGGCGGCTACGGGATTTTCTACGACTCCCCGAAAGGCCGCGAAATTGACGACTCGGGAGACATTTATCCGTTCGAGGTGCGCAGCAGCTTCATCCCGCAGACTCAGCCGACTGCGCCGAAGCTGACGAACCAACTGTTTCCCGTTTTTACCGCTATTCAGCCGGCCACTCCTCAGGACATCACGTTCCTGGCCGTCATACAAGGCGAGAACCCGCACAACCCTTACGTCCAACAGTGGTCAATGGACGTCCAGCGCCAGCTCGCGCCCAACACGGTCCTTGACGTCGGCTATGAAGCGAGCAAGGGAACGCATCTGCTTACCCGCACGGACATTTCGCAGGCTCTGCCCCCGTCTGATCCGAGCTTCTGTTCCGCACAGGACGCGAACGGAAAGTTCATCAATCTGAACAACGGCGACTGCCCTGTGGCGACGCGCAGGCCTTACGCCAATTTTACGGGCACCTATATTGACAGCGAATTCCAAGGGGTTTCAAACTACGAGTCGGCCAACGTCAATCTGACGCGGCGCACCGACTCTTTGGTCACGCAGCTATCCTACGCCTGGTCGCACAGTTTGGACGACAAGTCCGCCGCCGCAGGCGTCGGCGCAAACGGACAAGGGTATCAAGGCTTTCTGGACAACCACGATCCCAAGCTCGACTACGGGACATCGGACTATGACGTGAACCAGCGCTTCGTTGGCAATTTCATCTACCAATTGCCATTCGGACGCGGAAGGCGCTTTGGCAGCAGCGTCAACAAACTGGTGGACGGCGTTTTCGGGAACTGGCGCGTAGGCGGCATCTTGACGCTTCAGAAAGGGTTCCCGTTTACGATCTTTGCCAGCGATCCGTTCGGACTCCTAGGCAATGTGGCAGGCTACAACCGCGCCAACGAGGTCGGGCCGCCGTCGATTACGGGAAACATTAACGACTACTTCAATAGGTCGGCGTTCGCGCAACCGCTTCCCGCGCACTTTGGCACTCTCGGCCGCAATACGCTGCGCGGGCCCGGTCTGCACACCTTTGACATGAATATTGCGAAGAGTTTCCCGATCACGGAACGGCTGCGCTTCGAAATCAGAATGGAGGCGTTTAACGCCTTTAACTCTCCGCAATTCGGCAATCCCAACGCCACGCTTACCAGCCCGACGTTCGCGCGGATATCGGGAACCAGCGTCGACAATCGTGAGCTACAGTGGGGCGCGAAGGTGATCTTCTGATGTCCGCGCGACCTTCGGGGTGAACTATGCGGAGGGACCGCGGGACGAATTAACAGATAGCTTGCCGAAAAACGAGTCTGAGCACTGTCATTCGGAGCGGAGCGAGGTTTGGTGCTTCAGAGTGTCGCGAAGCGACATGAGAGAGTCCACGCAATGACAGCTCCTACACGTTTTCCAGCAACCTGCTCGGGGTCGTGGTTATTCGCTATGCTAACCTTTCCGCCATGGATCGCGCGAGCATCACTGGGTTCTTGATTCTGTGCGCCTCCCTGTGCCTCTGGGGCGCAGCGCCGCCGGCCCAGAAGCCCGATCCGGCTGTGCTCCAGCGCTATTTTCAGCTCGGGCACGCAGCGCTCGCACAGCGGCGCTTTGCCGATGCTGAAAAAGCCTTCGGGAAACTCGTCGAGCTCGATCCGACGGCGGCCGTGCCTTACGCCAACCTAGGCTTGGTTTATTTTGAAGAGCACAAGTTCACCGAAGCCGTTCCAACTTTCGAGCAGGCCCTGAAGCTCGACGCCAGCTTATCGAACGCAACCTATTTTCTGGCCATGTCTCTTTCCGAGCTTGGCCGTTATGAGCAGGCATTGCCCGGCCTGAAAGCGGGATTCGATCAGGAGCACGATCCCAAATTGAAGCGGCTGCTCGGTTTGCATCTCGAAAGAGCCTACACCGGGCTGCACCGCGATCGGGAAGCGGTTGGAGTCGCGTTGGAGTTGACGCGGCTTTACCCGAATGACGCTGAGATCCTTTACGAGACGAGCCGGCTGTGCGGAAATTTTGCCTACCTCTCGATCCAGAAGCTCGGGGAAGCGGCGCCGGATTCGGTGTGGCGGCATCTCGGGTCCGGCGATTTCTATGAGACCCAAGGCCACTATGCGCTGGCTGAGAGAGAATACCGCCGCGTTCTCGCGCTGGATCCGCAAATGCCCGGCGTTCATTACCGGCTGGGGCGGGCGCTGCTTCGCTCGAAGGACGCTGGGTCCCAGGCGGAAGCCTTGGCGGAGTTCGAGGAGGAACTCCGGCTCCATCCTACGAACGCAAACGCGGCTTACGAAGCTGCCGAAATATATCGGAAGCTCGGCCAGCTCGACAAGGCGCATCAACTCCTGGCGGACGCCCTGGAGCGCTATCCGGGGTTCCAGGAAGCCGAAATGGAACTCGGCCAGGTTTTACTCTTGCAGGGAAAGCCCAGGATGGCGGTCGCGCATCTGAAAAAGGCGGTTACTCTCGACCCGAGTGATTCCACTTCGTACTATCAGCTTGCACAGGCTTACCGAGCGCTTGGGCAGAAGGCGGAGGAGCAGAGCGCATTGTCCCAATTCCGGCGCCTGAAGTCCCGGCAAGCGCACCACGAGGCCGCGATGGCTGCCGCGCCTCCGCAGTAGACGGGCGGCTGCACGCGGTGTCCGTAATCGGGTTGTACCGCGGCGCTGCGAAGCCCAACCAAAGCAAGTGTCATTCTGAGGGAGCGCAGCGAGCGAAGAATCTGTTTTTGAAGCCGTGGAATAGCAGATTCGTCGCTTCGCTAGGTCATTCATGGCGCTCCGCGACATCCCGGAGCAGGGGATTCTTCGCTTTACTTTGTTGGAAATCACCGGAACCAGTCACGCCGCGCCGCGTCATGCTGAAAGGGAACATCGAGATGAACATCGCCAAGCAAAAGATCGGCGTGTTGTTGCAGATCGCTGTGTTGTGCTGCGCATTCGGCGGCGTAATTCCGGCTGCTGCCCAGCCGATGAGCAGTGTTCAATGGCACGCTCAATGGATCTGGCCATCGACGAGCGCGATTGCCGTGCACGACAACCAGTTCATCATGTTCCGCAAGACGTTCACGCTGACTCAGGTGAACCGGACGGCGACGCTCGCCATCTTTGCCGACAGCCGCTACCGGCTTTGGGTGAATGGCACGTACATTGGGCAGGGACCGGCTCGGGCGCCGCACGGATGGCATTACTACGACACATTCAACGTCGCTTCGGATTTGCGGTCCGGCTTGAATGTGATCGCTGTCGAAGCGCGGTGGTACGGGCGTGGAGAGGCGTGGTACGTGGCGCCGCCTTCCGCCCCCGCACCGTTTGCTTCTCGCGTGCATGGTGCGCTGCTCTGCCAGTTGAGCAACGGCGATGGCCCTCCGGTCGTCGCCAGCGATGCCACGTGGCGCGCTCAAGAGGATCACGCCTGGGACTGGGACACCCCGCAGATGAACGCGCTCGGCAATATCGAGGTCTACCACGCCGATCGGGTGGTCAGGGGATGGACGGAGCCCCGGTTTGACGATCATGGCTGGGTCCCGGTCACGGTGACCCGAAGCGTCTGGGGTCTCACCTCGCCGCCCGAGGAGCCGTACACGCACCTGGCGCCAAGGCCCATGGCCTACCCAATCGAAAAGGAGACAGCGTTCGCCAAAGTCATGGATGCGGGTGTGTCTCAGACCGGCGCGCCGCGGCCTTCCTTTTTCCGGCGCGGCAGCCCGCTTTCGGCGCTCGGCGGCGAGATGGCGAGCGAGCACCACGCTTCGAATCTGTCGATCCTGTCGAACGCATCGGCGCTGACCAGCACCTCGCCGGGCGACGACGCCGAGATCAGGCCCGGCGGCCCCGGCGAGACTCCGTACGTCATCCTCGATCTCGGCCGCGAAGAGGATGGCTACCTCCAGTTCAGCGTCGATAGCACAAAACCGGAAACCATCAATATCGGCTGGAGCGAGATGATGGAACACGGCGACATTACGGCGAACGCGCCCGGCGGGAACTACGTGGCGCAGTACGACGTCGGCCCGGGCTCGCAGCATTGGACAATGTGGGGCTGGCACGGCATGCGTTTCGTCGAGCTGTCGTTTCCCGGTCTGGCGGCGCCCCTTCGCTTTCACGCGCGCCTCCGCTTCAGCACGGCGAAACTGGCGCACGCGGGATCGTTCGAGAGCTCGAGCCCGCTGCTCACCAAGTTGTGGCAAATGGGCGCGTACACGTTTCAACTTTGCAGTTTCGACGGAACTATGGACTGCCCAACGCGCGAGCAGCGCCAGTGGCTCGGAGACGGCGAGGTGGAGCTGCGCGTGAACGGCGTGGCGAACGGAAATCTCGACATCGCGCAGAAGTTTCTGCGCGACGCCGCGCGCGACGAGTGGCGCGACGGGGCGATTCCCATGGTCAGCGATACCGGCGAAGGCCAGACCGTCCTGATCGACGACTACATTTTCTCCTTCGTGAACGCGCTCGATGAATACTATCTCGAGACGGGCGACAAGGACTTCGTCCTCAGTGTCTATCCCTCCGTCGTGAGGGCAATGATGTGGTTCCAAGCGTTTCGCCTGCCCGATGGCCTCCTGGGCCACGTGCCGTACTGGGTGTTTCTGGATTGGTCGAATCCGGACAAGAAGGGCGAGAGCTCTATCCTTAACGCGCTATACGCCCATACGCTCGAAAACGCGGCGCAGCTTGCGGAGATGGCGGGCGACAGCTACCACGCGCGGATTTTCAGAGGTAACGCTCAAGCGGTTCGCGCCGCGTTCGACGGTCGCTTCTGGGATGCGAGCCGCGGACTCTACGTGGACGCGTGGGACAACGGCCGCCAGAGCGAGCAGGTGGGCCAGCTCGCCAACGCGGACGCGATTCTCTTCGGATTCGCGCCGCCGGACCGCGTTCCCGGCATCATCGCCAAAATCACCGATCCATCGCGGGTCCATATTGGCGGCTTGGACGCGGCGACGAATCAATTCGTGCTGGTCGGCAGCTCGAAGGCAGCGGGCGGCAACATCGTGCAGGCGCAGACCTACGGCATGTTCTTTGTCCTGGAGACCCTGGCGGAACGCGGCGATGCCGCCGCCGTACGCCAGTACATCGAGAAGCTCTGGGGGCCAATGGTGCAGGCGGGCAACGGCACGTTCTGGGAAAACTTCATTCAACGCACAGGGACTTCCTGCCACGCCTGGAGCGCCGCTCCCACGTATTTTCTTACGACCGTAATTCTCGGCGTCCGGCCCACCAGCCCTGGTTATTCGGAGTATCGCGTCGCGCCTCAACCCGCGGGTCTCGAGTGGGCCAAGGGAACGGTGCCCACCGTGCACGGACCGATCCAGACCGACTGGAAATGGGAAGGCGCCGGGGGCGCGGCAACGAGCGGAGATCCAGGATCGTTTGTGATTCACCTGCACAACCCGGCCGGGGAAACGGCTCGCGTTGTCGCGCCCGAGCGGAACGGCCAGGCGCCGGCTTCCATGAAGCTGAACGGCAAAACCGTCTCGGGGCGCGTCCGCATCAGCCAAGAAGGCGACTACACCATCGAAGCCCGGTATCGCTGAACCACGGACGGCACAGACTCCGGGTTCGAAGTAAGAATTTCCATGCTAATCCTCCGAGGTGGCGATAAGAGGAAACGCGGACTCGGACCAAGCGCAACCCTTAACAGGAGAGTCATCGGGGTTTTTCCGCAGCCTGTCTATGCCGCCATTTGGCGTGGCGCGGTAAACCCGCCGCTACTCAGCAGCGCCTGAACACCTGCCCCACCGTGCGCCGGATGTTCGGCGACCGGCTGAACCATCTCCAGACGGCGCCGGAGCGCAGGTTTTCCGCGCTCAGCAGCGTGATTCCGAGATTGATCCCGACCACTTCAGTATCCACCCATAAAGTCCGCGGGTTGAACGCGTCCGCGAACCCATAGCGGCCGTAGACATACGGAGCGAAGCGGTCGTGCGCGTAGCGAAGCACCGGCAGGCAAATCTCCGGCGCGAACATGAGCGATCCGCCGGCCGCGCAAGGAACCACCGTGCCGTCGAGATCGCCGCGCGAGAGCGGACCGCCCCACACAACGTATCCGATATCGCTGTCTGACGCCGTGACGCCCCAGAGTCGCGGCGAGTAGTCCGGATAATATCCACGCAGGCTAAGGCAGTACGCCCGATGAGCGTAAGTGGCGACCGCCGAGTTCTGGAAGTAATCGATTCCGAAGGGCGCCCCATCACGAAGACCCCGCAGACGAAGCCACGCTTGCGAATACTGATGCGTAAAGAGCGGCCCGCGCCCTACAAACCGATAACCGAACAAGTTCATCGGATCGCGCCGGAAGCGATACCAGGCGCTCACGGGGATGGGAAACTCGGGAGAGCCGATTGCGAGAAGGTAAAGGATCATCTCCTCGTCGTAAGCCGCCCACTCGGCGCGCAGCAGACCTTTTTCCGGGCTCCAACCCATGTGCAGCAGTCCGGTCTGGGAATCGAGCAGCCATGCAAAGTCGACGCGGCGATAGAGGTCCGATGCAAGGCGTGGGATCTCGGCATCGTCAGCGTAATATTCCTGGGCGGTCAAAACCCCGGCAAGCAGCAACGCCGTGTCGATGGTCGAAAGCTCCGACTTCCAGACGCGCTCGCCGGTCTTGCGATTTACGAAATGGTAGTACCAGCCGCGCACGTGCTCCTGGCGGTGCGTGAGATGGCGCAACGCGGCGCGCACTCGCTCGCGAATCTGCGCACTGCTCATCCATCGACGCTCTGAAGCGATGCACATCGCGGTGAGCGCGAAGCCGGTGAGCGCCATGCTCGCGACCTCGAGATTTCGGCCCGTAATCCCGGCGCCATCGGCGCGGGCGCGGTCGAGCACGAGTCCCGTGTTCGCATCGCTCTGTTCCCAGAAGTAGCGAAACGCGCGGCGGGAGATATCTTCGAGGAACGCGTCGTCGGAGCGCGAAATTATCCCGCGCCCGAGCGATGCGAGCGGGAGCGCGGCGGCAAGCGAAAGCAAACTGCGGCGCGAGAGGTTCGTCATTGGGTCATTCTCGCCTATACTACTCCTATGTCCACCTCAAAACACACGCGGAATCACGCTCTGCTATTGAGCCGCCGGTTATCGCCGGGCGCTCTGGTGCGGTCGCGCCTTACGTGCGTGGGCCTTACGGGCCTGGCAATGATCCTCGCGTGCGCTGCCGCGGCCGAAGCTCAGCAGCCTACGCAGCGCACGGTTCCGTCGATCCGCGTCCACGGCCAGGCCACGGTGACGGTCGCGCCGGACCAGGCGCAGCTTGACATCAGCGTGATCACTCAGGCGGCAACCGCCGAAGCCGCCTCCGACGAGAACGCGAGCCGCGCCAATAGGCTGATTCAGCGCCTCCATGCCGCCTTGCCGTCGGCGAGCGTCAAGAGCATCAGCTTCTCGGTGAATCCGAATTTCCGGTATCCGCGGGCCGGAGGAACACCGGAGATCGCGGGCTACACGGCCAACAATACCGTGCGCCTCCTGTTGGACAATCTCTCGAAGCTGCCAGCGGTCATCAACACCGCCGTTCAATCGGGCGCGACCAGCATTAACCGGCTCGACTTCACTATTAAGGATGAAGGACCGGCGCGAGCGCGCGCCTTGGCAGAAGCGGCCCGGCAGGCGCAATCGGGCGCCGAGGCGCTTGCCGCCGCACTGCACCTCCGCCTGGGAACGCTCCTCAGCGTCGAAGAAGGCCAGCCGATTGTTATCTCGCCCCCCGCCGAGATCACGTTCCAGAAACTCCAGTCGACACGGCTCACGCCCATCTCGCCGGGAACCATCAACGTGCACGCCGACGTCAATTTGACCTATGCGATCGTCGGGCGCGCCGCGTCACAGTAGGCCAGAGCTTCGGTCCTTTGTAGCGGCGGCATCTGGTAGCGGCGGTCTATGACCGCCGTTTCTTCGGCGCTCACAGATCGTCGCGACAGCGCCAACCGCCGCACGTTGGAGCGTTGACGCTCTGCCGCCCGCGTGGTAGCGTGAGAAATGGAACGAGTCCGTGAGCGATTTAGCGAACGCCTTCCTCCGCTTGGTGAAATGACTCCTGCCGACACATTCTTTTCGACCCATTATGGCGTTACGGCGCCGGACCTCGACAAGTACTTGGCGGCCGCTCTCTCGGAGGGCGGCGACTACGCCGACCTGTACTTCGAACACACGACCACGACCTCGCTTCTGCTCGACGAGTCATTGATCAAAACGGCGGCCGAAGGAATCACCGTCGGATGCGGGATTCGCGTTCTGGCGGGCGAGCAGACGGGCTACGCGTACACGGATGATCCCGAGTCGGGAAAGATTCTCAAGGCGGCGCGGATTGCGGCTCGCATTGCAAGTGGTCCGGCGCGCACATCGACGGTGGGGATGCGGGCAAGTGCGCCGGCGCGCAACCTTTATCCGGTGCCGTCCCCCGCAACCGACCGGGAGCTTTCGGAGAAGCTTGCGCTCGTCGCGCGCGCCGACGCGGCGGCTCGCGCTTACGATCCGCGCATCCAGCAGGTTCGGGTGACTTACGGCGACCAGGTGCGGCATGTGCTGGTGGCCGGCTCCGACGGCCGGATGGTGACGGACTTTCAGCCACTCGTGCGCATGAGCGTTTACGCGCTTGCTCGCGAGAACGGAAACGTGCAGTCGGGCTCATACGGCGGCGGCGGGCGCGTGGGCCTCGAGTTTTTCGACGGCGAGCGTTCGCCCGAGTCATACGCAAGCGAGGCGGCGCGCCAGGCGGTGGTGCAGCTTAGCGCGCGCGAGGCGCCCGCGGGCGAGATGGAAGTGGTGCTGGCGCCCGGCTGGCCCGGGATTCTGCTGCACGAAGCCGTGGGCCACGGCCTCGAGGCCGATTTCAACCGCAAGGGAATCTCTGCGTTCAGCGGGCGCATCGGCGAGCGCGTGGCCTCGGACCTCTGCACGGTCGTGGACGATGGCACCGTGCCCGCGCGGCGCGGCTCGCTCAATGTGGACGACGAGGGCGCGCCCACCAGCCAGACCCGCCTGATCGAAAACGGCATCCTGCGCGGCTACCTGCAAGACAAACTTAGCGCCGACATCACGAAAAGCACGCGCACCGGAAACGGCCGTCGCCAGAGCTACGAGCACATCCCGATGCCGCGCATGACGAATACCTACATGCTGGCGGGCCAGGACGATCCCGAAGATATCATCCGCTCGGTTCGACACGGGATCTACGCGGTTTATTTCGGCGGCGGCCAGGTGGATATCACCAATGGGAAATTTGTCTTTTCCGCTTCCGAGGCTTACCTGATTGAAGACGGCAAAATCACGGCTCCGGTGAAGGGCGCGACGTTGATCGGCGACGGGCCTTCCGTGCTCACACGCGTTACGGCGGTCGGCAACGATTTGCGGCTCGATCCGGGGATTGGCACCTGCGGAAAAGATGGCCAGAGCGTGCCCGTCGGGGTCGGCATCCCCACCGTGAAGATCAGTCACTTGACGGTCGGCGGCACCGCGCCGCGCGCCGCAGCCTCATTCACCTGATCGCTCACTCCAGGCGTCGCAGCCCACGAGCGGCGCTCCCACTCACAGCGCTGGTCGGCCATCAGCATCGCCGCTGTAGCGCCGATCGTTGTGCGCGTCGGGGCTCATAAAGCGGCGCTACAAGGCCCACTACGATGGCTCTCTACTTTTCTTCTCACACGATCGCCTGCCTCACGAAACAGGCCTTGCGCGAACTGATGAACACCCTGTTCGCGTCCAGCGAAGTCCGCGTGCGCCGGTGCGTTGCGAGCCAGCTCGGGGGAAGAATGCTGACGGAGATCGAGGCGCCCGATCAGGCCACTCTGCAAAAGTGGTTCGAAAAGCACTACGTCAATGTGGAGTGGAGCATGCGCATCGATCTCGACGCAGCGGATGGGGTGGTTAGCGAACGCTAAGCTTGCTTCGCGATCCTGCCCGAGCTCATCGCCGCGGGTGCTCGGCAGATCAAGATAAGCCGAGGGCCGGACCGGACGCGTTTTGCGCTTTCCGGCTGTCTCAATATGCGGCGAGCTCGCGCGCGACGAGCACGACGTCATTCACCTGGGGCAGCGTTGCGGCCTCGAGCAGCGGGTGGTAAGGCACGAACACGTCTTTCCCTGCGAGCCGCCGCACGGGAGCATCCAGCGATTCGAACAGCTCCTCCGCGATCCGTGCTGCGATTTCCGCGCCGTAACCCCACGATATATGATCCTCGTATGCAATCAGCACGCGACCCGTTTTCTTCACCGATGCACTGATCAAATCCCAGTCGTAAGGCTGAAGGCTGCGAAGATCGAGAATCTCGGCCTGAATGCCTTCCTGCTCAAGGGTCTTCGCGGCCTGAACGGACCGCACGACGAGCGAGCCGTAGGTAATCAGCGTCAGGTCCGAGCCTTCGCGCACCACCTTGGCTTTCCCAAACGGGATCATGTAATCCGGCCCAGGATAAGGGCTGCGGTTGTGCGTCTGGCGGTAAAGATGCTTCGGCTCGAGAAAGAGAACCGGATCGTCGGAGCGGATCGCCGTGCGCAGCAGTCCATTCGCGTCGAGCGCGGTCGACGGCATCACAACGCGCAGCCCGGGTAGATGAGCGAAGATTGATTCGCCCGATTGGCTGTGATAAATCGCGCCGCCGGCCAAGTACCCGCCAATTGCCGCGCGAATCACGATGGGGCAGGAAAAGCCGTTGTTCGAGCGCCAGCGGATCGTGGTGAGCTCGTCACGAATCTGGAGCATGGCCGGCCAGATGTAATCGAAGAATTGGATCTCAACCACGGGCTTGAGTCCACGCTCGGCCATCCCGGTGGCGCGGCCCACGATGGACGCTTCCGCGAGGGGCGTATTAAAACAGCGCGCGCTGCCGAACTGCCTTTGCAGTCCGTGCGTCACTTTGAAGACGCCGCCCTTTCCCTTGACCTGCGCGAGGTCATCCGCGTGGCTGCAGTCGGCAACATCCTCGCCAAAAACCACCACGCGAGGATCGCGCGCCATTTCGTCCTTCAGGCAAGCGTTGATGAGGTCCACCATCGTCTTCGGTTCGCCGTGAAACCGAGCCGGGCGGTCGAACTGGCCCGAGGTTGGATCAGCGGAGGGCGAGTAAAGATAAAGCGAAAGACTTCCCGGATCGGGCAGAGGCGCTTCGAGGGCTTTGTCCGCGGCGGCGCGGATCACTTGCTCCGCGGCCGACTCGATTTCACGCAGCTCGTCTTCTGTGGCCAGCTCCAGGCTCAGGAGATAGTGGCGGCACCTCGCCACCGGATCGCGCGTGGCTTCCTGCTCGCGAACGGCGCCGGGCTTGTAAAGCCTTTCATCGTCGGATAAGGAGTGCGAGTACGGTCGCACGACGTGCGCGTGCACCAGGGCCGGACCCCGCCGCTTTCGCGTGTGCTCCACCGCCCGCGCGCTTGCTTCGTATGCGGCCACAAAATCCGTGCCGTCGCACTCGATCAGCAGCAGGTTCGGATAATTCCGCAGCAGGCGCGAGATGCTGCCGCCGGCGGTCTGGACGTCCGCCGCGACCGAGATGGCGTAGCCGTTGTCCTCGACCAGATAAAACAGCGGCAGCTTGCCGTTCGAGGCCCAGTTCACCGACTCCCAGAATTCGCCCTCGCTCGTGGCGCCTTCGCCCAGCGCGACGAACGAAACTTCATCGTCGTGGAAGCTGCGCGCGAGCTCAGCCGCTTCGCGAACGCGCGCGAAGTAGAGGCTCGCATCCGCCGCGCCCACGGCCTGAAGAATCTGGCTTCCCGTTGGACTTGAAAGGGAGACGATGTGAAGCGAAGGCGACGACCAATGCGACGGCATTTGGCGCCCGCCGGAGGCGCGATCGTCCTTCGACCCTACCGCCTGCAGCAACATCTCAAGCGGCGTGACGCCGAGCTGAAGGCAAAGCGCGCGATCGCGGTAATAGGGATAGAACCAGTCGTAACCCGGCCGCAAGCACATCGCCGCCGCGACCTGGACCGCTTCGTGGCCCACGCCGTTGATCTGAAAGAACGAGCGGTTCTGCCGCTTGAGCTGGATTTCCTTGTCGTCCAGCTTCCGCGCGAGAAACATCGTCCGGTAGGCGGCGGTCAGCGCCTCGGGCGAAAGGCCGAGCGGCCGGCGAGCGGTGGTTGTAGTTGCGGTGGACATAAGCCTTATCTCGTCGCGCCAATCTTCACGTGAGCGACCGTCAGTGCGTTTCTGACCGTCGGCTTCGGGCCTGGCAACAACTGGCTGCAGTCGATTAAAGAATGGCCAAAGAATGGATCAACCGCGGCTACCCGTGCATCATCAGATCGAGTCAGCAGCGCCCGGAAGCGCCCGTCACGTTCCGCCGTAGCGCACGTTATTTGATGGCGCAGACGGCTCGCCCGCTTCCGGCACGGCTCCATTATCAAATCATGGCTGCGGGCTGTCAACCGGCGCAGCCGGCGCCGAAATCGCGGCGTAAAGGCCCGCTCCGTTGTGGTAAAATTCAGCGTTCTCGAAGGGCTGCTATGCAAATCGCGCTATCTTACGCGGACATCCGGTCCGTCGAAGTTCCTCAGTCGAATGTCCTGGCCGTTCTCGCTCCGGCCGAGGCGTGGTCTCCAAGAGAGGCGGTCGATCTGCTCGAGGAAGCCCTGGACAGCCCTATCGGCTCCTCACAAATCGAGCAGCTCGCTTCGCCTTCCTCCAAGGTTCTCGTGCTCTCGGACGACATCACCCGGCAAACGCCGGCGGCGATCCTGTTTCCGGGAATTCTTCGCCGCATCGAGTCGGCCGGCGTGGCGCGCGCGAACGTGAAGGTCCTGGTTGCGGCCGGCACTCACGCGCACATGACTCGCGACGAGCTTGAAAGAAAGCTCGGCGCCGACACACTGGCCAAATACTCGGTCTCACTGCATCACTGGAGGGACCAGGAGCAGTTGCACGCGATCGGCGCGCTGTCGGACGGCACCGTGGTGGCCGTGAATCGAATGCTGAGCGAGGCGGACCTGGTGATCGGCCTCGGGCAGATTGTTCCGCACCGGGTGATGGGTTTCACCGGGGGCGCAAGCATCGTGCAGCCGGGCGTCTCCGGCTCGGACGTCACCGGGCACACGCATTGGCTCAGCGCGCTCTACCCGGGATCGGAAATCATGGGCTTCGCCGATAACCCGGTGCGGCGCGAGGTCGAGCAGGTTGCCAAACTTGCTGGCCTGCGTTTCATCGTGAACGTGGTGATGGATCGCCACGAGCGTGTCGTCCACGTAGTGGCGGGCGATCCCGTTCTCGCGCACCGCAAAGGGGCGGAATACGCGCGGAAGATTTTCGGCGTGGCCCAGCCGAGCGAGGCGGACGTTGTGATCGCCGAGTCTTATCCGGCGGATTACGACCTCTGGCAAGCGGCGAAGGGCATCTATGCCGCGGAGCTTTCTGTCCGGAAGGGCGGCGTGGTGATTCTAGTGACGCCGTGCTTTCACGGAGTTTCGGACGAGCACCCCGAAGTTGAGCGCTTCGGCTATCCGGGCGTTGAGGAGGTCAAGCGAAGGGTAGAGTGCGGCGAGATCAGCGACCTCGTCGCCGCAGCGCACCTTGGTCACGTCGGGCGCGTCATCCGCGACCGCGCCCGCGGCATCATGGTTTCGAAGGGGATTCCGCCCGCGGTCCAGAAGCACCTCGGGTTCACGCCCGCCGCCACGGTCGAAGAGGCGCTCGACATCGCGCTTGCCACTGAAGGCGCGGGCGCGCGTGTGGCCGTCTTGCAGCAGGGCGGACACGTGCTGCCGCTGGTCGGCCAGGCGGCCTCGTAGCGGCAACGCGGCTCAAAGCCGGAAACCACTCTCTTAGAGGTCAAAGTATGAGAAAGCACTTTGCGATCATGGTAGCGGTGTTGATGACGGCGGGAACGGCTGCGCTGGCTGCGGCGGCCCAGCCGGTGACGCTGCTCACCAAGTACCAGATGCCCTCTGATGTCAAAGGGCGGTTTGATCATCTCGGCTTGGATCTGCAAGGTCATCGCCTTCTCCTTACCGCCGAGAGCGCTCACGAAGTTCTGGTGTTCAACCTGCACACCGGAAAATTCATCCACGCCATTAAGGGCATCGGCATCCCGCACGCTATCCTCGTTCGCGGAGACCGTATTTGCGTCACCGATGGCGGCGCCGGCGAGGTGAGAATCTACAACGCCCGAACGTATGACCAGATTGGCGCTGTGAAACTCAAGGTCGACTCCGATTCGATTGGGTACGACCCGAGCACGCATTACCTCTACGTCGACAACGGCGGCGGCGACGCTCATGAAACATACTCCATGCTCAGCGTGGTTGATACGACTTCGAGAAAAAAGGTCGCGGACATTAAGCTCGACGGCGACACGCTCGAGGCCATGGCGCTTGCGAATTCGAGCCCGAGGCTTTATGTCAATGACCCCGCGAAGAATCAGGTGGACGTCGTCGACCGCAAGACGCGCGCGCTGATCGCGACCTGGCCGGTGACGATGGGCAAGCGAAACGTGGCGATGGCGCTCGACGAAGCAGCGCATCGCCTTTTCGTCGCATGCCGCAGTGGTGTCCTTGTGGTGTTCGACACCCGCACCGGAAAGGAACTTCAGTCGCTGCCTATCGCAAGGGGCGTCGACGACCTGATCTTCGATCCGGCGAGCAAGCTGATCTTCGCCGCGTGCAGTGCGGGCACGCTCGATGTTTATCAGGAAGAGAGCGCGGACCATTATAAGCTAGTGCAACAGGTGACGACGGCGCCGGGCGTGAAGAACGAGGTTTTCTCCGCCGAGCTGGGCCGTCTGTTTATGACCGCCCCGCCGCGCGGCGGCGCGCCCGGCGAGGTTTACGTCTACCGGGTCAAGTAGCGCCGCGTTGTGCCGGCGTTCTCTCAACGCGAGCTGGTTTCGTTGCGGCGTGCTATGAGCGCGCTTCACAACCGCGCGGGGTTGACTCAGCATCGCGGTGGGCGTCAAAATTCAGCTATGGCGCGCGCGGGTCTCATCATTTTCCTGGTGTGCGCGTTCGGTGCGGGCGCGTTCCCGCTGCGTGCGCAGGCACGGGATTCGGCGCGGAATTCGGCGACCCGGCCAAACTGGCCCTTTTACCCATCTTCGCCCAAAAAGTCGGTCGAGATCGGAAACTTCTACCTGAAGCGGAACGACGATGCGGGCGCGCTTTCGCGCTTTCAGGAAGCCGTTCACGGTGATCCCCACTACGCTCCCGCCTACCTGGGCCTCGGAAAGGTTTACGACAAAATGAATCAACGCCGAAAGGCTCTCTCCGCTTATCAGCGGTACCTGCGCGAGCTTCCATCCGATCGTGATGCGGCGAGAGCCAAAGGCGTCCACACAGCGATCGCCCGGCTCGAGGGTGAGCTCGGTGAGACCCCGCCGGGGGGATCGGCCCGCCGGTAGAGCGACGGTGAAGCTTCATTCATCTGAAATCTGAAATCTGGAATGCAGAATCGAGCCCGGGAGGAAGCATGGCGACGAAAGAGGTGAATCTGCGCGCCACCGGTTTAGCGACCGGTGGAATCGAAATCCGGGGCGCGCTGAATGCACACGTGTCGGAGGTTCTCACTCCTGAAGCGCTCGCTTTCCTCGCGCGCCTGGCGCGGAAATTCGAGGCGGGGCGGCAGGCGCTGCTCGAGTCTCGGATAGGGCGGCAGGAGGAGATTTTCTCCGGGAAGCTCCCGGGCTTCCTGCCTGAGACCTCGGAGATCCGCGCCGCAGAGTGGACGGTTGCGCCCATTCCCCGCGACCTCGCGGACCGGCGGGTAGAAATCACCGGCCCGGTGGATCGCAAAATGATCATCAACGCGCTCAACTCGGGCGCGAACGTTTTCATGGCGGACTTTGAGGATTCGAACTCGCCGACTTGGCAGAACAACATTGAAGGGCAGTTCAACCTTCGCGACGCGGTGAACAGAAGCATTCAATACCAGAGTCCCGAAGGGAAGCAGTACGCGCTTGCCGAGAAAACCGCGGTGTTGATGGTGCGCCCGCGCGGGCTGCATCTGATTGAAAAGCACGTCTGGATTGACGGTAAGCCCGTCTCGGCAAGCTTGTTCGACTTCAGCCTCTTCTTCTTCCACAACGCGAGGAGCTTGATGGGGCGGGGAACGGGGCCGTACTTCTACATCCCCAAACTCGAGAGCCACCTTGAAGCCCGCTGGTGGAACGAAGTATTTAACGCCGCACAAGACGGGCTCGGCATCGCGCGAGGAACGATTCGGGCCACCGTCCTGATTGAAACCATCCTGGCTGCCTTTGAGATGGATGAGATCCTCTACGAGCTTCGCGACCACTCGGCCGGTTTGAACTGCGGCAGGTGGGATTACATTTTCAGCTTCATCAAGAAGTTCCGCGATCGGCCCGACTTCGTTCTTCCGGACCGCGGCAGCGTGACGATGGACCGCCACTTTCTGAACTCTTACGTCCTGCTGCTGATTCAGACGTGCCACCGCCGGGGCATCCACGCCATGGGCGGAATGGCTGCGCAGATTCCGATCCGTACCGATCCGGCGGCCAACGAACGGGCGCTCGAAAAAGTGAAACAAGATAAGCTGCGGGAAGTGAAGGCGGGGCATGATGGCACCTGGGTTGCGCATCCCGGGCTGGTTCCCGTGGCGAAGGACATATTTGACGCGGGCATGAGGGAAGCAAATCAGATCGCTCGGAAGCGGGAGGACGTCAGCATACAACCGAGCGATCTCCTTCAGCCGCTTGCCGGACCTATCACCGAAGCCGGCCTGAAGACGAACATCGATGTGGGCCTGCAGTATCTCGAATCGTGGCTGATGGGGAGTGGATGCGTTCCGATCTACAACCTCATGGAAGACGCGGCGACGGCGGAGATTTCGCGCGCGCAAGTGTGGCAATGGGTGCGCCACGGCGCAAAAACTGCGGAGGGCGGCCGCATCACTCCCGAGGCGGTTCGAAACGCGATGCTCCAGGAATTGCGCAAACAGGAAGAGACCCTCGGGCCCGCTCGCTTTGCCGCATCGAAGTTCGAGCTGGCGGCGCGTTTGTTCGGCGATATGATGACGAGCGCCGAATTCACCGAATTTATGCCTCTGCTGGCGTACAACTTCATCGATTGAGCTCGCCCGCGGTCCGGCTCGTCCGGCGCTCGAATGAAGACCCGCAAAGGGCGTGCTACGGGAACGGCCAGACGCGCTCCACGGTCTTAGAAAGTATCCAGCTTTTATCCTCGCTGTTCAGAAACTTCATCTCATCGCGAACCACTGCCAGCGCGCGGTGATACGTCGTCCATTTAAGGTCGACGGGCCAATCGGTTCCCCACATCAACCGCTTCGGACCGTACACCGCGTAGAGCCGCTTCACGTATTCCTGAGCGTCTAGCCACGGATACGGCTGCTTGGAAATCACCCACGTGTGCGAAATCTTCACGAACACTCTCGGATAGCGCGCCAGGGCGATGAGCTTGTCGAGCTCGTGCGGCTGATCGATCGGGCAGTCCGCCATATGGTCGATGACGACGTCGAGGTTCGGATATCTTTCCGTCAGGCGGCCAATGTCGGGCATTCGCGTGATCGGCGCGAGAATCTGCATCGGCACTTTCAGCGATTCGGCTCGTTTCCACAGCGGCGGCATCAGCGCGGCGCGAATCCAATCGCCGCTCGCGTTGCCGGACGGGCTGAGGCGCACGCCGTGAAACCCTTCGTCCGTCAGACGGGAGAGCGCGTCCGGCGCAGCCGGATCCAGCGGATTCACCCGGCAGACGCCCATGAAATAAGGCGAATATCGCCTGACCGAATCTCGAATGTACCGATTGTCCCATCTGTAGCCGATGTACTGCACGAGAACGGTCCGCTCCACGCCGTTCGCCTTCATCAGCTTCAGCAGCATGGCAGGCGTCGCGTTTTGCTTCGGCGGATCCTTCGTCTCCTTCGCCCAAGGATAGCGCCGGCTGTTGACCCAGACGTGGACGTGAGGGTCGATGATTCGATAACGAAGCGGGCGGGCCGTCGCTGGCATGGCAAGAGCTCCGAGAAGCAGTTCGCGCCGGTTCATAGGTAAACGGGCTGAAGGGTTTTGGTGATATAGCCGCCGCAGCGGCGGTAGCTCGCCAGGGCGCCGTTGCGCGCCGTATCAAGATCTACGCAAATCCAGCCCCGGTAATTTACGCTTTTGAGGATCCGGTGGCAAGCGGGAAAATTGACTTCGCCGTCGCCAAGATCATAAATGCTGGCGAAAAACCGGGCCTGCGGCGAGTTTTTCGGCAGCACGGTTCCGTTCGGCAGCACCCAATTACCTTCGGGCGTCGTCCACCGTGCGTCTTTATAGTCGAGAAAGCGAATCCTCTGCCTGTAGCGGTCGATCGTGCCCACAACGTCGCAACCCGCGAGATCGAGATGCGCGGTGTCGGGAGAAAGTCCAAAGAGCTTGGGATCGGTCATCGACATGAAGCGGTCGATCTCACTCTGCGTCTGAACCATTTGTCCCAGGTGGTTGTGCAGGCCGGCCGTGAAACCCATTTCTCCGGCCAGCTCGCCGATCTGGTTGCAGCGCGCGCAGAGCTCGCGAAATCCGGCCGGCGTGCCGGCGCCGGGCTGGTTGCGGCCGGGCGAGAACACCACCAGATGACTCGCTCCGAAGGCGGCGAGGAACTTCATCGCATTGCGGGCGCTCTCGAGCACCTTCCGCCGCGCGGCCGGATCTTGTAGCGGCGCATTCCACGAAATCGTCACCACGTGAAGCTTGCGCCGCGAAAGCTCGCGGTGCAACTGCATCTCCGTCAGGTTGTAGCGGCGAAGGAAACCCGGGAATCCGGCGATGCGAATGCCAATGAAGCCCGTTTCCTTCATGAGGTCGAGGATCGTTGTAAAAGGACACGGAGCCAAGTGGCTCCAGAGCGCGGAGGAAAGAGCCCACTTGATATTGCGATTCTCCGGCAGTTGAGGCGCGGCGTCCGCACTCAAGGCGGCGAGCGCGGGAAGACCTGCAAGAAACGCGCGGCGATTAGTGGTCCTCGAAATAGTTCACCTCGATGATGAAACATCTGTAACGTTCGCACGTCATGTTGCCCTGCGATCCGCCGCTCCTTCTGCAGCGGAACGAAGTGGAGCGGAGAATCTGATTGCGGCCCGGGTCAGCGTCACGGCAATCCGCCGCAAGCCTAGGGGCGGACGATTGCTTCCGGCGGGTCGCTCGCGCGTGATGCGCGCATCGCCGGCCGCTGGTGTGATTCCCTCCGTAGGGGTGACCCGGCGGGTCGCACGCACGTGATGGGCGCATCGGTCGGCGCGGCGGGCGACGCAGCGCGGCGCCCCTCCGAGATTGGACCGTGTTTTCATCAACATCTGGGTTCCGATGCTCTTTTTCGGTTTCGCTAGCCGCAGGATGCAACTGATAACAAAGCTGATCCTCGATTTCAGGCCAAAGAGCGTGGGTTCGTTTTTGGGTTCGTTTTTCATTAGCAGTTTTTAATGCCCTGTGTTGTCATGTACATCTGGGTTCGTTTCGCAAAAAGCGATCTATCATTTTCGTTGGATCTCGCTAGCCCCAATATATGGGCATGGGACGGCCAAAACGAGCCGCTGGCCCTCGGCGGTTGGCGTACACGCCGCGTCGCCTGCGGTTTGTGCGGGAGGGAATCGCAGACACGGCCAGCAGCGCCGCGTCTGCGCCACCCGGTCTCCCCAGTATCACACAACCGAGTGAGAATTTTGAGACGGATGAGACGAATGGGACAGGGAGTTGCGCGCCGGGTCTTCGCCCTGCGTTTCAAGTTTCGGGGTGCCGCGGAGCGGCGTGAATGTCTGAGGGCAAAAATGCTCGGGCGCCTCGTCTCAGCAGCGTCGTCGCGCCTGCCTCCGGGCTACGGCGGATCAGCGATTGGGCTCGGCTTTAGAGATGCGCCGCTCGATCTGAGAAAGGTCCTTCTGCAGCTTGGCCGCCTGCGCCGCGTCAAAATCCGTATCCGCCGCGTCCGGCCACTCTTTGAGCGCCTGGCGCCACTGCTCGGCGGCTTCGCGTTCTCTTCCAAGTTTCAGATAGACGCGGCCCAGATGCGCCAGCACCGTCGGATCGGTCGAGAGCATCCGCGCGGCCCGCTCGAGCGGCGGGAGCGCCAGATCGTAACGGCCGAGCTTGTAGTACGCCCAGCCCAGGCTGTCGAGGAACGCGGCATTGTTGGGATCGAGTTGCAGCGCTTTCTTGATGTACTGAACCGACTGATCTAATTGCACGCCGCGGTCGGCGAGCATGTAACCGAGATAATTGTATGCCTCGGCGTTCACGGGGTCCGACGCGAGCACTTTATTAAATTGGTCCTGCGCAAGCGCGTACTTCTTCTGGTGCTCGTAAACCGCGCCAAGGACGAACTCCGCGGTCTCCTGGTCTCCCGCCTTAAGATTTGATTGCCCGAGAACGTCTTTCACCGTGTCTTCGGCCTCTCGGTAATGCTTGGCCCCGCTGTAAACCTGCGCCACCGCCAATTCGACTCGAGGATCCGGGTTGCCGCGCTCCAGCGCCCGCAGCTCCTTCACCGCCTCGTTGACGTGCCCGAGCTCGCCGAGCAAGGAAGATTCTTCGAGCACGAGCGAGCGATTCTCGGGATGTTTCTTGAGCGCCTGGCGCGCTTCGTCGAGTGCTTTCTGCCGCTGGCCCTGGAGTTCCAGCGTTTCGATCACCAACCCTTCCGCGCTCGGGCCGTCGCTGCCGCCCAGCGCCTCCATCTGGCGGAAGGTGGCGATCGCTTCGTCATACTTCTGCTGTTTCTGATAAATAATTCCCAGGCGTTCGAGGAAGATTCCGCGGTTCGTCGTTTCGGCGGCGGAATATTTTCCGTTCGACTTCTGCGTCTGGCTGAGCAAACCCTGAAGGATCTCAATCGCCTTCGCGGCGTGTCCCGTCGCGGCCTGAAGCAGCGCTTCCTGATAGGTCACTTCCGGATCGTCCGGCACGGCAGTACGGGCCTGAGCCAAATCCTTCTCCGCTTCCGGAAAACTGCCTTCGGCCTGATTGATCTGCGCCAGCCGCAGATAAGCAAGGCCATCCTGCGGATTCGCCTTCACGACCTGCTCGAGCTGCTGGCGCGCGGGTTGCAACTTTCCGCTGCGCATCAGAGCATCTGCGTATTCGCGGCGAACGTCAGCCTTTTCTGGATCGAGCTCGAGCGCCGCCTTGTAGCTGCTGACCGCCTTGTCGAGACTGCCCGTCTCCGAATACGCCATTCCGAGCATCGCGAGCGTTGTAGGCCCGCGCTGGCTTTCGGGAATCCTTTCCAGCACGCCAATTGACTGCTTGTATTGGTCCTGCTCCATCAGCAGTTTGCCGAGATTATTCAGGGCCGAAGCGGAATCGGGGTGCGCGCCCAGCACCGTCTTGAACGACTTTTCGGCGTTGGCCGGCTGATTATCCAGCCAGTAGAGGCGACCCAGCAGCACTGCCGAGCGAGTGTCGTCGGGCGCGAGGTGCGTGACGGCTTCGTACTCGTGAATCGCCTTTTCGAGGTTTGCTTTCTGCTCCGTCTGGCTCTGATCCTGCCCCAGGTTGTGTACATAGATGCTCCCGAGCAGACGGTGCGCATCGAGATCGTTCGGGCTCTGCTTCAGGACGGATTCGGCCTCGCTCACGGCCTGCGGCGTCATCCCGGCGCGCCAATAGAGATCGCCGAGCTGCGCATGAAGGTAGAGCGAACCCGGATCGTCGGCAATCGCTTTTTTGAACTCCGAAATTGCGCGGTCGAGATCGGCGGTACTGTTATAAATGCCTGCAAGCTCGGAATAACGGCGGGCCAGCATAAAATGATAGTAAGAGCTCATGCGGTCTGGCGCCGGGGCCGCACCTTTTTCTTCGTCCGCGCTCCTCGGCGGCCCCGATGCACGCCCGGTAGAGATCGCAGCCCCGGACACGCTCGACAAGCCGAAAAATACGCCCGCTAATGCAATAGCCGCTGTAGCTCGTAAAAATCGCATGATGCTTTCCACCGCCTCGCCTTCCTCGCCTCGATTATGACATACTTTACTGCCTGCCAACAGGCGCTAGGGCCGCGCCGCAAGAGCGGCTGTACAGGCCGCGGAAAAGGCGCTGGCCACTGTCATTCTTCCGGCCCTCCGGGCCTTTTGGCCGCTCCCGTCTCAAGTTTCTGGAGAGCGGAGCGAACGGGAACGCCTGCGGCTGCTCAGAAAATTTCGGCTGGGGCGGCGTATCAGGGCACGACTTTAGTCGTGCCGAAGCGGAGTAGCGCAGACTTGTTTTTTAAGTCTGTCCTGGTGGGCCTTCGGCCCGCGAAACTTCATGAAAAACCGTTCGAGCTGGCGGTTCGCACGGAGTTCGCAAGTCCTTTGGTTTCAGAAGAGGCTACGCTCCTACCGCTGGTTTTTCGAGGCTGCGGTTTTCCGACCCAAAGACGAAAAGCCGCGGAGTTAAAGAACAACTCCGCGCTACCCCCGCTGAGGCCGTCAGGGGCTGAAGCCATATTGTTCGTGGCGCGTCTACGGCGGCTGAAGCCATGTCCTGATACAATGCCCCCTTCTTTTCATGCTTTGCGGTGTCGCGAAGCGACATGAGAAACTGCCCAGAATGACACGGTCCGGACTTTTTCCGCAGCCTGTGTAGGAGGTGACACTATGCGCTTATCTCTCAAACAAACGATGTTGGCCGCCTGCGCGGCGGTGGTGCTGATCTCGGCGGTGAGCTCGGTTTTCGCCCAGGGGCTCACGGTCAAGTCGCCGGACGGCAAGGTGTCGCTGACCTTTGCCCTTAAGCGCCTCCCCAAACCGTACGCTCCAGGCGAGCGCGCCTACTACCGCGTATCTTACGATAGCCGCCTGGTGCTCAGCGACTCGCCCCTCGGTCTGAACTTTAAGGGCGCGCCCTCACTCGATCGCGGCTTCACCATCACCAGCACCAACGCGGCTTCGCACGATTCGTCGTGGCGCGACCGAATCAATGACAATCCCGTGGTGCGCGACCATTACAATCAGCTCACCGTTCATTTGCGCGAACGAGAAGCTCCGCGCCGGCGCCTCGACGTCATCTTCCGCGCCTACAATCAAGGCGTCGCCTTCCGGTATTTTCTTCCCCGGCAAGCGGCGCTGGGCAGCTTTATCCTCAGTTCAGAGGATACGGGATTTTACTTCGATCGAGCCGGCGGCACACCTACCGCTTTTGCGCTGAACCTTGGGAAGTTCACCACGCCGTATGAAGGTGAGTTTAACAAGGTGGCCCTCGACCAGATCAACCCTTCATCGATCATCGGGTTGCCGCTGCTCGTCCATCCAAGCGGAGGACCCTGGGTGGCGCTGCTCGAGGCGGACCTCGAAGATTACGCGGGAATGTACGCGAGCGGCGCCGCCGGCGTTCCGAACGGGCTCGCCAGCAAGCTCTCTCCCTTACCCGGCCACCCGGATGAAGCTGTGATCGGTTCGACGCCGAAGGCATCGCCGTGGCGCGTGATCGAGGTGAGCTCGCGGCCGGGCGGCCTCATCGAATCCACGGACCTGATCCTGAATCTCAATCCTCCGTCCGCAATCGGGGATTCTTCCTGGATCGAGCCGGGCAAGACGGCGTGGGATTGGTGGTCGGGCGACTATGACACCGGAGTGAATTTCAAGCCCGGTATGAACACGCCCACGCTCGAACATTACGTTCAGTTCGCCGCCGATCATCATTTCCCTTACATGCTGATCGACGCCGGCTGGGCCGCGCGCTCGGCCCAATCCCAAGGATTGGAAACCGCCGACATCACCCATTGGAACTCCAAGGTCAACGTGCCGGAGATCATCGCCTATGCCAAACGGCGGCACGTGAAGATTCTTCTGTGGATGCACTGGAAATCCGTCGAGCGGCAGATGGACCAGGCGTTTCCGCTGTTTCAAAAATGGGGTGTAGCGGGCGTGAAAGTCGACTTCATGAACCGCGATGATCAGGAAATGGTGAATTTCTATTATCGCGTCGCCCGCACCGCGGCCCGCGATCATCTGGTGGTCGATTTCCACGGCGCGTTCAAGCCGACCGGAATGCGCCGTACCTATCCCAACCAGCTCACCCGCGAGGGCGTGATGGGCATGGAGTACAGCAAGGGGAGCTACAGTACCACGCCCTACCACGACGTGATCCTTCCGTTTACGCGAATGCTCTCGGGGCCGATGGACTACACGCCCGGCTGCTTCAATAACGCCACCAAGGCGCAATTCAAGCCGCGGCAGATCAATCCGATGTGTCAGGGCACGCGCGCGCACCAACTCGCCATGTACGCAGTGTTCTTCAGTCCGCTCGAAATGGTTTCGGATTACCCCGAGATTCTCGACCACAATCCCGGCATGACTTTCATCGACGAAGCGCCGACGGTGTGGGATGAAACGCGCGTTGTCAACGGCGATCCGGGAGAATACGTAACGGTCGCGCGGAAGAGCGGGGTGAAGTGGTTTATGGGAAGTATGACCAACTGGACGCCGCGCGATCTGAATATCTCGCTGGCGTTCCTCGGGCCGGGCGTTTATGAGGCGCAGATCTTCGCCGATGGCGCCGACGCCGCAATGAATGCGAAGAGCCTCTCGATCAGTAAGAAGTGGGTGAGGGCCGGCGATCACATCGCGGCGCATCTCGCCCCGGGGGGCGGTCTCGCGGTGATCTTTACGCCCGCTCCCGGTCCGAACGTGCATTAAGTCCGGCGGCCGGGGCTTCTGTAGCGGCGCTCGAAGCCTGCCCTGACGCAGGAAGGGAGCGCCGAAAAACCGGCGGTCGCAGACCGCCGCTACAGCTTCCACCGCAGCACCGGATTTCTGGCTGCCGAAACTTCATCGATCCGGCTGACCCGCGCGCTGTGGGGCGCGCTTAACACGGTCTGAGGATTCTCCCGCGCCTCCTCCGAGATGGAAAGCATCGCGTCGGCGAAGGCATCGAGCTCCGACTTGCTCGCGCTTTCCGTCGGCTCGATCATCAGCGCCCCGGGGACGATGAGCGGAAACGAGACGGTGTAGGGATGAAATCCGTAGTCGATTAACCGCTTGGCGATATCGCCCGTGCGCACGCCGCGCGCCGCCTGCCGGCGGTCCGAGAAAACACACTCATGCAGGGTCGGGGCGTTGTAGGGAAGATCGTAAGCGCCTTCTAAACGCGTTCGGAGGTAATTCGCGTTCAGGACCGCATCTTCGGTCACTTGGCGCAGTCCTTCCGGCCCGTAGGCGAGAATATAAGCCAGGGCACGCACGGCCATGCCAAAGTTTCCCTGGAACGCGCGCACGCGGCCCACGCTCTTGGGGCGGGCGGAATTGAGACGATAGGCGCCGTCCGGCGCCTTCTCTACGACGGGAGCGGGAAGATAAGGCTCGAGAGCGCGCGTCGCCGCGACCGGACCCGATCCCGGGCCGCCGCCGCCGTGCGGCGTAGAAAACGTTTTGTGCAGGTTCAGATGCATCACATCGATTCCAAAGTCGCGCGACCGGGTCACGCCCACCAGCGCGTTCATGTTGGCGCCGTCCATGTAAACGAGGCCGCCCCGGGCGTGCACGATGCGAGCGATCTCCTCGATCTGCTCCTCGAAAATACCGAGCGTATTCGGGTTGGTGAGCATCAGCGCCGCCACGTCCTCGGTCATGGCGCGATCGAGCGCCTCGAGGTCCACGCAGCCACGCGCGTTGGACTTGATGCCGCGCACTTCATAGCCCGCGATGGTCACGCTGGCGGGATTCGTCCCATGCGCCGAGTCCGGGATGAGAACGAATTTGCGCCGGCCGCCACGGTCCGCGAGATACGCTTGAATCATCAGCAGGCCAGTCAGTTCGCCCTGCGCCCCCGCGGCGGGCTGAAGCGACACAGCGTCCATGCCGGTGATCTCCTTCAAACACTCCGCGGTCTCGTAGAGAATGCGAAGGCAGCCTTGCGCGAGTGATTCGGGCGTCAGGGGGTGATCGGTGGCGGGACCCTCAAGCTGCGCCGCGACTTCGTTGATGCGCGGATTGTACTTCATCGTGCAGGAACCGAGTGGATAGAGGCCGAGGTCGATGGCGTAGTTCCAGGTGGAGAGGCGCGTGAAGTGCCGCACCACCTCGAGCTCGGAAACCTCTGGAAAGCCATCGATCTCGTCGCGAAGGACGTCGCGGCCGAGCAGCGATTCGGGCGACACCGCGGGCACGTCAAGCGGCGGCAATTCGGCGCCCGTTTTTCCGGGCGATGACCGCTCGAAAATCAGCGCTTCGTTGCGCGTGACGTGGGGTGTCGCTTCGGTAATCATCGCGGCTCACTTCCTCGCCGAACCTTCGATTCTCGCCAGCGCCTCTCAGATGCTCGGAGCCACCGGCGAGGCGCATCCCTCATAAACCTTCGCCATGCGGTCAATCGCAGCGCGGCTGACACACTCGGTGGCGCACACCAGCACGTGGTCTTCGAGCTCGGGATAGTACGGCGCCAGGTCCAGGCCGCCGACGATCTTCTCGTCGAGCAGGGCTTCGAGGACCTCGCCCGCCTTGCCCGGTGTCTTCACCACAAACTCGTTGAAGCGGGGCGCGGAAAATGGAGCTGAAACTCCAGGAATCGCCGATAGCATCGTCCGGGCATAATGGGTCTTCGCGAGGTTCTGTTCCGCGAGCGCGCGAAGGCCGCGCTTGCCCAGCAGGCAGAGATAAATGGTGGCCGCGATCGCGCACAGCGACTGGCTGGTGCAGATGTTTGACGTCGCCTTTTCGCGCCGGATGAACTGCTCGCGCGTCACCAGCGTCAGCACAAAGGCGCGCCGGCCCTCGGAATCGGAAGCCTGACCCACCAGCCGCCCCGGCATCTGCCGCACGAACTTTTCATGCGTCGCGAGAAAACCCGCGTAGGGGCCGCCAAAGGCGAGAGGCACGCCGAAGGACTGCGCTTCGCCGCAGACAATATCGGCGCCGCTCGGCGGCCTGAGAAGGGCGAGCGAGAGCGGCTCGGGGATCGCGACGATCAGCAAAGCCCCGGCGCGGCGGACCATCTCCGCAATCTCCTCGGCCCGCTCGATGACGCCGAAAAAATTGGGTGACTGGATCACCACCGCCGCAGTGCGACGGTCAATCGCCTGATCGAGCGCCGCGAGATCGAGTTGGCCGGATGAGCCGCCAGCGGTCTGCCACGGCGCTTCGCGAACCTCCACGCCGAGGTGCTGCGTATACGTGCGCACGACTTCGCGGTAATGAGGATGCAGCGAGCGCGCCATCAGGACGCGCTCGCGCCGGGAAATCCGCAGCGCCATCAGCACCGCTTCGTTGGTTGCCGTCGACCCGTCGTAAAGCGACGCGTTCGCGACCTCCATGCCGGTGAGCTGCGTGATGAGCGTTTGAAATTCGAAGAGCGCCTGCAGGATGCCCTGCGAAATCTCCGCCTGGTAGGGCGTGTAGGCGGTAAGAAACTCGCCGCGCGAAAGCAGCGCATCCATCACCACCGGCCGGTAGTGACGGTACGCGCCGGCGCCAAGAAAGGAAACGTAATCGCGACTGCTTTCCTGGGCGGCTTGCCGAAAGAAATCGAGGATTTCCGATTCCGAGAGCGGCCCCGGCAGGCGCAGCGCGCCCTTGAGGCGCAGCGCTTCGGGAATCTGCGAAAAGAGTTCGTCGGCGGAAGCGTGCCCGCAAGCCCGGAGCATTTCCTCCCGCTCGGCGGGAGAGTTGGGAAGATAGCGCATTAATGGCCGGCTCCCGAAGCGATGTAAGCCTCATATTCGTCCGAGGTCATGAGGCCCTCCGTCTCGCTGCGGTCCCTCAGCTCAACGCGAAGGAGCCAACCCTCTCCATGCGGATCGGTATTCACAAGCTCCGGCGCCTGCTGAATTTTCGGGTTGACCGCGGTCACCTCGCCGGTCACGGGCGAGTAAATGTCCGCGACCGCTTTCACCGACTCGACGGTGCCGAGGGTCTCTTTCGCGGTAACGCGCGAGCCGGGCTGCGGCAGCTCGACAAAAACGATATCGCCGAGTTCCTTCTGGGCGTGGTCGGTGATTCCAATGGATCCCGTCGTTCCGTCGACGCGGATCCATTCGTGATCTTTGGTGTACAAAAGTTCCTGCGGATACATCGTGGTTGTCTCCAGCGCTGAGGAAAAGGTGATGAGTGGTCCGCGCGGCGGCGCTCGCGCGATCGTGAAGAACCCGCCGCGCCGCCTCAACCCTGCTTACTGCCCACTGATCTTGTTCCGTTTATAGAAGGGCAAGGCAACTTGGCGAGCGGGAACAAGTTTGCCCCGAATCTCAACTTGCATTTCCCGTCCAGCTTCCGCAAACGCCGGCGGAACAAACGCCATCCCGATATTCTTCTTCAGGTACGGGGCGTAAGACCCGCTCGTGACGCGGCCTTGCGCGCGGCCGTCAATCGAGAGGGGATAATCCTCGCGTGCGATGCCGCGGCCCGTCATCTCGATTCCGATGAGCTTTTTCGTCAGGCCCTCTCGCTTCTGCGTGGCTAGGGCGTCGCACCCCAGGAAGGGCCCCTTCTCCAACTTACAAATCCAGCCAAGGTTCGCTTCGAGCAGCGTCGTTGAGCCGTCGAGCTCGTGTCCGTAGAGCGGGTATGCCGCTTCGAGGCGCAGCGTATTGCGCGCTCCAAGCCCCGCCGGGATCAGCCCCTCCCCTCGTCCAGCTTGAAGGAGTGTGTTCCACACCCGCGCAGATTGCTCGGGAGGGAAATAGAACTCGAATCCGTCTTCTCCAGTATAGCCCGTCCGCGCGAGCAGCCCTTCCACTCCGCAGCACCTCGACGGACGGCACCAATAGGTGCGGAGAGTCGAAGAGTCGCTGTCGCAAACGCGGCTCAGGATCGCCGCCGACGCAGGACCTTGCAGCGCAAGCTGGGAGTAACTCGCCGATACGTTTTCGATGACCACTTCGGACGCAGAGTTACGGCGCAGCAGGTACTCGAAATCTTTGTCCGTATTCGATGCGTTCACACAGATGAAAAAATGCGCCTCCCCCAAACGATGGATAACACAATCGTCCACGGCGCATCCCGTGGATTCCATCAGCGCCGAGTACTGGGCCTGAAAGATTTGAAGCCGCGCCACGTCGTTGCACGTGACGTGCTGAAGGAACTCGAGAGCTTTCGGCCCGCGCACCTCGATCTCTCCCATGTGGCTGACGTCGAACAGGCCCGCTCGCGTCCGAACGGCGACGTGCTCTTCCAGGATGCCGGTGGGATACTCCACCGGCATTTCCCAGCCGCCGAACTCGACCATGCGCGCGCCCGCGGCGCGATGCGAATCGTAGAGTGCGGTGCGTTTGAGAACGACTCCAGGCGAAGAGGCCAACGAGGACTCCGGGAAAACATTGGAGCTCAGATCATGCGCCAACGTAGCACACGGCCCGAACACCGGTCAAGATTGCGTCTCTCCGGGTTGTATTCGGCAAGATCACCATGAAGGTTCACTCTTCAAAATCAGGAAACTACCACCGTGCCGCATTTTTTGACTATTTCGCGGCCGCCTGCTTAACATAGTAGGTTTAGCTGGGAGCAAAATTACTGATGGGAGAGATGCACTGATGCCAGTGAAAGTCGGAATCAACGGGTTTGGACGGATCGGTCGCAACGTGCTGCGGGCTTCGTATCTCGATCCCGAAATCGATTTTGTGGCGGTGAATGATATCACCGACCCTTTGACGCTCGCTCACCTCCTCAAGCACGATTCGGTGCTCGGCACGCTCGATGCGGAAGTGGGACACGGAGAAGACTTCATCAGCGTCAACGGAAAAAACATTCGGGTGTTCAAGGAGAAGGACCCGGCAAAGATTGACTGGCCCGCGCTCGGCGTTGAGATCGTGCTCGAGTCGACCGGTTTGTTTACGCAGGCTCAGGATGCCGCGAAGCATCTCCGGGACGGGGTGAAAAAGGTGATCATCACCGCGCCGGCGAAGGGCGAGGACATTACGGTGGTGCTCGGGGTGAACGAAAACAAGTACGATCCCGCGAAGCACAACGTGATCTCGAACGCTTCGTGCACCACCAACTGCCTCGCGCCAGTGGCGAAGGTGATCAACGAGAATTTCCATATCATCAAAGGCTCGATGACCACGATTCACTCTTACACCAACGACCAGCGAACGCTCGATCTGCCTCACAAGGATCTGCGGCGGGCGCGCGCCGCGAGCCTCTCGATCATCCCGACCACGACGGGCGCGGCAAAGGCCGTGGGCCTGGTTCTGCCTGAGCTCAAGGGCAAGCTCGATGGCTACGCCATGCGCGTGCCGACGCCGAACGTCTCACTAGTGGATCTTGTCGCGTTCGTCGAAAAGAACACCACCACGGAGGAACTGCAGGGCGCTCTTGAAAA
>JBOGKE010000036.1:0-28248 GCA_050745265.1 Terriglobia bacterium
TTAACTCGCTGAACGAATCCAGCTTCAGCCGGTTCATGATGGCGCTGCGGTGCGCCTCGGCGGTTTTGACGCTGATCGCCAGAAGCGAGGCCACTTCCTTATTGGTTTTTCCCTCGGCGAGCAGCCGCACCACTTCGCGCTGGCGGGGCGTGAGCGCGCGGCGCGCCGGTTTCGATTCCGCCTCGCCCGAACCGCCCTTCAGATATCCGCCCAGCACCATCTCCGAAACTTTAGGCGTGAAGAAGCTCTTATCCTGGGAGAGCATTTCCACCGCGGTGAGCAGGTCGCGATCGAGATCGGACTTGAAGACGTAGCCGCGCGCGCCGGCTTCCAGCGCGTCGTGCACCGCCTGTTCCGATTCGTGCATTGACAGGATCAGTACTCTTGCTGAAGGAACGTTTTTGAGGATCTGGCGCGTGGCCGAGAGGCCGTTGATATCGGGCATGGCGACGTCGAGCACAATGACGTCGGGCTTCAAACTCTGGGCTTTGCCGACGGCCTCCTGGCCGGTGGACGCTTCGCCGCACACCTGCCACTTGCGTTCGCTCTCGAGCAGCGCCCGCACGCCCCTCCGCACGATGCTGTGGTCATCCGCGATCAGAATGCGCGTCCGCTTTTTCATTATGGCCGCTTTGAGCGTGCCCCGCCGCGGGGACAATTGCGCATAGCGTCGAGCCTTGTTTGCCGGTTTTAATCTCCAGTTCGCCGTCAAGCCTTTTGATGCGCTCCCGCATACTTGCGATTCCCACGCCGGAGGCGAGCGGCGCCGGCGACTTGCCGACGAGCAAGCCGGGTGGAAATCCGCGGCCCTTGTCGCTGATTTCGAGGACGATCTTCCCGCCCTCGCGGCGGAGCGCAATCCGGGCCGTGTCGCTGCCGGAGTGCAGGTAGATATTGGTCAGGCCTTCCTGCACGATGCGGAAGAGGGTGTTTTCCACGTCCCGAGGCAAGCGGCCACCCAGCCCATTCGAGATATTCAGGCGAGTTTTGATATTACTGCGCTTCCGAAAGCCATTCACGTACCAGCGCAGCGCGGACGCGAGTCCCCCCTCATCGAGCAGAGGCGGATAGAGCAGATAGGAGATGGTGCGAATCTCGCGCAAGCATCGCTTCGCCAGATCGAGGCTCTCGGCCAGATTCGCGCCGGAACGCTTATCGAGCTTGCCCGCCGGGCTGCGGATCGACGCGAGGTTCGCCACGAGCGCCGTCAAATACGGACCCACCGTGTCGTGCAGCTCCTGGGAGATGCCCTTGCGCGCCTCGTCGCGCAGCTCCAGCAGGCGGGCGGACAATTGGCTGAGCGCCATCTCCGCCTGCTGATGGCGGGTGGCGCTATCGATCATCATTTTGACGATGACGTCAGGCTGGCCGTCCTCCCTTTCCAATCTCAAGTTCATCAGGACGTCCAGCGGCTCGCCGTTCGCCTGTCGGAAGCGGATCTCGAGGCCGTTAATGCTTCCGTGTTCCTTCAATCGGCTCAGAATCTGCGCCCGCCGGCCGGGATCGGCGTAAAGCTCGGTGATGTTCCGCTTCTTCAACTCGCCGGGCGCTTTGTATCCGAGTATTTGGGCAAACGCATGGTTGCAGTCCTGGATTTCGCCGTCCATTGTGGAGCGGCAGAAGCCGGGGGCGAGGTCCTCCGCGAACCCCCGGCCGCCGCGCGCGGTAAGGCGTCTCACTTCATCAAGCTGAGCTGCCGCCACCTCGGGAAAGCTGTGGCGCAGCGCGTCGACGTCGATCCACGTCACCACCACGCCGGTGACCTTTCCTTCCATGTCCAGGTAGGGGAAAACGCGCATGGAGTACTGATGGCCTTTTGCGGCCTGCACGTTGCGCTCCGCGATGCCGCCGTGCGCCGTCACGTCCCGCACCAGCGGGGCGAGATCGGGAAGCTCCACCTTCGTTCTCAGATCGCTGAGCGGTCTTCCGATGTCGGTTTCCAGCAGGTTGAGCAGCTTGGCCGCTTGCGGAGTGAAATGCCGGATGCGCAGGTCCTGCGACAAAATCAGGACGGGCACGCTGATGTTCGCCAGCAGGTTGTGCATGTAACTGTGGGCGGTAGTGAGCTCGCTGTTGCGATTCTGCAGCTCGTCGTTCAGCGTGGCCAACTCTTCGTTGCCGGATTGCAGCTCTTCCTTGGTGGTCTCAAGCTCCTCGTTCACGCTCTGCAGCTCTTCGTTGGCGGAGAGGAGTTCTTCGTTGTAAGCACGCACCTCTTCGTCGACGGCCTGGCCTTGCTCGGTAAGGCTCCTGAGCTCGGCGTGGGCGCCGTGGAGATCTTGCCGAAGCTGGGTGTTCTCGTCGAAGAGCGCACCCGCGCTCCGCTTTTTTCCGGGCGCCGGCTGCGCGGGAGGAACGTCTGCGAGGACGGCCGGGCCCGCAGCGTGCGCCTCTTCGCGAAACAGGATAAAGAAGTAACGCTCCCGGTCCTCGCCTTTGAACGGAATCACCTCGAAGCTGATGCGCCGCGGGTGGCCCATCAGCTTCACCTCGATGCCGCTTCTTTGCACGGGCGCGTTCTGGCGAGACGCCTCACGGATGGCCGCGTTCAGGTGCGGTGCCAGCGAATCGCGCGCGAGGCGCGGCAGATAGAAGCTGGGCTCGCCGGGAGCCCATTCGAGATAGAGCCCTGTGTGGCCGTGGAGCTCGATTACGCGTAAGTCCTGGTCAACCGTCACGCCGGCCATCGCCAGGCGGTTGAGAAGGATCCGCTCGAATTCCCGGCGCAGCGCCATGCGGCGGCCGCCGGCATAGCCTTCCTTGGCGGTTTCTGGGACTTCCGGAAGACGCTCGATCTCCGGTTGCGGCAGCGGGACCACGGCCTTCCCAGGCTGCCGGAGGTAGATGCGGTTCTTCTTATCGACCAGGGTGAAAAGCTCGCTGAACGCGCCGATGCCTTCCGAGCCCCCGAGCACGAGAATGCCGTCCGGCTTGAGCGCATAATGAAACAGCGGCACCAGCCGCTTTTGCGCCGAGGCTTCGAGATAGATCAGCAGATTCCGGCAGCTAATCAGATCGAGCCGGCGGAAGGGCGGGTCCTGGAGGGCGTTCTGGCGGGAAAACACGCAGAGGTCGCGGACAGCGCGGTTGATCTGGTATCCGCGATCCGTCTTGGTGAAGAAGCGCAAGAGCCGCGCGGCGCCGACTTCGTCCCTGATAGTTTCGCCGAAGATTCCCGCGCGCGCCTTTTGCAGGGCGATCTCGCTGATGTCGGTGCCGAAGATCTGGAGCGACGCGTGGAGGTTGTTGCGGTGCTGAAATTCCGTCCAGCACATCGCGAGCGAGTAAACCTCCTCGCCCGTCGAGCAGGCGGGCACCCAGATCCGGAGGCGGTCGTTATTCGCGCGGCCGCGCGTGAGGCGAGGGAAAATCCTTTCGCTCAGCGCTTCAAAGCACTCCTCATTGCGGAAAAATCCCGTCACGTGAATCAGGATGTCGCGGAACAAAGCGTGCAACTCTTCCGGCTGCTCCGCGAGGAGCTTTACATAATCCGGCAGCTTCTGAAGCTTGTGCAGCGCCATGCGGCGTTTGATCCGTCGGTTGATGGTGGTGAGCTTGTAGGCATTGAAATCAACCCCCGTGGCGCCGCGGAGCATGGCGAAGATCTTCTTGAAATCCTCGATGCCGTCCTTGGACGGCTCGGCGTCAGCCGACGCAGGCGCTTCGCGGATGTAGGGATGCTCGCAAATCTGGAGCAGCTTGGCCGCGATCCCCTCGGGCGGCAGGATGATATCGACCGCGCCCGAGGCAATGGCGCTTTGCGGCATGCCGGGATACTTGGCCGAGGCTTCATCCTGCGCAAAAGTAATGCCGCCTGCCGCTTTGATCGCCAGCATGCCTTTCGTGCCGTCGGAAGCCGTTCCGGAAAGGATCACGCCGATCGCCGCCGGCCCCCGCTCGCGCGCCAGCGATTCGAAGAACCGATCGACGGGCAGGTAAGCCCCGCTCTCCGCCTGCTCGCGCGGCATGAGCCTGAGGACGCCGCCCGCAATTTTCATCGCGGTGTTGGGGGGAATCACGTAGACATGATCCGGCTCGACCTTCATGCCTTCCACGACCTCCGCCACCGTGAGCTTGCTCTTCGCCGCGAGCAGCGGCGTGAGCATGCTTTTGTGCTGCGGCGTGAGGTGCTGCACCAGAACGAACGCCATGCCGGTTTTGGCCGGCACGTGCTCGAGCATTTTGCCGATCGCTTCCAGACCGCCGGCCGACGCGCCGATCCCCACGATGGGGAAGGGCCGGTTCTGGTTCTTCGATCGTGACGACGGCTTGCGCCGCGAGGCGCGCGCCGGCGCGGCCGCGGCGTGCAGCGTTGACCTCGCAGATTGTCGGGCCTCCGGCTTGCGACGCTGTTTTTTCATCACGTCCACCTTAAATCAGGTCCTGGCGTTTCTTCTTCACCGACAGGCGGGCTTGCGGTAATCGGCCTTCCATTGTTAATCGGTTCGTCACCCCTGTCAAGCGTGCGTGGTGCGCCACTGTCCCGCGTCAGAGATGCGTCGGCAATGTCAGCCCGCGTAGCGGGCGAAAGAGTTTAGCCCACGGCGTAGGAGCTGCGAAAATTCTAACGGTCATGCCGATCCTTCGCTTGTCATCCTGCTCCAAAAAGTTCGGCCAAGGCATGGTATCAGGGCACGACTTTAGTCGTGCCATTTTTGGACAATTCGATGATGCCGGCTTGAGCCGCCGAGGTCCTCAGGGGCTAAAGCCCACCCAACCAGCGGCCCTCAAACGGCACGACTGAAGTCGTGCCCTAATACGCTGCCCTTTTCGAAATTTTCGGAGCAGTCGTGCCCTGATACGCTACCCTCCTTGGCCAAACCTTTCAGGGCAGAATGAGTTGGCAGCGCCTTTTTCCGCCGCCTGTTTATGCCGCTATTTTGCGTGGCGGGGTAAACCCGCCGCTACTAACGCCGCGCCGCTGTAGCGGCGATTGGAGCCTGCCGTAAGGCAGGAAGGGATCGCGACGCTATTGGAAATCATGGCCGGCGGTCATAGACCGCCGCTACAAACACGACGCACCAAAAAGTTTGACAGTGATTTATCGAGTCGTTATACTGTCCGGTGATTCAGCGAGACCCAATCCTCCAAAAGTGCTTGACAGCGGACGCGTAGCGCCCTATGGTACTTCCTTTGTTCGTTTGCTCTGCCACAAACCAGACGATTGCGCTTTGCCAAGCGCGCGGGGGAAGCGGGCGGCGGTCTCACCCACCACGAGCACATTGGCATCCGTCCGATAGAGTTCGGGAATTTCGACTCTGAGGGCGAGACTAATTTATCACCTCGGCAAACAGCGCGGGCAAGCTGCGTACCGCCGCGCGTTCCAAAAGAATTAAGGCGCTGATATGGCTCAGGTTTTTGGCCGGGCGGCAAACACCGTTGCGAAAGCGACGATCCTCGGGGTGCTCATCCTGATCGGCGCTCTGTGCGTGCTCGGCTGGGAAGTGAATAACAGCTACAACGTGTACCGGCACGAGCCGCTCGATCAGCCCGTACCGTTCAGCCACAAGCATCATGTGACGGACGATGGAATCGATTGCCGCTACTGCCATACGTCGGTCGAAACGTCGTCATTCGCCGGCATTCCGCCGACGCATACGTGCATGAGCTGCCATTCGAAAATCTGGGTGAACAGCCCGATGCTCGCGCCGGTGAGGGACAGCTATCTGACGGACACCTCGATCTCTTGGGTTCGGGTGAACGAGCTGCCGGACTTCGTCTACTTCAATCACAGCATTCACGTGGCCAAGGGCATCGGATGCACCACGTGCCACGGCCCCATCGGCGATATGCCGATCACCTACCGCCAGAACACGCTGTACATGCGCTGGTGCATCAACTGCCACAAGCACCCGTGGGAATACGTACGGCCGAAGTCGCAAGTGTTCAGCGCGACGTACCGGCCCCCGGCGAATCAGGACGCGATGGGCCGGCGGCTGGTGGCGGACTATCACATCAAGCCTCCGCTGGTGATTACGAGTTGTTATACGTGCCATCGATAACGGCGAATCGGGAGAATTCATGAGCTGTAAAGATTCAGGCTCGGAGCGGCTCGACTTGGTGTCCATCCAGGCCAAGCCGGCGACCGATGCGAGCCGCAAATTCTGGCGCAGCCTGAGCGAGCTCGGGGAGTCGCCTGATTTCAAGGACCGCGCCAGCCGGGAGTTTTCGCCGGGCGGCTTCCGCTTCAACCGGCGCGACGCGCTGAAGCTCATGGGCGCCTCCACCGCTCTGGCGGGTCTTGCGGCGTGCACGAAGATGCCCGTGGAGCGGATCGTCCCCTACGTCAACGCGCCGGAAGGATTCATCCCCGATAAGGCCCTGATGTACGCCAGCGTGATGCCCTGGTACGGCGCCGGCCAGGGGGTGCTGGTGTGGAGTTTCATGGGGCGGCCCACCAAGGTTGAGGGAAATAACGAACATCCCGGAAGCCTGGGCCGGGCGAATATCTTCATGCAGGCGTCAGTGCTGGATCTCTACGATCCCGACCGGCTGCAGGTGCTGATGCACAACAGCCAGGTGGCCGCCTGGAGCGATTTTCTGGTGGCGACGGACGAATTTCGCGCCGCGCACCTGCGCAACAAGGGCGAGGGCCTCCGCATCCTTACCGGAACGGTGACCTCGCCGAGCCTGGGCGACCAGCTCAACGACATTCTCAAGCAATTCCCGCAAGCCCAGTGGCATCAGTACGAGGCGATCAGCCGCGACAACGCGCGCGAAGGCGCGCGCATGGCTTTTGGCGATTACGTCGAGACGATCTATAAATTTGACCAGGCGGACGTGGTGGTGTCGCTCGACTCGGATTTCCTCATGATGCATCCGGCGGGCGTGCGGTACGCGCTGGACTTCAGCAACAAGCGCCGCCTGACCAGCCCGCAATCGCCCATGAACCGGCTTTACGCCGTTGAAGGAGCGCCGAGCGTGACCGGCTCGCAGGCCGACCACCGGCTGCGCTTGCGTCCGAGCCAGATCGCGGCGTTTGCCCGCTCGCTGGCCGGGGCGCTCGGGGTCAAGGGGCAAGGCGGACAAACCTCCGCGCAAATTCCCGACGTCCCAAGCGACTGGATTCCCGCGCTCGCGCGCGACCTTCACGGGCATCGCGGGTCGAGCGTGATCGTTGCAGGGGACACGCAGCCGCCCGCCGTGCATGCGCTGGCCCATGCAATGAACGCCGCGCTGGGCAACTCCGGCAAGACCGTCGTCTACACTGACTCGATCGAGATAAAGCCGGTCAACCAGATGGACTCGTTCAAGCAGCTCGTCACGGATATGAACGGGGGCAAGGTTCAGACGCTGCTGATCTTCGGCGGAAATCCCGTCTACACGGCGCCCGCCGATGTGAACTTTAAGGACGCGCTTACCCACGTCCGCGACAAAGCCTACCTCGGACTTTACGATGACGAGACGGCGGTGGAGTGCAATTGGCTCATCCCCGCGGCCCATTACCTCGAGTCCTGGGGCGACCTGCGCGCGTATGATGGCACCGTGAGCACCATGCAGCCGCTCATCGCGCCGCTCTATGACGGCAAATCAGCTTCCGAGATCCTGACGCTGTTCCAGGGCCAGCCGGGGCGGACCGGCCACGCCATCGTTCACGATTACTGGCTGGGCCATCCCCCTCAACAGGGAAAGACGGCGAACCCGGCGAATGCGGGCAGAACGGCGCACGCCGCGCGTACAGCGGAGATCGGACGAACGGCGCACACGGCAAGGGCGGCGGAGACCGCAACGGCAGCGCGGACGGGGCAGACCACCCAGGCATCACAGACCGCTGCGGAACAGTTCGAGGTGCAGTGGCAAACGTGGCTGGAAAAAGGCGTGATCGACGGCACGGCGTTTGAGCCGAAGCAGGCCGCGCTCAAGAGCGACATCGATTTCGGGCAGTCTGACCCCGCGCCAACCGCGGGCGATTTGGAAATCATCTTCACCCCGGACCCAACGGTTTGGGACGGGAGCTTCTGCAACAATGGATGGCTTCAGGAGCTGCCGAAACCGTTCAACAAACTCACCTGGGATAATGCGGTGCTGGTGAGTCCCGCCACGGCCGAGCAACTGAAGAAGGCGAAGGCGGTGAAGGCGGTGGGGCCCGGCTTCGGCAAGTTCGCTGGGCAGGAGCCGCTCGGCATCGGGCCCAACCAGTCGACCTCGAACGAAGTCGTGGAGCTTACGTTCCAGGGGCGGAAGCTTTTGGGTCCGGTGCTAGTCATGCCGGGCCTGGCCGACGGAACCGTGGCGATCAGCCTCGGCTACGGGCGCGAGCAGGCGGGAAACATCGGGAACCGAGCGGGCTTCAACGCGTATAAGCTTCGCACCTCGGACCATCTCTGGTTCGGAACAGGACTCGAGGTGGCGAAAACCGGCAAGCGATATGCCCTGGTTGTCACCCAGCACCATCATTTGATCGGCACCGGCAAGAATGAGCAGGAAGAGGAAAGCGTGGCTGAGACCCGGCGCAACCTCATCAGGGTTGCGACGCTCGATCATTATCGCGAAAAGCCGGACTTCGCCCAGGATTCGCCGGATATGACCACCGAGGCGCAATCGCTCTATCCCGTGCTGCCTTCTCCCTACGATTTCAAACGCGCGCCGCAATGGGGCATGTCGATCGACCTGAGCGCGTGCATCGGCTGCAACGCCTGCGTTATCGCCTGCCAGGCCGAAAACAACATCGCGGTGGTGGGCAAAGACCAGGTAAGCCGCGGGCGCGAGATGCACTGGATTCGCATCGACACCTACTATCAGGGCGGCGTCGACTCGCCGCAGATTTACAACGAGCCGGTTCCGTGCATGCAGTGCGAGAACGCTCCGTGCGAGTACGTGTGCCCGGTGGGCGCGACGGTGACCGGGCCCGAAGGCATCAACGAGATGATCTACAACCGCTGCGTCGGGACGCGGTACTGCTCGAACAACTGCCCCTACAAGGTGCGGCGGTTCAATTTTTATCTGTTCTCGGACTGGAGCGCGCCGAGCCTCTATCCGCTCCGCAATCCGAGGGTGACGGTTCGCAGCCGCGGCGTGATGGAGAAATGCACGTACTGCATCCAGCGCATCCGGGCGCACGAAATTGAGGCCGAAGAGCAGAACCGCAAGCTGCGCGACAGCGAAATCCTTACCGCGTGCCAGCAGACGTGCCCGGCGAATGCGATCGTTTTCGGCGACATCCTCGACAAGAACAGCAACGTCTCGAAACGGAGGGCCGAACCGCGGGAGTACGGTCTGCTGGAGGAGCTGAACACGCGGCCGCGCACGACGTATCTGGCCAAGCTGTGGAATCCCAATCCCGAGATGAAGGCCTGAAGGAGCAGTAGATGGATCCCATCGATCCCGTCACCGAGGAAAAGCCGGTGTTTGTATCGCCCGGCGGGCCTTTCCTCGCGCCGGGCCATAGCTACGATTCGGTCACCGACCGGATTACCCGGGTCATCCTGGGCAAAACGCGAAAGGGCTGGTGGATCGGTTTTGCCATCTCGTTTTTCTTCGTGCTGGTTTTGAATTATGGCATCACCGTTCTGTTCTCCATCGGCGTCGGGGAATTCGGCATTAATATTCCGGTGGCGTGGGCCTTCGCCATCACCAATTTTGTGTGGTGGATCGGAATCGGGCACGCCGGAACGCTGATCTCGGCGTTCCTGCTGTTGATGCGGCAGAAATGGCGCACCTCGATCAACCGGTTCGCGGAGGCGATGACGATTTTTGCCGTCGCGTGCGCGGGAATGTTCCCGCTGGTCCACATGGGCCGCCCGTGGTTGTTCTACTGGCTGCTCCCTTATCCCGACACGATGGGGGTGTGGCCGCAGTTCAGAAGCCCGCTGGTGTGGGACGTGTTCGCGGTGTCTACGTATTTCACCGTGTCGCTGCTGTTCTGGTACGTGGGCCTGCTGCCCGACTTCGGCACGCTGCGCGATCGGGCGAAGGCGAGATTCGCCAAGGTCTGCTACGGCTTCCTCTCCATGGGGTGGCGCGGCTCGGCAAGGCATTGGAGACGCCACGAGGTTTGCTCGCTGCTGCTGGCCGGACTCGCCACGCCGCTAGTGGTTTCGGTTCACACGGTGGTCAGCTTCGATTTTACGATCGCCATTGTCCCCGGCTGGCACAGCACCATCTTCCCGCCGTACTTCGTGGCGGGCGCCATTTACTCCGGGTTTGCCATGGTGATCATGCTGGCGATCCCGCTCCGCAAGTGGTATCACCTGGAAGACTTCATCACCGTCCGCCATTTGAACAATTGCGGGAAGCTGCTGCTGGCCACAGGCATGATCGTGGCCTACAGCTACGTGATGGAAGCGTTCATGTCGTTTTACAGCGCCGATAAGTTTGAGCGCTACATGATGATTGACCGGGCGACGGGCCGCTACGGGGTCGTTTTCGCCGTCCTGGTGGTCTGCAATATTCTGGTTCCGATGAGCACGCTGTGGTTTCATAAGGTGCGGACGAGCACGGTGCTCCTGTTTATCGTTGCCTCGTTCGCCCAGACCGGAATGTGGCTCGAGCGCTTCGTGATCATCGTGCAGAGCCTACACCGCGATTTCATGCCCTCGGCGTGGGGAATGTTTTACCCGACGGTCACGGATTGGGCGGTGCTTACCGGATCGATTGGGTTGTTCTTTGCGCTGTTCTATCTGTTCGCGAGACTGCTTCCTTCGATCTCGATCTTCGAGATGAGGGATCTGGTTCATCGGACGGCGGAAGACGCCGGCGTCATTGCCAAGGTGGAGTAGGACAAACCAGAAGGCAGAAGGCAGAACGCGGGACGCGGAAGGAAGGGCGAAGCCGAAAGCTGCTTGCTGTCAGGTGTTGGCTGACGTCTGAAAGCTCATCGCTGCGATAACGTCATGGCGAAACGACCGATTTACGGCGTGATGGCCGAATTCGACAACACCAAGGACTTGCTCGATGCCGCGCACCACGCGCGCGACGCGGGATACACGGTGATGGATGCTTACTCACCGTTTCCCGTCGAGGGTCTCTCAGAGGCGGTTGGATTTCCCCGCACCCGGCTTCCCGCCATCACGCTGGCGGGCGGCCTGATCGGCATGTTCGGCGGGTTTTTTCTGCAGTATTACCCGAACGCGATGGGATATCCGCTCGACATCGGCGGCAAACCGTTCGATAGCTGGCCGTCGTTCATTCCCATAACGTACGAATTGACAATTCTGTGCGCCACCATTGCCTGCGTGGTGGGGATGATCTGGCTGAACCGGCTGCCGACTCCGTATCATCCGGTGTTCAACGTGGCGCGCTTTGAGCTGGCCAGCCAGGACCGATTCTTTTTATGCATTAAGTCGAAGGACCCGCGGTTCAACACCGAGGAAACGGCGCGTTTTCTTGAAGCGCAGCGCCCGCGCGAGGTGAACATCGTCCCGGTGTGAAACGGTGGAGAGGCAGACTTGATGAAAGGACATCGAAAACAAGGCGAAGACGGCGATCGCGACCGCATCGTGCGATGGGGCCGAAGGGTATGGACGATCGCGCGCCCCAAGGACAGCGCCGCGCGGAAGGTCCTTTCCTGGACTCTATTCTGCCTCGTCGCCTTCAGTCTGCTCCTGGTGCAAGGGTGCCGTTTGGACATGCACATCGAGCCGCGTTACGATCCGTTCTCGCCGAGCAGCTTTTTCCCGGATGGGCGCTCGGAGCGGCCCATGGTTCCCGGAACCGTGGCGCGGGGCCAGCTTCGCACCGATGAATTGCTCTACACGGGGCGGATCAACGGCAAGGTCGCGAATGTGTTTCCCTTCCCGATTACCAAGACCGACCTCGAGCGCGGTCAGCAGCGCTTTGACATTTACTGCACGCCCTGCCACGACTACACGGGCAGCGGCCAGGGAATGATCGTGCGGCGCGGATTTCCCGCGCCCCCTTCGTATCACGTGGCCAAATTGGTGAACGCGCCTGTTGGCCATTTCTTCGACGTCATGACCAACGGCTACGGAACCATGTTCAGCTACGCGGATCGCGTCTCGGTGACGGACCGCTGGAGAATCGCGGCGTACATCCGGGTCCTCCAGCTTAGCCAGGACGTTCCGCTGAGCGAGATCCCGGCGAGCGAGCGCTTGAAGCTTCTGTCGGACAAGGCAAAATGACCTCTCATTCTGAAGAGTTTTCTCCCGAAAGATACCACCTGGGGCCGGCAAGCCTGCAGCGGAACGCCCTCATCGTGGGCATCGTCTGCCTCGCCCTCTGCCTGATCGAGCTCTTCAGGAATCCGACGCAGTTTTATCGCTCGTATCTTTTTGGAGAAGTCTTCTGGCTGGGCATCGCGCTCAGTTGCATGGGCATTCTGATGCTTCATCATCTGGTGAGCGGCGTGTGGGGTTTCGTGCTGCGGCGCTCGCTCGAGGCGGCGGCGAGAACGATAGGGATCATGGCGCTGTTCTTCATTCCGGTCATCATTGGAATGCATAATCTCTACATCTGGTCGCGCCCCGCCGCGGTCGCGGTGGACCCGATCCTGCAGCAGAAGACGTGGTATCTGAACACGCCGGGGTTCATCATCCGGGCGATTATCTATTTTGCCATCTGGATCACGATCGGCTATTTCCTGACGAAATGGGACGTGCGCCTCGATGAAAGCGGCGATCCCGAGCTGATCACGAAAATGCGCAACCTGAGCGGGCCCGGAATCGCCATTTACGGTTTCACCGTCACGTTCGCCGGTTTCGACTGGGTCATGTCGCTCGAGCCCCACTTTTTTTCCACCATCTACGGAATGATGTTCGTGATCACGGAAGCCGTGGGAGGGATGGCGTTTATCATTATCGTCGCCCACTTTTTGACCAAAAGAGAGCCGATGTCGGAGGTGATTCAGCCCTCGCAGTTCCACGACTTTGGCAACCTCTTGTTCGTGTTTACTTTTCTGTGGGCGTACCTCGGTTTTTCGCAGTTCCTGATCATCTGGTCGGGCAACCTGCAAAATGAAATCCCGTGGTACACGTCGCGCATCAACCGCGGCTGGGCGTACGTTGCTCTGGCGCTGGTGATTCTGCACTTCGCGGTGCCGTTCCTCCTGCTGCTGCAGCGCGTGATTACCTTCAGGAGAAACCTGCTCATGCCCGTGGCCTGCATGATGTTTGTCATGAGCGTGGTGGACTTGTACTGGATCCTCGTGCCCGCGTATAACCCCGTGGGACCGCGGTTCCACTGGTCGGACTGGCTGGCGCTGATCGGGATTGGCGGAATCTTCCTTTCGCTGTTTACGCGGCAACTGAGGAAGCGTCCGCTGGTTCCATTGCGCGATCCGAATTTCGTAGGAGTTTTGCAACATGAGTGAGGCCAAGCCGCCTGCCGACGCGCCGATTCACCGCCACGAGCGGACGGACGCGAATACTCGTAACCTGATGTGGTTCGGCGTGGGGCTGCTCGGACTGATCATCTTCGGCTTTATCGTGACCGAGCTGGCGTTTCTTTTCTTCACGGGCCATCAGAAGGTGACGCAGCCGACGGCCCTCTTCACGAAGAGCCAGATGCCTCCGGCGCCGCTGATTCAGGAGCATCCCGGCCAGGAGCTCGATCAATACCGCAAGCAGCAGGCTAAGACGCTCGACAATTACGGCTGGGTGGATCGCAAAGCAGGCATCGTCCGCATTCCGATCACGCAGGCGATGGACCTGCTGCTCAAAGAAGGTCTGCCGGTGCGGACGGGCCCGCCCACGCTTCTTCCTTCCGCGCCGCACACGCTGCCGCGGGGCGATTTTGCGCCGCCCGTTATCGGTGCGAAGGGACCGCAAAAGCAGTAGGCGGAAGGCAGAAGACGGAAGGAAGAAGCCAGAAGCAAAAAGCAGAGGGCAGAAAGCAGAAGGCGGAAGGCGGTATGACAGCATACAAACGTGTTACTTGGCAGCTTGCGGCGCTCTCCGTGGCGGTATTCGCCGCCGCGCTGGGCTGCTTTGGCGCCTTGCCGCGGCTGGCGCTTCCGGGGCATCCCGCGCCAGCGATCTGGCTGCAATTTTCGGGCGCCAACCCCGATACCGGTCACGGCTTGCCGAGAACGGGTCAGACGCCGTCGTTGCTGCAGGGTGTCGGCATCGACCAGCGCCTGAATCAGCAGGTCCCTCTCGACCTGCCTTTCGAGGACGAGCACGGCAAGACCGTCCGGCTGGGAGATTACTTCGGCAAGAATCCGGTTGTCCTTTCGCTGGTCTATTTCGATTGCCCTAATCTCTGCACGATGGTAGAGGACAACCTGTTGCAAAGTTTGAGGCTGCTCCACTTCACGGTGGGGAAGCAGTTTGACGTGGTCACCGTCAGTTTCGACCCGAAAGATACGATGGAGATGGCGAACAATAAGTGGCGCATTTACGCCGGTCTTTACGGGCGCAAGGGTTCAGCGGCCGGGTGGCATTTTCTCACCGGCAACGAGACGTCAATCGCCGCGCTCACCAATGCGATCGGCTATCATTACCGCTACGATCCGACAACGCATCTTTACGCGCACGCGGTCGGCATCGTGGTGCTTACCCCGAAAGGCAAGATCTCGCGGTACTTTTACGGGCTTCAGTACCCCGCCGGAGATTTGCGTCTGGCGCTCGTCCAGGCGTCGAACGACAAGATTGGATCCCCGGTCGACCGGCTGATTCTCTATTGCTGCTCGTACGATCCGGCCACCGGGCGGTACGACTGGATCGTTTACCGGGTGCTGATGTTGGGAGGAATTTTTACCCTCGTCTGCATCGGAGGGCTCATCGTCGTGATGTCGCGTGGCGGACCGCGTCCCCAGACGCCCGCATAAGGCGGACGATTTTAGCGGCGATGTATCGTCGGCGGCTACTGATGAGCGGCGTCGGCGAACACAGTTCGCCGCTACAGTACACAGCTCATCGCTCATCACTCGTCACTTACTTGATTTGAGGTCAATCAGAATAATGGCGTGCTTCATCCCATTGCTTCCCCGAGAAGCGTCCACGATGGCGGCGCAGGTGGACCTGGTTCTGCTCTTTGAGATTCTGGTGTCGGTGTTCTTCACCGTGCTGATCTTCGTGCTTCTCTTCTACTTCGCCATCAAATACCGTCGCCGGTCGCCCGATGAAATCCCGGTCCAGATCGACGGCTCGCTTCCGCTCGAACTCCTCTGGACGGCGATTCCCATTGGCATCGTCATGATTATGTTTGTGTGGGGCGTCTGGCTCTTTGTGCGGGACCGCCGTCCTCCGCCGAACGCCGTGCACATTTACGTCGTGGGCAAACAGTGGATGTGGAAGATTCAGCATCCGGAAGGCCCCCGCGAGATCGACGCGCTTCACGTGCCCGTTGGCGTGCCCGTGGAATTGATTTTGACTTCGCAGGACGTGATTCACGACTTCTCCGTTCCAGCCTTCCGGGTAAAGACGGACGTCTTGCCGGACCGCTACACCACGATCTGGTTTACGCCCACCGCGGTGGGGCAATACCGCTTGTACTGCGATCAGTACTGTGGCACGTTCCACTCGCATATGCGGGGCTTCGTCTATGTGATGACCAAGCGCAGCTACGCCCAATGGCTTGCCGGCGGGATGCGCCATGCTCCGTCGATGGCTGCCGCCGGCGCAGAGCTTTACGAAAAGTTCGGCTGCGTCACCTGCCACGGCACCGGCAAGGCCCCGCCCTACGTCGGCTTATATGGATCGACGGTGAGGCTTGAGGGCGGTCAGACCGTGGTCGCCGACGACGCCTATATCCGCCAGTCGATTCTTGAGCCGTCTTCTCAGATCGTGCTCGGCTATAAACCGATCATGCCCACGTTCCAGGGGCAGGTCTCGGAAGAGCAAATTCTCGAAATCACCGCTTACATCAAGTCTCTGGCGACCACGCCGGGCGCGCAGGGGACCACGACGGCAAAGGAGACGCAGTAATGGCCACAGCAAGTTCCGTGACGCTTCAGCCGCCGGGCGAGGAGTTTCGCGTCCATTACCTCAACGCGACGTGGGGGATCAAGTCGTGGCTCCTGACGACGGACCATAAGCGCATCGCGTGGCTTTATCTGATCACGACAACCTTCTTTTTCATCCTGGGCGGGCTTGCCGCCACCGTGATGCGGCTCAACCTGATTACGCCGCAGGGCGCGATCGTTCAGCCGGAAACGTACAACAAGATGTTCACGCTGCACGGCACCATCATGATCTTCTTTTTCCTGGCGCCGGCAGTGCCCACGGTGCTCGGCAATTTCCTAATCCCCATGATGATCGGCGCGCGCGACGTCGCCTTCCCCAAGCTGAATCTGCTGAGCTGGTACATCTTCATCCTGGCCGGAGGCGTTCTTCTCTATTCAATCATCGCGGGGGGCTTTGACAGCGGTTGGACGTTCTACACTCCGCTCAGCACCACCTACCTGAACACCCACGTGCTGGCCGGGGCGATGGCGGTTTTCATCTCGGGCTTTTCCTCGATCCTGACCGGCTTGAATTTCATCGTAACGATTCACAAGATGCGCGCGCCGGGCCTCACCTGGTTTCGGCTGCCGCTCTTCATCTGGTCCATGTACGCGGGCAGCATCATCTTCGTGCTGGCCATGCCGGTGATTGCGATCACGATGGTCCTGCTGATGCTCGAGCGGCTCTTTCACGTGGGCATCTTCGATCCCGCGCTCGGCGGCGATCCCGTTCTCTTCCAGCACCTCTTCTGGTTCTTTGGCCACCCGGAAGTGTATATCCTTATTCTGCCCTCGATGGGCGTCATCAGCGAGCTGGTGGGGGCTTTTTGCCGGCGCAGGCCGTTCGGGTACGGCTTCATCGCCTTTTCGAGCTTCGGAATTGCGATCGTCTCTTTTCTGGTGTGGGGGCACCACATGTTTGTGTCCGGCCAGTCGCTCTACGCCGGTGTTTTCTTTTCCGCGATGACAATGGCGGTAGCCATCCCCTCGGCCATCAAGGTGTTCAACTGGACGGCGACGCTTTACAAAGGCTCGGTTTCGTTTGAAGCGCCCATGCTCTACGCGCTGGGCTTCATCGGCCTGTTTACGGTGGGCGGCCTTACGGGCCTCTTTCTCGCAACGATGGGGCTCGACGTCTTCCTGCACGATACGTTCTTCGTCGTCGCGCACTTCCATTACATTATGGTCGGCGGAGCGATCATGGGTTACATGGGCGGCCTGCATTACTGGTGGCCCAAAATGACGGGCAAAATGTATCCGGATTATTGGGCGCGACTTGCGGCTCTGATCATTTTCATCGGCTTCAACCTGACGTTCGGACCGCAGTTTATCCTGGGATTTCTCGGCGAGCCGCGGCGCTACGCCACCTATCCGCCCAACTTTCAGTTCTTGAACATTATGTCGAGTGCAGGCGCTTCGATTCTAGCGGTGGGCTATCTGATGCCGCTCATTTATTTCATCTGGTCGCTGAAGTACGGAGCCGACGCGGGCCCCAACCCCTGGAAGGCCAAGGGGCTGGAATGGGAAACTGCGTCGCCTCCGCCGACGCATAATTTTGACGTCACGCCCGTGGTGACCGAGGAAGCGTACAATTACGGAGGCCATCGCGAGCCGGTGACGGCGACGGTTTCTTAGCTTCGATCGTGCGTGAGGCATTCGTAGCGCCGCCCTTCAGAGCCTGCCCTGAGCGAAGTCGAAGGGGCCGCAAACCGGGCTGAACAGGCGGCGAAAAGGGCTTGGGGCCTGTCATTCTGAGTGAAGCGAAGAATCTCTGCCTTTTCTTCTCACTGCGAAAAGCAGACGCTTCGCTCCGCCCAGCATGACAGAATCGACTTTTTCCGCAGCCTGTGAAGCCCGGCGCTACTTCAAACATCGGGAGGAAGCCATTGTCTGAAGCGCATGCCGTTACCATGGTAGCGGAACAATTCGACGACTCGTTTCAGCAGCACCAGGTCGCAACCCTGGGCATGTGGATCTTCCTCACCACCGAGGTGCTTTTCTTCGGCGGCCTGATCGCGAGCTATACGGTTTACCGCTATCTGTACCTTCCCGGCTTTGAAATCGGCAGCCGCCACCTGAGCGTGTTCTGGGGCGCCACCAATACCGCCGTCCTGATCTGCAGCAGTCTCACGATGGCGCTCGCGGTGCGCGCGGCCCAGCTCGGCAAGAAAAAGCCGCTGATTGCTCTGCTCTCGGTCACGCTGATCTTCGGTCTGGTGTTCCTCTTCATCAAGTTCGGAATGGAATGGCGGCACGAGTACATGGACGGCCTCGCGCCGTCGCTCAATTTCACCTACTCCGGCGCCCACGCGAGCCACGTCGAGCTGTTCATGTTCTTTTACTTCGTCCTCACCGGGCTTCACGCGCTCCACATGATCATCGGCGTCGGAGTGCTCACCACGCTGATTATTTTTGCGTCGAAGGGCCATTTCACGAACGGCAAATTCAATGCCGTCGACATCGCGGGGCTTTACTGGCACTTCGTCGATATTGTCTGGATTTTCCTGTTTCCCCTGCTTTATCTAATCGGCGGGCGCTATCATCTCTGAAGGTTCTGAATCATGACTGAACAGATCGCTCACATCGAGCCGCGAAAGCTCTACATCACCATCTGGATCGTCCTGCTTTGCTTCACGGCGCTCACCACCGGCGTGGCTTACATCGATCTCGGCGCCTTCAACACCGTCGTCGCGCTGGCGATCGCCATCTGCAAGGCCGGGCTCGTCGTCCTGTTCTTCATGCACGCGCGCCACAGCGAAAAGCTGGTGCGCGTGGTGATTGGGGTGGCCATCTTCTGGCTGCTCATCCTGATCGTCATTTCCACATCCGACTTTGCCACCCGCAAACTTCTGCCGCAGCCCGCCTGGCTCAAAAACCAGCCTGTCATCGTCCACCACCTGGATGCCGGCCCGATCATGAATCCGTAGACCAGGTTATTCATAAACGTTCCAGGAAAACCGGCTGGAGAGTTCGCCTCGCTGTGACGGGCCAGAATCGCTTCGCGCATTGCCGTGAGCTGGCCGCGGTGTGTAGATGGACCCGAGTGATACAGTTGCCCAGAGGTTGCGCGTGGTGAGGTTGCATGATGAAGTTTTGATTCCCGCGAAGAACCTTTGCCTTTGAGGTCCGCAGTTTTGTCTCGACGGGTGGGAATGCCGCGGACCCTGACAACGACAGTCCGCGCTACCCACTTTCAGCAACCCGACCGAGGAGCATGATGAGCCTGGCCGATGGGCCGATGGCGGATCGCCGGCGGCTGACGTCACGTTTCCTCCGGCGCCTTCGGTTCGACGCCTTGCTCCATCACCTCTCGAACGGCTTGCTTGACGGCGCCCTTGAGGGCCTGCTGCACGGCTTGCTCCACCGTTGCCGAATCGACGTGGATGCTTGCTTCCTCGGTGACCGCCCGCTTGAGGGACTTCTCGAGGGCGGTGGAGATCGATGCCAGGTCCCCGGCGACCGCTTTGGCGACTTCCTTGGGCGCGTCCGGCGCGCACGCGACCGGCGCTTCGGTGAGCTGCGGTGCGTCGGCCGCTGCCTTTCGTTTCTCATCCACCTGCAGCCCCGACTTCCAGTCACCCTCGAAGATCTTCGTCAAACTACTGACGACCTCTGCGTCCCGAAAAATGATGCCCACTTCGCGGCGCACGTCCAACTCAAGCGCACGGAGACTCTGGCTACCGACGAACGCCGCCGTCCCATCGCGGATGATGGTGCGCGTGTGCAGCCGCAGACTCGCGAGCCGGCGCACTTCGCACTTGACGCCTCTGCGGATCACCTGCCCAATCACTCGGATCTCGACGCCTGCCTTGGCGCGCTCCAAAAGGGCGCGGATCATTGCGGGGTCGGTGATGCTGAGATCGTAGATCAGCAAGCTTCTCTTCGCGCCTTTGATGAATCGTTCCAACTGCTGCCGGGCGTTCACAGGGCTGACGACGAAGCCCTCGTGCTCCGGCTTGTATTCCTGGCGCTTGGCATCAGCTTCGAACAGCTTGACCGCCTCCTGGACCAGCCTGCGCTCCTCGGTGACGATCCCGAAGCTGCGGCTGCGATCGATGTCGAGGGAGGTCAGATTAAATCCCAGGACATACAGCACGCGGCGATCTACAATCATGACCTTGTCGTGATATCGCACGAGATCTTCGCCGGTTCGCGCCACGGAAACGCCCACCGCGAGGAGGCGCATCTCGAGCTTGCGTAGCTTCTTTTCTCCGCCGCGGTTAGTGTGAGCTACCAGGGCATGGACGAACACGCCCCGCTCGACGGCGCCTTGAAGCGCTCGCTCGATCTCGCGGCGGTCGAAGCGAAAGAGCGACAGCTCGACCGTTTTGCGGGCACCGTTGATCGCCTTCACGAGCGACGTGGTGCCCTCTCCGGGTTGTACTAGCAGTCTCATCGTGCTTGGTGTTCACGCGGCGCGCGGCGCCGGGCCAGCCGCTCTGCGAGCTCGCCCCCGCGCCTCTGCGCCATTCCGTCTGCAATTTCGATGCGCCCGAGTGGATTATGAGTCTCGTTCGCCTGAACAGCAAGCGCAGCCTACGTTTGTTGGCGGGCGATTTCGCATTCTAGCCGGTGCCAGCTAAAATACGATCCATGCGTTCCATGAACCGTAGTAGAAGCTATATCGCAGCGCGGGTGCTGGCGCTGGCCGGGTTCGTGCTCGCGACGCAGGTGCTGGCGGCGCCGAAAAAGAAGAAGGGGCCGGAGCGCGCCGAACAAGCGACTACAGCCTCCCCGTCACGCGCGGTGCTGTGGCGCCATCCGGCCGACATCAGGTCTCGCGACCTTTTCTACGGACCCGGCGGGCCTCGTCACGTTCCGCCGGCTCGGGTTGTGTTCGTGAGAGAGGATTTCGCCGGCACGAATCCCAAGCTCGTCGTTCGCGATGCTTCGGGCGTGCAGTGGACACTCAAGCTCGGCGCCGAAGCGCGCCCCGAGATCGCCGCCACGCGGATCGTCTGGGCGGTCGGATACTTCGCGAATGAAGATTACTTCCTGCGGAGAGTGCGCGTCGAGGACTTGCCCGCGCGGCTCCGACGCGGGCAGAAGTACGTCAGGCCGGGCGGTGTCGTGGTGAACGCCCGCATGAAGCGGCACCTCAAAGGCGAAAAGAAGCTCGGATATTGGCACTGGCGGCAAAACCCGTTTACGGGAACGCGGGAACTCGGCGGGCTGCGGGTGATGATGGCGCTGATTAATAGCTGGGACCTCAAGGACGACAACAATGCCATCTATCAGGAGAAGGATGGGGCGAAGGGGCACGCAGCACCGCGCGTCTACATGGTGAAGGACCTGGGATCAAGTTTTGGAACCACCGGCCAGAGCTGGACGGATGCGATGACCAAGGGAAACCTGAAGTCTTACCGCCGCTCGAAATTTATCACCAAGGAGACGCCCGGCTACATCGATTTTGACGTGCCCACGCGCCCCGCGCTGAATTATCTCTTCGTCTTGCCCATGTACATTACCGACCTTCGCTCTCATTGGATCGGCAGGCACATACCCCGCGCCGACGTGCGGTGGATCGCACAGCTCCTGGCGCGCCTTTCGCCCCGCCAGATCAGCGATGCGTTCCGCGCTGCCGGGTATTCGCCAGCGCAGGTCCGCGGCTTCAGCCGCGTTGTGGAACAGCGAATCGCCGTGCTCACAAAGATGTGACCGCGCTGGGTTAAAAGCGACCCCACGGCACACCCCCCCACGCCACGGCGAAATTCATGCCAAAATTTCCCCTCATGCAGGCTATCCCTTCTGCCGATAACTAAAGACGTAACGCGGAGCTGTACCTCTATGACTGGACGAAAGCGCCGGAGTCGCGGGGGACGAGGCCGATCCGAGGCAGGCGTTTCGCTGATTGAAATCCTATTGGCCTTGGCGGTCCTGGGTATCATGTCCGGGGTGGCCGTCGCGATCATGGCGAATATTATGCCCGAGGTGCACGCCGATTCGTCCCTGGAGATGATCGAGGCGACGCTGCAGCAGGCGCATGAAGCCGCCATCAGCCAGCGCCGGAATTTCGAGGTCAGCTTTCTTGGCACGAACGAAATCAAGGTCGAACGCGTGGAGCTGAGCGGAAGCCTCACCACGACCTCCGACAACTTCCTGGGCAACGGCGTCGCCTACGCGCTGGTCACCGGCGTCCCGGACACGCCAGACAATTTCAGCGGCGGGCCCGGAGCGCCGGGCTTGGCGGACAACTTCGGGAACGCCGAGATCGTCTTTGCGAGCGACGGGACAGCCGTCGACGCGTCGGGCAACGTCGTGAACGGCACGATCTTTATGGCCATTGGAACGAATCCCACAACTGCCCGCGCGGTGACGGTGATGGGAGCGACGGGCAAAGTAACGGGGTATAGCTACAACGGCTCGATTCCGTGTCCCTCGGGAAAGGTGTGCTGGGATTGAGGAGTAGCTTTTCGTGCCCCGCTAAACAATAACCGCGGACCTGAATAACGCAGGTCCGCGCTACTCACCGCTCGCAGGATTCCCGCTTGCGCGGGAATGACAACGTGAAGCGGTAACCGCGGCCCATTCTTTGCGCCGCGGAGCCTTTCGGAGCGCCGAACTGATGAGTCGGAAACCGAGCGAAAAAGGATTCAGCCTCATCGAGGTGATGGTCGCGGGTGTCATCCTCGCGGTCGGCCTGCTCGGTCTCGCTTACGTCTACGGCATCGGCACGATGGATGTGGTCTACAGCCAACAGATGGCGATCGCGCGCCAAAAAGCCCGCGAGGCGGTCGAGGACATCATGGCGGCCCGCACGACGGCGACGCTCACCTGGGATCAGATCAACAACGTCAGCAACGGCGGCGTGTTCCTCGATGGCGCGCAGCCCTTGAAAAACCCGGGGCCCGACGGAATTGTCGATACGGCGGACGACGGCACCTCGGCGCTAGTCCCTGAATTCGATTCCATCATTGTGCCGGGAGCGAATGGCCTGATCTCGAGCGGCAACGGCACCGCGGAAGCGCTCAGCAATTTCACGCGGCAGGTGCAAATTACCTCGATCAATTCCGATTTGAAGCAGATCACCGTGACGATCACGTATGTGACGCCGCGCGGAGTTACACGAAGTTATCAGATGAGCTGCTATGTGTCACCCTATGTCTAGACGGCAGAGACGAGAGACGAGAGACAAGAGACCCACGGACCGCGGCTTCGGCTTGCTCGAGATGCTGATAGCGATGGCCGTCACCGTGGTGATGCTGGGCGCCGCCTTCATGTTCTTCGACGATATGGAGAGCATGACCGAGCAGGTCTCCGTGATGTCGAAGGTGAACGAAAACCTGCGCGGCGCTTCCGACCTGATCACCAAGGATATTTACACGGCGGGCACTTCGATTCCCACCGGCGGCATTCCCATTCCGTGGACCAGCGGGCAGACCTACTCACTGGTGAAGCGGCCGGGGCCGGGCGCCAACTATTTTCCTGCGAACAACGGTGTGCTCTCGGTGATCGTGCCCGGAAACACGCTGAGCGGCACGATTGACGGCTTGCCCTCGGATGAGATCACCGTGATTACCGTGGACGAAAATTGGGTGGGACTCGCGCCGCTGCAAATTTCGTCAATGAGCTCCTCGAGCTCGACGGGTTACATGGTGAACGTCACTATTCCTTCCGGCTGCACGCCTGCCGCGAGCTGCGCCAATCTCGCGGCGGGACAAATTTATAGTGTGAACACCGGCGACCTGCTGATGTTTTCAACCACGGGCGGCTTGCATGCCCTCGGAATGGTGACGAGCGTTGACCAGGCAAACAACATCATTTACTTCGCGTCGGATCCTCTTGGACTTGACCAGGTCTGCGGATCGGCGTCCACGTGCGTTGGAAGTATCGACGCCCTCGGGAGTCCGCCGTATAGCGGCACATACCCTTCGGGAATGACGCTGACGAAGATCGACATGGTAACGTACTTTATCGACACGACGAGCACGCAGCACAAGTGCGTGAGCGCAGGCGCGTCGAATCCCGTCGAATCGTGCCCGCTGATGCGCGAGGTGGATGCGTCGATGGAGCTCAATCCATCGAGCGCCGAACCCGTGGTGGCCTTCGGGATCAGCAATCTCCAGTTTGCTTACGACCTCACCACGGGTGGGGCTGGAACATCGGGCCTCTCTGGTTTGATTCCGTACACGTCGCCTTTCACCCCGAGCGAGGTCGGCAAGGTCGACCTTTCAATTTCGGCGATCTCGCCGTCAACGTTGCGAAAATCGCGGCGGTATTACAGCAATACGTTCGATACGTCGGTCACGGTGCGGAACCTCGAATACGTCAATCAGTTCCCGTGAGCGATTCTAGATTATGGATTAGGACAGCGTTCCCGTTGTAGTGCAGCGTTTGCGGCGGCTATTGAGTCCGTGTGGCAACTGCGGCTGTACAGGCTGCGGAAAAAGGCGATGCCAACTGTCATTCCGAGCGAAGCGAAGAATCTCTGCATTTAAGAATCAAACAAATACGGAGATTCTTCGTCGCCTGCAGCTCCTCAGAATGACACGGTCCGGAGTTTTTCCGCAGCCATCACTAGACCGCGGGGAGGAACGAAACATGATGCGAGCCAGCAAGCGAGAATCCGGAGTGGCGCTGGTGGTAACCCTGCTCACGCTGTCCGTCTTCAGCCTGATGGCGCTCGGGTTTTTCTTCATGGTGAACGGCGAGCAGCAGACCGCCGGCAGCGAGGCGGACAACACGATTGCGTTTTACGGCGCCGAATCGGCGGTCGAGAACATGAGCGACCAGGTCGCGGCGTTGTTCTCGCACACGGCATCGCCGACCCCGAGCCAGATCGCCGCTCTCAACACAGCGGCCCCGAGCATCTCGAACGTCACCTTTCCCTCCGGGAGCTACCCGAATGGCGGCTACTACATCTGGAACGCGGGAATGTCCGGTTCGAGCCTCAGCTCGACCGCTGAGACGATTGGCGGAACCGGCCCGCTCGCGGGCCTGAACGGCGTGGTCACGCCCTTTACGCTCACGGCAATTGCCGACGGGCCGAACAACACCGAAGTGAAAATCGTCCGCCAGGTGCAGGAGGTTGCGGTGCCGATCTTCGAGTTTGGCATCTTCTGCAACACCGACTGCGCGTTTTTTGCCGGCCCGAACTTCAATTTCGGCGGACGCATCGCGACGAACGGGAATTTGTTTCTGGCGGAAGGCCCTGGCAGCACTCTGACCATTCCCGCCAAAGCTACGGGCTATCAGCAGGTCGTTACCGATGAGCTCGAAAACGGTTGGACCACTTCGAACCAATACGGGGGCACCGTGAACATCGTCACGACGCCGGGCAGCTACCGGGCGCTCGGGGAATCCGAGGGAAGCTGCTTGGTGCCCAGTGTTCCGGCGACTCCGTGCACGGGCGCCAACGTCAATTCCAACTGGAACACTGTTTCACTGACGGACTACGACGGCAATCTCGAAACCTCCTCGACCGGCGTGAAGTACCTGAACATGTCGTTCGCCATACCGGGATCCGGAAATACGCCGATCAATATCGTCGAGCGCGCACAGTCGAGCGACAGCTCTCTGCTGGGCCAGGCGCGCATGGAGAATCAGGCGAGCGTGCGCATCCTGCTGTCGGATTCGGTCAGCGATTTACCGCAGGCGGCGCCGAGTTCGCAAGGCCCCGTCAGCCTGAACTCGGCATTCGGCGGCTCGTGGTACACGGTGGATTCGTGTCACGCGCCGCTGGCGATGTCGCCTGGGCCTGTGCCGAGCGGCGGCTCGCGGACCGCAGCCGACCAGGACAACGATTTCTTGAGTCCAGCCGGCGCGCCGCTGATCGGGGGATACATCGAAATCGACATTCAGACGAGCTCCGGCGCGTGGCAGAACGTCACCGAGGAGGTCCTGCAGCAAGGAATTGTGGGCGGAGCGGCGAACTTGCCTTCCACGTGCTCGAATCACCCCATCATCCGTCTCGAAGAACCTAACACGTACGCTTGCAACCCCAATCCCGGTAGTCCCGCTCCCGGCAGCGCGCCGGGATCGTGCGTGGCGAATCCGGTCGGGAGCACGACCCCCGCGGATTTTGTTCCCATCAACATCTACGACGCGCGCGAAGGCAACGTGCGGGATAACAGCTCGCCGGCGAGCATCTATGTCAACGGGGTTATGAACGTGATCGGTCTTGACGTGCAGAACCTTCAGTGGTGGTTGGCGAACGACACGGATGGCGAGCTGGCCAACTTCAACAGCGGCTATCTTGTTTACTTCTCGGACCGGCGCGGAAACTACAATTCCGCGACCGGCGCCGAGACCGGGATGTATGGAAATGAAGATATCGTGAACCCGGCGTCTTCAAGCGGAGCGCCCGACGGCGCGATGGAAGCGCCCGAAGATGCCGACGGCCCGAACGCGAATACTCCGAGTTGGTCGAGCGACTCGTTCGATACGTATGGCGCAACCGCCGAGTGCTCGATCTCCGGATCGCCGGCGAAGCTGGTGACCCCGAACCCCTGTTACACGCCATCAGCATCGAACCCCGCGCAAGCAACGCTGACTGCGGGGCAGGCGGAGAAGAACGCGGTGATTTTCTTCCGCCACGCGCTGCGCCTGGTGAATGGCTCGCTCGGCAACTTGCCGCCCTACACGACCGCCGACTGTTCGATCATGCAGGGCGCAAACAATTCCGGTGGGTTCACGGTGGCTTCCGAGAATCCCGTCTATGTACTGGGCGATTACAATGCCAGCGCCGCCGGCGGCTCGTCCTATAATGATCAGCCGGGGAAGTGCCACGTTCCTGCGGCCGTCATGGGCGATGCGGTGACGCTGCTTTCGGACAGTTGGAGCGACCTCAAGAGTTTTCTCGGCCCCACATCATACTCATCCTCTGCGGCGGGAAGCTGGCAGGCGAGCACACCCTACCTGCCGGGCTATGTCCTCGTCGATTCGAACAACAACCTCGAAGAAGTGACCGCGGTGAGCGGCGCCGGGGATAGCGGTTCGTCCGCCCCGAGTTGGTCTACAACGCCTGGTGCGACGGTGCGTGACGGCAGCTTCTCGAACCACGTCACCTGGACCAATCTCGGCGGTGCCGGACGGCCCGCCGCCACGACGTACTATCGGATGGCAATTATGGGCGGCACAAATATCCCATTTCAGACCTACCAATCGAACAGCACGGCGGCGCTTTACGGGTACTCCTACCCCAAGGACTACGGCACCGATGGCGGCGTTCACAACTTCCTGCGCTACCTCGAGAACTGGACCAATCAGACGCTCTATTACCGGGGCTCCATCGTCGATTTCTATTACTCGCGCCAGGCAACCGGAGTATACAAGTGCTGCACCACCGTCTACGACCCTCCCAGCCGCGGCTACAACTTCGACACCGACTTTGAGAGCATCGCCACGCTGCCGCCCGGCACCCCTCGCTTTACGGCCGTAAATGCTTTGGGCTTCCAGCAGATCGTCCAGGCCAACAAGTAGCGCCGGGCTTCACGCCCCGCATCTGCTGCGTGTAGCGCAGCGGTTTGTGTATGCGGCACTTGCCGCCCTGAAGCGCGGCGCTACGTCGCGATCAGTTGCCGAAGAGTTCGGAAAGCGGAACGGAAAAGCCGGGGAAAAGCTCGGGGTCATCGAGGTTCTGGCTCGCCTCCCGCACGTCGGGGCGTTCTCCCGGCTTGTAGATGTAAGCGACGCGGGCTTCGGGATAGAGCACCCGCACGGCCTGCGCGCCGGTTCGCAGGTATTGGCGGATGTTAACGATGAGGTCTTCAGGGTCGTCAGTTGGCGAGACAACTTCCACTGCCAGATCCGGTTCGCCTTCGAGCCGCTTCTTTGGATCAATGCTGACTGCACGGGACGCGGTAATGAAAGCGACGTCAGGGATGCGCACGACGTCCTCTGAAAGCTTGAAATCCGTCTCGATGGTAACCTCTCCCAATTTGTTCGCTCGAACGAATTGGCGCAACGAAAAAGCCAGTTCGTCACGAACCCGGTTGTGATATAAACGCGGCGATGCAGCCACGGTAATCAGCTCTCCTTCGCTGAGCTCGTACTTCACACCCTCCTTTTCCGGGAGCGCGTCGTACTCTTCGATGCTCATCAGGGTTTTGGTCGTCATGGCGTGTGACCCGCCTTTTCTTTTCAGACTATATCACGGAGGACGTAGCGCAGACTTGTCGTTTAAGTCTGCGGCCTTTGACATGGAGAAGATAAAAAGCCGCAGAGTTACAAAACAACTCTGCGCTACGCGGTCGGGATGACGGGTCGCAGAGCGTTTCTCGCGCAGCGTGGTTACCCCATGTCGCCTGCCGCCCTGAAGTACGGCGCTACGTCGCGCGGGCCGCTCAGCTCGGCTTACGCCTGCGGGCGGTTGCGGCGAGGGCGCTTGTTCGCCTGCAGGATTTTCTTGCGGACGCGGATGGATTTGGGAGTCACCTCAACCAACTCGTCCTCTGCGATGAACTGCA
>JBOGKE010000037.1:0-6912 GCA_050745265.1 Terriglobia bacterium
TATTCAACACGGCGGTTGTCCTCCTCAGTGATTTAATTTTTCCAACAAAAGATTTATATCACTTCCGGAGCCTTCAACCGCCTCTCTCCTCCCTTCCGCTTTACACACTTTATACCGCACTACCGGCTCGTCGGGAACAGCACCGGACTGGCGCTGGTGAATGAGTCGAGCGGCATGATCAGAGTACTACGCTGACCCTCAACGACGGGGGAGGGGTCACGAACCAGGGTTTGATGGAAGCGACGAACGGCGCCACCCTCCTGATCCAGAATCCCGTGGTGAACGACACAAGCGGAAAAATAGCCGCGGAGACCGGAAGCACGCTCGAGCTAGAGGGCAATCAAGCCGTCACGAACCAAGGGTTGATAGAAGAGACGGCCGGGACGCTCCTGATCCAGGATCCGATAACAAATACGGGAGGGAATATCACGGCGGACGGCGGGTTGGTTCAGGTGAACGGCAACACCGTCTCCATCACAGGCGGAACGCTGAACACGGAGAATGGCGGGACGATGGAAACCGTCTACTCCGCGACTCTGAACGGCGTCACCATTTCAAGCGGGAGCACGTATACGGCGTCGAACAACGCCTCGACGCATTTGCAAGGGGCGATTACGAACAAGGGCACGATCAACCTGAGCGGGGGCGATGGGACCTTTGGGGACCTGTACATCGACAATGACGTGAACCTGTCAGGTGGCGGCATGATCGCCATTCGTGCGCATGATTCGTGCTCATCTCGATGGCGTCCTGGCTTGGACCAAAACCGGGATGTCGAATGGGGCGGTGGAAGGCATGAACAACAAGATCAAGTCGATCAGCCATCGCTCGTTCGGATTCCGCAGCCCGAAGACCTTCATCGCGGCCATCTACCACTGCTGTGCTCGGCTGCCGCTGCCTGCTGAACGCTGATTACACTTTTGGGATAGGAGCCCACAAACGCGCTGCGGATTCTGAAGCACCTCCTGGTGGTTGATCCAGCAGACGCTCATTTCCGGCCGCAGGCGCAACGAGGCCTTCACTTGTTTCAAGTGCGCTTCAAGAGCGCGCGCCATAGCTTCCGGCGCGAGCGTGGGCGCCTGCGTGCCAAGCCTTTGGATCATGGCTGCCTGTGAGGCCACCACTTCCACCGGCGACCGCTCCATGAAGATCACCTTGTAGCCGTAGGTATTGGGAAGGGAGAGCAGCAGCGACGAAATCACCTTCACCACTTTGCCTTCAGCCTCCGCAATGCAATTGGGCTCGCGCGGCAGCGACTTGGCCTTTTCCCATTCGTAATAGCCGCGCGGATTGTTGGGATCGGCGGTGCGCTGGCCGTCCGTGAGCAGCATGAGACCGCCCGCCGCCAGCATCTGCATCATGAGCGACGTGCCGGAGCGCGGTAGCCCAGACGCTGGACCGTAAACATTTCCGTCAAGCCTTCGCGCAAGCTCGCCGCGGCGCTCGCCCCCCAACAGGCGCACGACCTGGGCAGGGCGCACGCAGTGCGCCCTGGCTCACGATCACTGTTCGCTCCGGGGTGGCCCGCTACCCGGAACCGAGCTTTCACGAAGCCCTTCGGCCTGCCGGCTGGTCTGAAAACCGCTGGGCGCCCTCGCTCACGAAGCAGTCGGAGTCCGGCCTCAGGGCTCGATGCCGGGAGGGCAAGGAACGTCGTGGCCGTTTTGGTCAACGCAGAGGGACTTGGAATCTCGCGGCAGGACCTGAAGAGACTTCAGGAACTCGATAATCGAGTCCTGATCGTACTTCGACAGCGCGCGAAATGCTTCCCTGGAAGCTTCCGCCTCGCCGTGGTGGGCCAGAATCGCTTCGCGCATCGTCGTAAACTGGCCGTGGTGCATGAAAGGCCCTGAGTTGTACACGCCCCACAGCTTCCGCGTGACGAAGTATTGATTGCCCCCGAAAAAGGCGCTGCTACCGGCAGGCTGGTTTTGATTGAGCGGCTCGGTGTTTGGATCGTTCGGGCCAGAGCAGATATCGTGCAGCTTCAAGTCGGTGTAGGCGGGCACGTATACAACGCCATTGATCGGCTTCAGGCGCGGTCCCGGCAACTGGTCGCTCGTGAGATCAACGCTGATCGGCGGAGCGCCGCCGGGCTGCAAGTTGCCCGGCGGGTTGTAAGGATTCGGCTCCGTGTACACCCAGCCTTGGTGATCGAGCGGAAGCGCCGGCACGTGGCATGTCGCGCAGCCAATCTTCTGGAACTGTTTCTCGCCGTTGACGACGGCCGCTTCAACGTAGGAATCGGTGTTGATCACCCGCCCGGGAACGGGCAGCGTAGCCTGGAAGAGGGTGACCGCGGTCACGTCGGCGCGCGTCAGCTCGTTGACGAAGCCGTCGCCGTCCGCGTCCACGCCCACGCCGAATCGCTCTTCCGATTGAATGCCGATGTGCTGGTTGAATGCGCTGTTCGTAAACTGGCGAAGCGACACGGCGTTTCCCGACTGGGCGAACGGCAGGATCAGCAGGCTCGGCGGGTTGCCTGAACCCGAGCATTGCAAGCTCTCGGGAGGCAGGCCCACCACGTGCGACGTATCCCAAGAGCCGTCGGCGCGCCGGGCGATCACGCCAAACGAAACCCCCTTCGCGTCGAGTAATCGCGTGCCGCCTGGGGGCGTCGAGTCGCGGATGCGCTGCAATTCCGCCGTCATCTGGCGGGCCAGCATCTCGATGAAGCCCGAGCCATTCATGCCGATGGTCTTGCGGGGGTCGGCGGCGGATTGCTGGGTCACGAAATTGCCGAGCTCGTCCACGGCGCCCCGGGTGGGCATCGCGTCACTGTGGTCGAACGTCAGGAAGTCAAACCGGTTTCCCTCGACAAACACTTTGGTCACGATATCTCCGCCTCCGCCAGAATACGGGAGATTGTGGCAGCCGGAGCAGGCGTTCGCGTCAGGGCCGGAAAGGCGGTTGGTGTTACGCGGGAAAACGAGCGGGTCAGACGGATCGGAGAGTGGTGCGCCGGTGCCTTTCGATAGCGGCCGCCCGGCGCCTTCCTGGATGGTCCATCGGGCAGTAAACAGCTTCTCTCCGAAGGCGATCAATTGCGGGATTGTGAGATCGTATTCCTGCCCATCCTGTATGTGGACCGGAATGGCGACCTCGCGACCGATTACGGGATGATCTGTTCCCTCTTCATCGCTTTGCGCGAGAACACGAGAGGTTACTGCGAGGAGTGCCGAAAGCAACCCCAGCAGCAGCGTGGTTAGAAAAAAGCGCCTCATTTCCCCCTCGCTTGAGCGGGCGTCTATGGGCCCGCGCGTGCAGACGGTAGATGGTAGCCACGGTCAGTGTTTTTCTGACCGTGGGCCTTTGATCGCGGGAGCCGCCCACGGTCAATCAAAACACGATTGACCGTGGTTACCACTACCACTCCTGAATATGCCTTATCTGCGCCATCTGCGTAATCTGAGGCTGAGACGGGTTCTCCCCGAAGCGCCGCTTGAAATCGCGGCCAAAACTCGAGACGCTCAGATAGCCCACCGAGTACGCCGCCTGCTTGACGCTCGCCAGCTTGACTGTGGAATAATCGCCGCCCAGCAGTTTCACAGCGTTGTTCAGCCGCTCTTCCCGCAGGCAAGCCTTGAAGGTGACGCCGCTTTCCTTTTTGAAGAGAAATGCCAAGTGCGACCGGCTCAGGCCAACTCGCTTGGCCAGATCAGTAACCCGCAGCGGCTTCTGATACTCGCTCCGAATGATCTCCAGCGCCCCTTCGATCCGCTTGTCCATGTTCCCCCCGATTTGTAGCGCAGACTTGTCTAAGCGACGGATATAGCAAAAACCGCGGAGTTACAAAGCAACCCTACGCTATCCACTACTTGCTAGCGCCCCGATGAAAGGCTCGGAGAACCGGCCCTTTCATCGGGGCGCCGTAGTCCCCATTAGAAGAGCGTTTATACGCTGGACGGCATCCCGCCGTTCGCGCTCGAAAACCTGCGGTGACTCTGCAGCAACCCCGCGGACAAGCGCACGTCCAGCAGAGATCCTCTCTCTCGCTTCGAGGCAAGCCCTCCGGGCCAGCGCTGGTTGTCTCGCAAGTTCAAACGCCTGAAACGCGAGCTGGCAGCTTTGAACGAGTGCCGTCGGGGGCAGTGGGTGCGGGTTCTCGACACCTCCCACGTAGGTCTGCGCCAATCTAGAGTAAAACATTGGGAAGGTCCTGCTGGCTTCATTGAACCGAACGCCATCCCATGCAAACAATTCCGGCACTCGGGAGTAGTCGTCCGGCACAACTTCAACAACCAACCGCTCTTCGAGCCTCATTACAGTCATGTTCTCGCCTTCCATTTGCCCTACGACTTTTAGCCGCCCGCTCTCCCATTGGAGAACGTACAGATCAACGACCCGGCCACCGTACTGTACCGCCGCCGAAATCACAGCGCCCGTCCTGCCGGGAAGAGACCAGACATTGTTGAGTTTCGGGTAGAACGCGAGAATTGTTGTGGGTGTCGATTCCCATCGAGCGACCACCGCCGTTCCTAGGCCGCCAGCTCTCACAGCGACGCCTCGAATAAAGGTTGGTGGATTGTCGGGTGCGACGGGTGCAAATGGGCCCCTACGATACCATTCTACGGTTTGGGAACGGGTCCGGCCCGCCAAATTAGCAGTTGTGGTGAAGTCGACGTGCACTGCCCCACAGGCTAGTGCCGAAACCCCGATCTGGGACACCAACACAAGCCACACCGTCAATTGTGGGCGAAGGTGCCGAAATCTCACTGGAATCTCCACAGCACTGTGGCCTGGCCGTATGGGCCAGGGTTGCACCCGTTTGCGATACCCAGATGCGTGGCAAGCGAGTCAGAGAGACAACCCCCCATCGTCGGAATACTGCCTGTGAACCAATAGGGATTGCTGCAGCCTCCGCCGCTTGCGGGCCCGCAGTCTTGGATTGTCGTGGCTGTCAAACTTCCTCCACTCGAAGTTTCGATCAGAATACCCGTGCCGCAAAGCCCGCTTTCGGTAACGGCCACGAAGGAAGTCGGGCTGGAGAATCCGCTGCTGTCACACGATGTCGTGCAGAAGTAGGACCCGGCGTTTGGGCAGCTGACGAAACCGCAGTTTTTCCATCGCTCCACGTCCATCGTCACCTGAAAATAGAGATTCGCCGTGAACGTGGCGCCATTGAGGCCGGAGGTGCTGCCGACGGTAATCTGACGCTGCGAGCTCGGCGCGCTCTCGCTTCCCGCAGCCTGAACGATCGTGACGCTGGCGTTCGCCGTACCCGAAGAAAAGCTGATCGTTGAGGGTGCTGACTCCCCAAGGGCCGTGTTCATCCCGCTCAGCGAAAAGGACACTCCCGATGCATTGAACGACGTGTCGGGAACGGTACCCTGAGAATTTTTGGCCTGAATCTGGAGATTAAATGATTTCGTGGCGACGACTCCCGCAGTATCGTTCGGCACCCCGCCACTGGTGATCGTGAACACCAGGCTATCCGCGTCGTCCACCGTGACGTTCGTGCTTGCCGAATCGGGGACGTACTCCCCGCAGTTGTAAATGCAAACGCAAAGATTTCCAGCGGCCTCGACCGTAGCTGCGGCATCGATGATCGTGCTGCCCGCCTTGACGCCGGTTACCGCTCCGAGGTAAACCGTCGCTATGCTGGTGTCCTCGCTGCTCCAGCTCGCCGAGTTGGTAATGTCCTGGTAAGTTCCGTCGGTGTAGTATGCGTAAAGGTCGCATTGCATGGTTCCTCCGACGGATACTGTACCGTTCCCGGGCGCGATGTATACATAGCAGACACCGGAGCAGCAGAGGCAGTCTCCGCCGCACGTAGCGGTTTCGACGTTGTAAATGGAAGCGCTCAGACTGAGATCGACGGCGCCGCGGGGCCCGGAGCTGCTGCTGATGGAAACGCTGCCGCCGGTCACTCCCGGAGGAATCGTATGGCCGTCGGCGTCGGGCTCGCCCAGCGCAATGAGCTGCGCCATGTCAACGGTCAGCGATCCGCGCGCTGCGACGTGAACCGGAACCTTGTAGCGCGCAGCGCCGCCCGCATCGTAAACGGTTGCGGTCAGGTCTTCGTCCTTATCGGACGAGTTCCACATGCTGATCATCGTGTCGTATCCATTCGCAACGGTCCAAAGTGGCACGTCCTTGCTCATGGTTTGATGAACGGCCTGCGGAAGAACTGCGAACACATAGTTCCTGGTTTCGTCCACGCTGCCCGCAGCTACGACGACGTCGCCTCCGCTGCCCCTATACGACAGCTTGAGGTTCAGGTTACCACCGAAGTCCTTCAGACCGACGGACGCGAGGCGACTCGCCATCGGAACTTGCCGCGCCTCATATGGCCCGAGGGTCTCAACGGGCAGTGCGAATGATTGGCCCTGATTATCACCCGAATAAAGCCTCGGCCTGACCATCACGGCTTTTGCGGTGGTGTTCCGCAGAGCCAAGTAAGGCGTGAACTGAGTACCGCCGGGAAAGCCCAGGGCGGGATTGGGAGTGCCCGCCATCAGTCCGACCGCGGCAAGAGTGAAAGTGCTCGCCCGCGATTTGCGGACCCCGACTGGCGCGCCCGCAGCCCTGCGAGCCGGTGTCATCTCCGAGTCGGGCATCCAAAACGGCATATCTGCCGAATAGCCCTCGGCGTCGTTCTCGAGACCTCCGCCGACCTGGACGTCTCCCGCATTACCCTTCCATACGACCTCGATTCCTCCCGTCTGAGTCTCCACGTTCGGCAATTCAGCGATCAGATCACCTAGCGTCAAGAGGCTCGTCGAATGGGGAGCGAGCGTGAGCGACATCGGCTCTGGCCGTGTACCATGTGCGCCGATGACCTGGACCGTTGCCTCGACGGGCGCGGCTGTCGTATTCGCCAGATTCACGAATCCACCTACGCCAGCGTCCTGCTTCCACCAAAGGCCTTCCAACCGTTGGTCTCCCGGGGAATTCGAGTCCATCATCATC
>JBOGKE010000038.1:0-46184 GCA_050745265.1 Terriglobia bacterium
GTCATCCGAACTCCTCTCTACCTCTTTGCGCTCTGGAAGGGACTTGAGGGCGCCGAAGTCGCCCACATTTTTTCCGCGTCCTACTGGTCATTTCTTCTTGCGCCTTTCCCGGCGTGGGTTCTGGCGAAAATCCGCGGGGCGAAGGCGCTGATCAACTACCGCAGCGGGGAGGCGCGGGATCACTTGAGCCGCTGGCGGACGGCGCTGCCGGTTTTGAGGCGCGCTGATGGACTCGTGGTGCCGTCGGCTTACCTCGCAGACGTCTTCCGCGACTTCGGGCTTGAGGCGCGCGTCATCCCGAATTTCATCGACGAGACGGTCTTTCACTACCGGCCGCGCCGGCCCTTGAAGCCGTGCCTGGTCTTCACGCGAGGATTTGGCGTCTACTACAGCGCGGACCTGGTGGTGCGCGCGTTCGCAGAGGTGCAGCAGAAATGGCCCGAGGCAACTCTGAGCCTGGCCGGCACGGGCCCCGAAGAATCTCGTGTCCGCGCGCTGGTCGAGGAACTGGGCCTCGACGGCATTGATTTGATCGGTCCGGTGGGGCGCGACCAGATCGCCTTGTGCTACGATCGCGCCGACATTTTCATCAACGCTTCGTGGCTCGACAACATGCCGGTTTCAATTCTCGAAGCGTTCGCCTCCGGCACGCCGGTGGTTACGACGGCGCCGGAGGGCATTCGATACCTCGTGCGTCATGAGCAGACAGGCCTGCTGTGCGCGCCCGGTGATTGGCGGGCTCTCGCCGAAAACGTGCTGCGCCTGCTGGCAGAGCCGGACCTCGCGGCCAGATTGGCTGAAAGCGCTTTCCTTGAGTCTCGGAAGTACCGCTGGAGCGCGGTGAGATCGCAATGGCTGGAGCTTTACAACGCCCTCGCCCGCCGCTCACTTTCGCCAAACGCCCCGAGCCCCGAGCGGCCCGAAGCCGAACAGCAACCCGCCCGCTCAAGCTGACTCCGCGATCTGCCGATAAGTCTTAGAGAGGGGAAATCTTTCCGGCGGCCGAGAGTTTCTGTTGTAACACGTCGCACGATGTGCCACACTCAGCCCATTGATGAGGACCGCACCGCTCGCGGATCCTCGAGCGAATTCAAGAAGCCCCGGAACCGGCGGCTGTGACTACGCAAACATTTGTTGCTCGCGCGCAGCGAAGCGACGTCGGCAGCTTCGGCGCGCATCGTCGCGTGAAAGCACGGAAATCATACCGTGCCTGCTCCTCGCGTTCTGTTTGACCTTTAAACTTCCCGCAGAGCCGCGGGCCGGCCGGCAAGTCACGACCTCCACCACGCAATCTCAACCAGCTCGACACAAACTTGGATTTTCCTGCGCTGACCCTATCACCCCGTAGGTAGATTTACCAATGCACTCTTTCCGAGCACGGCCCAGGGCCTGGCGCAATAAGCGAGCGCTTGACAAAAGCATCTCCGGCCGAGTACTATGCGCCTCTCCTCCTGAAATCGTTCTCAGACCTCCGAACCCGGCGGCGAAGACCGGTAGCGATGGGGACGTAAAAAAGCGGTGGACACGCGGCTTTCAGTTGTGTATTGTTAAGTTGTTAATCGATGCATAAATAGTATATACCCTGTGAGGGGAGCTATGGGGTCCTGGCTACCACTCCTGAAGACAAACTTTCCAAATGACGCCACTCCTTTGCCCCTGCGCTTACGTGTACGGCCCGGAATCATAGAGATACGCACTTTGCCTGTGGAACGGCAATTGCTTCCGTTTTGATTTAACTTTCGCGACCCACCCTGGAGGGAGGGTACATTGCGTCGCGTTTATAGCAAGCGGGCACAAGAGCGGCGCGGAAGCGCGCGCCGCGGTGGTGCATCCCTCCGTCGCAAAACCCCCGCACATTTCTACGAGTTTCGCAGTGAGAGAGCCGAGCACCCTTTCGAAAACTTTACTGGAGGTAGAGCCTAGTAAGGGCCGTGCGATGATCTCATTGTGGCAGCGAGAGAGCCGATCAACCCTTTCAAAAACTTTACTGGAGGTAGAGCCTAGCAAGGGCCGCGCGATGACCTCGTTGCAAGTTCGAGAGGGAGGCTTAACCGCCTCCCTCGAGAACGCATGGCGCCATCGGCCGTTTCAACCGCTGGAATGGCGCCGGAGATCTATATTGTCGTAAATTGATCCGCCGGACGATTTCCCGCCATTCACCCCCGGCATTGTTCAGCCTCTCATACAGCATGTCTCGAGGTTCACCGAGATTCACCGAGATTCCCCAGTGCCGTCTTACAACAAAGCCGAAAGATTGTGGGAGCGCTTTCTTGGCTGCAGGAGCGAGAACACGTTCTTGGGTGCAGAACACGTTGGGGCGGCGGATCAGGACGCGCGCGCGTAGCTTGGTTCTTTCGGCGTGCGCGGACGCCAATCGAACTAAATCGATTTGACCGGCATGGTGACGACGTCCTCCACCTCGGCCACCTCGCGGGTGACAAAAGGCTCTCCGTATCGGACGCCGATCATGAGACCGAAATGCCGGGCGAGCGATCCCACGCGCTCTCGCAGATCGGCGCGCGAGGGAAACAGGTTCTGCTGGTCTTCGCGGCGAGAGAACTGCGACGAATAGGCAAGGATGGCTTTCAATTTCCGCTCGAATTGCGCGGTGATGTCGACGACGAACGTAGGGCGGGCCGACGGCACGTAGAGAGAGGAATAGATGATCTTGAAGGGCCTGAACGGAGCTCCTGGCAAGGGGGCTTTGATGAGTCCCGCGAGGAAGCAAGCCTCGTAACCGATCTGGCCTGCCGTATAGTGATCCGGGTGGCGGCCCTCCCAGTACGGCAGAATCACCGTGCGCGGGCAGAGCGCCCGGATTCTTTCGGCAAGTTTCAGTTTGTATTCACGCACCGCTTCGAGCGCCGCGTCCGGCAATCCGAGATTCTCACGATGCGCAACGCCCATGACGCGTGAAGCTCGCGCCGATTCTCTCGCCCGCAATCGGGCGTCGCCGCGCGTCCCGGACTCGCCCGCCGTAAGGTCGAGCAGCCCCACCTTGTGGCCCGCCTCCGCCATTTTGATGATCGTGCCGCCGCAGGTCAGCTCGGTGTCATCCGGGTGGGCGGTGATGGAAAGCAAGTCCAGTCGCATCGTTCCTCTCGCAGCTCTCGATCAATTCAACGGATTCTCGCGAGCTTGCGCCGCAATAGAATACCACGCGGGAGATGCTCGATCGCGCCGCGGTCTGAAAACCGCGCGGCCTGCGGATCACGCGGCCCGGGTCAGCAGATAATAAAACGCCAGGCGGATTTTGCCCGGCTCGAGATAGCCTCCGAGCGCTTTGGCGAGCAGCGGACTGAGCCAGCTTGGCGCGGCGGGCGACACCCACTTGCCGATCATCGTCGCGCCGTCGATCATCCTGATCTCATCGTGGAACCGAGTAAAATCGAACATCTCCACCGCGTCATCGGTAAACCGCGCGGCTTCGTCGCCCGAGAAGACTCCAAACTGGTAATGTACGATCGAGCCGTTTTCCGCGGGCAGGAACTTCAAGCGAAACGCAACCGGATTGAGTTGGTTCAACAGGCTCGCGTCGGGGCGCGTGAGGAAAACCAAGTGGCCTTGCCACGGCCCGGATACTTCTTCCGGTGTGGGCACGTGGACGTGATCGCCGTTAAAGATCGCCTGGTGGTCGGGAACCGACATTTTTTCAAAGGGATAATTGTTGCGGGCCATCACGAACGTGGCGAACTCGATGCCATTCGGAAAATCGCCGATGTGCATGACGCCGATGCAATGGTTCGGATCGATGGCTTTGATCGTGTCGTACACCTTCTTATAGGGCTCGTTCAGATAATTGAGCAGGAGCACATCGTCGCCGGCGCGGAAATATTTTCGATTGTCGTCCGGGTATTTGATCTGTTTCACCACAGGACGCCCGGGCAGACACTGGAGCTCGTAGTTCACCACGTACCCGCTGGCCACGCCGCCCTGGATGGCGTCAAAACGCTTCCAGAAACTGCCGCCCGTGTAGTTCATTGCGGCGCTGGACGAGACACGGTCGAGCAGGAGGTTACGCAGCCGCTCTTCGCGCCCCAGCAGCGAATCCTTGGCGAACGAGCCTTTCCAAAATGAGTCGCGCCAGATGCGCCGGTTCGCATAATCAATCGTGACGCCGCCGTGGTTGAGCAGCGTTTCGAGGGGGAGCGTCGGGGTTTCGCGCAGCACGGTTTGCAATTCCGGCGTCGGCCGCGTGCTGAATTCGTCGGCGTTCGCGGCGCCGCGCAGCACGTCGGCCCGAACTTCGTCGGCGGTCATATCTTCAACCACGCTCCCTGGCGCATACGCCCGCATGATGAACTGATTGGTGAACGCAAGGAAACGCGCGCGGGCCTGCGCTTTGATCCAGGCGCTGTCCGTGTTCGTCACCTGAAACGAGTTCAGAAAACGGGCGAGGCTCTCCGCCGCGGCCAGATCCTCGAACATGCGGAATTTCAGCACGCCCGAGCCCAGCGGCTGGCCCGACGTTTCGTCCGCCAGATGGCAGTAGGCGGTGGTGTAATCGTGCAGAATCTCGCCGAGCCCCGCGCCGGGCTTGCGCCAATCGCGCTGCAGGTATTTGCGCGCCGTGAAGAGATAGCGCTTCTTCGCCGCGTCTTCGAAATAGATGTGATAGAGAATCTCCGCTTCACCGGTCTCAGGATTCGTGCGCAGATAATTGAACGTGCTGCGCGACGCGTCGATAGCGAATGACGCCTCGCCCTGCCCCTGAAAATTGCCGAAATGAAGGATGCCGCTGAGGCCCGCTTCGTGTTCCCGGCTGAGGAGAAATTCATTGACGTCGCGAATGGTGATCCGCGCCTGCAGGTGGCACTCCACGCCGCCCTCGGGCGTGCCGCTCGCTGGAATGCGCGCTTCGACGCCCTGATCCGCATCACGTTCCGCGGGAACGATCAGGCCGGGAAAATAGAACCCCGTCATCTGCTCGTCAAACGTCATTCCGACGCCGTCCGGCAGGCGAATGTCGAGCAACGGCTCGAGAAAGACGCTGGCCGGCATCTGATCCTTCTGGCTTCGAGTGAGCGTGTAGTAGAACGAGACCTGCTCGGCGCCTCCGCTGGCGCTCTCCGCCTGGAACAGGCCGAGCGACCCGGGGCCGAACAGATCGTTGAGCCCCGGCCGGGCGCCGCTGGTGTAGCGGCCCACCATGAAGTCGGGTGAGACGTAACGGATCTCATCGTGGAAGGGGGTAAAATCATCGAGCTGAAAATGATCTTTCCCGAAAACCGGTTCGACGAGGCCTTCGAGAAATCCCAGGAAGCGGTAGCGGGCTTCGAGGCGGCCGTCCGGCTTCAGATCAAAGAGCAGGTACGCGATCACGCCGGTGTCGCCCGCGTTCGCGACGCAGCGCATTTCCCACAGGCCCGCGAGCTGGGGCGGCGTGGGCGCGGCGGAACGCTGGTAAAGCGACTCGTGGTCGACGGCGGTCATATCCTCAAGACGATAAACGCGGGTCATCGGGAACGTGATCATGCGCACGCCGTGAGGGAACTCGCCGAGATAAACGCGGCCGATCAGCAGGTCGTCGTTCACCACTTTGAAAATATCGTAGAACACCGACCAGGGCGCGCCGGTATATCGCAGCAGGATATATTTCCCCTCTTCGAGCGATCCCGTGGGCTTGTCGAAGGCGATCTCCTCGAGCGTGTTGTTCACGTTGATGTGGCCGTCCGAATCGCTCGTGACGCCGATGATGCCCGAGGCGGCGCGGGAAAACTTCTTCTTGAAGCTCTCTTTAAGGGCGGACGACATGCGGTTGAGCACGTGGCCGTGCGGGAAAAAGCCGCGCCAGCTCGTGTCATTGCGGATCAGCCCTTTCGCAAGGTCAATCGACCACGTGCCCGAGTTCAGCATCACGCCGATCTCCTTCGTTTCAACGCGGGTGAAAATGCGTTCGAGGTCAGCTTCGTCATCGTCAGCCGCCTCGACGGGATCGATAAAATGTACCGGCACAGCAAGCGGCGGCGCCGGATACGACTCGCCCTGAAAAGAGCGCGCCATTTTTTCCGCGATGCGCTCGGAAAGCGCCGAGATCGTGAGCAGCGGATTCACGCCGAGCGCCGAGGGCACGAGCGAGCCATCGGCCACAAACAGGTTCTGATGCACGCCGCCTTCGGCGGTGAAGACGCGGCCGTATTCATCGACGGCCCCCTGCAAGCAGTCCTCGCCGAGCGGCAAACCGCCGAGCGGATGCGCCGTGATCAGCTTGTGCAGGTGCAGGAAATGCCACCAGGGATTCGCGATGAAGTTGGCGTCGAGCGCGCGCGCGTGCCGCCGCACCTCCTCGTTCATCAGCGTGAAGATGGGCTCGTTGCCCGCGCCGTCCCAATCGATTTCGAGGCGCCCTGCGGGGTCGAGCAAGCTGGTGTTCAGGCGCATCGTGCCCTTCGAATGGTCCTGGCCCATCACCAGATAGAACATCGTGTGGTTCAGCGCGTTGTCTTTCTGATAGGGCTCAAAGGGATTATCTTTCGCGAGGCGCGCCTTCTCCTCCGATTCGTCGCCCACAACGGTTGGGTCGCCGCCCTCGGCGCCGAGCGCGACCATGGCCGCGCTGACATACGCCGTGGGGAATCCGAGGTCTTCGAATGCGATCCGCTCGGCAAGCGGGCGGGTATGATCGTAGCGAATAATCGCCACAATCGACGGGCCCGGAGCGTTCGCCCTCCACGCGCTCTCGGGGTGATTCCCGAATCCGAGCACGTTGGTCTGCCACGCGCCGTTGAACGCGAAACCGAAGAAATCGCCGTTGCCCGAAAAGCTGGTTCCGGCTTTGGGCGAGAGCGAAAGGCCGTGGACTTCCGAGCGCAGAAGAATTTCGGGGCTGCCGAGCGCGCCGCCGGCGAGCACGACGCATCCCGCGTCCAGCGTGAACGGCTCCGGAAACAGATGCTGATGGCGCTTGCCGTGGATTCGCCAGCCGCCGTCCGAGAGCTTTTCGATCCAATCCACCTGCGCTTCGGTGAACATCTCCGTTCCGTTTGACCGCGCGAAGGGAAGGTAATTCATATACAGCGTGTTCTTCGCGCCTACGTTGCAGCCCGTCAGGCAATCGCCGCAGTCAATGCACGGTTTTTGCGCGACGCCGTAGGCATTCACGCCATCTATATCGAAATTGACGTTAATGTCGAGCCCTTGCGTCGCGAGGCCGATCTCCCGCGCCCGCCGCTCGAGCGCCTGGAATTTCAGAAGCCCGCTGACGCGAGGGTGAGGGCGTGAGGCCAGCACTTGCCTAGCGCGGTCGTAGTACGGCTGCAACACCGCGCGGTTGATCGTGCGCGGCCAGTCGGGTTGCAGAAACACGTCGTCATCGGGAACGATCGCGACATTGGCGTTGATCAGAGACGTGCCGCCCAGTCCGCAGCCCTTCAGAACGCCGATATCCTTGAACACCGGAAGTTCGTAGAGACCCGTGGGATTCGTGATCGGGCTGCGAAAATGCTCGGTCGCTTTGGCCAGCTTATCGGGAAACTGGCCCACCGCCCATTCGCGTCCGCGCTCGAGAATGCAGACGGATTTCTTCGGGTTCAGCGGCGCGCTCGCGATTCTCGCGGCCGTGATGGCGCCGCCGTACCCGCTTCCGACGATCACCACATCGTAGCGGGTCCTCCGCTCACTCCAGTTGCTCGCCAGCATCCCTGCCTCCATGACCAAGTGCCAAATCGCCGCCCGGGGCCTTCGTCCCCGAAAGCCGTTTTGGCTTTGCGCCGCCGTCGTAGGAGCGACCCGGCGGGTCGCCCCGTTTTGACCGTGGGTTTTTGATTCCGCGAAATAGCCCACGGCCAATCAAATGCGATTGACTGCCGCCACCGCTATGCCCCGCCGCCGCGTCCGGCCTGCGCTATGAAATTGTCTCCTGGAAAAGCGGTGTGTTCCGCCGCCGTCTTCGCAATCATAATCCTTCAAAGGCCCGCCGTCTACGGCTTTGCGGGATTGCCGTCGCTGACATCCGGCAGGTGCGGTTTCATTCCCGGTCAAAGACGCCCCGGCGCGTCTCGATTTCGGTCCTCTGCCACGACGGCTCTCTGCTTTTGTTTTCCACAACATCTGGGTTCCAGCGCACTGTCGCTAGCCTTTTATGTTGCTGATTCCGAGTTGGTTGGCATCTTTTCATCCAAAAGCTTGGGTTCGTTTTTGGGTTCGTTTTTCATTAGCAGATTCTAATGGCCTGTGTTTTCATAGACGTCTGGGTTCGCTCGGCTAAAAACGCCATACATAACTTGATCGAAGTGCTAGCCTAGACGTCTATGTCAACGGACGGCGCACACACCGTGGGTGGCGCACGCATCGCTGCTGTGGCGACCTGCGCGGCTTTCAGGGGCGGCCTTGCCGCACACATGCCAAACCACGGCATCTATGCGCCACCCCGCGACGCCGTGTCGCTGCGCTTGGGCCGGCTCTCCATCCCTCCAACATGGCACAACCGCATGAGGAAATGGAGACAATCGGGACCAATGAGACATCAATCGCGGGTTGCTTTCTCACCAGGTTTGCCCCGATGAAGGGGGGCTCGCGGCGCTCACGAGCGCTTGCCGAAGACTTGGCGGAAAATCGCGTCAACGTGGCGCAGGTGGCGGTCGAGGGAGAATGCGGCGGCAATATCGCGCGGCGTAAGATGGCGGCGGATGTCGGGATCCGCCTCGATGAGCGCGCGAAAACCCTGCCCTGTCGTCCAGACCTGCATCGCATTTCGCTGCACCCAGCGGTACGCTTCTTCGCGCGGCACGCCGCGGTCCGCGAGGTCGAGAAGAAGCTGCCCGGAGAAGATCAAGCCTTTAAGCGAGGCCAGATTCTCTTTCATGCGCTCCGGGTAAACGAGCATCGTCTCGATCAGGGCCGCCGTTTTCGCCAGCATGTAATCGAGCAGGATGGTGGAATCGGGCAGAATGATGCGTTCGACGGACGAATGCGAAATGTCGCGCTCGTGCCAGAGCGCCACGTTTTCAAGCGCCGCCTGCGCATTGGAACGGAGCACGCGAGCGAGTCCGCAAATCTGCTCCGCCGTCACCGGATTGCGCTTGTGCGGCATGGCGGAGGAGCCCTTCTGATCCGCGGAAAAGAACTCCTCCACCTCGCGGACCTCGGTTCGCTGCAGGGAGCGGATTTCGAGGGCGATTTTTTCGAGAGAGGCGGCGGCGACGGCGAGCGTGCACAGATAATTCGCGTGGCGGTCGCGCTGAATCACCTGCGACGCGATCGCGACGGGCTTGAGTCCCAGCCGCGCGCAGATTTTCCGCTCGAGCGACGGGGTGAGATGCGCGTACGTTCCCACGGCGCCGGAAAGCTTGCCCACGCGCATCTCATCCGCGGCCCGTCGCAGCCGTTCTGCGTTGCGGAGGTTTTCGGCGTACCAGTTCGCCAGTTTCAGCCCGAACGTGACGGGTTCTGCGTGAATGCCGTGCGTGCGCCCGGCCATGGGCGTCATCTTAAATTCGAAGGCGCGCTTTTTCAGCGCCAGGCCGAGGCATTCGATTCCCTGGAGTAACACTTCGGACGCATCGCGCACGAGCAGCGATTGCGCCGTATCCACCACGTCGCTCGAGGTGAGGCCGTAGTGGAGATAGCGCCCTTCCCGCCCGACTTGGGCCGCAACGTCGGTGGTGAACGCAATGACGTCGTGCTTCACCCGCGCCTCGATTCCGCCGATCCGTTCGACATCGAAGCGCCCCCGCCGCCGGATGGCGCGCGCGGCGCTCGCCGGGATCATTCCGGCTTCCGCTTCAACCTCGGCGGTCACAGTCTCAACTTCGAGCCATTTGCTGAACCGGTTTTCGTCGCTCCAGATGCGCCCCATCTCGGGGCGCGTGTAGCGGGGAATCATGGGCACTCTCCCGAAGGGTGATCATGCTGCTGCAGGCTGCGGAAAAATGAACTTCGAACTGTCATTCTGAACCTTTCAGCTCCGCTCTCCAGAAACTTCAGACCGGAGCGGCCAAAAGGCCCGGAGGGCCCGAACAAAGTAGCCCCGGGCGTAAGCCCGGGGTTAACGACAGCGCCCACGTTTTCTTGCCGCGCCTCTCGCCCGGCGCTTGGTGGGACGAGAGGCGCTGACGAGATCGTAAGAGCTTCCCCTTACCCACGGCTCGCGCCGTGGGCCACGTTATTCCGCCCGCTTCGCGGGCTGAAGCAAAGTTTCCGGCACGATGGACCGCCAAGCGGCGGGCAAACAACTCAGGGTAAACTCCGCGGAGAATCCCTTCATTAGAAGAATCAAACAAATACGGAGATTCTTCCTTCGGCTTCGCTCAGGACCGCCTGCGGCTCCTCAGAATGACAGGTTTCGGGGTTTTCCGCAGCCTGCTAGAGGCAGATTTTCATTATAATGGCACCGTGATACCCGTTTCGAATCCGGACGCGCTGCTTGACATCAAGGCCGAAGTGGAGGATTTCCTGGGCGCGCACGCCAATTCTGTCCTGGTTGAGGACGGGGCCGAGCTGATGGATCTGTCGCGTTCGACGTCGCGCGTGAGCATCGAACACGGCAAGCTGCTGTTCGAAGCGTGGAACGGCGCGCGATCGATCGTGCGGCGCGTCGAAGAGGTGGCGTACCGCGACCAGGGCCGGCTCGGCCTGTTCGCGAGACGACCCGCGGCGCGCGAGGCCGGAGTGCTTGAGTTGCGCGACGGAGGCTCCCCGGCTCCTGCTGAACGCGCCGAAGCGCGCTCCGCCGTGCGGCGCGACCTCACCGCGTACCTGCAAAAGTGCTTTCCCGAATGGCGCCTGGATCGAGTCAGCAACCGGTCGGACCGCGAGCACTCGTTCTCGGCGTGGTACACGCGCGGCTTGGCGCGGCGAGGAAACCGCGCCTGGGCCTTTATCGGACTCGGTCAGGACGAATCCTCAGCCGCGGCGGATGCGGCGCTCGCCTACGGCCTGAACTGGCTCGATCGGTTGAGAGCCGCTCCCGAGCGCGCGGTGATTTCGGGAATCAAGCTGTTTTTGCCCGAAGCTGCCATTCCGCTGAACGCTCTGCGCGCCGGAGCGCTCAATCCGCGAGCGGCCGAGGTTGAGATTTACGAGTGGCCGGCCAGGGGCGCTGCGGAGCCGATAAGCCCCGGCAGCTTCGCCAATCTGGAAACCCACCTCGTCCCCCGCCGCGATCCGGCGGCCGCGATCGAGCGCCGCCGCGATCTCCTGCGCGAAATCCTCGGGCCCTTTTTCGACCGGATAGATATTGCGGCCGAGGCGGGAGCCGGCGTCCTTTCGCTCCGCGTGCACGGCCTCGAGATCGCGCGGCTCGAAGGCCAAGTTGCCCCGCGATTGGTATGGGGCATTGAGGGAAATCGCCGCGCCCTCCGGCCTGACGCCGGCGGCTCCGATCGAGACGAATTCCTCGCCTTCGTCGGCTCGGCGCTCGCCACTCGCGATCACGCGGCGCGGGATCCGGGGCACGAGATGTACCGCCTGCAACCCGAGCGGTGGCTCGAGAGCCTGCTCATCCGCGACCTTAGCAAGCTTGACCCCGAGCTCCGCGGAGATTACGTCTACCCCCAGGTTCCTGCGTTCAGCGGAGTGGACCGCGGCGTCGTCGACATTCTGAGCCTCTCGAAAGACGGCCGCTTGGCGGTGATCGAGCTGAAGCTTTACGAAGACATCGCCTTGCCGTTTCAGGGACTCGACTATTGGCTGCGCGTGAAGTGGCTCAACGACCGCCGCCAATTCCAAGCATTCGGTTATTTCCGCGGCGTCGAACTTTCGCCGCTGCCTCCGCGGCTCTATCTCATCTCGCCGGCCTTCCGCTTCCATCCCTCGAATGAACGGCTCATCCGCTATTTCGACCCCTCGATTGAAGTCATCCAGGCGGGACTGAACCAGCAGTGGCGCCAGGGGGTAAAGGTCCTGTTCCGGCGCGCGTTCAGGGACGTAACGGAGTCCGGCGCGTAGCGTTGTGTAGCGCCGGGCTCCAGCCCGGCATGTGCCGGCCTAAAGGCCGGCGCTACCCTGACCACCCGATTATCGGATACTGCGCGCGCTCGTTTTGGCGCGCCCCTGGTCAAAATCGGTTGTATAATAGCGACACGCGGGTGCGCCAGCATAGTACCGCGGCCCGGGCAGCTCGGAAGCCGGGCGAGGTACGGGGAATGCAGGAAAACGAGGCCATGGTCTCGGCAAAACGGGTGCACGCACGTTCCCAAGGCTTTCGAGCGCCAGCCGGCATCTTGGCGCTCTCCCTGTGTTTCCTCTCAGGCGCCCCCGCGCCTCTCCGAGCTCAGACCGCGGATCCCATCGTTCTCATTCAGGACGCGCAGGGCCGAGCCGTGTTCATGAACCCGGAGGTTAAGGCCGCGCCTCGACCCGCGAGCGCCGAGCCCTCCGCGCGGGCTGCACGCGCCAAAGCTTCCGGCGCGACGCTTCGCGCTCGCCAAACGCCCGCAGAGCTTGAAGCGCTGGTTGAGCAAACCGCCAGCCGTCATCGGGTTGATCCGGCGCTCGTCAACGCGATTATTCGGGTGGAATCGGAATTTGACCCGCGCGCCGTTTCCAATAAAGGCGCGATGGGCTTGATGCAACTGATGCCGGCCACCGCCGACCGCCTCGGGGTGGAGAATCCTTTCGATCCTGGCCAGAATATCCGCGGCGGGGTGACCTATCTGCGCTGGCTGCTCGACCGGTTCAACGGCAGCATCCCTTTGTCGCTCGCGGCCTATAACGCGGGAGAGAATCGCGTGGCAAGACACGGCGGCATCCCCAACATACCGGAAACCGTCGATTATGTGCGCAAGGTCAGCGCGATTTATCGCGCCGGCGCGGCGGCAACCCGAGAGGCAACGCCGGCGCAAGATGAATCGATCTCGAGCTTTGTTGACCGGTACGGCGTGCTCCACTTCACGAACTGACGCGTGATTGATTGAATCGCTGGTTCATTGAATCATTGATTCAGTGAATCACAGCAAGGCGCGGACGGCAAACAGTTCAATGCACCAATGAACCGATGACACAATGAATCAATGAAGCAATCAACTCTCGCCCATCTCCGGCGATCCGCCCGGCGGACACCGTGCTCCGGGGCGCTCGCCGCCGCGTGCGTTTTGATTTGCGCTTTCGGCGCTCCGGGATTTAGCGCGCCCGCGCACTCGAAGAGGCGCGCCGCCGAAGCTTACCAGCACGCGCTCAAGCTCCGCTCGGCGCTCCGAAGGCGCTCCGCTCCTGCGCCCGAGAGCTACGAGCGAGTGGCTCGTGCTTTCCAGGCCGTTTATCGAGCCGACCCGTCCTACACGCAAACACCCGCGGCGCTTGCGGCGGCGGCGGAAGTGTACCAGGAAATGGGCCGCCGTTTCGCGAGCGACCGGTACTACTCGAGGGCGGTTGCGGCGGATCAATTCCTCGCCGCGCAGTATCCCGGCAGCCGGCTGGCGATCGACGCAATGTACGACGCCGCCGACATTTGCCGCACCGACCTCGAAAACCCCATCGCCGCCCGCGCGCTCTACAAGCAATTCCTGAAGGTCTACCCGCACTCGCGCCATGCACCGGAGGCGCGCCGGGAGATTGCCGCAGTCGATCATCAACTCGGGCGCCAGCTTGGCCGCCGACTCAGGAGCGGGTCCGGCGCGGGGGCGTCGTCCTCTCGATGGGCGGCTGATTCGAGGAGCGCGGCGCCCGTCCCGGTCTCCATTGAGACCGAAGCCATTCCTGATCGCGCTCCGAATCCCGCGCCGCTCGGGAGTTCGCGCAATGGCGCAAGCGGCGGGCTGCGGGAGGTCGAGAGCATTCGACATTGGGTGGGTCCGAACTACACGCGAGTCGTCATCCGCCTGGGAGGCAAGGTTACATTCAACGCCACGCAACTCGAGCACCCACCGCGGCTGGTGTTTGATCTTGCGGGCACGCGCCTCAGCCCCGGCCTCGCGCGCAAGGTTCTTGCCGTTCAGGACGGATTCCTCGAACGTATCCGCGCCGCGCAGTTCCAGCCCACCGTAACGCGCGTTGTTCTCGACGTGCCGTACATTGAGGATTATTCGGTGTTTTCTCTGCCCGATCCCTTCCGGCTGGTGATCGACATTCACGGCGCCCGGAACCCGGCGCTCGCGGGCGCGGGCAAGACGGTAACAAGCGGAACACCTGTTTCGCTGTCTCGGAATGCGGAGGCGCTCAACGCTTCCCGTGCACAACCCGAACGGCCGCTCGCTGAGGAACCCGACGGCGCAGCGGCGTCGCCCCTCATTTTTCCCGGCGAAGCGTCGCCGGCCGGCACGGTCGGGAGGCGGCGCGCCAATAGCGCCGCAAACCGCGCGTCCGACGCTCTCCCGGACAACGCGGTGGTCGCGACGCTCGCTGCTCCGCCAGCGACGCTCGACGGAGCATCGCCCACGCTCACGCGCGTTTTGGGCCTGAAGATCAGGCGGATTGTGATCGACGCCGGCCACGGCGGCCATGACACGGGAACGATTGGCCCAACGGGCGTCGAGGAGAAGAACGTTGTCCTCGATGTGGCGCTGCGATTGCGAAAACTTGTCGAGCACCGGATGGGCTGCCAGGTGATCATGACGCGCAGCACGGATACGTTCATCCCGCTGGAAGAGAGAACTGCCATCGCCAATGAATACGGCGCCGACCTTTTCGTCTCGATTCACGCGAACTCAAGTCCCGATACCTCGGCCCGCGGAGTCGAGGTCTATTACCTGAACTTCACCTCGGATCCCGAAGCCCTCGCGCTCGCCGCGCGCGAAAACGCAACGTCACGCGAATCGGTGTACCAGTTGCAGTCGCTGATCAAGAAAATCGCTTTGTCGGAAAAGGTGGATGAGTCCCGCGAGTTCGCGAAAATCGTGGATGGGCGCTTGGTGAGCTACATGGACGAGCACGCAGATGAGCAGCCGAACCGCGGCGTAAAAAAGGCGCCGTTTGTGGTGCTGATCGGCGCGAATATGCCGTCGATTCTTGCCGAAATCTCATTCCTCTCAAATCCGTCGGACGAGCGAAGGCTGCGCTCGGGCGCGTATCGCGAAGAGATCGCCGTCGGACTGTATCGCGGCATTCTCCGCTACGCAAACAGCCTCGGAACGCTCCGCGTTGCGCAGAGGTAGAGAATCAACAGCCTCTCGCAAAGGCGCCAAGACGCAAAGAATGCGCAAAGACGAAGGTGATCTGCAAGACCTTTTGCCTTTACGTGAGAACTTCTAGTGTCCCGAGTCAGAGATCCGTCGGATAATGTCAGCTCGCGGAGCGGGCAAAAGGCGGTCGGTACCACCCCTACCCCGGGCTGATCACGGCTCATTTTTTGGTGGCTCGATTCGCGAAATAAGGAATAAAGCCCTTCACGCGCGTCTGCAAGCGGTAGACGGACGTGGTCGCCGTTATGTAAAGAGTGCGGTGATCCGGATCGCCCCAGGTGAGATTCGCGGGCTGCTCAGGCATCACGATGGTTCCCAGGTGCTGGCCCGCGGCGCTCCACACCCAGATTCCTTTCGGTCCCACCACGAAGAGATCTCCCTCGAGATCGAGCCTCATCCCGTCCGGGACGCCTTCCCCGGCGCCGCCGTGCTCGTCGCCAAAAATGCGCCCGTTGCCGATGCGCCCGACGGAAAAATCGTAGACGCGAATATTTCTCTGCTCGCTGTCATCCACGTAAAAGCGCTTGCCGTCGGGAGAAAACGCGAGACCGTTCGGCTGCGTTAAATCCCTGGTGAGCAGTTGGACCTTCCCCTGCCTGTCCAGCCGGTAGACCCCCTGAAAGGGGATTTCCTGCTTCTGCCCTTTGGGAAGGTCAAGCGTGGGATCGGTGAAATACAGGGCGTGGTCCGGCCCCAGCACCACGTCGTTCGGACTATTGAACCGCTTGCCTTCGTAGCGGCCGGCAAGCATCGTGTAGCGGCCGTCCGGGCTCACTCGAATGATGCCTCGCAGGACGCTCGCGCAGTCGATGAGGTGATGCTCAAGGTCATACGTGTTGCCGTCCGGATCGCCCAGTGCGATGACCGTCTCCCGGCGACCGCTCGGATCGAGGCGGTAAATCTTGTTCTGGATTTCGTCGCTGACGTAGAGGAAGCCGCGCCGATCCCAAACCGGCCCTTCCGTGAAACCGAATCCGGTGGCAAATTTTGTGAGCTTCGCGCCGCGGGGCACGAGGTTCCAGAACCGCGGCGACAGCGTCTGAAGCTCGAACTGCCGCACCGGCTGGGCCGCAACCGCGAGCCGCGCTCCGAAAGACGCCAGGAACGTCAGGGCCACGAAGAGATGCGCCTTTTTGGTAGTGATCATAAGATTCGCGGGAGATGCGCCGGTGTGGCGATCACTTCGCGTTGAGATCCTCCTGGCCGTTATGCGCCTCGGTTGCTCGGACAAGAAAACTTACCACATCATCCAACTGCCCGGCGCTCAGCTTGGAGCCGTAGTCCGAGGGCATCAGCGACCGCGACTCGTAGCGCACCGCCGTCAGGTCCGACTTCATGAAAAGATGAAACGCGCCGTCGGGCGTCTGCATCTGAAGCGAGAAATTATCTTCGTTGCGCGCGACGCCCGTGTATTTGCGCCCGTCCCGCGTCACTACGGTAACGGTCCCGCGCTGCGAACTCAAGTTCTTGTTGGGCTCGAGGATCGCTCCGCGGATCTCGGGCAGCGAATGGGAAATCGCGTAGTCCGATAGATCGGGACCGAGAAAGCCGCCCTGCCCGCGGATCATGTGGCATCCCGAACAGCCCGCGCTTCCGAAGAATAACGCGCGCCCGCGAGCGGCGTTTCCCGGAACGGGCTGAGCCCTGTGGCTTCCCTGCAGGATGCGGAGATAACCGAGCACGGCCTGAATGCCGGGTTTTCCCAATGCACTGAATGAGGGCATGCCGCCCGCCGGAATGCCGTCTCGGATGATCTCGAAGAGCCTCACATCCGAGAGCTGCTGGACGCGCGGGTTCGTGGCGATGTCCGGCGCGTGCTCACCGCCGCGCCCATCGAGGCCGTGGCAGACCGCGCAGCGCGAGACGAAACTTGCCCGGCTCGGAATCGTGCCGTGACTCAGCCGCGGGTGTGGCCGGGCGCTGCGCGACGCGGGGCGGGATTGCGCCGCTGACAGGTTCATGAAGGACCAAGCCAGTACAACCGCACAAACCGCCGCGCGCCGCAAGCCTGCAGCCAGGGAATCCGGCCCGCACCGCCGCGGGCGAATGAATAAGGGCTGGATGTTACTTCTCCTCGCGGGTCTTTGATCAGGCTTCGCCCCGTACGACCATCGCCCCTTGTGGCGCGGGCGCGACGCTGCCGTCAGAACAGAAATTTAAGCGCCACCTGCAGGATTCGGGGCGCGTTCGCGCCGGTCACGAGCCCGAACGTACCCGAATTGAAATTGCCATCCGGCCCGCCGAATTGCGCGTGGTTCACTAGATTGAACGCTTCCCCACGAAGCTGGAACTGCTTCGATTCTGCGATGCGGATATTTTTCTCGATTGCGAGATCGAAGTTGTTCAGCCCTGGCCCGTGGAAGAAGCGCCGGTTGGAGTTTCCGAGTTGGCCCAACGGCTCCTGGCTGAAAAGTGAAGTGTTGAAGTAGGTCTGGCCGCTTCGCGGGTTGGTGCTATTCAGTATTTTGCCCGGCGTGAAGTTGGGTTCATCGACGTTGTCCGACGTGGCGCCCAGCAGCGAATTGTCGTCCACCTCGGTCACGGTCACGGGTAGCCCGGTGGCGAAAGTTGTGATGCCGGAAACAATCCAGCCCTTCAGCAGCCGGCTTCCCAAGCCGGTGTTGGCAAATGAAAACTTGTCGAAGGGAAGGTTGTAGCTGTAGCTCGCGACGAAATTGTGCGTCAGGTCGAAAGCGCAAAGCCCTTTGCTCGCCCTGTAGTCGAGAGGATCGATGCCTTCCTCAAGCTGCGAGGCATTGTCCATGCACTTGCTGTACGTGTAGCCCAGCAGGAAAGAGGCGCGGCCGCTCGTGTGGCGCAAGCTGAGCTGCAGCGAGTTGTAATTGGAGTTCGCCATTTCGTCCATGTAGGCGTTGGTCGCGAGGTCCGGGCCGAGAGGCCGCACGCTGACCGGAGGTCCGGAGACTGGATAAAAAAGACCCGTTTCCCCGAACGGGCCGCACGTCGCTGTGCCCGGAAGCACCGCGCTTGGCGAGTTCAAAGCCAGGCAGAGAGCCTGATTGGCCGGGTTCGATTCGAGAAACGAGATCAGCTTATGCCCTTGAGTGCCCACATAGCTCATGCCGAGCACGGTGTTCGCTCCGAACTGCCGCTGCAGGGAGAATTCATAGTCCTCCGAGTAAGGCAGGCGGTTGGTGTGAAAAAACACCGGCGCACCCGAGATGGGCTCGACGGCCGGCCAGTTGAAAGTGGTGTCAGGATTTTTGGCCGAGGAATTCGTGGGCGGAAAAACAAAGGGGAACCGCTGCCCTTCGCTATTGCCGGTCCCGCGGTCAAGATACGGGGTGGCAAAAAGCGGAGGCGCGGGGCTCACGTAAAACAGCCCGTAGGGCGAATCCCCCACTTCGATAAACTGGGTCAAGTCCTCGACGGAGGTATAAAACATTCCGTACCCCAGGCGTATACTGGTCCGCCCTGGACCGCCCGTGAGCTTGGCGAGCAGGCCGCTTGAAAATTCGGGCGAATAGGCCAAGCCGAAGCGCGGCGAGAAGCCGTTGTACTTGGTGGGCGCGAGGGTGGTCGGGACGCCTGGGTCGCCGGGCACCAGCCATCCTTTCGGGGCGCCCGGAAAAACCACCGACTGCTCACCGGGAATAATTGTTTCGGTTTTGTTCTGCGTGTCGTACCAGGGCTGGCTGAACTCCCAGCGCAAGCCGTAATTCACCGTAAGGCTCGGCCGCGCGCGCCAGCTATCCTGCGCGTAAAGGCCCGTATACTTGGTCCGTGAATCGAGAAATTGACGGCTGGACTGGGTCAGCGATGCCGGCGCGCCGATCAGGAAATCCGCGAAATCGAGCCCGGTCTCCGCCCCGTTGAAGCCGAACACGCCATTCTCGGCGTACGTATTGCGCTCATTGATCTGATCGTAGTGGAATTCACCGCCGAATTTAAGGCTGTGGGTTCCAAGGACGCGGGAGTAGTTGTCGAGCCACTGGAACGTATTGTTGTACTGGCCCGTGGTGCCGTCGGGAAGGCCGAAATTGTAATTGTTGAACTGCATCAGCGGCACGCCCTGGAATTGCGGCACGACAGAGCCGATGCCGCCCGGAGCGGTGAAGCTCCCCACAAAACCCAAAGAGGTCATCGAAGGGCCGAGGCCACCCTGAGGTTCGGCGTAGATATTGGCGGTGCGCAGGTAGCTGAAGTGAAACTGGTTCACCGAATTGGAGCCGAAAGACTTCGTGTCTGCAAGGTCGAGCAACTGGGCGCGGCCCGGCGTAATGGCGTTGAAGCCGGGAAACTCCGGCGCGTTGTGGTAGGGATCGTTCAACAGATAATCGTCCATGAAATAGTAGGCGGAGAGCATTCCGAAACGCGAGTTCCCATCCACGCGAACGCCGCCCTTATCGTCGCGCAGACGCTGATCGAAGGCGGAAGTCGAAAAGAAGTTTCCCGGAACGTTCGGCAGCGGGATGTACTTCATGAGCGGCGCCGCAGGGCTCGCCCAGGCCGCTTTCGGAATCACCGCGCCGGGAAAAACACAGTCCGCCGAACTGGCGCAGCCGGCGCTGTAATACGGCTCTCCTACCGAAACCGGATAGCCTAGCTCTTGAGAGAGAGTATTCGCCCAGTAGGTTCCATTTACCGAGCCGGTCAGAGCGCTGGAATCATCCGAAAGGTCGCCGGTTCGATCCGCTGCCGAGGGCACCTGAATAAGCCCGGTGTCCACGCCCTCCGTCGTGCGGGTTCCCTGGTAATCCACAAAAAAGAACGCCTTGTTGTGCTTGATAGGTCCGCCGAACGTGCCGCCGAACTGGTTTTGAATAAACGTGCCGATGCTGGGCGAAAAGAAGTTGCGGGTGTTCAGCGAGGTGTTGCGCAGGAATTCGAAGGCGTCCCCGTGGAACTGGTTGGCGCCGGACTTGGTGGCCAGGTTCACCTGCCCGCCGCTGTAATTGCCGTATTCGGCGTCAAAGTTGTTGGTGATGATCCGCCACTCGGCGATCGAGTCGAGATTGGGGATGATCGCCGCGCCGTTGTTGCGGCCCTCTTCGACGTTGGCCCCGTTCACCATAAACCCGTTGGCCGTTTCCCGCCCGCCGTTCACGGATTGGTTTCCTGCGCCGAGATCTCCTGAAACAGGACGGTCGGTCGGACTGGCGGCGTTCGTGTACGGCGAAACGCCCGGTTGGAGGTGGAGCAGGTCAGTGTAGCTGCGGCCATTCAGCGGGACCGAAGTAATGCGGCTGCTGCCGATTACTTCGCCCATCTGCGTGCTTCGCGTCTCGATGTGCAACGCGGTGCTGGAGACGCTCACCAGTTGAGTCTGCTGGCCGACCTGGAGATTCACATCCACGCGCAGCGCCGAATTGGCGTTGACCACCAATCCGGTTTCGCGGAAGCTTCTGAATCCGCTCTGCCGGACCTCGATATCGTAGGCGCCGATAGGAAGAGCGGGAAAATTGTAAAGTCCGGCGGCATCCGCCTTCACCACGGACCTGATGCCCGTCTGCGTATCCAGCGCAGACACTTGCGCGCCAGGAATCACGGCGCCGCTCGGGTCCTTCACCACGCCGGAGATGCTTCCCGTGATTGCGGCCGAGGCCAGCCCGCAGCCGAGCAGGAGTAGCGCAAGGCATGTCAACGTCCTTCGAACCATCGTCCACCTCCGGAGGCCTCAAACCCAAACGGGCGAATCGAGGCGCAGTGTCGCTGATTTACGGACTGATCATATTCAATCAGGGCCAAATGTCAACATGATTACTGCATGGGCGAACGCGCCGGGTCTGGGAATTGTTCGGTTAAATGCACGGACTCTTCGCTTCGCCATCTCGAAAATCAAGACGCTGTTACTGCGAAAACGGGAATCCAGTTTTCTCCGATGACGCTTCCGCAGGCGTGACAACGCCAAATCCTCGGGATTGCTACCGGGTTCTCGATGACGCCGCGCGCGGGCGTCGGACGGCGATCGCGGAAATTTCTATTTTCGCGCCATTCACCAGCGCCGCCACCTGCACGGTGGTGCGCGTGGGCTTCGGGTTGGGGAAAAACGTGGTATAAACCTTGTTCATGGCGGCGAAATCATGAATGTCGGAGAGGTAGACGTTCACAGCCACTACGTCTCCCATCTCAAATCCGGCTTCGTGCACGACTTTGGCGATCGTTTCGAGAGCGGCTTTGGTCTGCGGGCCGATGCCGCCGGGCACGAGCTTGCCGTTGCTCCCGGCGCCCTGTTCGCCGGCAATGAACAGCGTGTTGCCTGCGAGAATGCCGTCGCTGAAAGGAAGCGCCTGGGCGCCGGGCGAGAGATTGAACGAGCGCTTATACTGCGCCGCTGCGCGTGGCGCAGCGATCAGCGCGAAGACGAGTCCAGCCGCGGCACAAACGGTCACGAATCTCGAAGTTCTCATTGGTTCTCCTTGAATTTAAAATTTGCCGGTGAGAGCTACTGGCGGCGTGTCCTTCTGCCGCCGCACCACTCGCAATCGAGATTGCGAGAGCCCGCTCACATATATACAGCCAGGAGGAGCCAATGCACAAACTATTTCGCAGGCCGCGAGGAGCCGCCCTCCTCGTCGCCGTGCTCGTCGTAGCGGGCTTCGCGCTGGGCGCATGGAAACTTACGGCGCGCGCTGCCGATCCCGCGCCCGGGCAGCAACCGTCTGCCCTACCCGACGCTTTCCGACACGTAGAAGTCGCCTCCGTTTCCGACGCGGTCGAGCAGATTACCGGACGACGAATGTACATGAGCCATCAGATGCGGCCGATCTTCACGACCAAATTTGCGGGTTTCGCGGTCACTGTTCTGCTCAAGAAGGAGGACGGCCGGCAAGGCGCCCAGGCGCTCAACGGAATGCTGGCCGCCATCGATCAGGGTGCGCCGAATTCGGTATACGTGATGGTGGTTGAGGACGGCGCAAACATTGCCGGCATGGGCGGGCTGATGGGCACCGCCATGGCCGCGCGCGATTTCGCCGGCGCCGTTATCGACGGCGGCACGCGCGACGTGGCTTATCTCCGCAAGATTCGCTTTCCCGTTTTCGCGCTGGGAATTGTGCCTTCCACCTCGGTAAATCATTATCGCTTCGCCGGCTCTAATATCCCGGTGCTCTGTGACGGCGTGCAGGTCCATCCCGGGGATGTCGTGACGGCAGACACGGACGGTGTCGTCGTGGTGCCCCGCGCCCGGGCGCAGCAGGTGCTCGCGTTGGCGCAGCAAATGGATTTCAAAGAGCACTCGATGTATCCCGTGATCGAGAAATACAGGTCCATCGAGGAGGCGGTGAAGAAATACGGGCGCTTGTGACGCGGCCCTCGAACCGCGCAGGTCGCTCAGACCGGCCGGGTCAGGCTGCGCCCCCGCGGTTCGCGTTCTCGTGAAGCCATGCGCGGTTCGCGGAGCCGAAAGAGGCTGTGGAAAGACCTCGGAACCTGTCATTCTGAGGAGCCTTGGGCGACGAAGAATCCCCATATTTGTGCGATTATTAAATGCAGAGATTCTTCGCTTCGCTCAGAATCACACATCGAAGAGCTTTTTTCCGCAGCCTGTAAAGCCGCACGCGTAAGGTCTGAGCAAGTAACCCTTGCGCTCAAACGATTTTCAATAAATGATTCTACGAGCCTGGGCCGCCGCGCGGCAGCGCCGCAGGCGAAGCCAGATTGAAAATTCCCGATTCACGACAGCGCCGGGAAGTTGGTGTAAGGCGCGAGAGTTCTCTGGATCAGCAGTATAGAGCGATTATGAAGAGAATGGCATTCGCGCTGTTCAGCTTTGCCCTCATTTCCTCTCTCTGCGCGCGTGACATTCGAGCGCAGCGTGGCCATCTTTCGCCTGGACCGTGCCGGGTCGAACCGGCAACGTTCGACGGCTGGAAGGCGGAGCAGTTAATCAACCGCTGGGTTACGCTGACGGTCGTGCCCCAGCTTGGAGGGCGGCTGATGCAGGTGACCTTTGGCGGCCATCCCTACCTGTTCGTGAATCCGCAGTATCGCGGGCGGTATTTTCCGCCTCAGACCCGCGCATCCATGCGACGCTGGATCAACTATGGCGGCGATAAAATCTGGCCGATGCCGGAAGGAACGAAGGACGAGCAGCATTGGGCCGGGCCTGTTTCAGGACCTCTGGACGACGGCGCATACGCGCTTCGCGTCGCTTCTCAAGGCGCGGACTGCGCGGTCCAGCTTGCGGGGCCGCCCGATCCGCAGACCGGCCTCCAATATTCGCGGGAAATCCGCATCGGCAGCCGCTCGCCAGAAATTTTCTTTCACGCCGTCATGAAGAACATCACCGGTCATCCCCTCCGCTGGTCGATGCAGTCGGTCTCGCAGTATGACACGGCGGATCCGCACACTGCGGGCGCTTATAACCACAATTTCCGGGCCTTTACCCCCGCCAATCCCGAGAGCGTCTATCTCGGCGGCTATCGTGTCCGGGACGGGCCAGCGCAGGATCGGTCGTTCTCGGTGCGAGACGGACTTTTCCGGCTGCACTGGATCTATCTACAAAGCGAAGTCTGGGTTGATTCACCGGGCGATTGGATCGCGGTCGTGGATGGCTCGACGCATTACGCAATGGTCGAGCGCTTCCGGTCGCACTCTGGCGCAGCATACCCCGGAAAGGCAACGGTGATTTTTTACACGAACGGACCCGCGCTGCAGTTGAACGACCAGGGAATGCCCGCAATGACCCCCGCCGATCCGGCTCACGTCCCGTACTATATGGAAGCCGAGCTGAACAGCCCGCTTGCTGATCTCGCGCCGGGAACTTCGTACGGGATGGATACACAATGGCTCCCAGCGAGACTGACGGGTCCCGTCGTCAGCGTAACCTACGCCGGCGCGGTCAGTAAGCCGCTGGCCGCCGCCGGAGCGGGAAGCAAGCTCCAGCTTTCCGAGACGTTCGGCGTTTTCTTTCCCGGCGAGTTGATCGCCCGCCTCTACGGCCGCGATGGCGCGCGATTGGGTGACGTTCCGCTTCAGAGCGTGAGCCCGCTGCACGCCGTTTCCCTGCAGCAGTCCCTCGACCTTCCGCCTGGCGTCACGCGGGTTTCCCTCCACCTGCAGGATCGCACCGGATTGGACCGCGGCTCGCTTGGAGAAGCGCCGGTTAATTCTTCCGCGGATGGGTCGTATTGATGATTTCAATCGCTTCTGACGGCCGCGGCTCGGGCGGGCCGGCGCTATCCTCAGGCGCGAGACGGCGCATACGCGCGATTCGCGCCGGGAAAATCGCGATCGCGCTTGCCGCGACGTGCGTGGGGTTTGCGCGGCTGGCCGGGGCGCAGCAAAGGACCGATGCGCCGGTTTCGGCGCGGATCGACGTGCGGCCGGCCGATCTCCTCGCGTCGCCGCCGTCGTCCAACTGGCCGTCGTACAATGGCGACTACACGGGCCGGCGCTACAGCAGCCTGGGGCAAATTAATCTCAACAACGTGCGGCAGCTCCGCGCCGAGTGGGTATTCCATTCGCGCAATTCCACATCAATGGAGGTCACGCCCGTCGTGATTGACGGCGTCATGTTCGTGACTTCCGCCAACGACGCCTTCGCTCTGGATGCCCGCACCGGCCGCACCATATGGCACTATGCCCGCCCGATCAGCGACGGGCTGATCGACGATGCTTCTGGCCATCACAGCCGCGGCGTCGCGGTGTGGCATTCCCGCGTGTTTCTGGAGACGGACAACGCTCACCTCCTGTGTCTTGACGCGCGATCCGGCAACCTCGTCTGGGATGTCGCCTACGCCGACGCGAAGAAGAATTACGGAGCCACCAGCGCGCCTCTCGTCGTTAAGAACGAAGTGCTGGTGGGGACCTCGGGCGGCGATGACGGCGTTCGGGGCTTTCTCGCGGCATTCAGCGCGCGTACCGGAAAACTCTTGTGGCGCTTCTGGACCGTTCCCGGCCCTGGTGAATTCGGCTCAGCAAGCTGGCCCGGAGAAAGCTACCTTCGAGGCGGCGGTACCACGTGGATGCCCGGAACCTATGATCCCGAGTTGAACACGATCTACTGGGGCACGAGCAACCCCTCTCCGGATGAGGACGGCAGTGTCCGGCCCGGCGACGACCTTTACACCGACTGTGTCCTTGCGATCGATCCTGACACGGGAAAGCTGAAATGGTATTTCCAGTTTACGCCCCACGACCTTTATGATTACGACGCCACGGAAACGCCCGTTCTCATCGACGCCATATATCACGGCCGCCCGCGCAAACTGCTGGTTCAAGCGAATCGCAATGGATTCCTCTACGTCCTCGATCGCGCCAGCGGCCGCTTCCTTTCCGCCACGCGTTTTGTACAAAAACTGAACTGGGCGGCGCGCATCGATGCCACGGGAAAGCCGGTGCGAACGGGCGTGATCCCTACGGCCCAAGGATCCCGCGTTTGCCCCGGTTTTGCCGGAGCCACCAACTGGTATTCGCCCTCCTTCAATCCGGCGACGCACCTGTTCTATATCATGGCCCTGGAGGATTGCGAGACCTATTATCGCAAGCCCGAGCGGTTCGCCGCCGGGCGCACGTATTACGCCACCGGCGCTCGGCGGATTCCCGGTGACCACGGACAGAAGTTTTTGCTGGCCTATAACCTCGATAAGGGCTGCATCGAGTGGCGGAAGCTCCAGCAGGGCGCGGGACATTCCTGGGCCGGGACGCTGACGACATCTGGCGGCTTGGTATTCTTCGGAGATGATGCGGGTTCTTTCGTAGCGGCCGCCGCGAGAACCGGAACAGCGCTGTGGCATTTCAATACCGGCCAGAACGTGCACGCTTCGCCCATGAGTTATGCCGTGAACGGCAGGCAGTACGTCGCCATCGCGGCGGGGAGCGATCTCTTCACTTTTGCGCTGCCGCGATGAGCGGCGCACATCAATGCAATCCAACCTTAAGGAGCAAACACATGCCTTTCGATCCGACATCACGCAGAAGATTCGGCACGCGCCTGGCATCCATTCTCGGGCTGGGAGCAGGAACCCTGGCGTTCAGCGCCAAGGCCGGCGGCGCGCCGCGCCGCAACGAAGTGCGGAAGCTTAACTACAAGGGCGAGCCGGCGAGCGGGAAGCAGATGATCACGCCGTTGATCGTTCACAACGGCCTGATCTACATTTCGGGTCAGGGAGCCAACGACGCAGGAGCGGTGAATCAGAACGACATCGAAACGCACACGCACAAGGTAATGGAGAATGTGAAGCACCTCGTCGAACAGGGCGGGGGCAGCATGGAGAGCATCCTTCAGCTCACCGTCTATCTTGCGAGCCTCGATGACTACGCGGGAATGAACAAGGTGTTCAGGACATATTTCCCGAATGGCGGCCCGGCTCGCACCACCATCGCCGTGGCCGGAGTTCCCGGCCATTCTTTGCTTGAGGTCAACTGCATTGCGGCGGTCACGCGCCGCTGAAGCGGCGAGCAACAGAACGCGACGGGGAAGCGATGAATGTCTGACTCGCGCCGCTTCCCTATCGGCGGTCCGCGCCCGGTTGTGATTCCTGCCCCTCGAACGTGCTGCGAAGCAGCCGCGCATCCGGCGGGCCGGCGTCGTGGCGAAGCTGATTAAATTGAGCGAGCGCGTCCCGCGCGCCCCGCGCATCGCCCATCCGGCGCCGAAGCTGTGCTAACGCGTAGTAGGCATCGCTCAGCTTCGCATCGTCCCGGATCGATTTTTGGAGCTCACCGAGGGCGTCGCGTGTGCGGCCGAGCTCGGCGAGCCCCTGCCCCAAGCGGTACTCAGCGAGAGCAAAACGGGGCCGGCACCGAATGGCAGCGCGCAGCTCGGAGACTGCGCGGGAAGGCTGGCGCATGCGCAGAAGCGTCGAGCCGTAAAAGTAAGTTGCGAGCGCGTTGCAGCCGGTCTCGGAGTGTTTGAGCGTTTCGAAGTAAGTCACGGCTTCGCGATAATGCCCCGTTTCGGATTCAAGCACTGCCGCAAGCAGGATGGCTTGCGGATTGCGATACCCCGGCGCCGCGACCACGGGACGAATGGCAGCGAGCGCCGAGCCATTGCGGTCCATAAGGTAGTTGGCCACCGCGAGTTGATAGAGAAACTCCCGCGAGCCCGGAAAACGCCGGGCGGCTCGTTGAGCCGTGGCCTCAGCATCCGCGAACTGACCCGCCCGCATCTCGGCCCGCGCGAGCGCGGCCCATGCGCCTTGATTCCCGGGCGTCTGCTCGATCAGGCGCCGGAACGTTACGGTGGCGCCGGAATCCCCGAGCGCCATTTGCGACTCACCGTAGGCGTATAAAAATACGGGATCGCGCGCCGCCGCCGGAGCCCCATCGAGCAGCGCCAGCGCCTCGCGGGGCCGGTTCTCTTCCACCCACAATTCAGCGAGCGCCGCGTAAGGAAGAGAGCTGCCGGGCTCGCTGCGAATCGCGCCTTCCCATAACTGCTCGAGCGCGTCGAATCGCCGGCTGGAAGCGAGAATTCCTGCGAGCGCCTCGAGGAATTTCGCATTGCCGTACAAGTCATCCGGCAATTGAGCCGTCAGTTTCGACAGTTCGTTCCATTCACCCGACCCCGCGTAAGCGCGCGCCAGGTTCACCAGCACCTCCGGCGATTGCGGACTCTCGGGCCGCAGCTTCTCCAGAATAGGAATTGCCGCTGAATACCGCTTCACTTTGATGAGGAGAACCGCTTCATCGTACGCGTAGTCCGAACGGGCGGGATCAATTTCGGAGGCGCGCTCAAGCTCTTTCGTGGCGTGCGTGAGATCGCCGGTGCGAGCCATCGACAGGCCGAGGTAGGCGTGGGCCGCGGCAACGTGTGGATTCGTGCGGAGGGCTTCCTTCAGATCACGCTCGGCCGATTCGAAGGCTCCAGCCTTGTACTCGCGGATGCCCCGATCTAGCGGCGCGGAGGCTTCGCTGACTTCCCCCGCGCGGCGTGGCGGCGCCTGAGCGCCCCGTCTGAGCGCTGGCACGCCCGCCAGGCGACCCGCCACCAATAAAAGCACACAGACGGCCTTGCTTCCCGGGAACGTCACGCGCTAATGATAAAGCGCTGCGGCGCCGAAAGCGAAACCGTGAATCCGCGCGACGCGCGGCGCGCGCAGCCGCGGGCCGGGCCAGCTCAGTAGCACGCGGCGGCCTCGCGTTCGGATCGCACTGAATCGCGCTGCCGATTAAGTTTTGAGTTTGATTTGCCGATGTTCTATAGATAATCCCCGAATCGCCGGCTGGGCGCTCGGATAGGCTCACGAAAACCCGCCTGGAGTCGCGCGAGCGGAGCCGGAATCAAACTTCGGGGCACGCTTCGCCAGAGGAGAAAGATGCAGTTACAGAAACAAGAGAGATCGCGCCCGGGCCTCGAAAAACCCCCGGCCGCGCCTGACGCTCAGCACCTTGCGGAGGAGGCGGGCGCGCTGATTGCGGAGTTTCAGGAGAAACTCGACCAGACGCTGCGGGTGTTTAAGCTCAAGGCCGCGAAACAGGTTGCGCACGATCTTCCCGACATCGCGGAAAAGTTGCTCGAGCGGTATTCGAAGCAGCACGAAAAGCTCGCGCTTGACACGGCCGAAGAATTAAAGAACGTGGTGAAGGCCGTCCGGGCCGAAGCCGGCGAAGCGGCGTCCGCTCAGTTTGCGGCGGCGCGGCAGGAGGCACTCGACGGATTCGTCAATGACTCGAAAGCCGCGGCGGGAAAAGCCGTGTCCGAAGCCGGGGCCTCTGTTCTTGCCCAGGGAGGGAATCTGGCGGAGCGCGCGAACGAGGCGGTCCGCTCGATCCATTCCGCCGCGGGCGAAGCGGCCCGCAAGCTGCAATCGGCGCGCGAGCAGATGGACGCCTCGCTCACCGCGGAGCATCAGCAGCGCTGGAACGAGCTCGCCGCTTCGGGTTTGAAAGACCTGGCGAGCCGCGCCGAAGCAAACGTCGAAGCCTGCCGGAAGCGATTCGAAAGCTCGCTGAAGGAGGTCACACAAAGGGCAGCGGCGAAAGTTGAACAGGACGTCTCCAACGCCGCAGGGGGGCTGCTCGAACGCTCCACGGCCGAAATGCGCCGGCAGACGGATTCCGTCCGCGAAAAGCTGGTGACCGAATTGCGCAACTCGGGAACCGCAATCCTCGAGGAAACGCAGCAGAAGTTCGCGCACCTCGAGACGGCTTCGTCCGAGGCTTTGAATCGCTCGGCGAGGGCGGCCGCTGAAAATGCCGTCTCCGAGGCCATCCGCAGGATGGAAGACCGCGCGCAAGCAGAGATCTCCCGCAGCGCCGAAACCTCTATTGCCCGCATCGGCGATGAACGCCAAAAACTGCTGGCCCAGGCGGAGCGGAGCGCGGCGGATCATAAACAACACCTCGACCAGCTCGCGGACGAAAGCCTCGAAGGCGCTCGGCGGAAGCTCGACAGTCAGCGTGACCTCGCCTGCAGCCGTCTTCAGGATGACGCGGAGGCGTTTGGGAAACGAACGCTCGAAAGGGCGGCCCAGGATTTCCCGCTCGTTGTCGAGAGCCTGGTGGGCAAGACGGCTTCGGGATTTGAAAAGCGGTTGAGCGATCTGCTGGAGCAGGCGAAGCAGGAACTTCAAGTTTCTGCCGCCGGCGCGGCGGAGAAAATCCGGCAGCGCTTCAGCCAGGAAGCTGAGGTAGCGCTGCGTTCTTTATCCGACTCGGCTCTCGACCAGTCGCGCTCGCAGTTGAATCAGCTTTGCAAGGATGCAGCGGCGGCAGGCCGTAAGCAGTTCGAGTCTGAAATCGAGCAGTCTCTGCGAAAGCAGCGCCGGTCCGCGCAGGCGCAAATCGACGACATCGCGCGAGCCAGCTTCGAGCAACTGCGCCAGTTCGACACGCAGGCCGCGCCTTCGCCCGCGCGAGCCCCGTTCAAGGCGCATCTATTTCTGATCCTGGTCGCGTTCATTCCCACCGTCATTTTCGCCTATCTCGCCACTCGTCCCGTAATGCGGCTCGAGGCTACGCCGCCCGCCGACTTCCTTGCCGCCTATCCGGAGTGGAGCTCAGGTCATGCGGCGGCCAGCGTCCGATTGTCTCAGGCCTACTGGGATTGGGCGGCGCTTCACCTTGTGCCAGGTTATCCTTACGGCTCCAAGCTACCCGAGCAACCGCCGGTGTCATTTGAGGTCGACGGAACCAGCTTCCCTGCCGGCGTTGAGGCGGACGTGGCCAGAGAGCGCTATTGGCAGAAGCTGCGCACGCTGTGGGTGGAACCGCAGTCGTGGCAGCGAGTCGAAATCTGGAACGCGCACTGACGGCGGCGGGCGCTTGCGCAGACGCTCCCGCCTGGCCGTTCCGATCACGCAGAAAACCGGCCTCTCGCGCCGAAGCGCATCGCGCGCGCAACTCGTCGATGATTCGCATCGCGGCGGGGCGAGCCCCCGAAGGCCCGACGCCGCTGATGACAATTTCGGCCTTGCCCGGCCTGCGAGACGGCTCTTGCGAGGCCGCCGAACGCGGGGAAAGCAGCGCGCTTCGGCCGCCATCGCGGCAAAAATGTAGATGCTCATCCCACGCTGCCGGGCGGGGGGCTGTGAAGGTTTGACTGCTCGAACACTTTGCGCAGCAGGTCTTCCGTGCTTTTGAGGTTGCGGTGCTGGGTCACAATTCCCTCAACCAGCCGCTGCGCTTCCGAGCGCGAGTAGCCCAGCTGCTCGAGCGCCTGGAGCGCTTCCTCGCGCAGCTCGGAGGGAGTGTCCGCCTCCAGCGACAGCGCTTCTTCGGATTGCGCCAAGGCGAACTTCGCCATCTTGCCGCGCAGTTCTGTAACAATGCGCTCGGCGGTTTTCGCCCCGATAAAAGGCAGCTCTTTCAGGAACAGCGTGTCGCCGCGTTCGATCGCCTGGGCGATCTCGTTTACGGGTTTGATCAGGCACTTCAGCGCGCGCATAAAGCCCACGCCCGGAACCGTCGTGAAGACCTCGAAGAACTCGCGGTCTAGCGGATCCAGAAAACCGATCAAGCGGGGCGTCAGATGTCCGCCGCCGATGCCGCCGTCGATGTAATGGATCGTGTAGACCGTGAGCGGGTTTGAACGCTCGCCGGCGCTCAGGTGTCGCAGGCGCGACGCGATTCCGGACGGGACCAGAATTTCATAGCAGACCGATCCCACCCGGAGCAGCAGTGCTCCTCGCCGAATGCGTTCGTACAAAACCTCGCCCGTGATCTCCGTGATCATGAGTCCCTTCAGACGCCCGCTCGATCGCGCGCGCACAACAGTGATTTGCCAGGAAGACGCAAGCCTCCATTCCCAGATAAAATCGACGCCCGCTGCGCCGAATTCAGGTAGCAGAGCGCCGCGGCCAGCGCGTCGGCCACGTCGGGAGGGTGGGGCGTTTGCTCGAGCGAGAACAGGTGCCGCACCGCTCGCTGCACTTGTTGCTTGCTCGCATTGCCGTTGCCGGTCACCGATTGCTTGATGCGCTTGGCGGGAAAACTGCTGACCGGGATGCACCGCAACTGCGCCGCCAGGCAGATCACGCCTCTCGCGTGGCTCATCAGAATCGAGGTCTTGGGAAAAGCGGCGTGGCCGTAAACCTCCTCCAGGCACATTCGCTGCGGTCCGAACTCCTCCATCACCGATTCAACTTCCTCGAACAGCTTCGCCAGCCGCGCGGGAAGATTTTCGCCTGAGCTTCTCGGCAAGCGGATAACGCCTGCTTCCGCGAGGCGCGCTCCGAGCGGGCCAAGATCAATCACGCCATAGCCTGTGATGTTGAGGCCTGGATCGATTCCGAGGATTCGCAACGAGCCCGAGGGAGCGCTGGCCATCGGATAGGATTGTACCGCAGAGGCGGACCGTTGTCGGCGGGAATGTAGAAGCTACCCGATTTGCGGCGACGGGCGCCGCGCTTCGATGTCGCCCCCGGGTTACCAGACGACGCGCCAGACTTTGCTCGCGACAGACCGGACTCCACTATCGATGGCGCTCGGCGCGTTCGTAAGGGCGCGGCCCGCACGTGGGGCAGATTGCGCCACCGCACCTCCCGCAGTCGCGCCCGCGGCCGCCACGCTGCCGGCGGCAGTCGCGATACCGCTCTTCGCGCTGCTCAAACTGTTCCCCGCGGCGCCCACCGTGGCTTGCCCGGCCGCGGCCGCACCTCCCGCGAGCGCGCCGCCTCCCGCCGCAACCGCTTGGGTCGCACTCGCTGCGCCGCTTGAGATCTGCTTTCCGGCGTAACGGATAACGCCCGCCTCTGCCACCTGCGCCAGCGCGGCAAAAGCGAGAATGCAAAACAGCGTCGTGAGTTTCCTCATCTTCAAAACCTCCGAAAGGGCCATTCCTTTCCTCCGCCTAGGCTAGACGGCAGATGAAAGAGCTCAAGCAGCCGGGTTCGCCGGCAGCTTTCCACCCTGTAGCCCAGTGTAGTCTGCCAGTTGGACGCTTTTCAACTCGTTCGGGTTGGCAAGGAGATAGAAAAAAATGCAGAAGGCAGTAGGCAAAATGAGACAGAGGGTTCGGGGCTCGCGGTTTTTACGCGCGGCTAGCTGTTCCTTGCGGTTGGTCAGGCGCGCGTTTGATCCAGCGGTAAGCGGCAAACGAATTTTTCCAGAAAAACTTCTCCGCCGCGACCGTTCCCTTGCCGGCGAAGTAGTCCCGTACGACTTTCAACTCCGTCCGAAATGGCGCCGACTTATCGCTGTTCGGCCAATCGCTGCCGTAAATCACCCGGTCCTCTCCGAAGATTTCGCAAAGCTCGTCGAGCCGCGGCCGGTAAAGCGCAAGATCGCTGCGAACGCGGCCGCCGACGCGGTGAACCACTTCCGAAAGTTTGGCGTAAACTTGAGGCCGCTTGCCGAGCTCGTGCAAATTGGCCTGGAGCTGGCGGCGGGTCCGCGCGTCGGACGGGGGCTCAAGCTGCGGTAGGTGATCGATCACCACTCGCAACCTCGGAACCTTGTCGGTAACGCGCACCACCCCCGAGATCAGCTCCGGATCGGGATTCGCCGTGTCCATTTCGAGGTCCGCATCGGCAAGCAGCTTGAGCCCGGATACGAAGCGTGGCGACGAGAGCTGCTTGCTCAAGTTCCTGCCCCACAAATTGCCGCACCGAATCCCGCGGAACAGCGGGTTGCGCTGAAACCGCTCCAGGTTCTTGGGAAACTCTGGCGCCTCCGGCTCGAGGTCACCAACCGTCCCGGCGATGAGCTTGTCCTTCGCCGCGACGTCGAGCACCCATTGGTTGTCCTCAAGCAACGGGCTGCACTCGATTTCAATCGCGCCCACCACGCTGAGGCCTTTCACCAGTTTGCGGTATCGCGCGGGCAATGCAGGCCGATAGAGGATTCGATCGGACTTCGGAGGCCACGGCACGCCCCCGGGCCGCCGTGTATCGAAAAAATGAATGTGCGTGTCGATGACGGGTATGCGATTCACCGCCGCCGTATTGGAGTTGGTAGAGATCATTTCGGTATTTCACAAGCTTCTACAATCCGGCTGTAGGGACGAACGGTGAAACGAATATTCGGCCACAGATCAGGCTTGTCCAAATTAGGTCTGCTCACCCGGACGCGAAGCGCGGCTTTGCCGCCGGATTTGCGGAAGGTCTTTGCACTTTCGTCGATCGGCCCACTTCGTAACCTGATTTTTCGCTGGGCGCGAAGACTAAGCCCTCGCGCCCAGCGAGGGCTACAAGGATGTGCTGCCGGCCGGAAAGCCGGCGGCTTTCCGCAAGTCAGGCGGCAGAGCCGCTCACCGCGCCGCCAGCTTGGACAAGCCGCGGTCATAGATCGATGCTGCAGCTCGTTTTTTGGCGATCACAGATCGCCGCTACAAATCGACTTGCTCCGGCGAAATCCATTCTCCCTGACGGGCGCTTTCGAGCACGCCCTCAACAACGGCTTGCGTTGCGAGCGCATCGCGGAAGTCCGGCCGCATCCGCTCGCCTTCCTCCAGGCACGCGAGGAAGTCCGCCAGCGCATTGACGAACGTATGCTCGTATCCGATCACGCAGCCCGGCACCCACCATCGAGCCATGTAGGGGTGTTCCGCGCCGGTCACGAGGATCGTCCGCCAGCCCTGGAGGTGATCCGGATCGCCGTGGTTGAAGTATTGAAGCTGATGCATATCCTCGAGGTCGAAATAGAGCGCGCCCTTTTCGCCGTTCACTTCGAAGCTGTTCTTGTTCTTCCTGCCGCGCGCGTAACGCGTGGCTTCGAACGTGCCGTTCGAGCCGTTCGCGAAGCGCGCGAGAAAGGTGCAAACATCGTCGAGCTCGACGCGCACGGGAGTTCCGTCGCGTGTCAGGCGTTCCCGGATGAAAGTTTCCGTCATGCCCGAGACGCGGGCGATTGCGCCGTTGAGCCAGAGCGCGGTATCGATGTTGTGCGCCAGCAAATCTCCCGCAACGCCCGCGCCCGCCACAGCCGTTTCCAGCCTCCAGGTCGCCGCTCCTCCCACGGGAACTTTCGGCGAGATCGTCCAATCCTGAAGGTAGGTGGCGCGATAATGAAAGATTTTACCCAGCCGGCCTTCCTCGATGATCTGATGTGCGAGGCTGATGGCGGGCACGCGCCGATAGTTGAACCACACCATGTTCGGCTTTCCGGATTCCTCCATCGCGCGCGTCATTTCACGCGCTTCGGCAAGATTCATGGCCAGCGGCTTTTCGCAGAGGACGATCTTGCCAGCCGCCGCTGCTGCGAGCGCAATCTCGCGATGAGTGTTGTTGGGCGCGCAGATGTCGATGGCGTCGACGTCCCGCGCTTCGATGAGCTTCCGCCAGTCGGTCTCAGCCGCCTGCCATCCCCAGCGCTCGGCAAATTCTTCGAGCGGCGCCCGCGAGCGAGCCGCCACGGCTCTCAGCACCGGCCGGTACTTCAGGTCGAAGAACTGATTGACCCGATGGTACGCGTTCGAGTGCGCCCGGCCCATGAAGCCGCAGCCTACCATGCCGATGTTCAGGGCTTTCGGTGGCATCTCATTTCCCTTACACGCCCGAGGGTTGCCCTGCGTACTTGCGGCGCAGGCGGTCCAGATAGAGCTTCGCCTGAGCCGTCACCTCCCACGCATTCGGCCAGAAGCAAAGGTCAATCGTCCACCAGCTTGACGGGCAGCCGGAGCGGAGCAGCTCGGGTATGAGCGCGTCGAAATCGAGGCATCCCTCGCCAAACGGCGCGTGGGTGCTGGTTTCGTTGTTATGAAGCGAGCCGTCGGAGTCGATCAGATGCAGGTGCCCGATTTTGCCGCGCAGCCGGGTTGCGAGCTCGAGCGCGCCGCCCGGCAACGTTTCCTTCTGTCCCGGTTGCCGCGCGCCCACCGCTGCGCACATGTGAGCGTGACACGTGTCGAAGAGAACGCTGAAGTTCGTGTGGCCGACGCTCTCCGGGAGCCGCAGAATTTCTGAAGGCTTATTGAACGCAAACCCCGGTTCGAACTCCCAGACCACGCGAATGCCCTGGTCTGCCGCTTTCTCGGCCGCCCCGCGGAACGCGTTCACCATTCGCTCCCACGCGAGCTCGGGATCGAGATTTTCTTCTGCACAAATGCCGGGCGGGCTCACCGAATCAACGCGGATACAGTCAATGCCGAGATCTGCGGCAAATTCCACGTTTTGTTCAAATACACGCATCCACTTCGAGTTGTCTTCGACCGGAATTATCGGGCACGACCACAAGTCCGCGGCCAAACCGGAGAACGCGAGGCCGCGGCCGGCGACTTTCTTTTTCAACTCCTCGCGCTTGGCTTTCGTGTCGAGCTCGGCCGGGTTCGGGTGAGGCGGAAATCCACCCAGCTCCACGCCGTTGAATCCGAGGCTTGCCAGTTTCTCGACAACCGTGTCAAACGGAACCGGATTTTGCTGATACGGCCCAAAGCAGTAGGCCCAGCTCCCGATCGAGATTCGAACGCCGCTCATTCCGCACCTCGCCGCCCGGCAATTATTTCACCCACCGTGGCGTTATACTCTGTCCGCTCTTATCCTCGCAATAGTTTTTTTCACCAAGCGTGGGAATTTACATGGGAACCGATTATGATGAAAGAGGTTGTCGTGGGGATTCTTCGGCCCTCGGGGAAAACTCCGCATGACAAGCTCGCTGAGTCACACACGGTTCTCGGAGGGAGGTTGATGAACTCTCGCTTCAGCTTTTCCGTTTTTTGGGTTTTGATTGCCGCTCTTGCCGCTACCTCCCTGGCCGCGCTGCCTAGAAAACATACGCCCGTCACGAGTCTGACCGTTGTGGTTATCGACGCGATAAGTCACAAGCCGGTATTTCAGGCCCGGCTCACCCTCCAGTTCCGCGACCCTCAAAGCCACATTGGCCGTACGACTGCTTACAACGCGAAAACCGATTCGCGGGGACGCTACAAGTTCCTCTTCATTCCGATGGAGGCGGTTTTCCTGACCGTGACCGACCCCAACCACCAAAGCTTCGGGAGGCAGTTCGAAGTCACCGAGTCAGATCAGGTGATTCACGTCAGTCTGAACCCTCCTCAGCCCCTGCGCTGACACCGAGCGCGGCTTTCCATTGACCAGCAGGTAACAAGGGTTTCACCTGAGGGCTCGCGGCAGGGTTTGACCTGAGCGTAGCTTGTTCCTGCGCAAGGGTTTGGAAAGGTTGGTTGCCCAAAAGTGGTGCACAAAAACCTCGCAACTTTAACTCATCAAACGACTTATAAATAATTGCTACAATTTAATGCAATCCGCTAAAAGCCTTTATAAAGACGGCCTCTTGAAGCCCCGTGGCCTTGAGTTTTCCACAGGGTTTTCAACAGAACTGTGGATAACTCGCCGAGGGTTCAATCCATACGATAACGCCTAGGTTATTTTATGGTAAACAGGCGGGGCGCAGCCAAAAGAACGTTGCCGTCGCTCCGCTGCCTGCGCCGAAGCTCAGCGACACAGTCGCTTACGCCAAGCGTTCCCTCCAGGGGCCGAGGGCGAAGGAGCAGGGAACTCGCTCCTGATCCAAATCGATTTCCGGTCTCGCCTGACGAGCGTTGAAGACTAACGCAACGCGTCGCTCGGACCCGGCGCTTCGGATTTGGCACCGACCGGGCCCGTGAACGCGTCAAGAAACTGCTAGAATAGGGTGGCTGTGCGGCGCGCTTGGTAAATATTCGGCCGGCCAATCGGCGAATCTTTTGGCGCGCCCGGCTTCAAGCGCACCTTACCTGCCAACCCGGCGCACCATGGCGGCTCGAACCAGGGAAACGGATAAGAACCTCGCGGTGAACCGCCAGGCCGCGCACTATTACCATTTCCTTGAGAAGTTTGAGACCGGTATCGAGCTCACGGGCACGGAAGTGAAATCGATACGCGAAGGAAAGGCCAGCATCAAAGATGGATACGCGACGGTGCGCAAAGGCGAGGTATGGCTCCTCGACTGCCATATTGGCGCCTATAGCGCCGGCAGTTATATGAACGCGGACTCGCTGCGCGAGCGGCGGCTGCTCCTTCACCGGCAGGAGATCAACAAGCTCCTGGGGCGCACGCAGGAGAGAGGACTGACGCTGGTTCCGTTGCGGCTGTACCTGAAGAAAAACCTGATCAAGTGCGAAATTGCCTTGGCGAAAGGCAAAACGGTTTTCGATCGGCGGGAGACCCTCCGCCAGCGCACCATCGACCGCGAGACGGCGCAGGATATCCGCGATCACCAAAGAAAGCATACGTAGGCGGGCGTCAGGGGTCAGGCGTGAGGTGTCAAGTGCCCGTTGCCGAAGGCTGAGAGCCGAGCTGGAAAACTGGAATCGGTTGTTCATGAGACGGCCGGCGGCAGAGCGGAGCTGAACACTGATCACGGACGACGGGCCACGGACGTTTTTTCTGACACCGGGCACCTGGAAACCGACACCTGCTTCCCGGAGGACCAATCTTTGAAACTCGAAATTCACGACGGAGCGATCGAACACGTCAAGACGTCCGTCCTCGTTGCGGCAACGTTCGAGGAGAATTCCGCGTCATCGGGCACGGTCGAACAACTGCCGGCTGCGACGCGAATAATGCTCGAGGGCCTGCACTCGAGCGGCGAGTTGACGGGAAAGATGCTCGAGTGCACGCTGGTTCACAACCCGCCGGGGCTCGCCGCCGCGCGGCTGCTCGTGATCGGCGCAGGCAAGCAGCAGAAGTTCGCGCTGCCTCATCTTGCGCGGCTCTCGGGCGCCGCCGTGCGGTACGCGCGGGCGAGAGGCGCCCACGAGATTTCGTGGATTTTGCAACGCGATACTTCGCCGGAAACGCTGCAGCACCTGATCGGAGGCGCGATCGTAGCCGATTACGACGCGGACACGTATCGCTCGGAGCGCAAAACTGATAAGCGCATCGACCGTTTCACGCTGGTCGGGCGCGAGGGGCAGATCGCCGATGGCGGGCGAGCCGCGATCGAACAGGCGCGCATCATCGCGGAATCCGCGAACTTTGCGCGCGAGCTCGTCAATGAGCCGTCTAACCTGATGACACCCTCGACGCTCGCGCTGCGGGCGGAGAAGATGGCGCAGGAATTCGGATTGCAATCGACCGTGCTCGGACCGGAAGAAATCCGCGCGCTGAAGATGAATGCGTTCTGGGCCGTGGCGCAGGGCAGCGCCGAGCCGCCCCGGTTGATCGTCCTGCGCTACAACCCGCCGGGAGCGCCGGAAACGCCGGTCGTCGGCCTCGTCGGAAAGGGCATCACCTTTGATACGGGTGGCATCTCGATTAAGCCGGCGGCGAGCATGGAAGAGATGAAGACGGACATGGCGGGCGGCGCGACGATGCTCGGCGTGATGCGCGCGGTCGCGCAGTTGAAGCCGAAGGTTCGCGTGATCGCGGTCGTTCCGGCCACCGAGAACATGCCGGGCGGAAAGGCCTATAAACCAGGCGATGTGATCACGGCAATGTCCGGCAAGACGATCGAGATTCTCAATACCGATGCCGAAGGCCGCCTGGTGCTTGCCGACGCTATGCACTATGCGAAGCTGCAGGGCGCCACGACGCTGATCGACGCCGCCACGCTGACCGGCGCCGTCACGATCGCGCTCGGCAACATCACAACCGGCGTTTTCGGCAACAACAAGGAGTGGACCAGCCGCGTGCTGGCGAGCGCCGCCGCGGCGGGCGAACGCATGTGGGAGTTGCCCGCCGACGACGAGTACCGCGATCTCTACAAGAGTTCGATCGCGGACATCGCGAACACCGGCGGGCGCTACGGGGGCGCGATCACGGGCGCGATGTTTGTGGGCGAGTTTGCGGGCGACACGCCCTGGGTGCATCTCGACATCGCCGGCACGCGCTGGAACTACGAAGAGAAGCCGTACCTTGCCAAAGGTCCGAGCGGACACGGGGTGGGCACGCTCGTCCATCTTTTGCTCAACCTGAAACCCGAGTGAAGCAGGCTGCATCGGATGAGAAGCTGGCAGTGGGTGGCGGAAGTTCCGCGCGAGTGAAGGCGTTTGTAGCGCGGACCGCGTTGGCCGGACTTTCGGCAATCACGGTTCGCCCCATATTCGGCAATCATACTGCGCCCAGTTCCGGCGATCACGGATCGCCGCTACAGATGGGTCCGCCGACCGCGGTGATTGCGAAGCCGGCTAACCATGCAGAATATCGACTCCCATTGTATTCCCCTCACGCGAACGCCCCGCGCCTCGCCGCTCTTCGTCGATTATCTCTATCATTACGACCGCGTCGAACGTTTTTACCAGGGATCGCCTCAGGATTATGAGAGTTTTCGCGCGGTGGGCGGCGCCATTCGCGGGTTGTACCCGCATCGCGCATGGCTGGCCGAAGCGCTCGAACGGGAGAACCGCGCGTTCGGTTGCGGCGAAGCAACGATCGAGAATATCCGACGCCTCCGCGGTCCGGAAACGTTCGCGGTCGTGACGGGACAGCAGGTCGGGCTTTTTTCCGGACCCGCCTTCACGCTTTACAAAGCGCTCACGGCGATCCGACTGGCCCGCTCGCTCAGCGAACAGGGGCTCGCCTCTGTGCCGGTGTTCTGGCTGGCCACCGAAGACCACGATCTCGATGAAGTGTCCGCTGCGGCGGTGCTGAACGATGCGGGCGAGCTCGTGAACGTGAAGGCGGGAAGCGACCGTCCCGCGCCCGCGTGTTCGGTTGGGTACGCGAAGCTCGCGAGCGATGTTTCGTCCGCTGTGGAAGCGGTGGAGAGCGCGCTTCCGAATGGGCCGCCGCGAGACCACTTGATCTCAGACCTTCGCGGGTGCTACGCGCCGGGCGTGGGATGGGGCGAGGCATTCGGCCGCTTTATTACGCGCCTCTTCGGCCGCTTTGGCGTGGTGCTCATCGATCCGTTGCGCGAAGATTTTCACCGGCAGGCGCAGCCGGTGTACGCCAAAGCGCTGGCGGACGCGCCTCGGCTGCGGCAACTGCTCGACAACAGGTCGCGCGAGCTCGCCGGCGCGGGCTATCGCGCCCAGGTTCACGTCGGCGGCGATTCCACGCTGATGTTCGCGGCCGTTGATGGCAATCGATCCGCCATTCACGAGCGCGCCGGCGAATTCCAAGTGGAAGGCAGGGAACGCTCCACCACCGCCGGGATTGAAGCCTGGTGTCAAAGCCGTCCGCTCGATTTCACGCCCAGCGCGCTGCTGCGGCCCGTCGTTCAGGACCGGCTCCTGCCGACCGTAGCCTACATCTCTGGTCCGGCGGAGCTCGCCTATTTCGCCCAGGCGCACGCGATCTATCCCGAGTTCGGGCGCCCGGCGCCGGTGCTCTTCCCGCGCGCGGGATTTACGCTGGCAGACCGCCACGACGCCAAGCTCATGGAGAAGTACCGACTCTCGCTCGAAGACGTTTGGCGCGGCGAAGATCATTTGCGCCGGCGGATCGCGGCGGCCGCATTCGAAGGAGCCGAATCCCAAAGCTGGGCGGAGCGAATGAACCGAAGCGAGGAAGCGCTTGCCCAATCGTTCGATGCTCTTTCCTCAGATGTCGGTCGAATTGACGCGACGCTTGTCGACGCGCTCCGCACCACGCGTGAGAAAGTGACGTATCAACTCGATCGACTGCGGGGAAAGATCAGCCGCGCCGTGGTAGAGCGCTCCGAATTGCTGACCCGTCACGAAAAGAGTCTGCTCGCGCGCCTTGCGCCCGGCGGCGAGCTGCAGGAACGCGAGGTCAGCGGCATCAATTTTCTCGGCCGCGCCGGATACGAACTCCTCGATACGCTCCTCGATCAAATTCAAACCCGCTGCATGGACCACCAGTATTTCGTTTATTGACCGGCGCCGCTCCAACTGCTCTTTTTCCCATTTCAAATCTGCGATGGTATGGGGGCGCTGCTTGCTGCGCCCGCAGCAGCGCGGTAGCTCGGAGTTGTTCTATAACTCCGTGGTTTGTGGCCCCTGTTCGCATGAAAGCCGCAGAGTTTCTGGAACGCGAAGCACAGCGCTACCTCTTAGCTGGACTATCCGATAGAGCCGAGGAGGGGTGCTGCGAGCGCACAGGGATTTCGGGTCTGTCAGTAGTTCCGCTGTAGCGCGAGGGCCGCGACCCTCCAACGGCCGTTCTGTCGCTTGAGTCTGACCTTCATGACCCACTCGTCCTGGAAGTCAAGCACTTCTGCATGGTTTCCTGCGACTTTCCGCGAGAACCCGGCGAAGTAGAGATTCGGAGGGATGACTGCCATAATCTCGCGGGCGACTTGGGGTGACGTGCACAGCGGGTTGAGAGCCTCGAAAATGTGCCGCTGAGCGTACTCCACGACTCGTGAAATGAGCGCCAAGTCCGCAGGGTCGTCCTCCGTGCGGGCGAATCGAGCGATGTTTCCGGAGAGGTCGTATGTGTCAACGCTACAGATTGGAGCGCTGACGCTCCCGAGTACGAGGGGACCGGACCAACAGTATGGGACTCGAATGATTCTGCCCGACGTATCGAACTTCCACTTCGGCCCGTCCTCGGAGAAGGCCGATTGCTTTTTGAGGATTTCCGTAAGAGACGGCGCGCCAGGGTGCCACCCGTAGCCGTGGACGGTATAATCTATCGTCATCCCCGCCATGCATGAGGAGAAGTGCTTAACAACGAGGAAGCGCGGATTGCCCGAAGGGCCACGCCACAACGGAGAGATCTGAAGGTGCTCGAACGTCTCATGGCCGTCATCGGCACCCGAGTCCATTCTGCTCCAATGACCAGACGCGTTCGATACATGCTCGGCCGGTGCGAACACCACGAACGAATCCTGATTCCATACTCCCAGCTTTATGACGACTAACGGCGGGAAGGAGTACAGGCGATAGCGCAGCCGAGCGGCTTGTTCCCACGACGTTGTTATCGCATCACTTACTATCTTGTATCGCTCGAGTGCAGCTTGAGCTGCTTCGGCCGGGGACCCAGGATTTTTGTTGAGCGCGGCAAGAATTTGGCGGCCAAGCTGATCAAATGCACGTTCTTCCAGTGCGACTGCCGCATCACTATTATGAACGGGTCCCGAGCAGTCAGCGGGCGGGTCAGCGGCAAGTTGTTCGATAGCGACGCTGAACGTTTCAAGGGGCTCTCCGCGGAGTCGGGTGTTCGGCCAATCCAGCTTCCATCCGCTCTCGCCCCGCTGCCCCGCTGCGGTCGCAAACTGCGGAGTGAAGGTAAACAAGGCATCGGTGCTCTCGGTCCGGATCTTCATTTGTACGGAGAGCGAGCGCCAGCCACCGCCGGTTTCCGAAGAGCTTATTTCATAAGCGAACCTGTTTTGGGCGGGCCAGCCTTGCAGCAGGACCTCAGTTTCGGATTTTATATCCTTCAGCACCCTATCCGCGGCATCTCGAGGCCTCTCCGGATCGTCTCTCAATGCTGGTGCGCGCGCTCGCTGCTGTCCAGCAGGGGCAGATTCTTCGATTCGTGCGCGCGTTTTGCGATATGATCCTACGCTTGCAATAGCGACGGCTAACGGGCTAGGGCAAGCCACCATGGAGCGGGTGCGCTGATGGGCAACAGTGATGCGCAAGAAACGCCAGGCACGGCGACGCGGCGGGAGTTTCTGAAGCGGTCGGCGCTCGCAGTCGCGGCACCGGGCGTTGCGGCGAGGGAGCTTACCGCCTCGCAGGCTGCGGCGGGCGACCCGCAGGCGCGAACGAAAAAGCCGAACGTGCTCCTCTACATCGCCGATCAGTTTCGCTGGGATTTTGTCCACGCTTACGGGCTCAATCCGACGCCGGTGACGCCGAATCTCGATTCCGTGGCGCGGCGCGGCATCGCGTTCCGCAACGCGGTCACGAATCAGCCGCTCTGCTCGCCCTCGCGTGCCTGCCTCTTCACCGGTATGTACGCGAGCGAAACGGGCGTGTGGACGCTCGGTCCGGGCCTCAAGCCGGGCGCGGTGACGCTCGCCACCTTGTTCGGCGGCCAGGGTTACAGCACGAATTACATCGGCAAATGGCATCTTGCGCCCAACGTTCGCGGCAAGCCCGAAAGCCACGGATTCGTTCCACCGCAATACCGCGGCGGGTTCAAAGACCTGTGGGAGGCTTCGAACGAGCTCGAGCTGACTTCGCATCCCTACGAGGGCACGATCTGGAACGGCGATGGAACGCCGATGCACTTCAAGGACATCTACCGCGTGGACTACATCACCAGCCTCGCGGTGGACTTCCTGCGGCGCCGTCACGAGCAGCCCTTCTTCCTTGTGGTCTCGCAGCTTGAGCCGCACTTTCAAAACGACGCGGTGGCGTTCATTCCGCCGAAGGAGTACGCGAAGACCTATCAGAATGCTTTTGTGCCGCACGACCTGCGCTTTTTCCCCGGAGACTGGGAGGCGCAGCTTGCGGGCTATTACGGCGACATCAAGCGAATCGACGACTCGGTGGGGACGGTCCTGCAAACGCTTCAGGAGCAGGGCATCGAAGACAACACCATCTTCGTCTTCATCAGCGATCACGGATGCCACTTCCGCACGCGGAACGCGGAGTACAAGCGCAGCCCGCACGAAAGCTCCATTCACATCCCGCTGGTCATGCAGGGGCCCGGCCTCAACCACTCGCGCATGGTCGAAGAATTGGTGAGCATGGTGGACGTGACGCCGACGCTGCTTGATGCCGCAGGAATGCCGCCCCAGGCGGGAATGCGCGGGCGCAGCGCGCTGCCGCTCGCGACTTCCGCCGCCGCGCGCAGCGCGTGGGCCGAACAGTCGGCTGACGGAACATTTATTCAGCTTAGCCAGTCGGAAGTAGGCAGGGCGCTGCGGACCCCGGAGTGGACCTACTGCGCGGTCGATCTCTTTGGCAAGGGAAATACCCAGCCCGCGAGCTCACGATACCAGGAATATCAGCTCTACAATCTCGCCTCAGACCCTCATCAGCTTTTGAATCTGGCCGGACGCCGCGAAACCAAAAAGATCGCCGCCGAACTGCGAGCGCGCCTGATCGCGGACATCAAAGAAGTCGAAAAGATGGACGTTGAGATCGTTCCCGCGCCTCTCTATCCGTGAGCGATGATGATCGTGCTTGCGACCTATTCCGCGCCTCTCGCCCGCCGCTTGCGCCGGGCGAGAGGCGCGGCAAAAATAGGTGGCGCCCGCCGGGCCTTTTTTCATTTCGGACTGCTCAGAATGATAGGTTCCGGGTTTTTCAGCGACTGGGCCTCAGTACGTGATGCTGACGCGATGATCTCCGGGCGGCACGTCCCTCAAAACGACGAAGCCGCCCTCAATCGCGCCGCTGACCGGCTTGCCATCCAGCATCGTTCGGGCAGGCGCTTGCTGCGAGCGAATGCGAACGGCGACCGCGACCGCGTTTGAGAACTCGACGCGGATTCCCGACGAAGTACGCCGTATTACCGCATCGACCGGCGCACCCGCGGCAAGCCACACCTCGCCGTTCACGCTGAGCGATTTCATCTCGCTCGCGAACACATCCTGATCGCTTCCGCGTTCGAGTGAGGCGAGCGCTCGTCCATCCGTGCTAGCGTCGCCGGCGCGCAGATTTCCGTTTCCGTTTCGGAACGCCGCCGCGAAGCTCGTGCCTCCGAAATTTCCGCGCAGCCCTTCGGCGCCTGGTGCAGATGCCGGCTCGACGGAGCCGCGCGGATTTCCCCGCTTTACCAGCCGGACGCTCACCAAAAACGAGACTGCGTTTCGGTGTGTAGAACTCAAGCGAAGCTCTTGCTCCGGCAGCACGCGCGCGTGGTCGAGCTCGGTATAGTCGCTGATCGGGAGCGGCGTCGCGCGAAGGGCCCAGGGAGCATTCTCTCCGGCAGCCGTCACCACCGCAGCGCCGGCCTTGCCCTGGATCACCGCCTGCGCGCCCTCGACGCTCGGCTCATCTCCGGCGGGCAGGTGCAAGAGCCATGTGAAGCGATGCGCCTCGGGCGCCTCAATGCGGTCGTGCACGATGAGAAGATCGGGCTTCAGGAACAGATACTCGCGGCGATAGCGGGAGATCCGCCCGTCGTAGGCCGGCGCAAGGTCTGCGGCGAGGTAGTCGATGTTTGGCGAAAGCACGTGATCGGTGATGCTCGGCGTAGCGCTGAACGCGGCCCAATACTTCCCGTCATACGCTCCCTGGCTGAAGGGATCGCTGTCAATCAATACGACGTTGTGGGCGGGCGCCTGCGTGAAATAGTTTTGGTAGTACGGGTCCGCGTAGTAATTCGCGTAGCCTCCTTCGCTGATCAGCCGCTCGCCGAACGCCGCCACCTGGAAGCTGCCCTCGTCGTGGTGTTCGTGGTTGAACCAAGGCCCGGCGCGCAGCGAGATCACAGTGTCCGACGGGCTCCAGCCGCTACGCAAGACGGCGCTGCCTCGCTTGGGAAAGATGCGCGAGGGCGGCGGCGGCGGCGGAAGCGAAATCTCCGGCCGCGTGCAGCATACGAGATCAAGCTGGCCGGGCGCCATTTCGAGCAGCCGGCCCGTGTTCTCCACGCGGGAAAGCCCGGCGAGGCGCGGATCGGTCGCTCGCCCGTAGAACGCGCGCAAGTAGGGATCGCGGCCGTTCTCGGCGCCCCACGCGTAGCCCGGCAGCGCGCCCAGCGCTCCATCGAAATCGCCGGTGTCGAGAACGATCTCGGGCGTCACCATCGCGTAGTCGGACCACCAGAAGCTTTCCATCATCCTGCGCGTGCCGCGCGGGCGGATGCCGAGAGAGTGCAGCGCAGCGGCCGCCGAAGAGAGACCTTCCATGGCGAACGATTCGTACCCGGCGGGCTCCGCCTCGCTGCCATCGCCGGGGAATAGTCCGCGTCCGAGCAAGCGCTCATCGCACGCAATGAGTTGAGCCAGCGCTGTTCTCAGCCGGTCATTCCACGCGGGCGCATCGCCGTACACGGCGACGAGAACGGCAATCGCTCCGCCCACCGAGTTCGC
>JBOGKE010000039.1:0-18491 GCA_050745265.1 Terriglobia bacterium
CAGGCCCACAGCGGCTCCTACATCCGCACCCCCATCCCCTGCGTGAAACGCTTGAAGAGATTCCGAAGGGTGCCGTCGGTGGGAAACCGGTCGATCCCCAGCAGCGTCTGCAAGCCCCGGTCCGCTCGCAGCAACCCGGTGTGCGCGAACCGCCGCGCCCCCGCCACGACCGCCATCACCTGCTGCCGATAGCCGATCCGGTGGAGAAACTCGACAAACACGCTCAGCCCTCCAAATGGCGTCACGGCCCTCGGCGTCTGGCGTAAAACCACTTTCTCTTTTCCCCAAAACGCGCTCATTTCTCGTTGCCCTGTTCTGTTCCTCCGAAGATTTGTCTAATCAACTTCACTCGAACGGATTCGAACAGAACAGTGCTCCTCAATTTACGAATTCGGGATAATAAGAGGAGAAGACAAGAAAGGCGGAATCCAAGCCAAAGGCACAGGAAAAGAAGAACGAGAAATCTAATCAGAGACTTACGGTGGGCCAAATGAGAGTATCGAAGTGGGCCAAATCAGATTGACAAAGACGGCATTGTGAACTACTGCCGCTCCCGCATCGCGATGGGTGTGGTCGAGGCGATCGATGGCAACATCAAAAGCCTGCTGCGGGCGCGTAGTCGCCGGGAAACGTGCCGACGAGGGCACCGAAAGCCTCCTATTCGTACCGCAGCGCAATTACAGGCTCCACCTGGGTCGCGCGACGCGCGGGAATGTAGCACGCTAGAGCGGCCACGATGAGCAGGCCGGCGGAAACTAATCCATAGGTCAGCGGGTCGGCAGACTTCACTCCATAGAGCAGCGCCGCCATCAGCCGCATGAGCGCCAGTGCGGTGCCCAACCCGCATACGATGCCCACGGCCGTAAGCATGAGCGCGTGGCGCAGGAATAACCCCGCCACTTCCCGCGGCTGAGCACCAAGCGCCATGCGAATGCCTACCTCGCGCGTGCGCTGCGCGACTGAGTACGCAATGACGCCGTAGAGTCCGATGATGGCCAAGACCAGCGCCATGGCGCCCGCGATGGCCAGCATCACCAGCGTAAAGGTTTCCCGAGAGAGAGACTGTTTGTAAAAATAATCCAGCCGGTGAATATCCCAGAGCGGAAGGCCAGGCACGGCGGAATCCACGGCCTGCCGAATCTCACCCGTAAATGCGCCTGAACCCGCGAGCGGCGATCGCACCGCAAATGCCACGTACCTTTGGATAGAGAGGCCTTGCTGCGTCTCGAAATCGTTCCGAAGCAACGGCCAATACACGGCGCTGACGGGGGGCTTGTCGACGCCGTCGTAATACACATTGCCCGCCACGCCAACCACCTCACGCCAAGGGCCGGTCTGCGAAATCCTGATCTGCTTATCGAGCGCATTTGCAGGGCTGCCCCACAGTTCTTTCGCCATATCTTCAGAAACGATGGCGACCGGCAGGTGGTTGAATTCATCGTTCCATGTAAATTCACGGCCCGCGATGAGCGGCGTCCCAAGGGTCTTGAAATATCCGGGAGAAGGAAAATTGAACCGGCGCAGGCGAGCCAATTCGCCGTTGCGATACACGTGATCGCGCGCGAACACAGGATCGTTCCAGTGATTGCCCTCGAGCGGAATGCTCATGGATACGCTGGCGTGCACGACACCCGGCACCGCTTGAATACTCCGCAGGATATTCGATTCCACGTGCACGACCTGATCGGGCGTCTTCGCCATCTCGTCGGAAATGTAGACATAAAACGTTTCGAGGGTCGAAGGCGCCGAAAAGCCGGCATGAACGCGAGTGAGGGCGCGAAAGGTGCGAATCATGAGGCCCGAGCTGATCAGCAGAACAATAGCGAGCGCCACCTGAACCACCACCAACGTATTGCGCGCGCGATGTCGTTCGCGGCCGGCGCTCTGCGAGCGTCCGCCCTCGCGCAGGCCGGATCCGGCACGCGCGCCCGCATACTTCAAAACAGGGGCGGATCCAAAGAGCAGGCTTACCGCCGCGGCGATTGCCAACGTGAACATCAGAACCGTACCGTTGATCCCGATTTCGTTGAGGCGCGGCAGACCCACCGGCCCGGCGGCGACGAGCGCGCGGAGCGCCCCATAGGCCAAGCCCAAACCGATTGCGCTGCCCAGCATCGAGAGCACCAGGCTCTCGAAAAGCAGCTCCCCGGCAATGCGGCGTGGCGTTGCGCCCAGCGCTGCGCGGATAGCCAGCTCCTGCTGACGGCCTTCCGCCCGCACCAGGAGCAGGTTGGCGACATTGGCGCACGCGATGAGCAGCACCAGGCCAATCCCGCCCATAATGACCCACAGTACGCTGCCCACGTCGCCCACTACATCCCGCTTCAGAGGATGGACCTTGGGACCGAAGCCAACGTCTTCAAATATTTTCAGCGTGAACCCGTGGGGCGGAGGAAAACTCCTGAGAACGATAGGCAACATGCGCCCTACATCCGCGTTGGCCTCGGCTACCGTAGCGCCCGGCTTCAGCCGGGCTAGCGTGTTGTAGTTGAATTCGCCGAGGTCTGTCTTCGAGCGATCGAGCCGCAAAGGCAGGACGAGCACGGGATTCGATTGGTCGAGAAAGGTGAACTTGCGCGGCAGCACGCCAATGATAATCGTCGGCTTGCCATTCACCGTGATCGTTTTGCCGAGCGCCGACGCGCTGCCGCTGAAACTTCGCTGCCAATATCCGTAGGAGATCATCACGGTGGCGGGGCCGCCGCTCGGCGAATCCTCCGTGCGCGTGAATGAGCGGCCGAGAGCGGGCGTAACGCCGAGAATGGGAAGCACGCCGTCGGTTACATCCAAAGCACGCGCCCGTTCCGGCGCGCCGCGGCCGTTCTTCACAGTGGGCATGTCGTCCATATAAAGACCAATATCTTGAAACGCGCGGCCCTGCTCGCGGAAGATGAAGTAGTCGGAAGGCGAAAGCGGGCCCTGCTTCCAATGAATGCCCGGCGCGGAAAGCCAGACGCCCACCAATCTGTCTGCGTGCGGATACGGGAGCGGCTTGAGCAGCACGCCGTCCACTACGCTGAAGATCGCCATCGTGGCGCCCACGCCAAGCGCGATGGTCAGCAGGGAAATGGCCGTAAATCCCGGCGCTCGCCTCAGCCGCCGCAAAACCAGTCTTAGTCCGCGCATGAATGCCTCCGCCTGAGAGATAGCGCGCCGCTTGCTCTCAGGCATATACGTAAGCAGGAGGGTTTAGGGTCCAGGAAATAGAGCCGCGGACCCGCGCGGCAGCCTTGAGACGTCCGCGGCGGGTTGAAGGAGGGCCTCGCCCTGAGGCAAGGCCCGATGGAGGGATTCAGAACCTTAATCGCGGTCGCCAAGCCTTGGGCCGACTTTGCGGTAAGTCGCGGGGGCAGCACGCGCAATTACGGTACGATCAGGTCATGTGCGGTCGGTACAGATTGTGTATGAAACGCTCCACAATTGTCTCGCTCACGCTGCTCCTTCGGTTTCATACAACCGGTGACAGCGCGATCGGCGGTACAGACCCATTGGTCGGTGCAGACAACGCGTAATCATTCATGGCACGGGGACCGGTGAGGAGCTGGATGCGCCCCGGCCATTGAGTCGTTCAAGCAGCCGATCCCGGCATGTCCCGGCAGTTCCATGGAGGTCCGGCATACTCGAATAATTATTCGACCATATACACAGATTGTTAATTGGGCGCCGAGCTCACGAGCTTTACGCGCGACAGCACCGCGTACGCCGACGTGAATCGCCTCTTTGAAAGGCGCTGACCCGACCCGCACTTTGCGAATCCTTCCCTTCGATTACCGACGCCCCTCAAACACCCAAAACAGCCCGCTCTACGCTCTAGGGGCAGACTGTGCCGCGGCTGGCACCCCAAACCCCTGAACCCGCCTGGTGTCGGTCGGCTCGCGATTGGTCCGGACGATATCGCGATACATTTCGGGCCGGCGGTCGGCGATCCGGTCGATCTCGTAAGTGCCGGGTTTTCTGATGAGGCGGTTCCGGTCCGCCGAGTTCAAATCGACGTCGGCGTAAATGATGGTTTCTTCCGTCTCGCCCGCGCCGGCAACGAGCTTCCCCGTTGGGTCTGCGATCTGCGAGCGTCCCGCGAACCGGAAGCCTCGCTCCTCGCCCACGCGGTCCGCTGCTGCCACCGCCATGTGGTTTTCGAGCGCGCGGACATTCGCAACCTGCTGGCACAAATCGGATTCGATGGGCCAATTGGTGGGGACCGCCAGAAGTTGCGCGCCGCCGAGCTTAAGCACGCGACCCGCTTCCGGGAAACTGAGGTCGTAACAAATGTTGACGCCCACTTTGCCGTGCGGAGTGTCAAGGACCTCAAAAGGACGATCGCCGGGGGCGACGAAGCGATCAACACCCACGTAGGGCAGGTGAATTTTCCGGTAGCTTCCGAGAATGCCAGCCGGGCCGATGACGACGGCTGCGTTATAAACCGAAGAACCGTCGCTTTCGAGCATTCCCACAATCGCCGTGCAATCGAACTCGCGGGTGAGCCGCGCGATGGCTTCTGTCGAGGGCCCCGGCATGGGCTCGGCAAGCGGTCTTGCCTCATCGAGGCTCTCAAAGCAGTAGCCCGTGAGCGCGCACTCCGGGAAAATGACGACGCGGGCGCCGTGCGCCGCCGCATCGCGGAGACGTTCAGTAACTCGGGCGAGATTGGCTGGCTTGTTTGCAAAAGCGACGTCGGTCTGCACCGCGGCAATTTTCATCGGGATCTCCAAAGCGATTCGGCGCGCGCGTCTGTCCGCGATTCGGCCGCCCATTACTGCTGAACTGGAATGACGCGCGGAATTCGTTCATTCACCGGCGGCAGCGGAGGAAACGGCACGTGCGGCTCGGTCTGATACCAGTACGCAACGGAATAGTAGTTGTCCGAGCGGTCATCCGCCGTGCCGTGCTCAATCGTCGCCTTAAACGATTTTGTGAACGTGATGGGCGAGGCGAGCGTAAAGCGGTAGACGGACCAACGCGAACCTTGGAGCTCCTTGCCCACGACGGGCGCGCCAAACAGCGCGTACGCGAACGGCTTTCCGCCGAAGTCCCAGGCGCCCAGAAAAAAATCTTCGGTGCCGGTTCCCTGAATCGAGGGCAGCTTTGAGCCGTCCACGAAAAACATGTCGTCGCCCTCACCCCACCAGCCGTCCTGGTTCTCAATCACCGACATGGTGACGCCCGCGAACTGACCGCGTCCGCGCGCTTCCATCCACACGTAGTTGTTCTTGCCATCCAGGTTGATGGTTGCTCCGGGAAAGCCTTCGGTGGGCGTGGCTTGTCGATACTGCGCGTGGAAGTAGAGCGTCCCTGCGGGCAGAGGCTCGGAATACTCGCGAAAGTCGATGTTGAAATAGAACGCGTTCACCGGGGCCTCGCCCTCATTGGTCACCGTAATCAGCGCGTGCTTCTGAAAGGGCATGGGAAAAAAGCAATTCAGCGCCTTGTCGGGCGCGACCATGAGCGGCGCCGATTGGTAAAGGGTGTAATCTCCAAGCCCAAGGCCGAAAAAGTCACCTACGGGCGCTTCCACGCTGGGCGCCTTCTCCCCGTCCCAATACATGCTCAGCACGAGCTTTTTAAGATGGAACCGCTCGCGATCGGCAATGGTCATCCAGACGTGCCGCACCTCGCCCGGCCCCGGCGTATCCAGCAGCACCAGTGTTTTACCGGGATCGAGACGCCTGAAGTCCGCATTCGCGCCCGTGCGATCCCAACTCGATGATCGCTTGGCGATATAGTCGTGGGGCCGGATGAGGTTGTCGAGCGATCCTCGCCATCCTTGGGCGGAAAGCGGCAGTGCAATTCCCAGCATCAAGGTGCTCGCAATCAGCCAATTCTTCATCGCTTCCTCACGAGTGCGGTACCTTTCAGCGCGCAACGGTCCCGATTCTAGCACAGCCGTGCTACGATGATACGCGGATTCACCGCGACGCCCTCGGCAACGATGCCCTGCGAGCTCCCTTTGCAGCTCAGCGCATGTCATGAACGAGCCCGTGTCACCCGAAGCAATTCCGGAGTCTGCGGAAAACCTGAGCGAAGTGGCGCGCCTGCGCATGCCCGCCGAGTGGGAGCCGCACGAAGCGGTCTGGATTGGCTGGCCGCACAACACCTCCGACTGGCCGGGGAAGTTCGCGCCCATCCATTGGGTTTACGCCGAAATCGCGTATAAGATCACGCCGGGCGAAATCCTTCGAATCCTGGTGAATTCGCCACGCCACGAAAGCCGAGCGAAGGCGGTTTTGAAGAGCGCGGGCGCGGACCTCGCCCGAACGGAATTCTTCCACATTCCCACAAACCGCGGCTGGACGCGAGATTTCGGTCCAATCTTTGCCCACCGTTCCAGAGCGCATAGCTCCGATCGTGTGGTCCTTCGTTTTCAATTCAACGCGTGGGCCAAGTATGCCGACTGGCAGCTTGATAATGAGGTGCCGGAGCGGGTCGCAACAGCGCTTGGCATTCCCCTGGTTGCTGCGGGGGAATTCGTGCTCGAAGGCGGCGCAATCGATGTGAACGGCGAAGGTTCGCTCGTGACCACTGAAGAGTGTCTGCTCGATCCCGCGGCACAAGCCCGCAACCCCGGCCTTAGCCGCTCTGGCGCTGAGGAAAAATTGCGCGACTATTTGGGCGCGTCCCAGGTGCTTTGGCTCGGCCGGGGTATTGCCGGCGATGACACGCACGGACACGTCGATGACGTTTGCCGTTTCGTTAATCCGCGCACCGTGGTGCTCTGCCAGGAGAGCGATCCGAGAGACGCGAATTACCAGCTGCTGAGCGAGAATCGCGAACGCCTCGAAAGCGTTCGGCTCGCGAACGGATCGAAGCTCGAAGTCATCGCGCTGCCGATGCCGTCGCCCTTGCACTTTCGCGGACAGCGTCTGCCTGCCAGCTACGCGAACTTCTACATCGCAAACGCCGCGGTACTCGTACCGACGTTCAACGATCCTCACGATCGGGCCGCTCTAGGCATTCTTGGCGAGCTTTTCAGCGATCGTCCCGTGATCGGCATTCACGCCACTGACCTCGTTTGGGGCCTCGGAACGCTGCACTGCATGACCCAGCAGCAACCGGCGCCGCGCGAAACGTTAAGGAGCTGCGGATAGCAGAAGCTGCCCCATCCCAATCACCGGCACCGCTGTTTGCGGGACATTCAAAAGTGTGACACGATGCGGGGTGAAGGGGCTGGCCGCCGCGCCTAATCGGGAGATTGCGCCCCGCGCTGCTTTGGTAACTTGACGCGCGTTCCATCCGCACGTGATCTTCGGGGTGAGCCGCCGCGGCGGTTTTTGCACAGCGAAAGGAGCATCACGCATGGGGGTGAACGCATTCGGTGCGTATAAGTGGGTGGCGCGACGGCCTGATCCGGCCAGCTTATCCCCACAGGATGCAGGATCCCAGATGAAGACGGATACACTCGCCCAACTGCGGAGGCTGGGAGGAGCGTACGATGGTATCGTGGCCGACGTCGACGTCGCCATGTGGTATGGGGCGATACACCGGCCGGGGCGCAACATTGATTCCGTCGTCTTGAAAAATGTGTTCACGAGCCTCTGGGTGGGAAGGCTGGTTTGCAAGCAGGGGAACGGTCTCTACACCGACTGGAGAAACACCGGCTATCCGATCGCGATGGCCTTGTCGCACGGCGGCCGGGTGTTGATTCAGCTCCCGAGAGACGCGCTGGGAAACACCTACTGGAATTGGCTGTGGGGAAACACCGACCCTGCTCCGTTCAGGCGCAGAGTGGCCACGCACAGCATCAAGCTGCGCCGCACCCCGAAAGCTCTTTTCGGTAACGCGCGCCTATACATGGACGAGGATAACCCAACGTTTGGAGCGTGGTCCGGACAACATTTCGGCATCAATATCGCGCTCGGAGGGCTCGGAAACCGCAACCCGCATTCCGGTCAGCTCATCCGGCCCGACGGTTCGAACGGCCACCTTTATTTCTTTTATCTGCCGCCGACGGCGAATCGGTACGGCGGCATCCTCGTGGGTTGTGAAACGTCGGCGCCCGGGGATCAGGCGGGCACGCAGACTTTGGCTTTCCGCACGGCGGCTTACACCGGAGCCGAGCCGCCTAGCGGCGCCACTCGCGGACCGCTCAACCCTGCCCCGCTCACCACACAGTACACCATCAAGAAAGTCGATACCTACGGCGGCGGGCACGGTACGGGGGGCAAAAATATCTTTTCCGGGACCGGCGGTCTGAAGTGGCAGAGTAAGGCTCTCAAGGACGCGCAGGGACATAAGGTGCGGTGGAACTCGAAGGTTGCTGGCGGCATGAGCAACCTCGTCGTTGATCTCATTTCGGACGACGCAGCTCTTAACCGAGTCATGACTCCCGGAAATGCGATCTCGGTCGACGACTTGGGAAAGCTGGGAGCGTGATGCAAGCTGAGCGGATCGAGAACCTGAGCCTCGAAGACGCGTCCCTAAAACCGATCGCGGAGAAGGTGTACGCGGGCGAGCGGCTTTCGCTTGACGATGGCGTTGCGCTTTTTCGCTCGAACGACCTGCTCACCATCGGCGAGCTCGCTCACCACGTCCGGCGCAAGCTGCACGGACGCCGAACGTATTTCAACGTCAACCGCCACATCAATCCAACCAACGTTTGCGTGGCAAGCTGCCGCTTGTGCGCCTTCGGCCGTAAAGCGGACGTGCCCGGCGCCTACACGATGTCGCTCGGCGATGCTTTCCGCACCGCGGGCCAAGGTTGGACCGAGGCGATCACGGAATTTCACATTGTCGGCGGGCTGCACCCGGATCTTCCATTTCAGTATTACGTAGACCTGATTGCGGGGCTGAAGCAGCGCTTTCCGAGCGTCCACCTGAAGGCGTTCACGGCCGTCGAGATCGGCTACTACTCGCAGCAAGCAAAGCTCAGCTACCGCGAAATCCTGGCGACGCTCAAGGACGCAGGCCTCGGCTCAATTTCGGGCGGCGGCGCCGAGATTTTCGCTCCCGCCACGCGACGCAGGATTTGCGATCACAAGATCGGCGCCCACGCCTGGCTCAAGGTCCATCGCACGGCTCACGAGCTCGGTCTTCACTCGACGGCCACCATGCTCTACGGCCACGTCGAGTCCTGCGAGGACCGCGTGGATCACCTGCTACAGTTGCGCGGCCTCCAGGATCAGACGCGGGGCTTCATGACGTTTATTCCGCTGAAATTTCACGCGGAGAATACCGAGCTCGGGAAGGACATCGACTATCGCGATACGACGGGCTTCACGGACCTCAAAGCCATTGCGGTCTCGCGCCTGCTGCTGGATAATTTTCCCCACGTCAAGGCCTACTGGATTATGCTGACTCCGCGCGTCGCTCAAGTCGCGCTGCGGTTCGGCGCCGACGATATCGACGGCACCGTCGTCGAAGAAAAGATCTATCACGACGCCGGAGCCAAAACCCCTCAGGTCATGACCCGCCATCAGCTCGTCCGCTTGATTACCGAAGCCGGCCTCGAACCCTGCGAGCGCGATACGCTCTACCGCCCGGTCACCCGCACCGACACACAGGTTGCAATCGGCGTTGCTTGAGATTCACGTCACATCGCCGCCCGCCCACCTGAGTGCCACATGGTCCTGCGGCGCTCGGCGCTAACCTCAGTCGCCCTACGGGCTCCTTCGGTTAGCGCCGAAGGAAAGGCGAAACCGGACATTTCACTTGCTATAAAGACCGGACATTTTAACTTGCTACGAACAAAAATCAGGTTGCGGCGCAATGCCGCAGTTTCGGGCGCGCACAGCGGCTTTATACCGCCATTGTGGCGGGGTAAACCCGCCGCTACAAAAGCCGCCGAAACTGAGGCATTACCGTGCGGCCCGTGGACGGCCAGACGGCCCGGGGGAATGACTTCAGGCTTCGAAACACCTCGCGCAACTCGCATGCGCTTCGCGCGTTTCCGAAGTGAACCAAAACGTGCTATATAGAGATTGAGAGGTGATGGAGTTCACCTGAACCGCCCGTTGACGGGCTGATGACTCCTGGCGGCAACTTACCGGCCAGGAGTTTTTTATTGGTCCGGAAGCTGCGCAGAAAGGTGAGACGTTTTGCGAATCCTTCTCTTGTGTGTGTTTGGCGCGGCGGGGACGCTCGCGCGCTACTGGATGCAAGGTCTGGTACAGGAACGAACGGGGTCGAGTTTCCCTTATGGAACACTGGCGGTGAACCTGGCCGGATGTTTTTTCCTGGGGTTGATTGGAGAGTACGCGCTGAACCACATCGCGATCCCGCCCGACTGGCGCATCGGCGTGACGACTGGATTCTTTGGCGCGTACACCACCTTTTCGACGTTTGAGTGGGAGACGGGACACTTGATTCAGGATGGACAGTGGAGCAAGGCCGCAGCGTATGTTGCGCTCAGCTTGATTGTCGGTGTGCTGGCCGTGCTGGGCGGAATGCGGCTTTGCAATACACTATCCTGAATGCGCGCTCCTGCTGTCCGCAGGGCCGTGAGCGCAGTGGCGTGCAAGCGTCGCTCCGCCGCTCCACGAAAGCCTCAGCTGGCAGCGACACCCATGGAACACGACCGCTTTGAAGGCGACCGCGTGCTGATGCGCATCCACATCGGCGAATCCGACCGTTGGCGCCACCGGCCGCTCTACGAGGCAATTGTCGAGCTCCTCCGGCAGGAAGGATTCGCCGGCGTGACCGTCTTTCGCGGCATCGCGAGCTACGGCGCTTCGACGCGCTACCACACGGAAAAGATCCTGCGGCTCGCACAGGAACTCCCGATTGTGATTGAGACCGTGGAATATGAGGAGCGGATTCAGCGCGTCCTGCCGCGCTTAGACGAGATGATCGACGGCGGACTGATCACGCTGGAGAAGGTCCACGTGATCCTCTACCGTCCCCATAAGAGTCCCGCGAAGCCGAGGCCCGGTGAGCCGTCCGGCAGCGATCCGTCTTGAGTGGAAGACCGCAAGAGAAGGTAATGCCTCAGTTTCTGTCGCGTAGACGCGGCTTTATGCCGCCAATTTGCGTGGCGGGGTAAACCCGCCGCTTGTATCTTAAGAACATCGGCATCAGCGGCCTGCGGGTAATGTCTCTTCTTCAATCAAAGCGCTGAGGCGCTCCCATTCAGCGATCAGCGGCACGAGTTCGGCGCGGCGCTCGCTGAGCAGGCTTGACAGCCGGATGGATTCTTCGGCGCTCTTGAAATTCGCCGACTCAATCTCGCAGGCGCTGATGGCCGCTTCGCATTTCGCGATGCTCTCCTCGAGTCGGCTCCTGCGCTCCTGCACCTGACGGAGAAGAATCGGATTCATTTTCTTCGCGCCAGCTTCGCCCGGCGCGCCAGTTTCGGCTGCCGCTCCCGCCGGTGAAGTACGGCGCGACCCTCCGTTGCGCGACGTCGCGCCGGGTGCATGGCGCGAGACCTCCGCCGGCGCGCGCCCCGCCTGCTCTTTCTGCCAGCGGTAATCCTCGTAATTTCCGGCATAGTCGCGCAGCTCGCCGCCTTCGATCTCGAGGACGCGCGTCGCCAGCTTGTCGATGAAGTAGCGGTCGTGCGAAACGAAGACGACCGTTCCGGTAAACTGCTGAAGTGCGTCGAGCAGCACGTCCTTGGCGCGGAGATCGAGGTGATTCGTGGGTTCATCGAGCAACAGGAGGTTCGACGGCATCAGCAGCATGCGCGCGAGAGCGTAGCGGTTTCGCTCGCCGCCCGAGAGCACTCCGATCCGCTTGAAGACTTCGTCCTCCGAAAACAGGAAGCAGCCGAGCAGCGTGCGCAAGCGCGTTTGCCCGCTGAGCGCGGGCGGCGCGACGCTCGCGAGGTCGTCGATCAGTCGAGCCCCCGGATCGAGCGCTTTGTACTGATCCTGCGCGAAGTAGTCCGCTTTAACGTTGTGGCCGAGACGCAGTTCGCCCGAAGTGACCGGCTCGATCCCCGCCAGCAGCTTGATCAGTGTCGATTTTCCCGCCCCGTTGATTCCGGTGAGGGCGATGCGGTCTCCGCGACTGATCACAAAACTCACCCGCGCAAAAACCCGCTTATCACCGTAGCTCTTGGCGATGTCCCGGCACTCCGCCACCATGCGCCCGCTCGCCGGCGGTTGAGGGAATTTGAAATGGATCGTCTTTTCCTCAGGCGGCAGCTCGATTCGATCAACCTTCTCCAGCTCCTTGATGCGGCTTTGCACTTGTTTCGCTTTCGTTGCCTGATAGCGAAACCGGTTGATGAACACTTCGAGCTGCTGAATCCGCTCCTGCTGGTTGCGGTAGGCGGCGTGGAGCTGAGCCTGCCGATCGGCCTTTTGTGCGAGGTAGCGATCGTAATTACCGGTGTAGAAATAAGCGCGACGGTTCCAGAGTTCCACGATCTTGTTCACGGTGACATCGAGAAAATACCGGTCGTGAGAGACCAGGACGTACGCGCCGGGATAGTCCGCCAGATATTGTTCGAGCCAGTTGCGCGCTTCGAGGTCGAGATGGTTCGTAGGCTCATCGAGCAGGAGCAGGTTCGGCTTGATCAGGAGAAGCTTTGCGAGCGCCAGGCGCATCTGCCAGCCGCCGGAGAAATCCTGCGCCGGTCGGGTCCAGTCGTCGCGCGTAAAGCCGAGACCGTTGAGCACGGCTCCCGCTTGCGATTCGAGGGAGTAGCCGTCGCGGCCCTGGAACTCCGTTTCGACGCGGTGGTACCGCTCGGCGGCACGCTGATACTCCTCGCCGTGCGGATCGAGCTCCGCCAACTGATGCGTGAGCGCTTCGAGCTCCCTTTCCATTGCGAGCAGGTCGCCGAACACCGAAAGACATTCGTCGAGAACGCTGCGCCCGGAGAGCGAGAGACCATCCTGTGGAAGATAACCCGTCGTGATGCCTTTCGCGGTTGCGATCGTCCCTCCATCGAGCGGCTCAACTCCTGCCAGCATTTTGAGCAAAGTGGATTTGCCCGCGCCGTTCCCGCCGACCAACCCCGCGCGTTCTCGCGGATTAATCAGCCAGTCCAGATTCTCGAAGAGAGTCTTGGCGCCGAACTTCTTTGCTGCCGAAGCAAGCTGGATCATGATTTCCGTTCTTACCGATTAGTACGCGATGTCGCTTCGCAACCGCACGGCAGGAAGAATAGACCCGGACCGAGCCGTGGGATGCATCTGGGGGTGCGCGGGCCTAACGCAATCGCGCTCGGGAGGATGAAGTAATGAAGAATTGCGGACGCCGCCTCGCGGCCGCGTCGGCTACTGCCGGCGCTTAACTGGGCAGCGGGGCCTTCAAGTGGGTTTTGTCTAACAAGCTGAGCAACTCGGACTCGGCTGCAGTGCGGCTCGTGCCCCGAGCCACTGAGATTTCATCCACCAGAAGTTGCCATGATCGGTCCAGCATCTTCTTTTCGCGGAAAGACAGCGGCTTCTCCTGGCTCAGCACCGCGAGCGCCTTGAACACCTCCGCGACCTGCTGCAGCGTGCCGTTTCGCATCTTCTCGGAGTTTTGCTTAAACCGCCCTTTCCAATCTGCGAGCCTGTTGGCCGGCGCGGTGTTAAGAAACTCCAGGACAGTTGCGACCTCGCGTACTCTTGCGACACGGCGCAGACCCACCTCCGCCACGTTCGTCATGGGGACCATCACCCGCATGCCACTCGAGCTGAGCTTCAGGAGGTAAAACGTCTCTGGACGGCCGGTAAGATTGCGGTTGGAGATTTGTTCAACCACCCCGACTCCTTGATTGGGGTAGACCACCTTGTCGCCTATTCTGAAATCCATGGCAACCCCCGTAGTTTGGATTGTGCAAGATTAAAGGCGCTGCAGTATCTTCCCGCCCTTCTTAATTATACAGTAATTCGGTGCCTTAGACCCCGCAATTCCACTGAGTCCGCCGCTGCCGGGCTTCCGCGGGCCCGGGCCGTGGCGGCGAATAAAAAGCGAATTTTATCGATGCTTGAGTATACAATAGGCCAGGGAGGACGGGATGGCGATTCTCTCAGGAGCACGGCTGCCCATAGGCGGCATCGAGGGTGCGCTCGAAGAAATCCGCGAAAAGTTTAAGGGCGCGCCGGTGCGGGGCGGCGTAACGGCATTCAAGCACAGCCCCGCACGCGAAGCGGTTCTACGAGCTTTTCCGTCGCGACTCTCCGAGGCGGTCGCGCAGGCGCTCCGGGGCCGCGGAATCGAACAGCTCTATTCGCACCAGGCCGAGGCCTTTGAAGCTGCCGCGTCGGGCCAGAACGTTGTCGTCGTCACGCCCACGGCTTCGGGCAAAACGCTGTGCTACAACGTGCCGATCATGAATCTGGTCGCAGGCCAACCGGAGGCGAGGGCGCTTTATCTGTTTCCCACCAAGGCGCTGGCGCAGGACCAATTGGCCGAGCTCGACCGCTGGGCCGCGACGCTCGGCGAAGCGGTGCGCACTTTCACCTACGACGGGGATACGCCGCAGGACGCACGCAAAGCCATTCGGGCGCGCGGCAATCTCGTGCTCACGAACCCCGACATGCTGCACACGGGCATTCTGCCGCATCACACGCGGTGGGAGCGGCTTTTTGAGAACCTGCATTACGTCGTGATCGACGAGCTGCACATGTATCGCGGCGTCTTCGGCAGCCACCTCGCGAACGTGCTGCGGCGGCTGAAGCGCGTCGCCGGCTTTTATGGCAGCCGTCCGCAGTTTCTTTGCGCCTCCGCGACAATCGCCAACCCGAAGGAATTGGCTGAGGCAATCGTCGAAGAACCGGTGACGCTGATTGAGGAGAATGGCGCGCCGTCGTCGGAGAAATATTTCATCTTCTATAATCCTCCGGTCGTGAATCAGCAGCTTGGCATCCGCCGTTCTTACCTGAACGAAGCACGGCGGCTGGCGCGCATTTTTTTAAGCCGCGGTCTCGGAACGATCGTTTTTGCGAACAGCCGGCTGGCCACCGAAATCCTGGTGACCTATCTCAAGGATGATTTTTCGCAAGCGCCCGGCGCACCCGAGACGGTTCGCGGGTATCGCGGCGGCTATCTGCCCTCAGAGCGGCGCGAAATCGAACGTGGCCTGCGCGAGGGGCGATTGCGGGGCGTCATCTCGACCAACGCCTTGGAGCTCGGCATTGACATCGGAGGTCTGGATGTCGCGCTGCTCGCGGGCTATCCGGGAACGATTGCGTCCACTTGGCAGCGGGCGGGAAGGTCGGGAAGGCGCCAGGGCACGTCAGTCGCCGTGCTCGTGGCGTCGAGTGCGCCACTCGACCAGTTCATCGTGCAACACCCGGATTACTTCTTCGGCCGCTCGCCCGAGCACGGCTATGTCAATCCCGACAATCTCCAGATTTTGCTCAATCATCTCAAGTGCGCCGCGTTCGAGCTGCCTCTCCACGAAGATGAAAAATTCGGATCACTCGAACTGAGAACGCTCTGCGCTTACCTCGAAGAGGCGGGATTTCTCCACCACTCGAGCGATGGCTGGCATTGGGTTTCAGAATCGTATCCTGCGGATGGGATCAGCTTGCGCTCGGTCTCCTCCGATAACTTTGTGATTGTCGACGAAACCGAATCGCCGCGCGTGATCGGGGAGGCAGATTTCAGCAGCGCCCTGACCGCCTTGCACGAGGGCGCCATCTACATTCAAGACGGCATCCAGCACCACGTCGAGCGGTTCGATTACCACGATCGCAAGGCATACGTCCACCGTGTGGAAAGCGAGTATTTCACCGATGCCATTTCCTACACCAAGATCAAGATCCTCGAATCGTTCGACCGGTCGCCCGCCGGCGCCGCCCTCGCGAGCCATGGGGAGGTCCAGGTCAACACGCAGGTGGTGGGCTTCAAGAAGATAAAGTTCTGGACCATGGAAAACGTGGGCTCGGGTAATCTGAGCCTGCCCGAGCAGGAGATGCACACTACAGCCTGCTGGCTGACCCTGCCGCACGCCCTCCTCGCCGGGTTCCGTTTCGATAACGCGCAAAAAATGGACGGGGTGAACGGAATCGGAAACGCCATGCGTGCGATCGCCACGATGCTCGTGATGAGCGATGCGCGAGACCTGGGCGTCGCCGTGGGCGAGAATCCCCAACGAGAAACGCCCGCCGTAGCTCCCAATGAACGAGACGCTGCAACGGCGGTAGACTCCGGCAGCAAGGAGCTAATCGCGCCGCTCCACCGCGGGCCGGCCGGCACTCCGGGCGTCTTCGAGCCGAATATTTATCTTTACGACAGGTATCCCGGCGGCGTGGGTTTGAGCGAACCCCTCTTCCGGCTGACCGGCCGTCTCCTCGAAAATACTCGCGCTCTGATCGAGAACTGTCCGTGCGCGTGCGGCTGCCCCTCCTGCGTCGGTCCGGCGGGTGAGCTGGGCGAGAAGGGCAAGGAAGTAGCGCTGGCGATCCTTCAAATGTTGTCCGGGTCCGGGGCGGAGTCCGGCGTCAGTTATCCATAGCGCAGCGCGGCAGAGCCGCAACCAAAGACCGCACCGATGCTAACGCACCCGTTGCTGTGCTGGTATCAGGGCACAACTTTAGTCGTGCCGCAAAAGCGTCCTTTCGACTGGGCTTTAGCCCCTGAGCGCCTCAGCGGCTAAAGCCGCGACTATTCTTGCGTGAGAATGGCACGGCTGAAGCCGTGCCCTGATACAAAGTTGGCCAAAAAAACTGGAAATTACGGCCTAGCGATGCGGAAAACCGCGCGCGGACCACGGACGACTGACTCCGGACTCCGGACTGCGTACTACGGACCATAAATCAGTGAACCTCGAAGAGAAGCTTCGTCAACTGAAGAACGCCGCGAAGAAATCCGGAGCCGAGGCGGAGCTCGAGCGCCAGCTCGATTATCTGCGTCGGCTGAACGGAGGCTTCAAGCCGCTGCCCGCCGAGCGCGTTCCGTGCCGCATCGAAGAGTACGTTCAAGGGCAGACGTACCGCCTTCCTGCCGGAGAGTATTTTATGGCGGAGCAGGCGCTCCCGTTGGGCAGGCCGTACGGAAATATGCGAATCGGCGACATCGCGGCGTCCAGCCTCTCTTCTCTCGACCTGTTCCTCGAAGGAAATGGGCTGCCGGAGCCCGAGCGCCTGGTGTTTCTTGACACCGAGACCACCGGGCTGGCGGGCGGGACGGGTACTTGCGCGTTTTTGATCGGAATCGGAGTGATCGAGGGACCGCAGTTCGTAGTGCGGCAGTATTTTCTCCGCGACTACACAGAAGAAACGGCGGTGCTCACGGCTCTGGCCGAACGGCTTCACGCAGGCGCGGGGCTGGTGACTTTCAACGGCAAAACCTTTGACGTGCCCCTTCTTGAAACCCGCTACACGCTTTCTCGCCTGAGATCGCCGTTCAGGAGGATGATTCACCTCGACCTGCTCCACCCGGCGAGGCGCCTCTGGAAGCTGCGCCTGGAAAGCTGCCGCCTCACGAACCTGGAGTCGCACGTTCTCGGCCTCGAGCGCGAGGGCGATGTGCCGGGATCTGAGATCCCGGCGATCTATTTCGACTATCTCCGTACGGGCGACGCGCGCGGGCTGCAGCCCGTCTTTTTTCACAACGCGCTCGACATCATCACGCTGGCGGCCCTTACGGTGGAGATGGCGCGAGTTATCGAGAGGGCCCGGAATTCGGATCAACTGGCGCTGCCTGCCGCGCTAGACTTGTTCAGCCTCAGCCGCATCTTCGAACGCGCGGGCGAAACCGCTCTTTCCGCTTCAACGTGCTCGCTCGCCATCGAGAAAGGTTTGCCCGAAGCGACCCAGCCGGAAGCGTTATGGCACTTAGCCGTGCAGCACAAGCGACGATTGGAATTCGAAAGGGCCGAGGAAATCTGGCTGGAACTCGCAGAGCTCAAGGAGCCCATTGCCGTCCAGGCGTACCGAGAGCTCGCCGTTTATCATGAACACCGCCGCCGCGACGCCGCAAGGGCCCTCGAATTCACCGAACGCGCTCTCGCCCTTCTGTCGTCCGCCGAAGCCGGGGACCCCCGCAGCATGGAGCGCTTCCATCATCGCCGCAAGCGGCTGCAAAAGCGGCTCGGCGCCTAATCGGCGGGACCTTGGCCTGGCGGAATGGACTTAAAAACCACCGCCTGCTTTTCGATCTTCTCCGGGCCCGTGACGGAATTGAGCGTGACCGTCCGAAGCTCGCCATCGAGCCGCAAGTAATCGGGATTTTCCCGGTTCTTTCCGGCGCCTCGTTCAACGGTTCCGGAAAACCGGTAATATTTTTCGTGGATGGTCCGCGTCCTGAACTCCACGTGGTTTCCCGTGCGCGATCCCTGCACAAACTGGTAGCTCAGGAGCGCGTCCGATTCGTCTTCACCAGCAAACACATCAATGTAGCCTTTAAGCAGATTCTCTTCCTGAAGGATCGAAATCGTATCCTCCGGTCCCAGGAAATGATACCGCCCCGTCATCCGAGGCGCGATTGGCACTTGCGCCTGCTGGGCCGCAGCCGAAATCGCTACCGCAAAGCCTAACCCCATCGCCATCCCGACGCTCCGAAGCATTTCGGCCAAGCTGACCTGCGGGTTAACCCACGCTCCTCTTTGTCGCCTGCCGCTCACATTCCTCAGTGTATGCACTGCCCAAGACACGTGCAAGTTAGGCGGCTGCCCG
>JBOGKE010000040.1:0-55277 GCA_050745265.1 Terriglobia bacterium
CTGATCCTTGGAAAGTCTCTTCTTAATTACCGATTCAAAGTAGTTTACTGCGGCAGGTCTAACGAACAAGATTTCGTAATCCGGGTTTTCTCGACCAACGAATCCGCACAACTGAAGCTTGCTGACGGCATCACTGAGAATAGGGCTATACGGCATAGGGCCCTTATCCGAAAAGACAAAGCGGCGCATCAGGGGCTCATTGAATTCCTGTACTAGTTCACTGAATAACTCTTGGAGATCTGAGTCGTGCCCCCTGAATGCAAATCGCTTAGAGCCTTCCTTCTCATTTTGCTCTTCTGCAATGGCTAGAATCGCGCCCAGGATGTCATCTGGGCGCAAGTCGAACTTGTCTGTCGCGGTTGGCGCGGCTACCATGGCATTACCTCCTCTTATCGCCAGCATATTACTAGATCGCCTGGCTTTGGCTCAAGAATCCCCAAACGGTTAGATGCGCTGGGCGGGTCGGAAGAAAGAAAAAGAGCCAATTTACAGGTGATGCATCAATATACACGGATCAGCGCACACAGCGCAAGCCACAATGCATTGAGATCTGAGCATAATCAAATATTACATTTTGTTGTATAGATTGTCAAAAATAATTTACAAATTCTTAGAACGTAAAATATATTTGACAAATGTCGCTGCGGCGCTATCATTTGGATGGCTTCTACCGGAATCGGGCGATCCTAATGAGCAGTTACGCCGCAAAGCATTTAGGGAACCAGTTGCGAGGTGCGCGTTTGATGAAGGGTCTCAGCGTAGCTAAGGCCGCGGAGGTCCTAAAAGTCACACGACAAATGGTCTACAACTACGAGAAGGGGAAATCCCCTCTAAGCCTTGATGTGCTCACAAGAGCAATCAGGGCGTGGGGAGCCACGTTTGAATTGGGAGGGTGCAAGGTGTTACCAGGGATCACGCGGGCCGCGACGGAACGATCGGCGGCACCCGTTCAGCTTGAGTTGGGTTATGACGGAGAGCGCGTCTACAAAAAGGCTAGTGTCAAAATAAGGCAACAGGGACGAAGGGTATTCATCACCATGGTTCTGCCTAATACTGTCCGACGGTAGCAAGCCCTGCGTTGGAAGGCTAACCGGGGGCGCACACCTGGAAGCCCCGTTACAGAGCGTCACGCTGGGCGGCAAGGCGCTGGTGTGGAGCGCGAGGAAGCGGGAAAACACTCCTGGCCGGGCGGCAAGCCGGTGGAGCGCTTGGCGGCGCAGCCACGAATGGCGATCCATGATTACGAGCAGTTTGGCCATCAGAGCCGGAACGCGCATGATACGGCTATGGGTCGCCTGGTACAGCGCGAGGTCATCTTTCGCGAACGCCTCGGCGAGAGCGAGTGCTTGCTGAAACGCTACGGAAAGTCCCTCGCCGGTGATGGCGTCCACGGAGCCGGAGGCGTCGCCGACGAGCGCGACGCGGCCGCGCGTGACGGCGCGAAGGCGCCGATTGAACGTGACCGCTCCCCGTTCTATCGAGCTCGGCATCATCCCTTTGAGGCGCCACGCAACTTCGGCGAACGACGGGATCTCTTCAGCAAGGCGCGGGCGCGGTTTCCGCGCGAGCAGCGCGATACAAACCTCTTGCGCGCCGACCGGCGTCACAAACAGCTGCGATGTGGGTCCCCAGTGGACCTCCACGTAGTCGGTCCACGGTTCCACCTTGAAATGCCGGCGGAATCCGAAGCGCGCTCTGCTGCATTTTCCCGCGTCGAGGCCCGCTTCGGCGCGAATTCGCGAGCTCATGCCGTCCGCACCCACGAGCCACGAGCAACGCGCGGGCTCTCCGTTCACCAGCGCCGTCTCGCCGCCATGAGCTTCTACGCGCGCACCCCACAAAACTGAAACTCCGGAATCGAGCGCGCGCTCCGCGAGAGCGTTATAGAGCGTGGTGCGCCGCACCGCCAGGCCCGTGCCCGCGGGAAAATCCGCGCAGACACTCTCGTCATCTGCCAAGAAACGGATGCCCCGAATCGGGAAGCCATCGCTGATCGAGATTCCAAGCGCGCAGAGTGCCCGCACTCCCTCGGGCATGAGGCCCTCGCCACATGCTTTGTCGACCGGGGGGCACGCAAATTCCGCCACCGTCACGCGGAGTCCCTTTTGGCGCGCCGCGATTGCCGCCGCGAGTCCGGCGGGTCCGCCGCCTGCGATCAGAACGTCCGTTTGGAGCGGACCGCGCTGCATTCCTTACCACCTCAACAGAACCAGCTCAGAGCAGAAGCCCGGCCCCATCGCCGCGAGCACGCTGAGCGTTCCCGGCTCGGGGCGCCGGTGAGACATGACTTCCTCAAGAACCACCAGCACCGATGCCGATGACAAGTTTCCCACCCTCCGGAGGCATTCCCACGATGCATCGAGCGCGCCCGCCGGCAACCGAAGAGCCGCCATCGTCGCCTCCAGCACTTTTGGCCCTCCCGTGTGGAGGATCCAGCTTCCGATTTGGGATTTGGTAAGGCCCTGATCGCCCAGGAATGAGTCCACGTCGCTTGCCAAGTGCCGCTCGACGATGAGCGGCACGTCGGGCGAGAGCACGATTTTGAATCCCTCGTCCACAATTTCCCAGCCCATCACGTACTCCGAGTTCGGATAGAACACCGAACGCGTCGCCAGCACCTCGGGCCCGTCCGCCTCGCGATCCGATCCGGTCACCAGCACGGCGGCCGCGCCATCGCCAAAAAGCACGGAGGAGATCACGTTGGCGACCGAGAGATCGTTCATTTGAAGCGTGAGCGAGCACAGCTCGACGGACAGCAGCGCCGCGACCTGGTCCGGATAGGCCTTGACATAATCCGCCGCGCGGCCAATCCCCGCCGCGCCCGCAACGCACCCGAGGCCGAAGATTGGAACGCGCTTGACGTGCGGCGAGAGATTCATGCGATTGACGAGGCGCGCGTCGAGCGACGGATTGGCAATGCCTGTGATCGAGACGGCAAAGATCGAGCCGATGTCCCGCGACGACAAGCCCGCGCGGGCGAGCGCCCGGCATAGGGCCTGTTTCCCGAGCTCCTGCGCGCATTCGATCCAGGCGGAGTTTGCCGCGCCCCACCCGGTCAGCCGGTCATACGCGTCCATCGGCAAGGCGAGGTAACGGCCGTCGACACCGGCGCGCGCTCGCAGCCGATCGAGCAGGTGCGGATTGCTCAGCTTGTTTCCCCAGCGGTGTTTTAGCCCAGCGACGAGAACATCCTGGCTATAATAGTGCTTCGGAAACGCGCTTGCGACACTGGCGATTCTCATACCAAACTTGGATCCTTTTTCTACGAGGAATGAGGCGCAACTCCCGTCATCTCGCCGCGCCCGTCGAGCGAGATAATATCCTCGCGTCTGCCGGCGAGGCGAGCGGCTCCCTCACCCGCTTTTACCGGATTGCCGCGCCGCGCGCTACTCGAGCCGCGCCAGCTCGGTGGTATACAGGCGATTATCGGGAAACTCGTGCGCCAGCCCCCGAAGCAGCGCCGCCGCCCGCGTCTTATTATGATCGCGAAGGGCCGCAATAGCGAGCAGAAGCCGGGCGTAAGGCAGGAGGTAATGACCCCGTTCAGCGGTCAGTTCGAGTTCGCGAATTCCTTGCATCTTGTCCCCCTGGACGCCGTAGAGCCGCAGCGCCCAGCGCACCGGGGCCGGGTTGAGACTCAGCAGATATTTTTCGACGCCCACGGCCAGATAAGCGTCGTAGAGGGACGGATCGATTTTGAGCAACCGGTTCGCCAGGACGCCCGCGCTCTTCATGTAGGGCAAAGCCGCGAGGTCGCGGCCCTCGATCAGGGCGAGGTGGTCCGCGCGCAAACCCCGGCTGAGAAGTTCGGCAAAGAGCGCATTCGTGTTCCGCGGATCGCTCGTCAAAATCGCATCGGCAAGCTGCTGGCTCAGGTCGAGCGCGCGGTTGAAAGCGTTCCAGGAGGCCGGGTCGTGCGCCGGTTTCTTGCGCTGCTTGAATTGTTTATCGTCGGTGAACAACTGAGACCGTAGAATGCCCATGCGGTCGAATTCGGAGAAAAGGTACGATGCGGCTTCAGAGACCGGTCCCATCGGATCCTCGGGATGCAGCCGCTGCCATTCATCAAACGCCTTGCGAGCATCGTGGAAGCGAAGATCGTACATATCGAGATAACCAAAATCGAGCTGCGTCCCGGCAATGGCCGCGCTGGCGCAAATCGACGGGCGCGCCGCCAGGAGGGTCGCGAACACACCTGCGGCCGCGACGATTTTCCACCAGCGATGATGTTCCCGTCCTCTCATCATCCGATGTGACGCGGGAACACGGTCTGCGGCTGCTTGGCGGGTTATCAAGTATTTGTCATTCGCCGGTGCCCCCATCTGGCGTCGATTTCGCGCTGCGGGATACAATAGAGCCATTGCCGTGACGACTTTTTCGCTGCTCAATTTTGGTTGCCGAGCGAGCCAGGCGGACGGGGCCGCGCTGAAGCGCCAGCTTCTCGAGTCCGGCCTAACCGAAGCCGGCCAAGATGCTGCGAGCGACATCGCAATTCTGAATACCTGCACGGTCACAGCCGCGGCGGACGCTGAAGTCCGGCAGACCATCCGCCGCACCCATCGCCAGAATCCTGCCTGCAAGATCCTTGTGACCGGTTGCTACGCGCAGCGTGCGCCGGAGGAGCTGGCGGCGCTTGATGGCGTCGCGTGGGTGGTGGGGAATTCTCACAAACACGTGATTCCAAGCCTGCTGTGGCCTGCCGGGGCGCCGGTGAGCTTGCGCGGGCGCGCTGCGGATTCCGGCGCCGAGGTTTGGACTGGCGAGCCCAGCGCGCAGTTTCACTTTCTGCCTGTGTTCCCGGACGACCGCACGCGCCCTACGCTGAAAGTGCAGGATGGCTGCAATGCCCGGTGCTCGTTTTGCATCATTCCGTCGGTGCGAGGCCGCAGCCGCAGTCTGCCACCCGAGGAAGCGGTGACGCAGGTGCACGCGCTCGAAGCAGCCGGATACCAGGAGGTCGTGCTCTCGGGCATCAACCTGGGCGGTTACGGCCGCGATCTCAGCCGCAGCATCACCTTCCTCGGGCTGCTCGAAAAGCTGCTGGAGGAAACCGGCATTCGGCGGCTTCGAATCAGTTCGATCGAGCCGATGGATGTGACGCCGGAGCTCCTGCGGCTCGCGGCCTCGGAAAAACGGGTCGCCGATCATTTTCACGTGCCGCTGCAGAGCGGGTGCGACCGGATATTGCGGAGGATGAATCGGCGTTACTGGGCCGCCCAGTACGCGGAGCGCGTCCTCGCGGTTCGCGAATCGATGCCGCACTGCGGAATCGGGGCGGATGTCATGACGGGTTTCCCAGGCGAAAGCGATTCCGAGCACGCTGAAAGTGCGCGGTTCATCGAATCGATGCCGTTCACCTATCTCCATGTCTTTCCTTTTTCCGCGCGCCCGGGCACGGCCGCCGCTTCTCGGCCGGATCAACTCAACGGGCGCATCGCGCACGAACGCGGCCGCGAGTTGAGAGCCGCGATCGACCGCAAGCGCCACGCGTTCCTCTCCTCACAGCTCGGGCGCACCGTTTCCGCGCTGACGCTCTCGGACGGTGGCGAGGACGGGATATCCGCCATGAGCAGCAATTATCTGGCTCTTTGCCTGCCGGGCAGCCAATGCGGCAGCAACCGGATGCTTGACGCTTGTGTGACCCGTCTCTCGCAAGGGCGCCTCTACGGCTATGAAGTTTTCTCGCCGGAACCATCAAGCCGCCGCCCTGCGCGCGGCGGGCGGGCCCAAGACTTGGCGACCGTCCGCGCCTCCGGTTCATCCTCTCTCGATCCTGCCGATGGAGTTCACGGCGCCGCTTGTGACTGGACATGAGTGCGGAAATCTTTCAGAATGACTTCTGCCCGGAGCGACCCTGGCGAAGCACAGCGACTTTTGGTGTGTGCCCAGTCAAGTTACTCCGGAGGGCGACGATAAAGCGCCGGAAAGTGGCGACCGTTCGCCGGCCTGTGGCGCCCGAACCGAAGGCCTGAACCCGCATGGCTGCGCCCGAAGCTCCAACGACGGCAACGATTCCCGTGAACGAGTACGTCCGCGATCCGGCGGGGCCAGTCTCCCATCTCGCGCACGGCTGGGAACTCTACTCGGCGGTGCGCCTGACGCCGGCGGAAGACCGCACGATGGTACGCGAACCGGCGCGGGCGGTACCCGGCGGACTTGCCGAGCGCCTCGGAAACTTGCGCGTGCTGATTGCGCCCTACGTCGGCTGCTTCGACGGCGGCGACGCTGTGTGCTTCACCAAGCCCCCGGGCGAAAGCCATACGGCGGTTTGGGTGGACTCCGAGTCCCACACCAATCTGGTGCTGGCGTGCCGCGAGCTCGATGCGCACGACACCGGATTCGAGTTTCTTGCCAGCATCGCCCAGATGGCTCTGGCCAGGCTGACGCGCGGCGAGATGGACGCTTACGAGCGCGCGCTGGACGACGAACTCCGCCGCGGCGTGGCGGGCGAGATTGACAAGGAAGCGCTCGATGCCAAAGCAGCCTGCCTCGGGCGGCGCGAGGCGAGCGGCGCGAAATCTACCAAGCTGAAAGCCCGCTACCTCGAAGTTTCTTTGAGCGGCACACTCGCCGAATATATGCATGGCCTCTGGCACGACGTTCAGATCCGCGTTGGCCCGGAATACCTGCCCGTGCCCGAGCTGCGCAAGCGCATGACCTTGCTCGCGGAACTCTTTCCCCCGAATCCCGGCTATAATCTCTTCGCGCGGGAACTCGAGCATACCGGAACTGACCAGGTGTAGCGTGTGATTCGAAGCGCCGACACCCGACGGAGCGCACCGCCTTGATGGACTGCCCAGCCCTTCCGCCCTCCGCTCATCCGATTCGATACGATTGGACGCGCGAAGAGATTCGCTCGATCTACAGCCAGCCGCTGCTCGAGCTTCTCTTCCAGGCTCAGCAGCGCCACCGGGAATTCCACGCGCCGGGCGAGGTGCAGCTCTGCCGGTTGCTCTCGATCAAGACGGGCGGATGCCCGGAAGACTGCGGCTATTGTCCTCAGAGCGCGCGCTACAAGACGGACGTGGCCGCGGCGCCGCTGATGCCCCTCGCCGAGGTTTGCCGCGAAGCGGAAAAAGCTCGCGATCAGGGTGCAACCCGGTTCTGCATGGGCGCGGCCTGGCGCGAGGTGCGCGATGGAAGAGATTTCGATCAGGTGCTTGAGATGGTGCGCGCGGTTTCGGCGCTCGGCATGGAGGTGTGCTGCACGCTCGGAATGCTCAGCGAGCGCCAGGCTCGCCGCCTCGCCGAGGCGGGACTCACCGCCTACAACCATAACCTCGATACCTCACCCGAGTATTACGGACGAATCATTACGACGCGCCGTTATGAAGACCGCCTGGGAACGCTCGAGCACGTCCGCCGCGCCGGGATCACGGTGTGCTGCGGCGGAATTATTGGCATGGGAGAATCCCAAGAGGACCGCGTCGGATTGCTGCAGCAGCTCGCTTGCCTCAAGCCGCAGCCTGAAAGCGTTCCGGTGAATCTTCTGGTGGGCGTCGAGGGCACGCCGCTCGGGGGCGCCGCAGCCGCGGACCCGCTTGAGCTTGCGCGCACCATCGGAACGGCGCGCCTCCTGATGCCCGCCTCGAAAGTGCGCCTTAGCGCCGGGCGGCAGTCGCTGAGCCGGGAGGCGAGCGCCTTGTGTTTCATGGCCGGCGCCAACTCCATTTTTTGCGGCGAAAAACTGCTTACCACTTCCAACCCCACGCCGGATCAGGACGAGCTGCTCTTCCGCGATCTCGGTTTGAGGCCTGCCCTGCGGACATCGGTCGATGCGTGATCTCGCCCGCGGCGCCACGCTCCGCCGGGTTGCGTGCGAGATCTCCGCGATTGAGTCCCGGTCGCAGTTGCGCACGCTCGCAATTCCCGCCGGCGTGAGCCTGATGTCGAACGACTACCTCGGCCTTTCGCGCCACCCGAAGTTGCGCGAGGCCGTCGCCGGCGCGATCGAACGGGGGGAGCCTATGGCCTCCACCGGATCGCGGCTCCTTTCCGGGCACGCGCGGCTCTGGGAAGAAATCGAGCAGGAGTTCGCGGATTTTGCGGGCTTTGAAGCGGCTCTCTTCTTCAATTCCGGATATGCTGCGAACCTGGGGCTGCTCGCGTCCCTGCTTCGGCCCGAGGACGTCGTGTTCTCGGACCGCTCGAACCACGCCAGCCTGATTGATGCGGTCCGCCTCTCGCGCGCACGCAAGATCATTTTCCCCCATCTCGATCTGGATTGTCTCGAGGACCATCTTCGCCAGGAGCGCAGTGGCGCTGGAGAAAAATTCGTTGTCGTCGAAAGCGTGTTCGGCATGGAAGGCGACCGCGCGCCGCTCCGCGAGCTGGCCGCGCTTGCGGAGCGATACGGCGCGGAGCTGATCGTCGATGAGGCGCACGCGACCGGAGTGTTTGGCCCCAGAGGACGGGGATTACTGGCAGAGGCGGGGCTTTCGTCCGCGGCGCTCGCGGCGGTGTTTCCGTGTGGCAAGGCGCTCGCGGCCTGCGGAGCGTTTGTCGCGTGTTCCTCCGTCTTGAAGCAGTTTCTGGTGAACCGCGCCCGCACGTTTATTTTCTCAACCGCGCTGCCGCCTTACATGGCGTGCCACGTTCGCGCCGCGATGGAGCTCGCCCGAGAGGCAGACCCGGCGAGGAGGGCGCTCGACGCGCGCGCTTCGGAGCTGCGAATGGGCCTCCGCGATGCCGGGCTGAATACCGGGACGTCCAATTCGCAGATCGTCCCGGTCATGCTCGGGTCAAACGATCACGCGCTCCGTGCTGCGGACGCGCTCAACCGCGCCGGGTTCGCCATTCGTGCCATCCGCCCGCCGACGGTCGCCCCCGGCACGTCGCGGCTGCGAATCTCCGTCAACGCAACGCTCTCTGCGGATACAATAGAACAGATCGCGCAGGCGCTCTCCGCAGCATGCTCATGAAGCTTTACTCTCTGACGAACGGGCTGCGCGGCAACCCGAGGATACCCATGCAGGCGGGGCTTTTCATCACCGGCACCGACACTAACGTGGGGAAGACGGTTCTCTCCGCGCTGCTCACCGCGGCGCTCGACGCGGTCTATTGGAAGCCCATCCAGAGCGGAGCGGCTGAGGGGACAGACCGCCAGGCCGTAATGCGGATGGCGGAAATTCCGCCCGAGCGAACGCGCCCGGAGCGTTACTATTTCGACCTCCCCGTTTCTCCGCACCTCGCGGCGCGCACGGTGGGTGTGAGAATCAAGATGAGTGAGATCGCGCTGCCGGACGCCGCCGCGCCGCTGATCGTTGAAGGCGCCGGCGGCGTTTTGACGCCGCTCAACGAGAAGGAGACGATCCTCAATCTGATAGCTCATCTGGCGCTCCCCGTGATTATTGCCAGTCGCACTTCGCTCGGGACGATCAACCATACCGTTCTGACGATCCAGGCGCTGCGGCGCGCAGGCGCTGAAGTCTCGGGCGTCGTCATGCTGGGTGATCAAAACTGCGAGAACCGCCGTGCCGTTGAGCATTACGGGGGCGCCGCAGTCGTCGGGCACGTTCCGCGGCTCCCTGCAATCAGTCGCAAAGTGCTGCTCGAGGTGTTCGACGCCGAATTCGACCAGCGCTGCTTTGAGAGGTTCAGACGGGCACCGGTCGAGGCCGTGTCGGGCGCTTCCTGAACTGGCCGCGGTCAGGATTTTTTCATGCGCATCTGGCATCCTTACACAAGCCTCGCGCTCGATCCCGCGCCCCTCGCCATCGATCGGGGTGAAGGCGTCTACCTCTACACCACCGGCGGCCGCCGACTCCTTGACGCAATCTCCTCCTGGTGGGTCACACTACATGGCCACGCCGAACCGCGAATCGCCGCGGCCATCGCGCGCCAATCTGCGAAACTCGAGCAGGTAATCTTCGCCGGCTGCACGCACGCGCCGGCCGATGAGCTCGCCGCGCGCCTGGGTGACGTGCTTCCCGGCTCGCTCGAAACGCTTTTCTTCTCCGATGACGGATCGACTGCGGTGGAAGTGGCGCTGAAGACGGCAATGCAGTACTGGCGGAATTGCGGGAGACCACGGAAGAATCGGTTTGTTGCGCTCGAGCACGCCTATCACGGCGATACCGCAGGCGCCATGTCAGTTGGAGCGGAATCGGATTTCACGGCTCCGTTCCGGGACATGCTGTTTCCGGTCCACCGCGCACACACGGCGTACTGCCTGCGCTGCCCCGTCGGGAAGCAGCGCGCCACGTGCGCCATCGATTGCATCCAAGAGCTTGCGCAGTTTCTGGAGCGCCACGCCGGCGAGACGGCCGCCGTCATTGTCGAGCCGCTGCTGCAAGGGGCGGGCGGCATGATCGTCCAGCCCATGGAATTTTTGCGGCGCATCCGGGAGCTTACGGCAGAGCACGACGTGCTTCTGATCGCCGACGAAGTGCTGACCGGGTTCGGCCGCTGCGGCCGCATGTTCGCTTGCGAGATCGCGGGGATCGAGCCGGACATCATGTGCTTGTCGAAGGGATTGACGGGAGGATTCCTTCCGCTCGGTGCGACGGTGTCCACCGGCCGGATCCTGGACGCGTTCCGCAGCACGGATCTCCGCCATACGTTCTTTCACGGCCATTCGTACACGGCGAATCCCATCGCGTGCGCCGCGGCGCTGGCGAACCTGGAGATCTTCCGCAGCGAGCCGGTGTTCGAGCGGATCGCGCTCATCGAGCACACTCACCGCCAGGAGATTTTGCGATTTCAGGATCATCCGGCGGTCGCCGAGGTGCGCATGATCGGCACGGTCGCCGCGATCGAGCTTGACGTGGAGGACGCGGGATATCTTTCAGCAGTGCGGCCGGCGCTTTACAAGTTTTTTCTTGAGCGAGACGTCTTGCTCAGGCCGCTCGGAAATATCGTCTATATTCTCCCCCCGTACGCCATCACCGCCAAAGAGCTGCGCTACGTTTACGGCGTAATCGAAGAGGGCCTGGACCAAGTCTTGAGGCGGCCGGCTCGGCGCCAAGCGGCACGAATGGCGGGGCGTGCTGCGGCGGCAGACACTCGGGCCGGGTAAAACCTTCGGCCGCGCCAGGAGGATCGGTTTCGAATGTTCGCGGGAACGGTGCTAGCTCTCCTGCTCGGCGGCCTCGCCTACGCTTACGATCCGTTCGCCGGCCCCACGTATCGGGGGCCGCGCTCCGATCATTTCGACGGCAAGCGGTTTTTCAATCCTGGCGAGCCCGAGCCTCGCGGCTTGCGGGATTTTATCCGCTGGCGGATCAGCGCGGCGCCCGGGCCGTGGCTCCGCTATGATGCGGTTCCTTCGGGGCCGCCTCCTCCGAAAACGGTGACGGGCGGCGGGCTTCGGATCACCTTCATAAATCACGCTACGGTGCTCATCCAGATAGCCGGAGTGAATATTCTTACCGATCCGGTCTGGTCGAATCGCGTGGGCCCGGTTTCCTGGGTGGGGCCGCGCCGCCGCCGCGCGCCCGGCTTGCACCTGGACGCCTTGCCCGAGATCCACGTGGTGCTCCTCAGCCACAATCATTACGATCACCTGGACCTTCCTACTCTCAAGATCATCAAGCGGGCTCACAGGCCGGTTTTTGTCGCGCCGCTCGGAGTGGCGGCGCTGCTTGAATCCGCAGGGCTCGGCGGCGCGATCGAGCTCGACTGGTGGGCGACCACAGAACTCGGGCGCGCCATTCGAGCCACTTGTGTGCCCGCGCAGCACTTCTCCATGCGAGGTTTGCGCGACCGCAACAATACGCTGTGGTGCGGCTACGTTCTTGAAGGACCGGCCGGCGCAATTTACTTTGCCGGAGACACCGGCTACGGCGCGCACTTTGAACAAATTGCGCGGCGGTTTGCGCCTTTCCGGCTGGCCCTGCTGCCGATTGGCGCCTATCGCCCGGAATGGTTCATGTCTCCCGTCCACATGTCGCCCGAGGACGCCGTTCGCGCCGCCCGGGCGCTCGGAGCGCAGACATGCGTCGCGATGCACTTCGGCACCTTTGCGCTTGCCGATGATGGCCAGTTTGAGCCGGTGGACGATCTTCGCCGGGCCTTGGGGGTTTCGGGGGCTGCGGCCTTCGAATTCTGGGTGCTTAACGGCGGGGAAGGACGTGACGCGCCTCCAGCCGCATCGTCATCCGGGCTGTAGAGCTCGCTGGGGGTTCGCGAATTCAAGAGCCGCGGCGAAAGCCCGCAGGATTTGAAAACCGAACTCATGGCAGATTGTAAATCCTCGCTTTTCCGGGCGGCAGGTTCTCCGCGTTCTCTGTGTACTCCGTGGTGAAAAGACTCACCACAGAGATCGCGGAGAACAAGGAGACAGGTCTCCGGCGATCGAGTAATTGCGTAGGTCTTCTGGCGCCTCCGTATTTGTTTTCGGACCGCGGCTCGGCCGCGCTGCAACGACGCGTTCCGGGGAGTTCCAATGGAGGAGAACAAGGAGAACGGCTGGCCCAAAATCGCGGTGATGGGAGCGGGCGCTATCGGTTGCTATTTTGGCGGGATGCTTGCCCGAGCCGGCGCTCCGGTCACGCTGATTGGCCGGCCGCGTCACGTCGACGCCATTCAACGCCACGGGCTGCAGCTCGACGCAATGCAATTCGCAGCGCGGATTCCGGTTTGCGCTTCCACCGAACCCTCCGCCGCGGCTGACGCCTCAATCGTACTGTTTTGCGTGAAGACGTTTGACACGGAAGGCGCGGCAAGAACCCTGGCCCCGCATCTTCGCACGGGCGCAGCGGTGCTCAGCCTGCAGAACGGAGTTGATAATGTGGAGCGAATGCGGGCAGCCGCCGGCCTCAAGGCGATTGCGGGTGCCGTTTATGTGGCGGCGGAAATGGTCGAGCCGGGGCGCGTGAAGCACAACGGACGCGGCGACCTGATCCTTGGGCATCTTTCGGAGGACCGCGGCGCCGAGGGAGAACCGAACCTAGAGGACAGCGATGTTCAAGCGATCGCCTCGGTTTTCGTGCGCGCCGGTGTTCCCTGCGGGATAACCGAGAGAATCGAAACCGAATTGTGGCGGAAGCTGATCATCAACTGCGCCTATAACGCCATCTCAGCCGTCACGCAGGCCCGGTACTCGCGGCTCGCCGGAAATTCCTGGACGCGCCAGATCATCATTGAGGCCATCCGGGAGTCCGTCGCCGTGGCCCGGGCCGCGGGAGTTCGGTTGCCCGAGGATGATATGGTCGCGGCGGGACTCGAGATCTCAGAAACCATGGCCGCCGCGACCTCCTCCATGGCTCAGGATCTCGCGCGTGGCGCGCACACCGAGATCGATTCGCTGAACGGATACATCGCGCGGCGCAGCGCGGAACTCGGTGTTGCAACACCCATCAATCAAACGCTTCACGCGCTCGTCAAACTGCTTGAAGAATCTGCACAGGCCGGAGCCTTTTAGCACAGCTTTTGGCCGCAGTCGACCGGCTGCAAAACCGGGCGCCGACGTTCCCGCCTAAGCGGCAATCCATGCGCCGACAATCGGAGTGTACTGGATTCCCGCTTTCGCGGGAATGACTGTCCTCCCGGCATTTCGTCCTGCAGCCATCGGCTAAAAGATCAGCTTGGCTCCCACGTCTATACTGCGGCCGCCGCCCGCGCCCGTAATAAATCCGAAGCTCGAGCTGCCAAACGTCGTGCCGGGATTGCTGAACTGCGGGGTATTCGTCGAGTGGAACCAATCGGTGCGTAGCTCCAGATTAAATCGTTCGGTGAGCCTGAAGCTCCGGTAAAGCGCAGTATCGATATTAAAGTAGTTGGGTCCTGCCATGCTATACGGGCCGATGTTGCCAAACGTCGGCTTGCCGAAAAGCTTGGTCGGATCCGCAAACGAATTGCTCGTGAACCACGGCTGCGTATCGACGCCGCCAAGCTTGTAAATTGGCCCGAGCTGCCACGGAGACTGACCGTTTCCGGGCGCGTTGAGGGACTGGCAAGTGCACCCGAAGTTCATCATGCCGCCGGATGTCAGGCTGAGGATGCCGCTGATCTCCCAACCGCCAACGACGCGGCTGACGGGCCCGGAGTTGAGCAGGGAATATCCCTTTCCAACGGGCAGATCCCACACAAAGCTCTGGACGAACGTATGAAGAACGCTGAAATCCGTCGGCGCGTAGTTGCGGCGCTGATCGATGTAGTAAGTTAACCCGCTCGAATTTTCGCCGTTCTCCTCCGCATAGCCCAGCGATTTGCCGTACGTGTAAGACGACGTGATCGAAAGTCCGTTGGCAAACTGGCGGTCAAACTTAACTTGCAGGGCGTTGTAATCGGATGTTTCTCCTGCAAAGCGCAGCGTCGAGCTCGCGGTGCGGCCAAACGCAACGAACTCCGGCTGTCCCGCCGATCCCAGGCCGAGATCGGCCGGATCGGTGACAGCGTTCATGTTGTACTGCACCGGAATGTGAACGCCCCGGTTCCCGACGTACGCAAGGTCGAGCATGAGCTTGCCCGGCAGCGCACGTTCGTAAGCGATGTTCCAGGACTGAATGTAGGGATCGAGGTAGTGCAAATTGATCACGTCATAGTTCTGGTTGATCAGTAGCGGGGTGTTCGCCGGGATGATGCCGTTCGACGGAACCGTCGCCACCAGCGGCGGCGGGAAGCCCTGTTCAAACGTGACGGGCGTGCCGTTCGGATAAAGGGCCGGTCCAAAGCTGCTGAGTTGGTTGAAGGCATTGTTCTGCTTCACCGGAAAATCGAAGGCATACGTGTTGTCCTCGAACGGCTCGTAGCTGACACCGAAGCCGCCGCGTACGACGTTCTTATCGGAAATCCGGTATGCCAATCCGAAGCGCGGCGCGAAGTCGTGCCAGCGCGACTGCATCCCGATGTTCAGTGGGTTGCCTCCAATTCCGGCCACAACCAAGGTATTATTGTTAGGGTCGTAATTCGAGAATCCGCCCGGAAAATGCGGTGTGGCCGGCGGGTACAACTCATACCGCATGCCCAAATTCAGCGTCAGCTTGGGATCCACCTGCCATTTGTCGTTGACGTAGAAAAACAACTGAGTCTGCCGGTAAGCGGGGAAAACGATCGGGAGGTCGCGGCCCACCGTGTCCGGAACATCAAGCAGGAAGCTGGCAAAGTTATTGCCAAAATTCACGGCCGCGCCAGGGGTCGAGGTTTGGTCAGGCCGGAAGTCCCATGCGCCGCGCGGGCTGAACGTCTGCTCCTGCAGGAGGTCGTCGCGGATGCGGATGACGTTAGCGCCGAACTTGAGGGTGTGGTTATTGATGATCTTGTTCCAGTTGCTGACAAAATCGAAATCGGTTTCACTGCGAATCCAAGGAAGGCTGGCGGAGTATCCGACCAGCGGATCGGAAATGGTGCTCTGGATAAAAATGCCCGTGAGGCCGCTCGTGAAAGCTTCGGTGTTTACGCCCGGCACACCGAGCTGAGTCGAAGCGCTGGAGCCGTAGTCGGTCTGATTGGCGACGTTCCGGTAGCGATTGAGCCCGATACGGTTCTGCACGATTAGTGTCGGAGAAAAGATATGATCCCAGTTGATGTCCGCCGAATAGGTCTTATCCGTTCCGGTGGCTTGGAAGCCGCCGCCCACCGGTCCGCCGGCAAGGCCGTAGGCCGGCGACTGGAACGTCGTGGGGTCCATAAAACTCAGCCGCCCCTCGATGTGGTTGTTCTGGCCCTGGTATTGGTCGACTTTCACGTCGAAAGAGGGCACGTCCTGCGTGAATCGCGTGTTTTCGAGGTAGTTATTGTGGTACTTCCCGGTTCCGGACGCGGTCAGGTTGTTGTTCGGCATCGGCACGAGCGCGACGATCTTGGCGGAAATGGGATCGATGAACCCGGCAAGGTTGTTTTTCGGGAACGGAGTCCGGCCCGTGCCGCAGAGCTTTGCGTTGCCGCCGGGCAGACAGTCCGCCGTATCGCCGGTCTTTGGATTGTAGATCGTGTCGAGCGCCGGATCGCTGAAATCGCCCGCGCGCTCCGCCGCGGTCGGCACGCTGAGCTGTTGAAATTGCCCGGTGTGGTCGCTGGTGCGGAGAAAGTCCACGAAGAAAAACGTTTTGCCCTTGCGGATTGGGCCACCAAACTGCGCGCCCCAGTAGTTGTAGACGACCGCCGGCTTGACGTAGGGCGCACCTTCCGGGCCTCGATCGAAGAAGCTCCGCGAGTTGAGCGCCTGGCCGTTGTAGATCTCGTAAGCCGCGCCGTGGAATTGATTGGTGCCCGATTTCAGGATGACGTTGGTGACCGCTCCGAGAGCCGTCCCCTGTTCCGCGTCGTAATCGCTCGTGCTGACGTTCACGTTCTGAATGGCTTCGATGGGGGGAATATACACCTGCAGGAGACCGGTGCGCTCGTTGTCGTTCACTCCCTGAATCTGGAAATTGTTGGTCATGCTCGAGGTGCCGTTCACTTCACTGTTGAGGCTGTTCTGCGGGTTGAAGAAATTGGAATGATTATACGCGGGACGCGTGGATCCCGGAACGAGGTAGAGAAGATCCTGGAAGTTTCGATTGGTGCCGAGAGGCAACTGCTCCGCCTGGACGCTCGAGAGCACCGTGCCGGTTTGCGCGGTGTCCGTCTGCAGCGTCGCGACTTGGCTGCTGACGCTCACCGTCTGGGTGATCTCGCCGGGCTGCAAGGTGACGTCCACGCGCACGGTGGAGTTCACAAACAGCGTGATCCCGGTACGGTTGACTGTCGTGAAGCCCTGTTTCTTGACCTTTACCGTGAACGTCCCGGGTGGCAGGTCGGGAAACGAGTAGTAGCCCTTTGCATCGGACGTGGCGGACTGGCTGACATTAGTGCCGGTGTTGGTGATCGTCACCTGCGCCTGCGGCACAACGGCGCCGGACGAGTCGGTGACCGTCCCGACGATGCCCCCATTCACCGCTTGGCCTTGCGCCGGCGGAGCCGCCGCCCACAGCGCGAGAGCGAGAAGCGCAGATCCCACGGCCCAGGCAGGCTTGCGGCGCGGGAGCCTGTTCTGTCCCCCCGCCAAGCCCTTCGTCGATGTACTCCGTCGATGCCCGTTCCGTCGTCGCAGAAACAAGTTGCTCGTTGTCATGTCAAGCCCTCCATCCCTCAGCACGGCACTCTGGAACTTGTCCCGAAGACTATCGGAAACGACTGCCCGCGTCAAGCGGAAAGTGATCCATAAGCCGCTTCGGTCGGCGTTCACGGCCGGCGGATTCCCGCCGAGCCACGCCTCGACGGGGCTGAGGGGCCGGTGCCGCGCTTCTCTTTCTACAGCATGTTCCCTTGTGGTATGCTGCTCAGCGAGCACGACCAAGGCCCCGGTGATCGCTGTCGACGGTCCTTGCTACCTCGGCGCTATCTTCATGGTTGTTATTGACGCAACAATGAAACCGGTTCCAGCGCACGCGACAATCCGTGACGTGGCAAGGGAGGCCGGCGTGGGTGTGGGAACGGTTTCCCGTGTCCTGAACGGCGGGATCAATGTCAGCGCCGAGACGCGCGCCCAGGTGCTGGCGACGATGCGAAAGCTCGATTTTCGCCCCCATGCGCCGGCCCGGCGGATCCTGCAGCGGCGTTCCGGCATGGTTTGTTTTCTGATGAGCAATCGTGCGTTCATGCACTCTTTCCACGCCCGCATCCTTCAGGGCGTGGAAAATTGCGCCAGCACTCTCCACCAGCACGTCATTTACACCGTCGCACACTATGATCCCGAGGTTCCTCCCGGACGGATTCCGATCCCGCCGATTCTGCAGGAGCGGGGCTGGGTTGACGGCCTGATCCTCACCGGCCTCATCTACTCCAACTTTCTGCGGCGCATCCAGGAGTTGCGCATCCCTTTTGTGGCGCTGGGTAACAACGTGGTGAGCAGCGATTCAGTGGCGGAGTTTGACGAGGTCAGCTTTGACGAATACCGCGGCGTGAGCGACGCCACCCAGTACCTCGCCGACCAGGGGCATCGCCGGATCATGTTTGTCGGCGACACCTCGTTCCCGTGGTTCAAAGAGCGCTATCGCGGTTACGTTTCCGTGATGCGCGCCCACAAGTTCTCTCCCTCGGGTGTGACGGTGAAATCGGATCTCGGGTTCACCGAATACGGAGAAGGGGCGGTGGCCCGGCTTCTGGCCGTTTCCCCCCGGCCGACCGCCGTCGTCGCCGGAAATGACGAAATTGCCTACGGGGTGTGGCGTGCGCTCCGCCGCAAGGGCCTCTACGTGCCCGACCAGGTCAGTTTGATCGGCTTCGATGACCGGGAAGAAGCAAGACTTACTGATCCCCCGCTCACGACCGTCCGGGTGCACAAGGAAGAGATTGGCGAAGCGCTCATGAAGCTGCTGCTCGAAAAGCTGCACCAGCCCGGTCCCCCCTACACCCGCCGCATTCTCTCGACTGAGATCGTACCCAGGGCGAGCGTCCGGTCGTTGCAGTCAAACCCGGTCAGAAGCCCTCACCTGTCAAACCGCGTAAGAATGTAACCTTTGGCGGATCGCCTTGCCATTTAAGAATGTAACCCGTGGTTGTCGTTTTTCTGTTCTTGTCTTTAGTCTTTGTTGTTGCGGTCCAGTCCGTGTGGATGTCGGTCACGTTGCGCGCGACACGCTCGGTTTGACGAATGCCACCCCTACAGGGCACACTTGAATTTGCCGCGCTGGTGGGCCTCCTCGGTTGGTGCGCTTCGATGCCGCCGGACCGACAACCGGTGCTATCTCCGTGCGAACAGTCAGGCGTTCTGAACAGGAGCCACGATGCGATTTCCGCTGGGCCTCACCGTTGATCTCGCCAAGTACATTGGAAGCAAGCGCCTGCGCGGCGTTGACAAGTTTCCGCTGGTGATGATGCTCGAGCCGCTTCACGCCTGTAATCTTACCTGCACGGGATGCGGCCGCATCCGCGAATACAAATCGACGATCAAGGATAAACTCACCGTCGAACAGTGCATGGCCGCGGTCGATGAGTGTGGTGCGCCGATCGTCTCGATCTGCGGCGGCGAGCCGATGATTTATCCGGAATTGCCGCGCCTGGTCGGCGAAGTCCTGGGCCGCGACAAGCACATTTATCTGTGCACGAATGGAATGTTCATCCGCAAAAAGCTCAAGGATTACACGCCGACGCCGGACTTCTTCTTCAACGTCCACCTCGACGGCTTGGAAAAGACGCACGATCTCTGCGTCGAGCGCGACGGTGTTTTCAAGGCGGCGATCGAGGGAATCAAAGCGGCGAAAGACGCTGGCTTCTTCGTCTGCACCAATACCACGATTTTCAAGCAGACCGACCTGAACGAAATCGCGGAGCTCCTGGAATACCTGCGCACGCTCGGGGTGGACGGGCACATGATTTCACCCGGATATTCTTACGCCGCCGTGCAGACGAAGGACATCTTCATGTCGCGCGAGGAAGTGCGAGAAAAGTTCCGCACCGCTTCGGAGTTCCTTACGCGTTATAACCTGATGACATCGCCGATTTACCTCGAGTACCTGCGCGGCGACCGCGAGCTGATGTGCACGGCCTGGGGCAATCCCACTTACAATCCGCGCGGCTGGAAGAGCCCGTGTTATCTGATCACGGACAATCATTATGAGACGTTCGGTGAATTCATGGCGTCGACGCCTTGGGAGAAATACGGTCGTGGCCGCGACCCGCGCTGCGAGCATTGCATGGTGCACGCGGGTTATGAACCGTCGGCGGTGCTCGGCGCCAACCGCAAGCTGGGCGATAGCTGGAAGATGCTGAAATGGAATCTGACCAGCCCGAAGCCGGTGTCCCCTCCCGCCTCCCTGAACATTTTATGACCCCGCTGGCGCGCGCGACATGAGCACGCACCCCTCTGAAGCTCCCCTCTCACTGGTCACCGGCGCCAGCGGATTTGTGGGCAGTCATGTCGCGCGGCTGCTGGCGGCGCAGGGAACGCCGGTGCGCGTCCTCGCGCGTCCTTCGAGCGACTTGCGCGCGATCAAAACTCTTCGGGCAGACATCGCCTCGGGCGACCTGCGCGACCTTGCTTCGCTACGCTCGGCGCTGCGCGGCGTGAATACCATTTACCACGTCGCCGCGGACTACCGCCTGTGGTCGAGGGATCCGCAGGAAATTTACCGGTCAAACCTCGACGGCACCCGCAACCTGTTGCGCGCCGCGCGCGAGACCGCGGTCGAGCGATTCGTTTACACGAGCACGGTGGGAACGATCGCAGTGCCCGTCGTGGTCGGCTTTCCCGATGAAGCCACGGATGCGACGGCCGATCAAATGATCGGGCACTACAAACGATCGAAGTTTTTCGCTGAGCAGGAAGTGCTCCACGCGGCCCGCACGGGCCAGGCCGTGGTGATTGTGAACCCCACCACCCCGGTAGGGCCGGGCGATTGGAAGCCGACGCCAACCGGCAAGCTGATTCTTGATTTCCTGAACGGCCGGACACCGGCCTACGTAGACACCGGACTGAATATCGTGGCCGTCGAGGACGTCGCGCGCGGTCACCTGCTGGCCGCGGAGCGCGGCCGCTCGGGCGAGCGCTATCTGCTCGGCGGGAAGAATATGACGCTCAAGGAAATCCTGGGTGTGCTCGCGGCATCGACGGGCGGCCGGCCGCCGAGATGGAAAATTCCCCATGCGGTTGCTCTAGCCGCAGGATACGTCGATGCGGGCATCTCTGCCGCCCTCGGCCGCGAGCCCCGGATTCCGCTTGAGGGCGTCCGCATGGCGCGGCACACGATGTGGGTGGATTCGAGCAAGGCCGCTCGCGAACTGGGCTTCGCGCCCAGGCCGCCCGAAGAGGCGCTTCGCCGCGCCGCCGCGTGGTATCTCGAGAACGGCTACGTTCGGGTTCGCAGGAGGGTTGCAGTGAGTCTGCGGTTGCTCTAACTCGAAACTAAGCGAGGCCATACAGCCGCAATCAAATCGCATGTCATTCCGAGGAGCGCAGCGACGAGGAATCTCGCCATGCGTTTTTCCCCGGCACACTCAGAGCGAGATTCCTCGGAATGGCAGAGCCCAAATCCCTGCCAAAAAAGCAAAGAATCATGGCATTGCAATACAGAGCTGCCCAGAAGCAGCTCCCGCTCAGTTCGCGTTGCGGCGGCTGGCCATGTAGCGTTTGGCATTGGTAACGAGCTCGGCGGCCTGCGGCAGTTCCGCGATCGCCTTCTCGACCAGAGGATCATTTTCCGCCGCGACGCGGTTCCTCGCCTTGAGCCCGTAAACCGCTTCGAGCACATTCTCCCGCAGTTGCAACTTGATAAATGCCAGGTTGTCGGAGAAGTCCTTCGCTGACAGGTTGATCTTCGATTTATGGAGGAAATCCTGGAAGGCTGCGAGGACCGGTTCGCCGGGCTCGAAATTCTCGGGCACATCTGAATGTGTGGCGACGTAATCCTTGCTGAAGTTGAAGAACGCGCTGTGTCCGACGAGCTTCTGCTGGACCGGGTTGCTCTTGGGGTCCTGGAATACGACATCAGGCGTGATGCCCCCGCCCCCGTAGACTTTTCTGCCTCCATCCGTGTGGTACACCTGCGTTTGCGACGCCGGGGGCTCGTCGTCATGGTTAAAGTAATCGTAGAGAGAGAGATCAGAATAGTTCCGCTGGATCAGCCGCCCGCTCGGCGTATAGTAATGCGCCGTCGTAAGCGCGAGGCCCGCGTGATCTTTGAGCAGAAAGACGGTTTGAACGAGTCCTTTTCCGAAGCTCGGCTGACCGACGACCAAAGCACGGTCGTGATCTTGCAGCGCTCCCGTCACGATCTCGGCGGCGCTCGCCGTCTTGGGGCCCACCAGAACTACCATGGGATACTCCTCCCCGTGATTGCCGTTGACCGCGTAATAGCGCCGCTCCGGAGAATTCCGCCCATAATGATAGACGATCAGCTGGCTCCTCTCCAGGAAGTGATCCGCGACTTCTACAGCCTGCTGCAGAAGGCCGCCCGGATTCTCGCGAAGGTCCAGGACGAGGCCGCGGAGATGGTCGGACTGGAACCGCCTCAGCGCAGCCGTGAGCTCGGGGTTCGTGGTTTCGTCGAACTTTGCGACGCGAATGTACGCGACTCCCGGCCTCAGCATGAAAGCGAGGTCGACGCTGTCCTGCGAGATCTCGGCGCGCGTCACGGAGAACTCCAGCGGTTTCGCGACGCCGTACCGGCTCACGGTGACGTGCACGACGGTTCCCCGCGGACCTTTCAGCATGTTGGCAACCTGATCAATCGAGAGCCCCTCGGCTGTTTTGCCGTCAACCTTGAGGATGACATCCCCGGCGCGAAGCCCGGCACGCATTGCGGGCGAACCGCTCAGCGGATTCCTGACCACCGTCACGAGCTTATTGAACTGGTTCAGCGTCTGGCCGATGTACATCCCGACGCCGGAGTACTTCCCCTCCTGATCCTCCCTGAGCGACTGGAAGGCTTTCGGGCTGAAAAAGTTCGAGTGAGGATCGAGCGTGCGCAACATGCCGGGAATCGCGCCCACCGTCATGTTGCTCGATGGGCCGAAGATTGACCGGTTCGGCTTGAGGGGGTCCGCGTAGTCCTCCCGCACCAGGTCGAAAACCTGGGTAAACTCCTTCATGCTTGCCTGGACCGTAGACTCGTCCGGGTCGGGGCCCGTCGCTTCGACGCGATTGCCGAACACTCCGCCGAGAACCGCGCACAAAACCACGACCGATCCTACGAACCAGAACAGGCGTCGCGTCTGCATGATCTCACCTCAAATAAAAGGGCCGTGAATCCTGCCGCTCTGAAGCGCAATAGAAAGGGAAGCGCAGCGAACCGCATCCATGGTGCGCGAAAAACCGCGGCGAATCACCGCCTCACTGGTTGATACCGCGGCTGGCCATATAGCGTTGGGCGTGCGCGAGGATTTGCCGGGCCTGATCGAAGCTGCCGAGCGCCCGCGCCACCAGCGGATCGTCTTCTACGGTGATGCGTTCCGCTGCTTCGGGTCCGTAGATGACCTGAACGAGCTGGGTTTGGATGTGCTGCCGGATAAAGGCTTCATTCGCCTTGAAATCCTGCGCGGACACGGAGACGCTCTCCGACGGCAGAAACTTCTTGAATTCGTCGAGCACCCGCCCGTTCACGCGGAAATCTCCTGGAACGCTCTTGTGGGTGGCAAGATAGCTGCGACCAAAATCGAAGAACGCCCCGGCATCCACGAGCTTCTGCTCGGTCGCGTTGAGCTTCACGGGTGGAACGGCGACATCGGGCGTGATCCCGCGTCCGCCAAAAACCTCGCGGCCTCCATCGGTGAGGCGCGCCTGGCTGCGCGGCAGCGGGTTGGGATCGTAGTGGTTGTAATAATCGTAGGTCGAAAGGTTCGAATATTCGCGCTGAATCAGCCGCCCGCTCGGTGTGTAATAGTGTGCTGTGGTCAGCAGCAGCATGGTGTTATCGCTGAGCGGCTCTTCCGTCTGCACCAGCCCTTTGCCGAAGCTCTGCTGACCCATCACCATGGCGCGGTCGTGGTCCTGGAGGGCGCCCGTGACGATTTCCGCCGCGCTCGCGGTGTCGTTATCAATTAGCACGATGATGGGATATTCCGGCCCCTGCTCGCCATGGACGGCGTAATATTTCTGCTCCGGCGAGCTGCGGCCGCTGTGGTAAACGACCAACTGGTTTTTGCGCAGAAAATGGCTGGCGACACCCACGGCCTGGTTCAGCAGCCCGCCGCGGTTCTGGCGGAGATCGAGGATCAAGCCCTTGAAGCTCTCCTGGCCGAGCCGGTCAAGCGCGGCGCTAAGCTCGGGGTCGGTGGTTTCATTAAACGTGTTGATGTGGATGTACGCGATCCCGGGCCGCACCATGAACGCCGCATCAACGCTGTGCTGCGTGATCTTTTGGCGCTTCAGCGTGAACTGGAGGGGATGCGGCGCGCCTTCTCGCGTCACCGTAATTAGGACTGTGGTGTTCGCTGGCCCACGCAGGATGTCCCGGACCTTCGCGGTATCCATGCCCGTAGTGGCTTTACCGTCCACCCCGCTGATCACGTCCCCCGGGCGCAAGCCGGCGCTGAAGGCCGGTGAATCCGGCAGCGGCTGCTCTACCACTACCGCCATCTTGCCGTTCTTGCCGGGACGCTCGCCGATCTGCATCCCCACGCCGTAGTAATCGCCGCGCATTTCCTCCTGCATCTGAGCGAAGCTTGTGGGGTCGAAGAAATTCGAATGCGGATCGAGCGTCCGCAGCATGGCCGGAATCGCGCCGATGCTGTTGCTCTGCGGCGGCCCGTAAATCGTCGGGTCGGGAGCAAGCGGGCTCGCATAGTTCTGCTCGATGAGTCCGTACACATCGCTGAAGCTCTTGAGAGCAGGTTGAATCTGGCTTGAGCCGGGCGGTGTCTGCGGCGCGGGTTGCTGCGCTCCTGCTTCCAGTGCGCAAAGCGCGACGAAGAGCACACCGGCGGTAACGGCGCGTGTTCTGGTTCTCATAGGAAAGCGGACTCCTTCGGGTCTGTCATGCTCCCAGTATAACATCGGCAGCGCGCCGAACGGCGGAAGGAGAACGCGGAAAACCTCGCCTTCCCGTTGCTTCGCCGCTGGCTGCCTTCAGCGCGGAGTTGCATCTCGTGCGGGGCGCATCTAAGATAAGTGGGCGGACTCGGTCGTCCGAGGGATGGCGTAAAAGTAGATTTCACTTGAAAAAATTTCCGAGGTCCTGATAATTGAAGTGCTCGCGGAGTGTGATGCTTAATCAACTGAATACTTTAAGCTTGGTTAAGCCAACCCCGTAGCCGATCCCCTTGGACTCTGAACGATTCCCGCTGGATTGAATGACAAATTAAAGGACTGAGGTAGAAGCTCCATGAAAAGGATCTTGACACTTTTGGGTGTCTGTTTGCTCGCGGCGCCGCTCAGCGTTCTAGGGCAGGCTGCCAAAACCCCGCAATGGAAGAGCCGGGCTGAATACGACGCGTTCCAGGCGATCGTCAAGGCGGGAGCTCCGCAGGAGAAGGTTCAGGCCGCCGATGCGTTTCTCGATAAATACTCCACATCAGATTTCAAGGCTCAGGCAGATAATCTCAAAGCGCAGGCCGAGCAGCAGCTCGGCCAAGTAAACCAAGCGATAGCGACTGCCAAGGACTCTCTGAAGTCGGATTCGAACAACCTGTTTGCGCTGAATTATCTCAGCTTCGTGTTTCCGTACACGTACAAGCCAAGCGCGCCGAACGGCGCATCGGAACTCTCGGACATACAGGGCGAGGCGAAACAGGGATTGCAGTTGCTGCAGCAGCAGAAGGCTCCATCCGGAGCTTCGGCGGAGCAGTTTGACGCGGCGGTGAAACAGTCGAGGTTCAACTTTAACCGGGCGCTCGGCTTTGCCGCGCTTCAGCAGAAAGATTACGCCAACGCGATCAACTACCTGAAAGCGGCGGCTGGAGATAACCCGAACGATAGTTACACCTTCTACTTTCTGGGTCAGGCGTACCTTGGTTCGAACCCGGCGGACTTCAACAATGGAATCTGGAATCTCGCGCGGTCGGTCGCACTGGCGAAGAAGGCGAACGACCCGATTCTCTCCGCGGCACAGAAGGCATATAGCCAATGGTACGAGTACCGGCACGGTTCAAATGCGGGCGAGAATGACGTGATCACGCAGGCATCGAGCTCGGCCGAGCCGCCGTCGGGGTTTAATATCGGAGCGCCGAAGACCCACCCGAAAACCGGCAATCAGGTAGTGGACGCTTTCTACAGTTGGCAGGATTCCCTCGCCGCCGGCGGCGACACCGCTCAGAACACATGGAGCCAGATCAAAGGTCAGCCGTATAGCGTGCTGGCGTACGTGGAGAGCGTGCAGCCCGGCTCCGATCCTGGAACCTACAACGTTCACGCCACGATCATTCCGCAGGACAAGGGCCGGGAGGGAATGTACAACCTGATCCTGCAAACGAACCAGGAAGATGCGAAGTACCTGAAACTCGGCACGCCCTTGACTTTCAAGGGAACAATCTCCGCTTACACCGCCACGCCGACGTTCGCGCTGACAGTCTCAAATGTGGAGATCGATCCCAAAGTGCTTCAAGAAGCGGCAGAGACGGCCAAAGCCGCTAAGACCGCCGCGCCCGCGCGGCGTCGGCGCCCGCGGCGCTGATCGAGCTTGGGCGGCAGTAGCCTCTGTAGCGAACTACGGAGTTGCTGTAGCACTGATCTGTGAGCGACGCAGGTGCCGTCATTCCCGCGCAAGCGGGAATCCAGACGATGGCCTCCGCTTTCGAGGCGGAAACAACCGAACGACCCACGCCGAGCCCAGTTGAAAATGGCGGCGCGGTCTGCTAATTTGGTCTTTGGGAGATGTCCCAAAAAAGGAGCGCAGAATGGCTACGCCACTTGATCTGACGTCCACAGCCGTAGGCAAAGTGAAAGAGATCATGGCCTCGCAGGAGCCGCAGCCGCTCGGCTTGCGGTTGTCCGTGGTCGGCGGTGGATGTTCGGGATTTTCGTACCAGATGAACTTCGAGACGGAGAGCAACCCCATCGATAAAACATTCGATTTCGAGGGGCTTAAAGTGTTTGTCGACCAGGCGTCGCTGATGTACCTGAGCGGAACGCGCGTCGACTATGTGGAGACGTTGTCCGGCGCCGGATTCAAGTTTGAGAATCCCAACGTGAAATCCACTTGCGGGTGCGGCAGCTCGTTCACGGTCTAAACGTTTCCAGAATCGCGGTACCACGCCCCAGCACCGTTCGAAACATCACGGCGCCGGGGCGTTTTGGTTTGAAGCCTCTCCCATCGGCTGAACCTGCTGAGCAGTTGTCATGTTGCTTCACGACACCCCCTCACCCGCCCTCTCTTGTCGGGCACCCTCTCCCTCGGGAGAGGGTGGCGAGCGACGCGAGCCGGGTGAGGGATCTCGTCGTGACTCAAAATACTTCCGAGGGGCTTGGCCTGCGCAACCTCCGCCTCGAGATTGCCTACGACGGAACCGATTTCTACGGGTGGCAGCGCCAGCCGGACCAGCCCACAATTCAGGGGCTTATCGAATCCGCGATCGAGCGGATCAGCCGAGAGGAAGCTCGCGTTATTGGGGCGGGGCGCACGGATGCGGGCGTCCATGCGGTTCGCCAGGTGGCAAGCTTCAAGACCGCGACGCCGATCCCTTGCCAGAATTTGAAGAGGGCTCTAAATGACGTTCTGCCCCCGACCATTCGCGTGCTCGCCGTCCGCGAAGCCGCGCCCCCCTTTCACGCTCGCTACGATGCCACCGCCAAGCTTTACCGCTACCGCATCCTGAACCGCGAGGTGTGCCCGCCGTTCCTGGCCCGGTTCGTCCATCACCGGCCCGGCGAGCTGGACGTCGACTCGATGCGACGAGCCGCACGCCTGCTCGTCGGCGAACACGACTTCACGTCCTTTGCCGCCGCGGATTCGAGGCTCGATCAGGACAACAATGAGTCGGACGCGCGCCGCCCGTCTGCGGTGCGCGCCATTTCCTCCTCGAGGATTATCTGGCATCCGGGTGCGTCCATGCTGGTCTACGAGGTGCAGGGAGACGGCTTTTTGCGGCACATGGTGAGAAACATCGCGGGAACATTAATCGAAGCCGGACGCGGCGCGCTTGCCGCGGACGATATCTCAGGGATCTTGCGGACGCACGATCGCGCCGCCGCGGGACCTACGGCGCCGGCGTGCGGTCTGTGGTTGATCCGCGTCGATTACAAATCCGTGTAGCGCGGATTGGCCGGGCGCAGAAACGCCGGCACGCCATTCTGATCACGCGAAGAATGTCAGCATTTCCGTTCAGGATAGCAATCCGGCAAGCAAGAAAAGCTGCTTCTTCGCTGCACTGAGAATGACGGGCCGGCGAGAATCTGCTAAAAAAAGGGCTGTGCCAAGCCTGCCGAGCAAAGACCGCAGCCTGCGCCGGCAGTCGTCGATTTGCAGATTCAACGCCTGTCGGGACCTCCAGAATCGCGATACCAGTCGTGATAATGCTCTCCGTTACGCCATACTCCGCGGTCGGCTACGCCCATGTACAACGGCCGTTCGATGCGGAAGGTCAGTATGGAATCCCGAGGAATGCGAACCGTGCGCCCGCGAACTTCGCCTCCTTGCAGCGCTCCCACGATCGCTCCCACCAGAGTATTGTCGCGGCGCGATTCCTCACGATTGGGCTCTGCTCGTACTGCGTACCGTTCGCCATTCACGGTTACGGATTCCAGATCGATAATTAGGTCGTTGTCCGGTTCGATCCTTACCATCAACTCGACGCGAGAACCTCTGGGGATGGCGAGCCGGCCGTTTTCTCCACGCACATCCTGGTCCGCCCTGCCAAAATACACTCGATCGTTTTCCCTGTAGACATCAATCGTGTCGACCGTGCGCACGGGGATGACTGTCCCCGGTTCAATTCGCGTCATTCGATCCCGCCCGTGGTCTCTATCCCGATCTCGGTGATCCTGGGCTGAGGCAATCGGCGGAATCGCGAGCGCCGCCGTAATCGAGAGCGCTGCCAGAACCCTCAGCGTGGTCCGCATTGCGTCACTCCTCTGCCTTTCATAACTCATTCGTACCTCCTTTCGTGTCGCCTCTCGCGCCTTCCACTGGCAATTACGCGCCCCAAAGGCATCTCAATGCCAACCTGCGAGCGGCTTAAGTACACAAAATATCCCAGTTGGTGGCGCGCCTTCTATCCGCCAAACGCCTTATTTGCGGGGGTGAAAAACACTAAGGTCTTTGGCCAGCGATCTGCCGTTCATGTGGATAACCGCGGAGGGCTGCCGGGCATCCCGGGGAACACATTTCGCTCCTATAGCTTCGCCACGGCGCGGTTGACCGCGATAGGGGGCAGTGGCATCATACCCTTCGGGAAGGAAATCATCGGTCTATGTTCAAGAAGCGGCGCGCCCTTTGGATTATTCTCGCAAGTTGCGTTTTCTTCTTCGCGTGGATTCCGGGCAGCAACCCGCTGGCTCATCCGCAGTCCCCGCAAGGTCCGGCACAGCAGCCCGGCGAGACGCCGGTGATTCCAAAACATTCACAGCAGCAAGGGCCGGAGCAGCAGCCTGGCGAAGTCGTGCTGCCCAAGAAAACCGCCCCCGCGCCGGCTCCCCCGCCCGGGAGCAACACGCAAAAGGTCAATCCCAATCAAATTTACACGCTGTCAACGACCACCAACCTCGTTAATGTGAGCGTTCTCGTCGAGGACAACAACGGCGATCCCATCCCGAGCCTGCAGAAGGACAATTTCCGGGTTTATGATGACGGCGTCCAGCAGACGGTGACCAACTTCGGAGCCGTCCAGGCGCCGATGACCGTCTGCCTGGTGGTCGAGTTCAGCAACGAGTGGTGGCCGTTGATCTATCGTTCGCTCACTTCCGCATATGAATTTCTCGGAGTGATGCGGCCGAGCGACTGGGTGGCCGTGATCTATTTTGACCTCAAGCCCCATATCCTCACCGATTTCACGCATGATAAGTTCCAGGTGGAGGGCGCCCTCCGCCAGCTCGCGTTCCCTGGTTTTTCCGAGGACTGTCTTTATGACGCGCTGGCCTTTACGATCGACCGGATGAAGGATATTCAGGGGAGGAAGGCGATCGTGGTGCTGGCGAGCGGCTTCGACACCTTCAGCAAGCTCACCTACGGAGATATGCTGAAGATTGCGAAGTCATCGAGCACGCCGATCTATGCGGTGAGCATTCTCGAATGGGTCACGGTGCGCGCCGGGATCGACAACATCAACACCGAGCAAGCCCGGAATACGCTGAACTTCATTGCGCAATATTCGGGCGGCCAGGCTTATTTCCCGCGTTTTGACGGTGAGATGCCGGGAATCTATAAGCAGATTGCCACACAGCTTCGGTCCGAGTACAGCCTCGGGTTCAGCCCGACCGACTCGGAGAAAAACGGCAAGTACCACAAGCTGAAGATCGGGGTCGTCGACGCCCAGGGAAGCCCGTTACGAATCCTCAATCAGAAGGGCAAAAACGTTAAGTATCGCGTGGTGTTCCGGCCGGGATATTACGCGCCCAAAGGCTAAGCGAGGCCGCGCCCGCGCTGCGGACCAGGGCACGAATTTGCCGCCGGTTGCGGCTTTGCTGCGGCTGTGCCGCGTGGGATAACAGGCCCAGAACACAATTTCCCGAGCAAGAATTTCCGGATTGCGCATACATTCGTTTTTAATGTATGCCCCAAAGGCTCTTCAGCCCGAGCTGTGATTCCGCATCTTTCCGAGAGGGATCCCCCACGCGTTTGCGCTCTAAACAGAAAGCGAATCTGACGGCAACCGAGGCGAGTCTGCTCGCCAGCATCGATCCCGCTCGTTTGCCCCAGCATATTGCGATCATCATGGACGGCAACGGGCGCTGGGCGCAGATACGAAATCTGCCGCGCATCGCAGGCCACCGAGCCGGCATGAGGGCGGTCCGCCAGGCGGTCGAGGCGTGCCGCCGCCTGGGTATCCCGTGCCTCACTCTTTACGCATTCTCGGTGGAAAATTGGAAGCGGCCCCAGGTGGAAATCGAGCTTTTGATGGCTCTCCTGCGCGAATACCTCAAGAAAGAAATGGACGAGATGATGCGGGAGAACATGCGCCTCAACGTCATCGGCCGCGTGCGCGAGCTGCCGCGAGCGGTGCAGAAGGACCTGCGCGAGGCCATCGAGTCCACCGGCGGCAACACTGGCCTCCGCCTCACGCTGGCGCTGAACTACGGCGCTCGGTCGGAGCTGATCGACGCGTTTCGCGCGCTCAGGAAGCAATCGGAAGGGAATCGCCGAGCGCGCATCAACGAAGCAGCGATCAGCCGCAACCTCTATACGCGCGACCTGCCTGACCCGGACCTGCTGGTTCGAACTAGCGGAGAGATGCGACTGAGCAATTTCCTGCTTTGGCAGGCCGCATACGCCGAGCTTTGGGTGACGGAGACCCTGTGGCCGGATTTCCAGCGCGGCGACCTTTACCAGGCAGTGGTGGATTATCAAAAGCGCGAACGAAGATACGGGGGTCTCGGCCTGCCGTAGCGCGTTGGTGGAAAGCTCGAGAAGGGGCGCGACCAGATTTACGAGACCGAAAGCGGCCGCTGCGAGTCTGCGATCACATGAAAACGCGTGTCCTCACCGGTGTCGCCATTCTGGTACCCGCCGTCTACCTGCTCGGCTGGTCTCCGAAATGGCTTTTCCTCGCGGTGATGATTCTCCTGGTCGAGCGCTGCGTGCGCGAATATTTTCTCATTTTCGGCCAGCGAGGAATTAAAGCGTTACCGGTCGTCGGCTATGGAGGCGCCGCCGCCGTTTGCGTTGTCCAGTGGGCCGCGCTTCGATATTCCGAGGAACTGGAACTGATTCTGATCGTCGCGTGCGCGATCTTTGCCGCGTGCGTGGCGCTCTGGCGAACGCGCGCTCCGGAGGAATATGCCGCGAGCGTCGCGGCGAGCGTGTTCGGACTCGTGTACGTGGCATTCACGTTTTCCTGCCTCTTCCCCCTGCGCTTTTCGAACCTGGGGCGCGGCTTGGCGGACGGTCGTGACATCGTTTTCTTTCTCTTCGCGGTGGTGTGCGCGGGAGACATCTTCGCCTACTTCACCGGGAGGCTCCTGGGGAAGCACCTGCTTTTTCCCCGCATTTCGCCGAAAAAAACCGTCGAGGGGGCCGTCGGCGGGCTTGGTGCCAGCTTGGTGCTGGGGTGGGTTTACGCGCGGATCTTTTGGCAAAGGACCGACACGAAGACGGTTCTGCTCCTGGCGCTTGCGGTAGCGGTTGCGGGCCAACTCGGAGACTTGGTAGAATCCGCGCTCAAGCGGGGCGCGGGCCTTAAAGACTCGGGCGCGTTGCTGCCGGGACACGGGGGCGTTCTCGACCGGGTTGATAGCCTGCTGTTCGGCGCGCCCGTGCTGTGGATTGTGCTGGAGTTGAGATATCTCATCCGTTGAGCCCCGCTGCAGCAACATGAACTGAAGGTGCGAACCGAATGACAGGCGTGTGCATCCTGGGATCAACAGGATCGATCGGGCGGAACTGCTTGCGGGTTGTTGAGGGGTTTCGGAACCGGTTCCGCGTGGTCTCTTTGACCGCGGGCCAAAACCTCGAACTGCTCGCGGATCAGATCGTCAAATTCCGGCCTGCCATGGCCGCCGTCGCAACGGAAAACGAGATCGGCCGCTTGCGAGACGAGCTTCGGGTCAGAGGGTATCAAGACGAGATCGAGATACTGGGAGGGCGTGAGGGCCGGATGGCGGCCGCGACCTTGCCCGAGGTTGAAATCGTGGTATCGGCTTCGGCCGGAGTTACCGGACTGGTCGCCACTTACGCTGCGGTGCAGGCGGGGAAGCGAGTCGGTCTCGCTAATAAGGAGACACTCGTTGTCGCCGGCCAGCTCGTCGCGCGTGAAGCGAAAAAGAGCGGCGCCAACATACTCCCGATCGACAGCGAGCATTGCGCCATCCACCAGTGCTTGCGGTCCTGCGAGCGAAACGAAGTGGAGCGGCTGATTTTGACGGGGTCCGGCGGACCGTTCCTGAATACCCCGCTCGAGCAGTTCGCCTCGATCACGCCGGAACAGGCGTTGAACCACCCCATCTGGAAAATGGGCGGGCGGATCACGGTGGACTCGGCAACGCTGATGAATAAGGGCCTCGAAATCATTGAAGCGCGCTGGCTTTTTGGCGTGCGCCCGGAGCAGATCGACGTAGTTATCCATCCCGAATCGATCATCCATTCTATGGTAGAATTTAGTGACAGGTGCCTGCTGGCGCAACTCGCCGTCGCGGACATGCGGATCCCCATCCAGTACGCCCTTACTTATCCGGAACGCGCAGCGATGGACGGCGACTCGCTTCGCCTGGACCTTACCGCCGTGAACGGCCTGCATTTCCGCCGTCCGGATACGGCGCGGTTTCCGTGCCTGGCGCTCGGCCGCGCAGCCATCGAGCAGGGAGGCTGCGCGCCCTGCGTGCTGAACGCGGCCGACGAGGTCGCGGTGGGCGCGTTTCTCGATCGGGGTCTGCCTTTCACGGGGATTCCGCGCGTGGTCGAAAGCGTAATGCGCCGCACGCCGCGCTCGACCTTCGAGTCGATCGAAGACGTTCTCGCGTGCGATCGCGAGGCGCGGATTTGGGCCGCGGAGGCCGTTCGCGCCGCATCAGGAGTTTAGCTTGAACGCTCTTTACAACTTTTCTACCGACGTTGCGGTTGTGGCCGTGGTGCTCGGCTTCATGATCTTTGTCCACGAGCTCGGCCACTTCCTCGTCGCAAAGCGTCTGGGCGTGCGGGTTCTGACGTTTTCGCTCGGTTTCGGTCAGCGGCTCTTTGGTTTCGAACACGGGGGCACCGATTATCGCGTCAGCCTGCTGCCGCTCGGCGGATACGTGAAGATGTCCGGCGAGGATCCGACCGAGTCTCACCACGACGACCCAGGCGACTTTCTCGCGCACCCGCGCTGGCACCGCTTCCTTATCGCAATCGCCGGACCGGCGATGAACCTCCTCACCGCGTTCGTTTTGCTGGCCTTCCTATACAAATTCCACTACGAGAAGCCCGCCTACGACGAAGGTCCGGCGCGGGTGGGCGAGGTTCAGCCGGGTTCCCCAGCCCAGCAGGCAGGCCTCAAGCGCGGCGACCTCATCGTTCGCATGGGGAAGGCCGACAATCCCAAGTGGGACGAGATCGAGCTCAAGGTACTGATGACAACGCACGAATCCATTCCGATCGTGGTCGACCGCAATGGACAAACGTTGAATCTTTCGCTGCGCCCGAAAGCCGAAGGAGAGGATCAGACGGGTTACGCGGGGCTTGGACCGTGCCTGCCGCCTGACGTCGGGGCAGTGGAATCGGGGATGCCCGGAAGCCGTGTGGGTCTGAAATCCGGGGACAAAATTGTTGCGCTCGACGGCGTCCCGATCCGGTGCTTTCAGGAGTTGGAGACGCTGATTCAGAAGAAGGGCGGCCAAGTGGCTCATCTCGCCATCCTGCGCCGCGGCTCGGACGTTCACCTGAACGTGCAGCCCGTCGAGCAGACCGAGCAGGGACAGAAACGCTGGGTTATCGGATTTTACCCGGCCGATGATACGGTCGTCAGGAGCCTTCCGGTAGGCCAGGCGGTCTCAGCTTCGTGGAACGAAAACGTCCGCACCACAGCGCTGACATTTGAGACGATTGAGATGATCCTCGCGCGCAAGATGTCGGCCCGCTCGCTCGCCGGCCCGGTCGGCATCGCGCAGCTTTCGGGCACCGCCTACCGCGAAGGCATCACGGTCCTGCTCTCGTTTGTCGCTTTCATCAGCCTTCAGCTTGCCATCCTCAACCTGCTGCCCATCCCCATGCTGGATGGCGGCATGGTGCTGATGCTGCTGGTTGAGGCCGCCATGCAGCGAGACCTTAGTTTGCAATTCAAAGAGAGAGTCATTCAGGCCGGAATTCTGTTGCTCCTGTTACTGGTCGTTTTCGTTACTTATAATGACATTATCAGGGCAATCGGGCACTCTTGAAGGGCAGAAGGCAGAACGCAGACGGCAGAAAGCAGAACGCAGAAGGGGCAATCTGGAATCTGAAATATGGAATACCGGTGATTTTTTCCCGGCCCTGAATAGAGGATTGCTGACAACTGAAAGCTGACTGCTGAAAGTGAATGATGATTGCTGAACGCTGATAGCCGGCGCCTGCTGACGGCTGACCGCTCAAAAGGACACGCACATGAACTTTAGCGATACCGAGCACCCACCATGGCTCAAGACCCATCGCCGGTTTTCAACTGCCGGGTAGCCGATATGGATACACAAGCGTCCTTGAAACCCCGGCATAAAACCGTCGATGTGAGGGTGGGCAATGTCCTCGTCGGCGGCGGCGCACCGATCGTCGTGCAATCCATGACCAACACCGATACGGCAGACGCAGCGGCTACGGCTCGCCAATGTATCGAGTTGGCCCAGGCCGGGGCTGAAATGGTCCGCGTCACTGTCAACGTCCCCGAGGCCGCCGCCTCCATTCCCGAAATCAAAGAGCGTATGCTGAATGCCGGCTGCCACGCTCCTCTCATAGGCGACTTCCATTACAACGGTCACGTCCTGCTGACCAAGTTCCCCGGCTGCGCCCGCGCGCTCGATAAATACCGCATCAACCCCGGCAATGTTGGTAAAGGCGAGCGCCGTGATGAGCAATTCGCCACCATCTGCAAAGTCGCTTGCGACAACGGAAAGCCCGTGCGCATCGGCGTCAATGGTGGCTCGCTAAACCAGGAACTGGTGATGCGTAAGATGCAGGAGAACACCGAGCTCGATTTGCGTAAATCATCCGAAGAGATTCTGAACGAGTGCATGGTACTCTCGGCCCTCGAATCGACTCAACTTGCCCTCGAGTCCGGCCTCCGCGAAGATCAAATCATCATTTCGTGCAAGGTGTCGCGTCCAAATGACCTCATCGCCGTTTATCGCGAACTCGCGCGTAAGACCGCCCAGCCGCTGCATCTTGGCCTTACGGAAGCCGGCATGGGCGTGAAAGGTATCGTCTGGTCTACCGCTGCGATGGCAGTCCTGCTCGGCGAAGGCATCGGGGATACGATCCGCGTTTCGCTGACTCCGCGCGCCGGCGGCGACCGTCGCGAGGAAGTGTACGTGGCCTGTGAACTCTTACAGGCACTCGGCCTGCGCAGTTTCGCGCCCAGCGTGACGGCATGCCCTGGCTGCGGCCGTACCACGAGCAGTACCTTCCAGGAGCTCGCCGAGAGCGTGCAAACGTACGTGCGCGAAAAAATTCCGGAGTGGCAACGCGAATATGAGGGGGTTGAAGAACTAAGACTCGCGGTCATGGGTTGCATCGTCAATGGTCCGGGGGAATCGAAAGCGGCCAACATCGGCATCAGCCTGCCCGGAACAGGCGAAGCTCCGCGCTGCCCCGTGTACATTGACGGGCGGAAAGTCGCCACTCTGGAAGGCACCTACGACGAGCTTTCCCGCGCCTTCCGCAAATTGGTCGATGACTACGTGAGCGCGAAGTACCCACGCAGGACGCCGGCTGAGGCCGAAAGTCATCCCTCCGGCAAGCGCTTCGCGGTATTGCAATAGGATTCGACTACGGCCCTTCAGTAGGAGGCGGTACGAGAGGAACGGAGGGGCGAGCGTGCCCGGCTTTCAGCCAGTTGAGTTTCACGCACTCCAGAATTGTTCCACAGTTTAGCCGCGGAGAAAGTACGCCCGTTCACGGAGCAATTCCTGAAATTGATGAGCAGACACGTGCTAATCAGTGAGGCTAACCGATTCCAAAATTGACACCGCCCCATTTTCATCAGCACACAACTCTGCGCCGACGGATCTCCCCGTCGCGGCGATGGTCGTTCACGCTGTCCAAGTGCTCTCACCACGACTTCGACTTTCCCCAGCCGGGCTCGTCGTAGGCTGCGGCGCGGGCGATGAGGTGCTTTACATGCAACGAGCTTTCGCATCGCCGCGGGTCTTCGGCCTGGATGTGGATTCGCGATTCTCGCCAGACGCGCGAGCGAGCCGCTGCGTGTTGCGGGCCGACGCGCTTCGTTTGCCTTTCGCGGACAACCGATTTGACTTCGCCGCGGCGTTCCATTCGCTCGAGCACGTCGGCGATGCGCGCCAGGCGATCGCCGAGGTGTGGCGCGCGATGCGGCCCGGAGGCTGGTTTTATCTCGGCGTCCCCAATCGGAACCGGTGGCTCGGCTATCTTGGCTCGTTCGACGCTACGCTCCGGCAGAAGATTACGTGGAACCTCGCCGATTGGCGCGCGCGCATCTCGGGTACGTTTTCGAACGAGCGAGGCGCGCACGCGGGATTCGGCCGGCGCGAGCTCTCGGCTTTGCTCGCCGAGCGATTTACCTGCATTCAACTCGTCACCGAGGAATTCCTGCGTTTCAAATATGGCGCACGCCTTCCGGCGCGTGTCCTAAACCTTCTCCTCTCGCCGCGCTGGATTGACCACGTTGCTCCATCCCACTACGCGATTTGCCAAAAGCCTCGCACGCTATAGGACGAATTTCCTGGCTGAGATCCCAGGGGGAGCGGCCGCCACTAAGCCGGTTTGATGGAAAGGGGACGCGGAAGGGTCTAACGAGGGACGGGAACTTGGCGGGTAGTAAATCCCGGCCCGCCTGGAGGCGGGAGCGGCAAGCCCTCGCGGCTGTGCGGCCCGGGCGGGCGCGTCCCCCTCGAGGGCAGCACATGAGCCGACTTGCTGGTCACTTGGCGATACACCTCCGCGATGGCTCGCGGGGCGAGGTCGAGCGCGAGCAGGTTGAAAGCGCTCGAAGAGAGAAGGTGGTCCTGCACCTGCTCGAGAGATTTGCCCTGCCGAATGCCGCTTTCCACGCCGCCGCGCAGCCATTCGAGAAATCCCGCGAAATTGCCGAGATCGCGCCGCGTTCCGGGAGCGCCGTGGCCGGGCACATAGGTGGTCACGTCCCAGTTCCGCAATTCTTCGAGGGCTGAAACCCATCGCTCGACGTCCCGCCCGTTCACCTGCGGCACGAACCCCTTGACATAAAGATCGCCGAGAAACAACACCTTCTCCTGCGGTAGATAAACCACCGCGTCGCCGGTTGCACGCCCTTCCGGTCCGCAATTCAATACGGTGGCGCGGATTTGCGTGCCCCCGACGTCATAGGAAGTTTGTCCGCTAAAGGTCTGCTCCGGAAAAGCGAAATGGATGCCCCTCATGCGCGACGGCAGCTCGGGGTCGTACAGGAATCTTCTCGCAAAACCGGCCTGGTACGCCCGCATTCCTGACGCGGCTAGCGTTGATGAAACGATTGTCGCGCGCTGCTCGGCGAATACCTCGTTGCCAAGCACCTGGTCGCCTTCGGAACCGAGATCGATCACCAGCCTGACGGGAACATCGGTGCGCTGGCGGATCTCATAGAGCACCTCGCGTGCGTGAGTGGGATTATCCGTCGTGTTAATTACAACCACGCCTTCAGGCGTGATGACAAAGCCCACGTTTCCCGCGCGGTTGAAGTACGGATCGCCGCTCTGGTCCATGATGTCGTCCGGCACCCAGACGAACGCGTGAGGGCCGACCTGCCGCACTTCGTAATTCCGGCCGAGCGCCCGCGATTGCGCGGGACCGATGACGAGGGCGCTCGCCACGAAGAGCGCGATGGCCAGGCTTCTGCAGCGGATCATTCCGGCCGAAGAGAGCCTCGCCCGGAGTCCGCCGGCATACAGGGCCAAGCGGGACTCCCCGCCGAGCCCCACCTCGGAATCCCACCGTCCCGGCTTTCGACCGGGGGCCGCGCCGGCCAACGTCGTGTTCTTGGAAATCGGCATCTACAGGCTAAGATAGGGGAGATTCTTTCGCGGTGCAAGCCCGCATCTCTGCAAGCAAAACAATTCTGGACTCGACTTGAGGAGCCGATCTAGAGCGCCGCTCGGCGTCCTCGGTGGTCACAGATCGCCGCTAAAACATGAACGGCGGCTTCGATCAAGAGCGGCGAATTGACAAGCGAATCTCCGCGACCCAGAATGAAAATAACGAGTACTTATGGGCTCAGACGTTCCCGTGTTCACGCAACACCTTCATGAGGCGCGCTGGTGGGAAACCCAGTCCGACGGACGCGCGCACTGCTATCTCTGCCCGCGCCATTGCCGCATCGGCGAAGGCCAGTCCGGTTTTTGTTTCATCCGCAAGAACATCGGCGGCCGGCTCTACAATCTGGGTTACGCGCAACCCGCGGCGCTGCAAATCGATCCCATCGAAAAGAAGCCGCTCAATCATTTCCTGCCCGGCACCCGCGTTTTTTCCATGGGCACTGCCGGGTGCAACATGGGCTGTTTCTTCTGCCAGAACTGGGACATTTCAAAGTCGAAAGCCGACCAGGTCAATTCGACCCACCTCGATCCTGAAGCGGTTGTGCGGGCCGCGGTCGAATACGCCTGCCCTTCCGTTGCGTTTACTTACAACGAGCCGACCATCTGGGCGGAGTACGCCGTGGACATCGCACAGGCCGCGCATCGCGCGGGCCTGAAAACCGTGATGGTGACCAACGGATATATCACCCGCGAGGCCCTCTTCGACGTTTACCGCCACATCGACGCCGCGAACGTCGACCTCAAAGCTTTTACCGAGCGCTTTTATTCGAAGACCACACTGACCCACCTCGATCCGGTGCTCGACACGCTGAAGACCTTGCGGCGCGAGACGGAAACGTGGTTCGAAATCACCAACCTCATGATCCCCACGTTGAACGACGCCGGCGAGGAAACGCGGGCGCTGTGCGGATGGGTGCTGGACAACCTCGGCGACGACGTGCCCCTGCACTTTACCGCTTTTCATCCCGATTTCAAGCTGCGCGACCAGCCCGCGACACCGCCTGAAACCTTGCACGAGGCGCGGCGCATTGCGATGGGAATGGGACTTAAATTCGTCTACGAGGGGAACATCTATTCGGACGGCGCCAACACAATCTGCCCCGGTTGCAAGCGGACCATCGTGAAGCGATCCTGGCACCGCGCGAGCAATCTCCGAATCACGGAAGAAGGGCGCTGCGAATACTGCGGCACGCGCATTCCAGGCTATTTCAAGCGCGGCGTCGGCGCTTGGAGGGAAGACGCGCTGGTCCGCGGCTGATGCCTGCGCGGGCTGAGACACGGCAGACACAGGGTTACATCCGTCGCACTCCGCGGCCCCTTTGCGGAAAACCCGGCCTCATCGGTAACTCCCGCTACCGGATGGAATCGCCCGCCAGACCCCAGAAATCGTTCACGTAATACGACGAGATGACGTTTCCGAAGAGGTAGCAAATCGCCTTGCACTCGGGAATCTCGCCATAGAGTTTGCGGCCGCGCGCGAATACCTTCTTGAACGATCCTTCCCGCAGGAGATTGCCGCCAATCTTCTTGAGCGGCTCGCACGGATAGAAAACATCGCCGTTCGGGTAGACGCGCGGGAAAAAAGTCGGAAAGCACTGGAAGTCGCCGAACTCGAGCAGCGTCTTCAAGAGCTTCGGGGTGCCGTTGATGGGCTGCTCTCCCGTTCGGCGCCGCTCAATGATCTTGCGCGCGAGCTCGCGGTAGCGCGGATTTGAGAGCAGGCGCAGATTTGGCATCTTCTCCTTTTGCGCCGACTGCGCCGAAAAGACGAAGCCCTGCTCCCGGCAATAATCGAGAACGCGCTCGACTTCGTGGATGTTCCATTCCTCAATCACTGTGCTGATGGTGATCGCCGAGGGCTTCGCCATCTTCGCGCGGGCGAGCTGCAGGTTCTCGATCACGCGCGGGACCACGCCCGGTTTCGACGCGGGATCCGGATTTGGAGTGAGCGAATCCAAGCTCACCACCAGCCCGCTCAAAAGCTCGAACAGACGCTGCCGCTTGTGCAGCAGCGTGCCGTTGGTGACGAGCATCACCGAGCGAAACCGGATGTCATTCCGTGCCGCCGCCACGAGATCTTCGATATCGGGGCGCAGCAGCGGTTCTCCCCCGGTGAAGAGAATCGAATCGGTTTCGCGCCGGATGATGCGCAGCAGCTCAATCGTTTTCGCCGTCGGGAGCTCGTCGCTGAAAACGTCCGGCTCCTTCTGCGTGCAATAACTGCAATCGAGATTGCACTTGTGGGTGGCGTAGAAGACCGCAGCGTACGGCGCCACCACGTTCGTGCGGAGAACGTCGCGGCGGTAAAGGTTCTCGAAATAGAGCTTGAAGTTCTTCCAGACAAACGGGTACTGCCGCACGAGTCCACGGAGCAGTTCGATTCCCGAAGCGGCCTTTTTCTTGTCCGCCATATCCGCAAGGCTATCGCCGCGCGCCGCGAAACGCAAGCTCGGGGCCTTTGAGCCTTAATCGGCAAAATTGCCGCAAAGCGCGTTGCTACCGTCGATGTCCGCTCCACCCGCGGAAGCTTACGTGCCGCAGCAGAAACCCCGCGGTTGTCTCCGCCGCTGGGAAAGCGGCGGAGTTGCAAGACAACTCCGCGCTGCGCGGACGGTAGACACGGCTTCTTTCAATAAACGCGGGGCGGGGCGAGCTATAATAGCCGATCGCGCGAACTCATGAATCCGCCGGGACAGTGGCCCGCCGCGCTGGCCTCGGGAGGATCGACGCTGAGCGTTCCAACATAGTGTTGATGACATCAATTCGCCGGCCGCGTTATGTGCGCAGCATCCCGGGCTTGCCGCTGAGTTTCATCGGCGCCGCGTTTCTTGCGCTGCTGCTCACTCCATTGACGTCTGCCGCCCTGCAGTCGCCCTCCTCCGCAGGCGCCCTGGATCTGAGCTATCGCCTGCTTCTGGAGCGTCCCACCACGCACCTGATCGGCGTCGAAATCCAAGTCAGCGGCGTGCGCGAGCCTTCGCTCGATTTCGTGATGCCTGCCTGGGCGCCGGGGCGGTATGCGATCTACAACTTCGCCAAAAACGTGCAACAGTTTGAAGCAATCGGAGCCAGCGGCCAGCCGCTTCCGTGGACCTGCAGTGATAAACAAACCTGGCATGTGGAAACGGGAGCCGCGGGCGGAGCCGTTACCGTGCGCTACCGCGTCTACGCGAACACGCTGACCGGCAGCTTCGCGCAGTTTAATTCCTCGCACGCCAACATCAACGGCGCGGACGTTTACATGTACGTCGCGGGTCACAAGCGGGACCCGCTCACGCTCGAATTGCGCCTTCCGACTGAGTGGGGCGGCAACGCGAAAATTTACAGCGGCTTCTCGCTTTCGAGTTCGCAAACCGCGTTTCAAGCGCCCAACTACGACCGGCTCATCGACACGCCCATGGAGATTTCCACGGAAGACGTGACGACTCAGTTCACCGAGCGCGGAAAATTGTTCCGCGTTGTGGTCCATGCCTTGGGTCACGGAGACGAAACGCCCGCCAAATGGACGGCGCGGCTCACAGCGGATCTCGAGAAGATCGTTCACGGAGAAATGGCGATGATGCCCGCGCCGGATTTCGAGAACTACACGTTTCTTTTCGACCTCACGCCGCTGATCACGGAAGGCGACGGCATGGAGCATCTCAACTCCACCGAGATCATCGTGCGTGGCGTGCCCGGCGCCGATGCGCTCGATCCCGCCGAGCTAGATGCCGCACACGAGTTCTTCCACGTCTGGAATGTCAAGCGCCTGCGCCCCGCCGCGCTGGGACCGTTCGACTACACGCGGGAGGATTACACGCGCTCGCTGTGGTTTGCCGAGGGACTCACAGAGTACTACTCGTACATCTTTCTCTACCGCGCGGGCCTGTGGACGCGCAACGACCTGTTTAGCGCGCTGGCAGGTGAAGTCCGCGAACTGCAGCAGGATCCGGGGCGGGCGACGATGTCCGCCGAAAGCTCGAGTCTTCACGCCTGGTTTTTCGACCGGGCGCCCCAGATGCAGGAGACGAACTTCGCCAACTCCACGATCTCCTATTACAACAAGGGGGCGCTGCTCGGGTTACTGCTCGATTTTGAACTGCGCGAGCGCACGGGCGGCCGCAAGTCTCTCGACGACCTAATGCGCGCCACGTACCGGAAATTCTACCAAGCGCCCGCCGCGTCGTATTACCTGCCCGGGCGCGGTTATACCGAGCGCGACATTCTGAATGCGCTGAATGAGGTTTCGAGATCGGACTTCGCACAGTTTCTTTCCAGCTACGTGCGCGGAACGGAAGAATTGCCGTACGCATCGGTCTTGGCGGGCATGGGGCTTAAGCTCGATGTCACCCCACCTCCCCTCGCGCCTCCGTCGATGGGCATCCTTGGACAATCGGTTGACAACGGAGTCCGCGTGATGACGGTGCGGCCCGGCAGCCCCGCGGACCGCGCCGGACTCAGCGTGGGCGACGTGCTCGTCGATGTGGACCAGTTGTCGCTCGCCACGACTTCTCTCGGTGATCGGCTGAAAATGTATCCGGTAGGCGCAACTGTTCCGTTCACGGTGGACCGGCTGGGCAGCCGCCAGATCATCGAAGTGAAGCTCGGCCCGCCCGCGGCGAGCGACTACTCGATCGAAGAGAATCCCGGCGCCACTCCGGATCAAACGCGGCTGCGGGACGAATGGCTGGCGCGATAGGCTTTGGCGCGGCGTTGTCGCAGGCGCTTCAGCGCCGCTGCGCGATGCATTTTCGGCAATCAAAACCAGGAGGAGTGTATGGTAAAGCAGAGGCTCGTTTGGGCGGTGGGGAGCGTCATCGTCGTGCTCGGCCTGATGGCGCCGCTCTACGCTCAAGCGGCGCATTACGATTTGCTTTTGAAAGGGGGACGCGTGATCGATCCCGCCAACCATATCGATCGCATCATGGACGTTGCGGTGACGGGCGGTAAGATCGCGGCCGTCGCGCCGAGCCTCCCGGCGGCTGAGGCGGGAAAGGTGGTGAACGTTCAGGGGCTGTACGTCACGCCCGGCCTGATTGATATTCACGTTCACATTGCGCGGGGCGGCGCGCCGATCAACTGGTTTTCGCCGGACGCGCGCTCTCACATCATGCCCTACAAAATCATGGCCGACCTCATGCTTCAGTCCGGCGTGACGACTGTGGTGGATGCCGGAACGGCAGGCGCGGACACTTTTCTGATGGAAAAAGAGGAAGTGACCGACCGATCGCAAATCCGCGTGCTCTCCTGGCTCAACATCGTGGCGGACGGAATGAGCGGCGGTCTCGAGCAAGACGTCGATCAGATGGACGTCCAGCGCTGCGCCGCCACGATCCGCAAATACCGGAAGATCATCGTCGGCGTGAAGACGGCGCATTACTGGACCGATCAACCGAACGATGCGGAGCACCCGCTATGGATCGCCGTCGACCGCGCCGTCGCGTGCGGCCGCGCGGCCGGCGTGCCCATCATGGTGGACTTTTTCCCACGCCCCGGTCGCTCCTACGCGGACCTGATTCTGAAACATATGCGGCCGGGCGACATCCACACGCACGTCTTCGCGCAGCAGTTTCCGATTATTCTGCCTAACGGCAAGGTGAATCCCATCATGTGGCAGGCGCGCAAGCGCGGCGTCATCTTCGACGTGGGGCACGGCGGCGCCAGCTTCTGGTTCCGCAACGCCATGCCGGCCGTCCAGCAAGGCTTCCTGCCGGACTCGATCTCCACCGACCTCCACGATGGAAGCATCGTCCAGCTCGCGATGAGCCTGAACAATGTGATGTCGAAGTTCTTGGCGATGGGCGAGACGCTCGAAGATGTGATCCAGGAAACCACGGTGAATCCCGCGCGCGAGATTCACCACACCGAGCTCGGGACGCTTTCGGTGGGATCGGACGCGGATATTGCGGTGCTGCAATTACTCCACGGCCGCTTCAGCTACATGGATGACGGATACGCGCGGCAGAATGGAAACGAGAAGCTGATCACGCAGATGACGATCCGCAGCGGCGCGATTGTATTCGACCCGTACGGACTCAGCGCGGTCGAGTGGCAGAAAGCCCGGAAGCAGTACTATCACACGCCGACGCCGAGCGACATGAGCCGAGCCACCGCCGACGATTATCCCCGTTCGGCGCGGCGGTAGCCACCGCACGGGCTTTGTGGTGTGGCTGTTGGTTTGCAAAAAGAAGAGCCCACGGCAGCGATGCCGTGCCGAAGCAACCCAGTCCCTGGCGTTGTGCATGAAAGCGGAGGGCGGCGACTGAGAGATTATGCTTCAAGTGGATTCACAATCCGCAATCCGGAAAACCGGGTAAAATCCCGGTCGCTAGTCGCAACCAGTGCCGCCAAATGTGCGTCCATGACAAGACGGCCTCGCACCTGCCCCTTGATCATCAAGGCACGAAGAATTTCCCAGCGCCGCTCTCCCGGATTCAGCAACATTACCATGGGATGTTGAAGCCAAGCTCCCACAATCGCGATCGCTTGGAGAGCGGATGCTCCAGCGGCCGGGGCTGGTGCCAATTCGAACCAACGCGAGGATGGAAAGGCTCGCCAGATCTTCGCGCCCTCGCGCGGATTTTCGCCGTTACATCATCGTCCAGAGTCAATGTCGTTCTCACACCTTGACGCTATTCGCTGAGCTTCATGATGTCAAGAGCCGGTGAAGGCATATTCGGCTGGCGCTAGAGCCGGCGTGAGTTGGACGGCGCTCGCGCCTGCGGAAAACGGCTTGGAATCACGCCTTCGCCTTCTTTGATGGTGACAATCTGGTTGACGGGCAACCGGGTGTATTTCTCCGCCACGCCGCACGGCCACTGGATTTCGAGCGACTCCGCGTTCTTCCGGCTGCCCAGGCCGAAATGAATCCGCGGATCGCTCGCGCCCATGTAACTCCCGCCGCCCGTCGCTTGGCGCACCTGGACGAACTCCTCGGAAGTGAGAGTGAGCCGCGCGCCGGTGCCGTCGCGATTGGATTTCGTGCCAACGAGAAAAACCTTGAGCCAGTTGTTGGCGTTGCCGCCGTCGTTGCGCAGGAGCTGAGGATAGTCTCCGCGATTGTTGACGGCGAAATCCAAGTCTCCGTCGTTATCATAGTCGGCGACGGCGAGCCCGCGGCCGGCGGTAGGGCGCATGAAGTCGGGTCCGAGCAGGTTTGAGACTTTGGCGAACTTGCCATGCCCGAGGTTGCGGTACATCAGCTTCGGCTCGCGGTACCTTACCTCGCTGTGATAGAGCTGAATGTTTTCGAGCATGGCGCTGTTAACCTGGCAGATGTCGAGCCACCCATCGTTGTCATAGTCCATGAACTTGGCTGCGACGCCGCTCAGCGACACCGCGCTGTTGCCGATGCCGCAGGAGAAGGTGGCGTCGTCAAATGTGCCGTCGTGGTTGTTGTGATAAAGGCGGTTTAGCTCGAAGTCCAGGTGCGTGATGTAAACATCGGCCCAGCCGTCGCCGTCCACGTCGTCCGCATCGATTCCCATGCCCGCCTCGTACTTTCCATCCGCGCTCGCAGCGATGCCGGAGATCAGCGAAACGTCGTCAAACGTGCCGTTGCGCTTGTTGATGAAGAGGAAATTGGGCCACGTGTCGTTGGCGATCGCAATGTCAATCCAGCCGTCGTGATTGAAGTCGGCGCACACCACTCCCATCCCCTTGGCTTCCGGAACGCCGACTCCGGATTTCAGCGACACGTCTGCGAACGTGCCGTCGTGGTTGTTGTGATAAAGCTTGATGCGCTGGCCGCGGTAATTGTCGGGATGGCAGTACGACCGGTAGCCCGGCCGGTGTTCGCCGCAGTAGAGGTTGTTCGCGAGCGTCCACTCGATATAGTTGCAGACAACGAGGTCGAGATAGCCATCGCGATCGTAATCGAACCACGCGGCGCTCGTTGACCATCCACCCTCGTCGGCCACGCCGGCCTTCGCCGTCACGTCGTCGAACGTGCCGTTGCCGTTGTTGTGGTAGAGAATCGCGCGGCCATAGCCGGTGACGTAAAGGTCCGGGTAGCCGTCGTTGTCGTAGTCGCCCACCGCGCAGCCCTGGCCGTAGTGGCCGCTCCCGCCGACCCCGGCTTTCTCCGTGACATCGGTGAACGTGCCGTCGCCGTTGTTCCGATAAAGGGCGCAGCGGAGCGGGCGCGGAGGAGAATAGTCCGGCGTTTTAGAAGATTGGACGAGGAAAAGGTCGTAGAATCCGTCGCGGTTGTAGTCGATCCAGCCGAGGCCAGTACCCATCGTCTCGAGGTAGAGCTTTTCGGCCGACGACGTGGAATCCTGAAGAAAGCCGATGCCGCTCGCGCGGGCCACGTCCTTGAAGCGGACGGAAATGGCCGGGCTCATCGCCGCGAGCCGAGGGGCCAGCGCCGAGCTTCCCGCGAGCGCAGCCGTCCGCGCCAGGAACTCGCGGCGCGAGACTCCGCCGCCTCTGAATCCGTCTCGCTTCAACTCACGACCTCCGGTAGCGCGGATCTGCGCTCTTCAGGTCCGCGGCTTTGGACTGCAAGCTCGCAAACATTTGCTTTTTTAGCAAGCTTTTATCCGGCCTGTCATTCTGCGCGAAGTGAAGAATCTGCTTTTCCCTCAGCTTACAAGCAGATCCGTGACGGACTTAAGTGTGAGCGGAAATACTGAGATTCTTCGCGTCGCTCAGAATGACAACCGCGAAGGGTTCAGGATGACAGCACCGTTGGTTGCGGCTCTGCCGCGGTGCGCCGCCCCGCTTACCGGCGCCGCCAGCCTTTGTAGCACCCGAGAACCCGCAGGAAATCGGTGACCTCTGCGAGGTGGCTGAGCGCGTTCCGGCAGACCGCGTCCTTGAGATTGCCCGCGAAGTCCACGTAGAACATATATTCCCACGGATGGGTGCGCAGGGGACGGGACTCGATCTTGGACAAATTTATCTCGCGCAGCGCAAAGACGCTCAGGCACTTGAAGAGCGCGCCCGAAACGTTGCGCGTGGAAAACGCGATCGACACCTTGTCACTGCCGGGCCGCACGGCGCGGGCGCGCGAGAGCAGCAGAAAACGCGTGTAATTTTCCTGGTGGTCTTCCAGATGCTCCCGCAGGATGCGCCCGCCGTAGACGCGCGCAGCGACGCGGCTGCCAATCGCGGCAGAGCCCGGGGGTCTTGATTCCGCCAGCATCTTCACGCTGCCGGCGGTGTCGTAAAAGGGCATTCGCTCAACCCGGGGATGCCGCTTGAAAAACCGCCGGCACTGCGCGAGCGCGACCGGATGCGAATAGACCCGCGCCAGGTTCGCCGCCGTCGTGCCCGGAAACGCGATGAGGTTGTGCACGATGCGAAGGTTGACCTCCGCAACAATGTGCAGGTCGTGCTCAAGCAGCAGATCGTAGTTTTCGTATACCGGCCCCGCCAGGGTATTTTCGATGGGCGCCAGAGCGTAGCGGGATTCGCCGCTCGCGACGGCGCGGAACATGGCGGAGAAGCTCTCATTCGGCTTGACGGCGATCTTGGGGCCGAGAAGGACGCCGGCGGCCTCTTCGCTGAACGAGCCGCGCTCGCCCTGGATTGCCACGCTGATCTTTGCCATTCGCTCGCCGCTTTGCCGCCGGAGCCGGCTGCGGGCTACCCGGTCATGGCGCGCTGCCGAGCAGTCCCCGGAAAAAGAAGGCGGAATACGCCTGGGCCAAATCGTCTTCGGGCACTGGTCCGCTGGTCTGATACCACTGGTAGAGCCAGTTGATCATGCCGAGCAGGGCAAACGCCGCCAGCGTGGGCGAGATGGGCGCGGGCGCGCTGGATTGAGATTGCACCTCCGCGATCAGGCCCTCGAGAAAATGGATATACTCTCGCTTTCGCGCGTTGATTTTTTGCCGCAATGCGCCGCTGAGCGCCCGGTTTTCGTGCAGAATCACCGTCACTTCGAGATCGCGGGCGCGAACGACGAGATGAATGTGCCCTGCAATGGTTTGCCGCAGCTTCTCGCGCGGGTCCTTAATCGCAGCCACCGCGTCGAGCACCGTTTCCTGCAGGATATCCATGCCGTAGTTCATGATTTCGTAGAGCAGCCGGTCCTTGCTCCCGATGTGGTGGTACAAGCCCGCCTTGGTGAGGCCCACCGCTTCCGCGATGTCCTGCATGGAGCCGCCACTGTAACCTTTCTCGTAAAAAACGCGGGCTGCGGTGCGGCAGATTTCGCGAAGCCGAGTCTGGTCGCGGGCCTGAGGCACCCAAAAAATTTACCATAAACCGCGGGCGGGAAGCAGGAAAAACGGCGCCTTCGGGGACACGACGGCGAAGCGGCTCGCGGACGGCACAGGTTTCCGTCGCGCCGCTCATCGAACCGCGAACGCCGCGCGTCGCAGACCGGCGCGACACAGCTCAGAGCTCCTATATATTGAGCCGTTTGTTCCTTGACAAACATCGGTACGGCCCGTATGCTAGGGACAACTTGGCGGAACCTTGAGCCATGTCAATTCAAAAAATCCCGAGCCTTGAATGGCTCTGGAGGGGGCTTCACATGATCCGAGGGGAAGAAGGCTGTAGTATTCGTGTCGGAATCGCGGCAGATCACGCCGCCTTGCGCGGCGGGCTGCGCAGGGTGCTTGGCGCTTCAACTGGATTCGAAGCGATAGTGGAAGCTTCCGGCTGTGAGAAAGCCAGCGGCTTCACAAGCCCGGGGCTGACTCCGCGCGAACTGAAAATCATCTCGAGAATAGCGAGCGGTTACAACAACAAAGATATTGCCAGGGAATTCAGGCTGAGCGAAAGCGCCTTCAGGCGCCGCCTTACGACGGCGTTCGAGAAGGCTGGCGTTTCAACTCGGTTGGAACTGGCGCTTTTTGCGGTAAGCCACGGCTTGGTGGGAGAAGCGTAGCAGCCAGCGTCTCCACGATCGGTGCCAGCCTGGGTGCATGAGTGCGCGCGCCGTGTGGCGTTCGCGGGAACGCCCGCTCGCGGTAGCGGCGAAGTACGTTCGCCCCACCCATGGGAAAGGCGGCCGGCGAGCCGGTCCTGACCGAGGCTGGCTCCGATCCACCGCTGCAGTTCGCCCCTGCCGCAATTACCGCTCGCGCTGAGCGAGCGCGCGAAGCGGGTCTCGCTTCAACCAGGCGAGGCCGCGCACGACCATTCCCAGCAACAGGCTCGGCTGCCGATTGCGTGTTCAGGTTGTAACCCAGCGCATCGAGCACCGTGGTTTAGGGGCTGCCATTATCGTTGGTGACATCGAAGCTATGCCTCTGGCAGCCGAACGCATCCTGGACGTGCTGGCAAGTGATCGACCAGTCGCCGTAATCGGCGTCGTGGGGCGCGTTGTTGTAATCCTCGACGGCCGTCGCACCGCCATCCCCGCAGAAGTACGCTGCGCCGCCGTTGGCATTATTAAGAAAGCTCAGCGCGCCGTTGGCCGAGAACCGGCCGAGATCCGCCGGCGCGATGTCCGTGCCGTTGATGCAGCGGTCGGCGGGGGACGAGTCGTTGGTTCCAAGGCAAGAGCTGGTGCTCAGAATAGCAAGCGACGTTCCAAATGGGTTTGATTGCAAACAAACGGCGTTAGGCCAGTCCGTTGTTAATCGGCCGTGCATTCCATTGCACATTAGCTGCAAATCACAGCGAAAGTTGCAAAAGTTTACACAATCAGTAAACTCCGTAGCACATTCTTGACTGCCTGAATACTTGACCGTCAAAAAAAAAATGTGATATCGTCCGTTAGCGTTGGTCGAAAGGTTAGATAGGGGTCGCGCCGAAGCGCTCCAACGGCTTACGGACCGCGCGTGGCAACCGAAACGGCGTGAAGCGCCACAGGGCCGCAACGCCGACGATCTCGCAGAGGCAAGCGCGCGGCGGCGTTCAGGGCGAAGCCGGTGGAATGCCACTGCCGGAACTAATTCGGCTGAAGCAGAGAACGGCCAGTCCTTCCGTGCCTTCCAGCCTCCGAGGCTTCAGCTAACCTCTGGAGCGTCAAAAAGGGGGAAACCGCAATGGGTTCTGCGAGGGGGTGGAGGGGGCGCAGTGCGGGTGTGCCGGTTTGTTTCCGCGGGCGTTTTCGTCGAGAGCAGATACTCGCTATCTCACGCCTGCTTATTTCGTTGAGTTGTGCCTGGGCGGTGCGCCTGGACTCGCCCCTGGGCGGGCGTTTCGGATACGCTGGGCGCTTCGCGCTGTTCCTCTACATCCTGTACAGCTTTGCCCTTCTGGTGTGGGTCGATCGCGCCGATACGGGCGCGCCCTATTTTCTGGGCGTCGTTCACCTCGTCGACGTGATCTGGCCTTCCGTGATCTGGTTAATCGCGGGAGGCGCCAGCCGCTGGCTGATTCTGCTTTTTCTCTTCGCCATCGCATCGGCGGCTTGGCGTTGGCACGCCCGGGAAACTCTCGCCACCACGGCCGCCCTGGTGCTGATCCTCCCGTTGGGAAACTTGGTTGCAAGCTCACGAGCTCGCTCGCTGCTGGCCATCCTGCTCGAGCTATTCCGGACGCGCGCGCTGGTGGCGGAAGTGCTGGGCGTTCTGATTGTCGGCGGGCTGCTGGCATACCTGGCCCGCGGGGACAGGGGATCGCGCTCCGCCGGCGCGACCGTGCACTCGATACTGCAAAGCTTGCGGCCCGAGGCCGGCATGCACGAGAGCCTCGATCAGGTCCTGCACACGATTCTCGCGGCCTTCGGCGCCAAACGAGTTTTATTGGTGCTCAGGGAATCGTCCACGGGCCGGGCGTTTGAATGGAGCGTCAGGAACGACGGCTCCTGGGCCGGCGGGCTCGAGCGCCGTGAAGTGCCGTCGTCCGAGGCGGCCAACTGCCTTTCGGCGATGCCCGGCGAGAGCGGGCTGTTTGCGCAAGCGAGGACCGGCGCACCGTCAGGACTTCTGGCGCTCGATCACAAAGGGCGCCGCGTGAAAGGAGCTGCCCGGGGGATCACGGACCCGCCGCTTTTAGGCGAGCCTTTTGAGACGCTCATGGCGGCCAATCTGCAGTTCGGAAGGGACTGGGCAGGCCGCATCTTTCTGCTGGACGCGCGCTCCGCCCGCCGCGAGTCGCGCCTGCGCGCACTGCAAGGAGTCGCCGCGGAGGTCGGCGCCACCTTGTACGGCGTCTATCGTTTGCGCCGCCTGCGCGCCCGCACGCGCTCGGTCGAACGCCTGCGCGTCGCGCGCGATCTGCATGACGGGGCGATCCAATCGATGGTCGCGCTTGAGATGAGCGTTGACTCGCTCGGCCGCCAAAACGCCTCTGGAAGGTTCAGCGCGGCCGAGGCGCTCGCCGCCGTTCAGCGCCTCCTGCGCCAGGGGATTGTCAATCTCCGCGAAGATATGGAGCGGTTGCGGCTCGATCCGGCGCCGCGCCAGCTTCGGCCCTGCCTCGCCGAAATGCTCGAAAAGTTCCAGCGTGAAACCGGCATCACCGCCACCTTCGCCTGCGACGCAGAAAATGAAATGATTGCGGCGCCCGTCTCTCGCGAAGTGGTGCGCATTGTGCATGAGGCGCTGGCGAACGTCAGAAAACATAGCGGCGCGCACACGGTCGAGGTGCGTCTCGATCCCGGCCAAAGCAGTTGCCAGCTCCTCATCCGTGACGACGGCCGCGGCTTCGGTTTCTCGGGCCGGCTCTCCCAGGCCGAGCTCGACGCGTCCCATATGGGACCGCGCGTGATCAAAGAACGCGTGCGTTATCTCAAGGGCGAACTGGCCATTGAGTCTTACCCGAACCAGGGCGCGCGGCTCGATATACGGTTTGCCTCCCATGTCTGACCGCGCCGGCGAGTCCGTCAAGATCCTCATCGTCGACGACCATCCGGTGTTTCGTTATGGTCTTCGGCGGCTCCTGGAATCGGAACCGGGCTTCACCGTGATCGGCGAGGCCGCCGACGGCGCCCAGGCGCTGAAGCTGGCTCGCGAGCTAGCCCCGGACATCATGACGCTTGACCTGGCCATCCCCCAGCGCTCGGGGCTTGAGGTCCTTCGCGAGCTGGCCGCACAGTCTTTGCCGCTGCGCGCCATCGTTCTGAGCGCCTCGATCGAGAAGACCGAAATCGCCCAGGCGGTTCAGCTCGGAGCGCGCGGCATTGTTTTGAAGGAAGCGGCCACCGAGCTCATCGTCGAGAGCATCCGCAGCGTGCTCAACGGGCGGTACTGGGTGGGGAGGGAGACAGCCGGAGACGTTGTGCAGTTGCTTCACCAATTGCTGCCGCGCAAGGGCACCGCGCCGCACCGGCCCAACTTCGGCCTCAGCCCGCGCGAGATCCAGGTGGTGGCGGCCATCAGCGCCGGTTATACGAACAAGGAAATCGCCCGCAAGCTTTCCGTCAGCGAGCATACCGTCAAGCACCACATCACCAACATATTTGACGAGCTGGGGGTCTCCAACCGCATGGAACTCATTCTATTCGCCGTCAGCCATCAGCTCATCGACGAGTCCTGATCCGCGCCCCCAAACGTGCTTGGTTCTTGCGGCAGCTCGCCACGAGCCGCCCCTTCTGAAGCTGTGAATTAATTCCGCTGTAGCGGCGGTGTCCTCACCGCCGGTCTTTTGTTTTCAATCGATGCGGCGCTCGTAGAGCGCCGCTACAGCAGCCTTTGGAGGTTAATTCACAGCGCCTCTGACCTGGGCGGGTCGTTACCGCCCCAGCCCAAAGCCCAGGTCAGAAAGCGTTGACCGTAGCGATCGCGGCCGCTCCTCGATACGGTGCTTGGCCTCGTGCTCAGGCGCTTATGCTGAACGGGCGCCTCCTTCGCACCGCCTCGGTCGCAGTCGAGGCGTTGCATGTCGCACCGGACCGGGCTGCGCCCCGCCCCGCTTCTACCGGGTGAGATATCAGAGCCTGGATCAATAGCACGGGGGGGTACCATTGGCATGGCACCTTCGGGCCATTGACCCGCGGCGATAACCAGTCAAAATGGACACAGTGGCTCGGCCGCAGAGTAACGCGGGGTGGAGGGGTGGCTTCCTTTGGCAGTTGTCAGGGAAATTGAGGGGCGGAAGCTGGAAGACGAGCGTGCAGGCGCTGGGGAGGCCCGGTGCGCTCAGCGATTCATCCTGCAAGTACCCATCCGATACAGATTAGCGGGCGAGAGCACTTGGCGCGAGGGCGAGACCGAAAATATCAGTAGTTCCGGGGTCTTGTTCCGAAGCGAGTTCCTTCCCGCGGCCGGCGCGCCTTTGGATTTATGCATAGCGATGCCGCCCCTGAACGCGGAAGGCGCTGCTGAGGTGATTTGCAGCGGCATCGTCGTCCGTGTGGAGCCCACGCCGGGAAAAGATTCGCCCGCGGTCGCCGCGAGGATTTTGCATTTTCGCCTGGCCCGGCGGTAAGTTCCGGGCCAGCATCATCACGGGTGTCGCCACGGAGGGCCTGAATGCCGGCACGGAACACTTGCACCGGCTCTGTCCGAAGGGGTGGGCAAAGAGCTTGGACAGTCGCTGGTGAAAAGTTATTCGTCTTCGAGGGGCTCCGTGGCATTTCCGACAGACACCGAGGATCGGCAGTTCGCGAGCCGCAGGCAGCGATTCGCGGCCGATCTTCCGTTCCGGTACCGCGAAACGGGAACCGAAGTGTGGCACGAGGGGCGGACGGTCAATATCAGCGTGACCGGAATTCTGTTTCGCACCGAACGGGTTCTTCGGCCGCAGACTTCGATTGAGATGGTCGTCACCCTGCCCGCTGTAATGCACGATGTAGCGCCCGCAGAAATGCGCTGCCGCGGGCTGATCGTTCGAACGGAGCTGGGACCCGGCGGCGAATCGCTGCCGGCGCACGCGGCTTCAATTGTGCGGTGCAGGTTCGGACGTCCGCGGACGGGTTCACGATCGGCAACGCCAGCCCCGATAGGGCCAGCGGGGTCGGCGGGGCCGACCGGGCCGGCTGGTTTTGACCAGCAGATTATGTAGGCGCGGGTTGAGCTTGGCAGCGCAGCGGTAGCCGCGGTTGGTGCTCTTCTGGCCGTCAGTTTTTGGGCAGCGGAAGCAGGCACGGCCAGTCGGCACGCGATTGACCGCAGTGGCCCTTTGCCGACGGTGCGTGCCCTAAGCGCACTGAGCGCGTCGCCGCTACGGGTGTTTGGCTTACACGGGGGAACCAATCCTGTAAGTCAGAGGGCGGAGCTATATGGAAAGGGTGGAAATTGACGGCGTGAATTCACGGTCGGAGCTCTGCCCCTCCCCGTGGTGGGCCATCTACACGCGGCATCAGCACGAGAAGACGGCGTGCGGCTTCCTCGAGGACAAGGGACTCGAGGTCTTCCTACCGCTGTACGAAACCCGGCGCCGCTGGAAGGACCGCTACAAGCTCGTCTCTTTGCCCCTGTTTCCCTCGTACGTATTCCTGAGGGGCGGCGAGGAGCGGCAGTTGCACATCCTCACCACGCCGGGCGTCTGCTCGATTCTGTGCTCGGCGGGCCGCTTGGCCGCAATTCCCGACGCCGAAATCGAAGCGGTGAAGCGGATGGTTGAGAACGTGCAACAGGTGGATCCCCACCCGTTCCTCAAGTGCGGCGACTGGGTGCGCGTGAAGCGAGGTCCGCTCGCGGGAGTTGAGGGAATCCTGGCCAGAACCAAAGGCGCCTTCCGGCTGGTGATCTCGGTCGAGATGCTGCAGCAGTCGGTTTCCGTCGAGGTCGACGCCTCGGACGTCGAGCGGGCCGAGCGGCGCGCTCCGGCGGTCACCCGCCCCGTCTACAGCGCAGCGTTCGTTGCGTGAAGGACCCCTCAACACGGAGCTGGGTAGCGCAGACTTGCATTTTAAGTCTGCGGCTTTTCCAATCCGCAGCAGAAAAGCCGCGGAGTTAAAGAACAACTCCGCGCTACCCCGCTTCGCATGGTGCGTGCGGATAATGTGCAGCGATTTGCAACTTGAGTTTTAGCCGTCCCTCTAACGTTCCTGCATATTCAATAACATTCAACCCAAATCGAGTTGGCGCGAGAATTGCATTGTAGGTGAGTGAATGGCGATAAGCCGCTGCCGGGTAGCACGACGGGCGAGTTCAGTCGATCCCCCTCCACTGTCTCGCTCTTCCGGCGGTTTAAGCGATTTAAGACGACGACATGCGGCTGCATAGAATGTGCAAAACATTGCACATCGAGTGAACAGCGCGCCCGGTAAGCCGCAGATTCCCGGCGGTTTAAACTTCAACTGATTTGGTACTCCAACTGCTAACAAGCAGCCGGTATACCAGATGTTTCTGGAGCGCTTTGATAGGCGTTC
>JBOGKE010000041.1:0-26978 GCA_050745265.1 Terriglobia bacterium
GCATATCAGTGCCGACGGGGGCTCAGGATATAATGGGTTCCGTTTCCGGTGCGCGCGGTTGTGCGGTGGGGGAAACGCGCTGAATAAAAAAACTCGCGGAACGAAGCCTATTGATGCTTTAGAATCAACAAACATTAGCAGGCCCTAATGTTGGCGGCCCGGCCGAGGGGGTCAGCCAGGCTGGGCGGGCGGCGCATACGCGGCTACCCAAGCTATGGACTCATCCGTCTCATCTGGCGCTGAATTGTCTTGCCGTCATAGCCAATCTTCAAAGGATGGAGCACCGGCCTAAACGCGAGCACATCGCCGGCAGAAGGGTGTTGCCTGCGAGCCGGGGAGGACGAATGCGGCAACTCCCGCCGAAGGGGAATGGGCGGACTCAAGCCCGCGAACCTAACTCGTATGCCATGTCCCGGGGTGGAATGCTCTATGGGAGATTACGCTGCCGGGCAGCATTCGCCGCGCGGGATTGGGTCGCCGTGCGGGCAAGATCGCGGGTGATTGAGGAAGGTGCAGATTTTCGTAACGACGTCGCCGGTCCAGAGCGGTTCGATTCTCAGGGCGTTTTCGTGCAGGCGATCCTCGTCCATTCCAAACGTCTCGTAGAAGAACCGCTCGGCGAGGCGGTGGCATCGGATCAGCTCGTCGGCGCGCTTCTGCCCGACAGGAGTGAGAGAGATGAGGCCGTGTTCGACGTTGACGGACCCTTCCTGCGCCATGAGCAGGAACGTGGCGCGATTCTCGCGGAACGCCGGCAGCGTTTCGGCGGCGAGTTCGCTCGCTCCGCGCTCCTCCTGGGCGCGCCACACGGCTTGTAAGAGCATTGCGGTGAGCGGGGACTCGTAAGCGGGCAACGCGGAAACTTCTGTCAGCCGGCCGTGATGAAGATCGACGCGGCGCTCCGCCATGCGTCCGATCTCCGCATCGTGCGTGACCATCACGATCGTGTGGCCGTCGCGGTGCAAGTCCGTTAGCAACCCCATCACCAGCGACTCGTTCACCTCATCGAGGTTGCCGGTCGGCTCGTCGGCAAGGATGAGGTTCGGCTGGTTGATGAGCGCGCGCGCGATGCAGACGCGCTGTTGCTCGCCTCCCGAAAGCTGCGAGGGGAGATGCGTGACCCGGCTTCCGAGGCCCACGCGGCGAAGCGCTTCGAGCGCTTCATTCTCGTCCGCGAGGCTGTGGAAGTACTGAGCGAGCATCACGTTTTCGACGGCGGTGAGATAGGGCGCGAGATGGAACTGCTGGAAGATGAATCCCACTTTTTCGGCGCGGAAGCGGGCGAGATCGTTCTTGGAAAGGCGCGTGAGCTCCTCGCCGTCAATCGAGCAGGAGCCCTCGGTGGGCGAGTCGAGACATCCGAGAATGTTTAGAAGCGTACTTTTGCCCGAGCCCGACGGGCCCATCACCGCCAGCCACTCGCCGCGCTCGACGGCGAGCGACACGCTGCGCAGCGCGTAAATTGATGGGCTGTATTGCTTGGTCAAACCCTTAGCTTCGATGAAGGCCACGTTGCTGAACTCCACAAGAAAAGTGACGAGTGATGAGCGATGAGGCAAAAGCCTTGGACAGCACCGGCCGCGGCCCTTTGACTATCACTCATAGCTGATCGCTCATCACTCTTCACTCGTCACTCTTCACTCGATCTTCACGCCCCCTTGAGCGCGACAGCGGGCTGGATGGCTCGAACCCTGCGTACGGGAAACATCGTCGCCAACACGGCGAGCAGAGCCGCCGCGAAGCAAACCGCCGGCAGCACCCACCAGACCGGCGCAAGCGCCACGTCAAACAGCCGGATCGCGACCTCGCGCGCACACAGCGCGCCAACGAAGAAACCCGCCGTGCCGCCCAAGAGGCCAAGCACCGCGCCTTCGAGCAGGAAAAGCTCCATCACCAGCCGGTCACTCGCGCCAAGCGCCTTCATCACGGCCACGTCCTTCTGCCGCTCGAGCACGATCGCGGACATCACGGCCGCAACACAGAGCGCAATGATTGCGAGAATGAGCGCGGTGAGCGCAAGCATCAGCCGCTGAATCGTTCCGAGCACGCGCCCTTCGGAGTAGACGATCTGCCGCACCGGGCGCACCGCGAGGCTCGGATAGGCCCGCCGGAGCTCGCGCATGGCGGCCTCGATTTGGCGGGCGCCGGCCGGCACGCGCACCTCCACGACGCTCACTTGATCCGCGAGACCGGCGATCCGCTGCAAAGTATCGAGAGGCACAAAGACCTGGTCGTCCGCCGAGCCACCGGTCGAGACGACGGCGGCAACGTGAAACAAACGGGCTGCGGGCTCGCGCGCGCCGGCGGGCGCAGGAAGCGCGCCCAGCTTCAGTTGGCTGCCCGGCCGCAGCCCCATCTCGCGTGCCAGATGCGCGCCCACCAGACAGTCGGCGCTTCCGAGGTCTGTTATTTTTCCTTCGACACGCCAGTTGGAGTTCATCGCGAGCAGGCCCGGCAGCCGCGCGCCGACAGCGACAACGTTCTCACCGTCGGGGAATCGAAGGTCAGGAGTTGCGGGATCGAGGCGCGCAACCACAAACAGCTCGGATACAGACAGAGCGCCGGGCACGTTGCGGCGCATCGCTTCGAGTCCCGCCGCCGGCGGGCGGGGCATGGTTCCAGGCAGCGAGCCCGCTTGCGAGCCCGCATCCCGCGGCGTGAGTATCACGTTCGCGCCAAAAGCGCTGAAGGACTCCGCCATCTTGCGACCCACGCCTCCGTAAAGATTCAGCAACAGCGAACAGACGGCTGCGCCCGCTAGCAGTGAGCCGATTCCGAGCAGCGCCTGCGGCCGTTTCACCTGGAGCGATTTCAGGCACAGCAGCCAGAAGAGCGAGCGGCGCGGGCGGGTTTTTTCGGCGTTTGGCGGCATAGATTCAAACAGGGGCCCGGTAGCAGAGATGGAGCGATTGAATCATCGGGTCATTGAGCCATTAATTCAATGAGGCAATGAGCCGATGAAGCAATGAATCAATCGCGTGCCTCCTAACACCTGCTTCATTCGTTGCGCAGCGCCAGCGCCGCCGGGGCTTTCAAGCCGCCGGCGAGCGGCAAGGCGGCGCCGGCCAGCGTGACGATCACGGCGAGCGCGATGGCGCCCGGGAGAATCACCCAATGGTTCGCCACCGCGGAGCCGAAAACCGCGCGGCCCAGCCGCGCCGCGAGTTCGCTGCCTAACGCGTATCCGAGCAGCCCGCCGGCGAGCCCCACCGCGGCCGCCTCGGTCAAAAAGATTGCGGCCACTCGCCCATCCGGCGCCCCGAGTGCTTTAAGCAGTCCGATTTCCTGCCTCCGCTCGAGCACGTTCGCAAGCGTCACCGATGAAACTGCCAAACCCGCCGTGATCAGCGCTGCCCCCGCCAGCAGAGCCATCAGGAGCCCCACCTGCCTAAGAACTTTACCCTCGGTTTCCGATACCTGGAAGACGGGCTGAGCTGCGGAGCCGGGAATCGCCTGCTCGATCTGGTAGGCTACTGTGCTGGCGTAGTTCGAACAGCTCCAGCGCTCGAACTGACCGGGCGTCATGCGATTCACGGGCACCCGGGCCAGCGCGTCATCGGGTTTGGTGATCGCGGTGACTTCGACGCGGCGCACCTTGCCTTCGAGCCCGGTCATGGCTTGAACGGCATGGAGCGGTGCGAGAATCTCGCCGTCTTCGATGCCGCCCGAGTCGAGAATCCCGGCCACCCGGAAGGTTCGCGAGCCAGAGGCCACTCGTATTGCAAACGATTCGCCGGTCCGAAGCAATAGCGCTCGCGCCAGTTGCGACCCGACGAGCGCGGCGTGGACATCCGCATCGCGAGGCCATTTGCCCTCGATGCTCCATCCCGGATGCAGAGCTTCGATCCCAGTAACGAGTGATTCGCGGGGGCCCAGAGCCAGTGTGTTGCTGAACCACGTGCCGATCAGCACGAACCGCCGGCCGCGGCTCTTCGCCGGAACGTAAAGATAGGGAGCGAACGCCTCAATGCTGTTGCGCCAGAAAATGCGCTTCATCGCGGGCAGCGAGGATTCTTCGAGGTACGCGCCCGCCCCGGCAGGGCGGAAATCCACGCCGCCCACCGACACGGGAAACGCGTCGGCGGCTGGCGTAACGACGATGTTCGCGCCGGCTGCGCCGAGCTCACGGCTCACCCTGTCGCCCACATCCACCGCAACGGTTGCCACAGCGGTGGCGACGGCAATGCCTAGCGTGATCGCGACTAGGCTTAGCGCTTTGCGGCGCCGGCGCCGCATTACGGAATGACCAACGATTCGGGGAAGCATATTATCTGCGGTGACGAATGACCAGTGACAAGTGACGAGCAAAAAGCAGTGGAGTGCGACGGCTCATCGTTGACCTCTGACGAGGGTTCTGCGCAAGGCGTTCAGCACGTTTCGTAAGTCCGAGACGAGAGCAAGCGCCCTTTAGGGTCGCCGGCCATGGCCGTTCGCTCGTCGCTCGTCACTCGTCACTGTTTTTGAAACACCTTCGCGGCGGAATCGAGCGCGCCCTCAGGCACCGTGATCGTGGGCGCCCCTTTGCGGAAACTGAACGTGATCGGAATGGGATTGCACCCGCCTTTGATCCCAATCGTGGGAATGTAGATCGAGGCGGAACAGTTCCGGCAGATCACGTTGCGGCCGTTCTGATAGTAGCCCTGGGTTCCGCAGATCGGGCACGCGTCGAGCGCGACGTGCACCGTTCCAACGCCGTCTTCGACGGCGATCAGCCGCACCGGAATCCCGTGCACGCTCACCGCGTAGTGATGCAGCTTGTGATCGGCCAGCTCCGCCGCCGGGAGCGTGACGCCGCCTTCCACCATCGTGACGGGCTCAGGCGGCGTCACCGCTTGCGCCACACGCGAGTAGATGAACTCGGCGCTGATCAGCACGATAATCAGCAGGCCCGCCGCGCTCGCAGCGGTCTTCCAGAAGACGTCGCGGCGCTGCTCGGCCGATGCTTTGCGCCGCGCGGGGGCTGCGAGGCTCTGCAGCTCCGCATCCGACCGGACTGCGCTCTGGATTTTCTGCGCCACCACCAGGAAAAGACACAGCGCGATGATCACCACGAAAAAGAACGCGTCGTTATTGACGATGGGCCCGATCAGGTGCATCTCCTCGCGGCTCGAGGGAAGCACCATCGCCTCCGACAGCTCGTGAATGCCCGACACCAGAAGCTGCACTGCGACCGCCAGAAGTACCACCGTCGTAACGTTGAAGAACTTCCGCAGGTTCACCTTGATGCTGCCTTTGAAAAACGCCACGCCCAAGGCGATCGCCAGCGCAAGCCCAATGACGCCGCCAATGAAATTCATTAGCGCCGTCGTGTCGAGAGATACCGCAGCAAGAAAGAGCACCGTCTCAATGCCCTCGCGAAAAACCATGAGGAACACAAAGAGGAAGATGCCCCAGGCGGCGCCGCTACCCGTTTTTCCCGTAAGCCCGGCGAGCTTCGTTTCAATTTCGCGCCGCAGGTGTTTCGCGGTCGTGTACATCCAGATCACGACCGAGGCGACGAATACGGCGCCGGCGAGCATCAGCCAGCCTTCATAAGCGTCTTCGTTCACTCGCAGAAGGGCGACAAAATATCCAGTGACACAACTTGCCGCCACGGCGCAGGCCAAGCCCCAGTAGACGAAGCGGATCAGCGGCTCGCGCTGACTCTTACGCAGATAGCCGGCGACGATGCCTACAATCAGCGCGGCTTCAACCCCCTCTCGAAGCGTAATGACCAGCGATTCGAACATTAGAATCACACCCTGGGCTTGCGCAGAATGGCCGCCGTCACGGCTGGCAACGTGAGCGCATCCCGTGAAAAACTAAGAGTTTAGCACTCCTGCCTCTAATCTGTACAGATTTGTAAAGTTGATTATAGCTTGGATCAAGCTCTGGGTGCGAGGAGGTTGTTGCTCAAAGGAGTGGAAAGTGCGTTCGGTTCGGCGTTGTGGCGCCCGGTCTCTGGCCACGCGTCGCTGGTTATCACGCGCTCCGCGCCCGAACCCGCCGCAGAACCAACTATACCTTGGGTCGCCACAGGCCGCTGATACGCGTAGGACGCATGAGACAGGTTTTTTACTCGCCGCTGGAAGCCGAAAACGCGCAGGGTGAGCTTGAAGGAAGGCGATTCAGCGGTCACGATGCACGGTTTCGGGTGAAAAGGCGGGCAAGCAAACCGAGATATAGACCGCGCCCTCGGAGCCGGGGGTGCTGTACTGCACCCACTCACCTTTCTCAATGAGAACGGCCTCGCCGGCCTCCACCTCGAATTCGCGATCCTCGAGCTTGACGCGTACCCTTCCTTCGAGCACGAGCGTGTACTCGTCGAACTCCGGCCGCTGGCCCGGCTCGGTCCATCCGGCGGGGCTCGTCATCCGGGCGATGCTCACGCCCGGCGTCCGTGTGTTGACGCGGCCGGCGAATTCCTCAATGATTTTCGGCTTGTTGCCCGCCGGCTGCACGATGGTCGGCTTCTCGATGAATAGAGCCAATTTCAGTCCTCCTCAAGCGTAGCGGCGACGGGAGCCTGCCTTGGCGCAGGAAGCGATCGCCGGCTTTTTGCTGCTAACCACCGCTTCGGCGAACATCGTTCGACGCTAAAGCGGCCACCATCTACTTCGTACGCGTTTCAAGCCGGTGGCATTTCGGTCAGTGCAAGCCGACGGCGCCGCGGACGGATTCGATCAGCCGAGCCGAATCGTAGCCCACGCCGTCCTTAAAAACCGTCTGCGCATTTTCGATGTCGTGGATCTGAGCTGCCGGATTGCCGTGAATCACCATCAAGTCAGCATCCTTGCCCGCGGCGATCGTTCCGATTTTGGAATCCAGCCCGAGATAGCGGGCGCCGTTTTCGGTCGCGATGTGAATGGCTTCGACGGGCCTGAAGCCGGCCTCAACTAGCAGCTCGACCTCGCGCTGGTCGCCGAAGCCGGCCAAATCGCCGCCGCCGCCGGTGGGGTCTTCGCCGGCCAGCAGCAGCCCTCCTGCTTTGACAAAGTCGCGCTCAAACTCCATTTCCTTCTGGAGATCGGCGGGCATCGGCGAGTGTCTGCCTGCGGCGACACGGGCGCGAAAGGTGAGATAGTCGATGGCTGCGGCCGGAGCGAGCGCTTGCAAAACGCGAGGTTCGAGCGGCGGCAGGCCGGGGACGGAGAGCTCAAAGACCGGCAGCGTGGAGGTGACGGCGACGTGATGCTGAACGAGGTCGCGGATCATTGCCTGGACGGGCGCGCCTTCAATGTCCAGCTTGGACATGGTCTCCTCCGTGAGCCGCTGGGAAGGACAGGCGTCCGGCTTCTTGCCGGGATCAAATTCCGTGTCTACGAAGAGCCCGTGCTCGAGGTCATCGATCCCGAGCGACGCCGCCTCGCGGAAGCCGATGCTGCAGAGGTGCCCGGTGATCTTCAGGCCGCGGGCGTGAGCGTCCACTACAGCGGCCCGCAATTCGGCCCGGGTAATGTGCATATACGCTTTGAAATTGCTCACGCCTTCGGCAGCCCAGTAATCGACGGTGCGAGTGGCATCCGCAGGGCCGCTCAGCTCGTGCATGTTCGGCGTGTAGGCGCCCGCGCCCTCGAGATAGGGGCCGGTGACGTACATCGCGGGTCCGGGAGTTTGACCCCGGTCGATCAGTTTTTTCAAGCTGAGGTCGGTGTACGGCTCGATACTGCCGGTGGTGCGGAGGGTGGTGACGCCACAGGCGAGGTACAAGCGCGGAAAGCTGTAGCCCATCTCTTGGTAAAGGATCACGGGGCCTTCTGCGCGGGCCTTGGCGAGCTGGCTCGGATAAAACAGGTGGTCGTGCATTCCGACGAGGCCGGGAATGACGGTGTCGCCGCTGAGATCAAGAATCTTCGCGCCCTCGGGCGCGGGCGTAGACGAGCTCGGGCCTAGAGCGGTGATCTTGCCCTGATCGACGATCACGGTTTGATCCTCCGCCGGCGCCGCTCCGGTGCCATCGATCACACGCACGTGCGTCAGCGCCACCACCGGCGCTTGGACGCTGACGAATCCCCTCACCAGCGGTGAGAGCGCTCCGCCGCTTTGGGCCAGCGCTGCACCCGCGAGCACCAGGGAATATATCGAGACCAAAACAATTTGGCGCATCGTCCCTCCAAAGTCCGCAGCGCGGCGCCGGAATCCCGCAGCGCCCGTTCCGCCCAGCGCCTTATGCTACACTGGGCCGTTTTTTCGGGCAACCAGCGGCTTCGGATCGAGCGTTCGGCCGAGAAGGCACGGAATAAGCGGGTGCGGACAGTTGCGGCAATTCAGTCAGCCGAAGGAAAACGACTCATGTATAAATAGCCTGTGGGCTTGGGCTTGAGCTTGAGCTTGACTGATGAGCTCGATCAGGTGGAAACTTTCATGGTGTGCGGCACGGGATTTGCACACTGCACGGGGCTTCCTTCGAGAGGGCCAGCACCCGATCCCGATCGGGTGCGTCTGCGGGTTCCCCACTGCCGCGTATTTATCAGAACGGAATATCTTCATCCTGAATCTCGGGCTCTGTAGGTCCCAGAACCTCTGGCTCCGCAGAGTCCTTTTCTAAATCTGATTCAGGCAATCCAAATCCCGGCGGGGGCTCTAATAGCAATGCCGTGTGACCTAGTTCAATGAGTCCAAATGTATTCGGCTCTGGCCTACTGAAAATCTCATTGCGCCTTACGTAGCTCGCAAGTGACCCGCTCAAAGAAAGTCGGTTTTTTTGTCATTAGAGATACCGATTGCTTCCAAGATCGCCGAGATGTGCAACGGTTTCCCGCGCTGTTTTATGGGCTCACGCGCCTTGGCTAAGTTGCTCGTCGAACGAAGGACTCTCTGGACATGGGAAATCTCGTCTGGCTCCTTAGGCAGCATTTTAATAGAGTCTTGGAGGGCAGCTATGTAGATTTCACATTCTCGAATCTGGGTCCTCAGCTGTTCACGCGAGCGTGGCCTGCAAGGAGCACGGGAATTTCAGTGCTTGCCCTGGTCCCGCTCGACATAACGGCGGTTGGACTTAAAGTCGAACGCCGTGCTCGGGTAACCGGTCACCGCCACCGTAAACGTTTTCTGCGTGTCAATACCCTCAACTCCCGTCGCCGTCAGATGAACCGTAAAAGTGCCGGACAGGCTGTAGGTGTGCGTCACCTTCGGCCCTGTGGCGCTGGTTCCATCTCCGAAATTCCATTGGTAACGAATCACCGACATGCCGCTCGACGCGGCATCGGCCGAAAGCGTTACGGGCTGCCCTGCTCGCGCATGGGATGGACCACGCGCCGCAACGTTGGGTCCGGCGGCTGGAATAGAAGTATCCACCAGTTTGATTAACCGCACAGAACGCGGGGCTTGATCCTTCAACATGAGCGCGCCGCCTTGAAGCGCGACGGGCGCGTCATGGTTGAGGACGTCGAAGGCCTGGACGTGTTGACTGCCTGCCAGCCCCAATCCGGCCAAGCTGAATTGATGGGCGCGAGGCCTCTCGGTCCAGTTGAACACTGCAAGCATCGCCTGACGTTCGTCTTCGCGCAGAAAAAAGACGCTTGGCTGCTCGTCCTCGGCCTGGAACGTCATCAAATCCAAGGGTACGGCTGCCTTTCCCAGACGGTTCATGTCGATAAGCTCCTTGTTTTCGACAAGAGCCAGCCGCTCAGGCTCCGAGCCAAGCGTGGACAAGTCGTCGCCAATCTCATACATTCCTCCAGAAATCGCGGCGAGCACGATCTGGACTTGCGCCTCGTTCATCGTCAGGCCGCTTTTGGACTCGTGCCAACTCTGCTGCGGCTCCATCTGTTTCGACACTGAAAACGCGTCCGGGTCGCTGCGGTAGAAACTATCGTTCATGTAGTATCGATTGGCGATGTTGGGCGCCGCATCCTTGCTCGCCCCAAAGGAGTGGCCGGTATCGACAGAGATCCGTCCCTCATCCGTGAGCCCAACCGTGTTCAGCATGGGGCTACCGTCTTTATCAAGCAGCACGCCGTCGCCTACAGCCTGGCGGATGATCGCAAGGCCGATCCGCTGGGCCTCAAGCGCCGTAGTGTTCGGTCGATAGTGGTAACCTTCAATCGCCGACGAATCCATGAAGTCTAGCTTGATGTACCGCACGCCCCATTCCCGGGTTAGCACACGATAGGTGTTCCGAAGATACGCCTGCGCGCCTGGGTTGGTGGTGTCGAGAACGTAGAGGCGGTCCCCGCGGCGGCTGACATAACCGATGAAGATAGGCTGGCCCTGCGCGTCGTGGACTAGCCAGTCCTTGTGGTTCTCATACACCCAAGACCGTTCGGAAACCTCAAAGGGCGCCGTCCAGACCCCAAATGTGAGAGCGTGATGCGTGACGGAATACCCGAGGCTCCTCATGCCCTGCGGGAATTGCGTCGCGTTGGCGGTGGTGTACTCGCCGCGCGCGTAATCGTAGCCTTCATCGATATGAAAGTAGTGGTACCCGAGCGGCGCGAGATGCATAGCCAACCAGTCCGCGTTAGAGAGGACTTCCCCTTCGTTGATGCCTCCGTAAAAGGCGGTCCAGCTCCACCAGCCCATCGGCGCATCCACAGCCAAGCGAGCGCGGTGAAGGATGCGAACGGCGGCGCCATACGCTTGAAGCTGGGCGTAGTAATCACTTCCCGCCGCGAACATCACGCGTTCTGAGGAAAGCGACCCCCCTGCGGGCACCGAAAGGCTAAGTTGAATTCGCTGGCTGGGCGTCATATTATCATCACGCTGGATCGCCCATTCCGTCGTTCCGGTCGAATCCATCGTGAAGGAGGCAATACGCGGAGCGCCCGAAGAATCCTTCGCCACTCGCAGATGCGAAAGGGTCATGAACCGGTCTGACGTGAGCGCTGCCAGTAGCAGGCTCTTTTTGCTGCGGAGATTGTAAATCAAGTCGCTGCGCACCCCGAAGTAAGTCCCACGCGGAGCCTGATCCAAGCCGCCAATGTGGACGGGCGGATCCTCGCTCGCGGTTTCCGCCATCACACGGTCTTCTTGCTCAGGACCGCCCAGCGCAATGCGCTGATTGCCCACGGCATCCACGTCGCGGATGGCCTGGACCGAGATCGAGGCTTGCGTCGTGTTGCGAACCTCGACGGACACGTCCCCGTACTTCAGATCGTCGTAAAGACGCACGGTGCAAATCAACTCCGGCCTGCCTGCCAGGCCGCTGAAGATTGTGGTAAAGATATGGGCCTGGCCCAGCGTATCTTCAAAGGTGGACTCCGCCGTCTGGTGTTGAGGATAATCCACCGACCGTACCCAATGGCCGTCGATTTCAGCCCCCACACGCGAGATCAGAACAGGACCAGGCAGCCCCCGGGCGAAAATCTCATAAGAGCCGTCCTGAGATCGCACACGTACCGTGAGCGAGGAGTTCTGAAGCCGTCCGGTGGGCTGTGCGGGCAGTCCCGCTGCCACAGCAAGAATCAATGCGAGAACACAAGCCAAGTTCCGCTTCTTCATGAAGAATTCCTTCCGACTGCCCGGCTGAAAAAGTGTGAAGAAATTATCAGTGCCTGTCGTCCTCAGAGAAGCGAAGGACTTCGAGTTGAAATTGCGGGTCATGCGAGATTCTTCGTCGCCTTCGGCCGTTCTGAAAATCCGGTAAACACTCCTCACCCGACTCTCCCGCTCTTCGCGATCGCCACCCTATCCCGTTTGGCGAGAGGGCACTCGATGTAGGAGGGCGCGTGAGGGGTCATTTTCATCCTTTGCGGGCGTCACAATGCGACATGACAACCCTTCAGAATGGCAGACCAAACGAGTTTTCACGCAGACTACGTTAGGGTTCACCTAGAACCTGCACCAGACAGGACCTTTCCAACGGCCCGTCGTACTCCATGAAGTAAATCGTCTGGCGGGATCCCTTGACGACCTCGCCGTTTTCGATGGGAAACATGCAATGAATTCCGCCCAGAACGCTCTTGAGGTGAGCATCGGCGTTAAACCCCAGGCGCCCGTCGTAGTCCAGGTAACGGCGGTGATGATAGTTTTCATCTTCCGGGAAGAGGCGCGCGAAATGGGTGAGAATATCCTCCTCCAGGCACGGGATGCCTTCGGTCACCAGCAAGCCGGACGACGTATGGCTGGTGAGAACGTTGACGAGACCATTGCGGACGCCGCTGGCTTTCACAGCTTCTTCGACCTGCGGCGTGATATTGATTGCCTGTTCCGATTTGCGGGTCTGGAGCTTCAGACGCACCAGCTTGATGATCATAGGATTAATTCTACTTTCCGGCAGAAGGGGTGCATTCCACGATCCCTTTACTGTTCCGGTCTTCCAAGGAGCCGCTCGGCATTGTCGTTGAAAATCCTTGTCAGGCAGCCTTCCGTCAGATTGAGCGCCTTCAGCGCATGAACCATATTCTTGATCTCAACCCGCGGATAGTTGGAGCCGAAAACCACTTTGTTGCGCAGGCTCCGCTCAAGCACTGTTGTTGGAATCTGCTTCGAGAAGACGAACTGGAAAAACTCCTTCGGGCTGTCGTAATAGAGGCACGACGTATCCAAGTAAACGTTGGGATATTTTAGAGCGAGAGCCGTTGCTTCCCAAATCCACGGCCAGGCGAAGTGGGCGAGAACAAAATTCAGCCCGGCAAACCGGCGGATCGCGCTTTCAAGCAGCAGCGGCTGACCTTTTTCGATTAGCGTCTTCGGCGCCCAGCTCATCCCGGTGTGCATTACGAGAGGAATCTTCAGGGATTCGGCAACCTCATAGACGGCCCAGGCCTTGGCGTCGTCCGGCCTGAAATCCTGAAGCGCCGGATCCAGTTTCAAGCCTTTCAGCCCCATTTCGTTGATCGAGCGTTCCAGTTCCCGGACGGCCCCGTCTTTCAGCGGATCGACGCTGGAAAATCCAATGAAGCGCGCGCTCCGGGCGCACAATTCCGCCACCTGCTCGTTGGAACTGACGGCATCGCCTCGCGCGCGGGCGCAATCGACCGGCAACAGGACGGCGCGGCTGATTCCGGCGACATCCATTTGGAGAAAAAATGTTTCAAGCGGCTGAAAGTTGTTGCCAATCTGAAAAACCTCGCGCGCCATCCTCCGATAATTCGCGTATTTTTGCGCAAGTTCCTGGATGAGCACCGGGTGCGTGTGAAAGTCGATCATTGGGCCACTCCCGATCGCCAGTTTCTCTCCAAAAAATCCTCAAGGCGTTTAGCGTCGCGAAATGCTTCGGTTCCGCCTGGGCGGGTGGTTGAAAACGCGCCCGCCAGATTGGCGAAATCGAGGCAAAGATCGAGGCTCGCTCCACGTACAAACTGGTGAATGAAACCCGCGTCAAAGCTGTCGCCGGCGCCGACAACGTCCACCACATTGCCAGGGGCGGCTGCACGGCGAAGCGTTCCGCCGCTATGGGCGAGAAGCGCGCCGTCCGCGCCCAGCTTGACCACGACGTGAGGCGCGGCAGCCGCGAGCCTTGCGACGCCTGATTCGAGGTCCGGCTTTCCGGTAAGCTTCTCGAGCTCCCGGGCGTTCAGAAAGAAGATATCGACGTAAGGAAGCACATCCCAAATGCCCGAATCCCAGCGATCTTCAGGGTCATCGTTCACGTCGAGCGACGTGGTAAGCCCCCTCGCTTTCATCGTGGCGAATAGTTCGCGCATTCGGGGCTGAAGGGCGCGATGAAGAAAAAATGATGAAAGGTGAAAGTGACGGGAGTCAGCCAGGAACTCGATGTCCAGGTCTTCGAAATTCATCTCGAACATGGTTCCTGGATAGGTGAGGATATTCCGAAAACCGGAGTGGGGCAAAATGACCGTGAGTCCCGTGCTGATCGGGCCGCCCGCTTTCCTCACCCGCGAAACATCCACTCCGCTCGCGGAAAGATGGTCAACGCTAAGTTGACCCAACGCGTCGTCCCCGATGCGCGAAATGAATCCTACGCGGCTGCCCAGCACGGCCAGGTTATGAGCGAGGATGGCGGATGAGCTGCCCAAGGTTAGAGTCAGCCCGCTTGCCAGAAGCTCTCGCTCCGGCGCCATTTCCGCGGGCAGGCCGTATAGGATCAGGTCCAGGTTTAATTCGCCAACCACCGTAACATCGAAACGCTTGGAAGAAGTCACTTGAAGCAAGCTCCGCTAGTCGAGGATCACCGCCCGGCTAAGGTGGCGCGGGCTATCCGGGTCGAGGCCTTTTTTCAAGCCGGTGTACAGACCCAACAGTTGGCCTGGGAGGATGTGCGGTATCAATCGCGCAAACTCATCATCGTCTTGCAGATTGAATTCGATAAGCAGATCCGCGAGCCGGCGAGTCCTTTCGTCTGCCTTATTTACGACCACGAAAGTCGTCGCCCCAAGCTTCTTGACCTCTTCGAGCACTTTGCGTTCCGTTTCCAACCCGGTTTTGGAGATCAAAAAGCCGATGAGCGTTTCCGGCCCGGCAATCGACTTGGGGCCGTGCCGGAATTCGAGCGAGTGGTACGGCTGCGCATAGGAGCACGACATTTCGGTCACTTTAAGCGCCCCTTCGCAAGCAAGCCCGTAAAACGGACCCTGCCCCAGCCAGACGTAGTCGGCAAATTCGTGTGTCTCAACGAAGGACCGCACTCGCGAAGAGATGGACTCGATCGTTTTCTCCAGGGAGCGCGCAACGTTTTCCAACGCTTCCGGGAAACTATGATTGTTCGCGTGCTTAGCTGCCAGAAATTGCAACCCCATCAACATGGAGGTAAACGACCGCGTCATGATCGTGCTTTTTTCATCCGCCGGCGGAAGGCAAATTGTGCCAGAAGATAATGCCTCGATCGGTTGGCCCTTCGTGCAAGTGATGGCCAGTCCCGGCACGCCTTTGGATTTGAGATACGCTGCCGCTTCCAGGATTTCCGACGTTCGCCCCGATCGCGAAATGAGGACGGGTTGAAGGGCGGGGCCTCCGTTCAACAATAAATTCGGAAACAAAAGTACTTCCGAAGCCGGCGCAGCGCGCGCGGGCAAACCGGTCAATGCTGTCCAACTGGCCGCCGCCGCCAAGGCCAGATAGTAGCTCGACCCACAGCCCACAAACATCCGCTCGCTCCCCGATGAGCCTTCGCGGAGTACCTGGGCAGCGTGCTTATCTTCTTTGAGATATCTCAGACATTCCATCCAACAGCGCGGCTCAGAAAGAATCTCGGATTCGGTATGCATTCCCGGTTTGATTGTGGTTTCTAGCATAAGCAATGACTTGCGCGCTGGGCTAGGCGTAACCCCACGTCCGCTTCTCTCGTGGGATTTGGCAACCCTCGGAAACGCCTCGTCCGGCAATCACCTCTTGGCCCAACGAGCCGGATCCGCTGGTCCGTCATGTCTGACCCGGATTCGGCAGACCCGTAAGATACTTCCTTTCGCTTCACTGTGTCAATTGTTATCTTTTCTTACGAAGATAGTTGTTTTGAGCGTTCCAGAGAAACCAGATGGCGCGACCTCTCATGCTGGGCCTGCCTTGCGGACCGATGCTTGCGCGTCCCTTGCGCAGTGGCTGGGCCGGTGCGAAACTGATTCGACAAAGCGAACGCAAGGCGCGCAAAACTTATAAGGAGAGCGACCAAAGGCGATGGAGCAGACAAACCGGGCAGGCATTCTCAACGAGGAACGGCGGCGGGCCATCGTCGACGTAGTAAACCGCGAGGGCCGCGTCTTGGTGCGGGAGATAGCCAAGAGATTCGACATCTCCCAGGTTACGATCCGCCAGGACCTCGATGTGCTGCACCATCGCGGGCTCATTCACCGCATCCACGGCGGGGCCCTTCCTCTTCGATCAGCGGCGCTTGCCGATCCCAGTTTACAGGAAAAAGAGAAGCTCTATCGAAAGGAAAAACAACGGATTGCGGCGGCGGCTGTACGCCTCGTTAAAGAAGGGCAATCGGTGGTTCTCGATTCTGGAACCACTACAACCGCCATCGCGCGCACGCTGCGGACCTTTCGGCAGTTGACCGTTATCACGAACGCCGTCAACATTGCGGCCGAGCTAGCCGGAAGCTCCATTGACGTGATCCTGACCGGAGGAAATCTACGCGAGAAGTCCTTTTCTCTGGTCGGGCCCCTCGCCGAGGAGACGCTGCGGCGCTTGAGCGCGGATATCCTGTTTCTGGGCGTCGACGGGTTTGACGTTCGCTTCGGGCTTACGACGCCGAACCTTCTCGAGGCGAAGGTTAACCGAGTCATGATGAAAATTGCGCGCCGCACGGTGGTGGTCTGTGATTCGAGCAAGTTCGGCTCACGCAGCCTCTCCTTAATCGCTTTGCCGTCCGCCATGCGTGAGATGATTACCGACCGTGGTATCTCCGAGAAGGATTTAACCGAAATTGAGGGTGCAGGGATTAAAGTGACGGTGGTGTGAAGCTAGGCAGACTTCTCGCTCCGATCACTATGACAATGTCTCGCTAAAATTATAATAACCACCCGACCTCACAATATGGGCCAGCCCGCGGTGCAAGCAGAAATTTGATAGCAGCCGTCCGACGCTCCGAAGCAGCGCGGACCGCAGCATTTTCCGCTTAGGATTCTGCCTCCCAATGAGATACTGAAGCAGTTACCGATCCAAAGCAAAGACTAAGCAACGTATCGTAATATTTCGTAACACCTTTAGCTTGACAAGCGTCAGCATGCGCAATATGATGCTGCCTATCAGCCGACGGCGCTCGCACCGGCACCGTTCGAAATCGAGAGGACACGGCGCATGAGGGATGAGCACGAGAGCGGGCTTGTGGCGGAAAAAGGCCCAAGCCGGCGCGAATTTCTGAAGGAGTCCACCCTGGGCTCAATTTTCGTGATGCTGGCGCCGCAGTTCGCCTCCCCGGCGACTTCGGGCAATCAGCTCGAACTCGCGACGGGGTGGAGAATCATTTCCGCGCGCGAGGTCTCTGCGCGAGACGAAGACGTCTCAAAGCTTTCGTATGACGCCTCGCGCTGGCATCCAATTCGCCGGATGCCCTCGACGGTGCTGCAGGCGCTGGAAGACGCCGGCGTCTACAAAGACCTCTACACGGGGATGAACCTCACCGAAAAGACGCCGCCCGATCTGTGGCAGCAGGACTGGTGGTACCGCACGGAGTTCGACGCCCCCGAAGCCGAGGTCCATTCCCTGATCTTCAACGGAATCAACTACCGCGCCGACGTTTGGTTGAACGGCCATTTGATCGCCGACAAATCGCGTGTCGTCGGGATGTACAACAGTTTCGAGTTTATTGTGTCTGGTGTGATCCGCCCCAGCGGGGAAAATGTCTTGGCCGTTAAGGTCACTCCCGAGCGGAAGATCCCGGCCGAGAACGGCGTGGAGCTCGCCGACAGCTGGCTTGACTGGATTAACTGGAAGTACATCGGCTATCCCGATACGAATTTGCAGAAGTTGCGGGGAGATGGCCTTTCGTTTGTTCCTGACCGCAACGCCGGCGTTTGGAAGCGGGTGTTTCTGAGCGCCACGGGGAAGGTTATGATCCGCAATCCGTATGTCGTGACGGATCTCCCCTTGCCCGCTGTCAGCCCCGCGGCGCTCACAGTTTATTGCGACTTGAGAAACGGAACTTCTAGCCCGGTCTCTGGAACCCTTCACGGAACCATTTTCCGGCCCGGCAAGCCTACTGTTTCTTTCAGCCAGAACATTACGCTCGCGGGGAACGAGACGAAGGAAGCCGTATTCGCGCCGTCCGATTATCCCGGCCTGACGGTGTACAACGCGGACCTGTGGTGGCCCTATGAATGGGGCGAGCCAGCGCTCTATCAGTTGACGCTGCGGTTTAGCGAAGGCGGCCGTGTGTCCGACTCACCGACCATTCATTTTGGCATTCGCAAGGTGACGCAGCATCGGGACTCCGACGATCAGTTTCCCAACGTGGGCGCGGGCGGAAACCTCTATCTGCAGGTGAACGGGAAAGATTTTTTGGTGCGGGGCGGCTGTTATACACCCGACCTGCTCTTTAAGAACGACCCGAACCGCGACCGCGCGATCTCCCTTTACGCGAAAGACATGGGCGTGAACATGCTCCGGTGGGAATTGAAGATCGCCGACGACACGATGCTCGACCGCGCCGATCGCGAAGGTATTCCGGCGATGCAGGGCTGGATGTGCTGTATGCAGTGGGAGATGTGGAAGCAGTGGGATGCCGAAGACCATTGGGTGGCGCTCGCGAGCTTGCGCGCGCGCATTCTCAATTTGCGGCACCACGCCGCCGCCTTTATTTGGGCGGACGGCAGCGACGGACGGCCTCCCGATGCCGTGCGAGACGAGTACCACAAGGTTCTTAAGGAACTACACTGGCAGAATGCGGTGGTCGATACCGTCTCGAATTACAAGAAAGACGCTGAGGGCCATACGCTTTGGGATGGCGTCCATATGCTCGGTCCCTATTCATGGCGGCCGCCCTACTACTGGTTCAACGGGGCCTTCCCTGCAGCGCAAGGCTCTTGCGCCGAGCAAGGCGATAACGAGAGCATTCCGCCGTTTGAGAGTCTGAAGAAGTTCATCCCCGCTGACAAAATGTGGCCGATTAACGACTGCTGGTATTACCATGCCGGGGCGAATCGCGGCAATAGCAAACTCGAAACCATTCGAAAGGCGGTCGCCCAGCGATACGGCGAGCCCTCCAGCGCGGAGGATTTCTGCAAGAAAGCGCAACTCGCTCACTACGAGAACACACGCGCCCAGTTTGAGGGTTTCGCCGCCAACGGCTGGGCGACTCACAAAATGACGCTCTACTGGATGTTCAATAGCCATTGGCCGTCCTTCTTTGGGCACCTGATCGATTATTACCTCAAGCCCGGCGGGGCATACTTCGGCGCGAAGCGCGGGCTGAGACCGCTCAACATTGTTTTCGATTATTACGCTACCGGCGACCGCCAGACGGCGAACATCTACCTTGTGAACCAGACGCTCGAAAGGCGCCGCGGGTTGAAAGCGGCCGTCACGATTTATGACCTCGACGGCAAAGTCCAGCTTTCCAGAACGGTTGCAGACGATAGCCTTGGGCCGCTGGATCGAAAGCGGGCGTTTACCATACCCAGGGTCGCGGGCGCGAGCTCCGCCTACTTCGTCCGCTGCCAACTCGCCGATCAGGCGGGGAAACCCGTCATCGACAACGTTTATTGGCAGTCCACTACGGATGACGCGCTGGCCAATCCGCCGCGCGACGTCGCGTTCACGCTGGACCAGTCCAGTTGGGCCAATTTCACTGCTTTGAATACGATGCCAAAAGCGGAGCTTGAAATATCTGGCGAGGCCCGCCGGGCGGGAGAAGAAACGCGCGCGTCAATCACGCTGAAGAATCGGTCCGGCCAAGTCGCATTCTTCGTGCGGGCCGAAGTGTGCAAAGGACAAGGTGGCGAAGAGGTGTTGCCGGTAATTTACGAGGATAATTACGTGACCCTATTTCCGCACGAGGAGCGAACGCTTTGGGCGCGATTTAGGACTTCCGACCTCGGCGGCCAGAAGGCATATCTGCGGGCTGAGGGTTATAACGTCGCGCAGCGCGTCAAGGCCCTCGCTTGAATGGCGCGGCTTGCCGCAACCTGCTGTTTGTAGCGCGGAACGGACCCTGGGCAGCGGCCGCGGAGTGTTATCTACAACACGCTTTCGACAGGAAGCAAACGGAAGAATATTGAAGGGAGTTGTCACCATGAGTTCACCGAAACCCTCCGGGTCGCCTTCACTTTACTGGCTCTTGGCGCTCCTTCTCGCCTTGAGCAGTTTGCCCGCAGCGCGGCTTTTCGCCCAAGTCGACACCGGAGCGATTATGGGCGCTGTAAGAGATGAATCGGGGGCTGTCGTGCCGGGCGCAAAAGTCGCGCTGACCGATGAGGGCACGGGACTCACGATGGCAACTACAACGGCATCGAATGGCAGCTACGTCTTCGCGCCGGTAAAAATCGGGCTATACACGCTGCAAGTTCAGTTCCGGGGATTCCGCACGGTGGAGCATAAACACATTCAGGTGCAGGTGCAGCAACAGGTGGTGGTGAATTTCGCCCTCACGCTCGGGGCGGTGAGCCAGGCCGTGGAAGTGACGGCGACGCCCCCGCAGCTCCAGACAGAAAACGCCTCGGTAGGACAGTTGATCGGGCGGCAGGAGATCAACAATCTTCCGCTGAACGGCCGCAATTACACCTTCCTAGCCCAGCTCGCGGCGGGCGTGACCCAGGGCCAGGAGGACACTCGTGGTTTGGGTGCCAGCGGCAGTTTTTCCGCCAACGGATTGCGGCCGGCGCAAAATAACTATCTCCTGGACGGAATGGATGACAACGCTAACCTGGTGGACTTTTTGAATGGCACAGCGTACGTTGTTCGTCCGCCGGTGGACGCAATCCAGGAATTCAAGGTGCAGACGGACGATTACAGCGCGGAGATGGGTCGCTCGGCGGGAGCGGTTCTGAACGCCACCGTCAAATCCGGGACGAATCAATTTCACGGCGACGCCTGGGAGTTTTTGCGCAACGATGCTTTCGACGCGGCGAATTTTTTTGAAAATTCCGGAAACCAGACGAAGGGAGAATACCGGCAAAACCAGTTTGGCTTCACCCTGGGCGGCCCCATCAGAAAGGACAAGACATTCTTCTTTATGGATTACGAGGGTACGCGCGTGCGGCAGAGCGTTCCCTGGACCGCCACCGTGCCGACCGCTCTCGAGCGAAGCAGTGGCTTCACCAACCTTTCTGAATTATTGTCCCAAGGCGGCACTCAAACCGACGTGCTGGGACGAAGCTTTCCCCTGGGTTCGGTTTTCGATCCTTCCACTACGCGCGCCGTTTCCTGCGGCGTCGCTGATCCGGCAACGGGCCTCATGCCAGCCGTCACGACCTGCCCCGCCGGCACACCCGTTGGCTCCCCGGCAGGTTACGTTCGCGAGCCTTTTGCGGGGAATATCTTGCCTCCTGGGCGCCTTGATTCCAACGCCATCAAACTGCTCGATCTCTTCGCATCTCCAACCTCGCCGGGACTGATCAATAATTTCACGGCAGACCCGGTCCTCCGGCACACGGTGAACCAGTTTGACGTGCGCATGGACCACAACTTCAGCGATCATGACCAGATGTTCGGCCGGGTCAGTTACGTGAACGAACCTCAATATCTGCCGGGTCCGTTCCAAGGATTTGCGGATGGAGGCGCCTTTCAGGACGGCGACCAGACGGACGTTTCCGTCAATGCCGTGCTGAGCGAGACCCACTCATTTTCCCCCACAATGGTAAACGAGGTCCGCCTTGGCTTCACGCGGATCGGCACTTCACGAGACCAACCTTTCGCCAATAACCTCAACAACGTTCCAGGGCAGTTTGGGATCGCCGGAATTCCTCAAGTTCCGAACAACGGCGGATTGGGGTCGATTTTCTTCGAAGGCCTCAATACGCTCGGAAGCAACGAGTTTCTTCCTTCGGTGGAATCAAGCGCCACATGGCAATTCACCGACAACGTGACGAAAATTTACGGAGCTCAGACGCTCAAAGCCGGGGTTGAGCTTCAGCGCCTCCGCTTCGCCATCCTTCAGCCTCCCGAAGGTCGCGGCGCCTGGAGTTTTGATGGCGTCTACACCGAAGTGCCCAACGAGAGCGGTGGGAACACCGGCTTGGCTCAAATGCTGTTGACTCCGATCCCCGCCACGGTGCCGGGCGGTTTCAACGATGTGGGCGGAGCTGACGCCATCGGCGCTTCAAACTTCGCCAACACCGACATGCGGCGGAATTATTACGCCGCCTATTTCCAGGACGACTGGAATGCGACTCCCAAGCTAACGCTTGATCTCGGACTTCGTTGGGAGTATTTCCAGCCGATCATCGAAAACTATGGCGCGCAATCCAACTTCCTTCCGGGTGGGACGGGGGCTCCGGCGCAGTTTCTCATCACCCAGCGAAGGTGCAGCACGCCTCTTTCGCCGGATTTTAATACAGCTGCCCAGACGGACGGCATCAACGTCGTGTGTTCCAGCCTTCCAGGTTTGGGCCATTCTCAACTCAAAAACTTCGCGCCGCGCGTGGGCTTCGCCTATCGTCTAACGCCCAGGCTGGTGGCCCGCGGCGGTTATGGGATCTTTTACGGCGGGTTTGAGAATTCGGTGGTCGAAACCTATGTGGACTTTCCGTTTCAGTATTCGCTGAGCTACACCGCGCTGACGCCGGCCCAGCCCATCACTTTTGCCGACGGCGCGATTGGCACGCTGGATACTGGGCTGACGCCGATCATGCCGCTCACGTCGTCCGCAGTCGAGCCGGGCGGGGTTTCCTTCACCGGCGAAGACTTTCACATGAAGACCCCCTATACCCAGGGTTACAACTTCACGCTGCAATATCAATTGACTCCCGATCAAACGCTGCAAGCGGGTTATGTGGGCAACACGGTGCGACATCTCGGCTCCTACATCAATCCAAACAGCCCCAATCAGCTGCTGCCGCCGTCATACAACGCACTCAGCTACTCGCCATACCCGGATTTTGCTTCGAGCTTCACGTACACCTCCATGGCCGGCGATAGCTATTACAATTCGCTGCAAGCCACCTACAATCGCCGTTTCAGCATGGGCTTGGACGTGTTAGCAGATTTTACGTGGTCGAAATGCCGCACGGACGCGCCGGACGTGCTGAACGCCACGGCGATTACCTATCGCGCGGCCATGCTCCCCGGCTTTGGCATTCAAGGCGACTACGGGCTCTGCGACTTCAATATCCCGAAAGCCGTTCATTTCAGCGGAACGTATGACGTTCCCGTCGGCCAGGGCCGGCGCTTCATGCGCGACGGGCGCGGCGCGCTCAATGCGATCCTCGGCGGCTGGGAAACCAACTGGATCCTCACTCTTGAGGACGGCCAGCCGTTTACGATCCCCTGCGTGAATGGAACAGCAGCAGGCTACGGCTGCGACGCGCTTCTTGTCCCCGGCCAGAACATTTACGCCGGGCCGCACGATGTGAACCAATGGCTGAATCCGGCTGCGTTTATGAACGCGCCCGTCGTTACCACTCCGGGCCAGACCAATTACGCGCCCCTCGGCGGCGCGCCGTCGCAGGCTGTGGGTCCCGGCTTCCACCGCCTGGATTTCTCGCTCTTCAAGCAATTCCAGACCTCCGAGCGAACGCATCTTGAGTTCCGCGCCGAGTTCTTTAATCTGACCAACACCCCGAACTTCGCCGCGCCCGGATTTGCGGGGAACGGCGTCACCGCCGCGCCGGGCTCGCTGGATTACGAGAATCCGAGCACGTTTGGCACGATCAGTTCCACACGCGATCTCCAGAACGACCAGCGCGAAATTCAATTCGCTTTGAAATTCTACTGGTAGCTGTACACCGGCCACGGTTCGCCGTGGCCGTGACCTTGCCCCTTTGAACGAGACCATTTACAGGTAGAGCTTCCCTGGGGTAAAACCCCCTCAAGGAGGCGTAGGAAGGCGAGCCGATTTACGGAGGAGCACTGTGCCCGGTTTTCCAGTGAGATGACCCGGCGCTCCACAAAGCAACGCTGAAACGCCGACTTCGTCAGAACCGTATCGCTCCGCGCATTGATCATTTTGGAGCCAATGGACGCATCATTCGCCCAGAACGGCACCAGGCCCCACCGTACAAGGCTCATGGTCCTGCGGCCATCCTCATTGCCGAATAATGGCAACCGGCTGCGAGGGCGTGATGTTGTAGCGCGGCCGCAATTCCGCCGTTTGCTCCGCCTCGAAGCGCTCTTCGATCCGTTCCACTGCCGATAATCTGTAGCGACCACACATGATGAGCGAGGCCGGAAAGAAATGGTGACGGCTGTTTCTGTGGCGGCGCTCTATGAGCGCCGAAAACCCGGCGGTCACAGACCGCCGCGAAGCGATTGACGTCCCTATAATTGTAATCCTCAGTAGGAGAGGCCACTCGAATGCATGCCTTGCTTTTGGTCTTGTTTCTGCTTGGGCCGCGGATTCAAGTCCTGGCCAATTTCGAGGGCGGCTCAATCGGCAAAGTAACCGAGGTCTCGCCGGCGCACCTGCGCTGCGCGGTGAAGGGGCAATCCGATCAGAATCACCGCAATCGCCAGGCGAATTGGGACTACTTCGAGCTTACGAATCTTCCACGCGAGCCCGTAACGATTGATCTGGTCGATCTCGCCGGCGAGTACAACTACAACGCCCCCGTTTACGCCATCGCGAAAGGAGTGCGGCCGGTCTACAGCTATGATCGCATTCGCTGGCGGCACTTCACGAACGCCCAGGTCTCGTGGGACCCGCGCGAGCCGCACCTGACGCTGCATTTCACGCCGGAGAGCGACCGCATCTGGATCGCGCACGTTCGTCCCTATACCACGAAGGATCTGGCGAACCTTCTCCATTCGTTCCCCGGAAGCCCTTACCCTGAAGTGAAATCGGTGGGTCACACCGTGCAAGGCGGGCCGATGCCACTCTGGACCATCACGAACCCGCGAATTCCGGCGGCTAACAAGAAGGTGATCTGGCTCATGTTCCGGCAGCACGCTTGGGAGACCGGCTCATCCTGGGCGTGCGATGGCGCCGTGCGCTTTCTGCTCTCGAATCGCCCGCGCGCCGCGCATATCCGCAATACCGTCGTCTACAAAATCTTTCCCATGGCGGATCCCGATGGCGTCGCCGATGGCGCCGTGCGGTTCAACCAGAATGGCTACGACCTCAACCGCAACTGGGATACACCCAATCCGCGGACGATGCCGGAAATCTGGTCGCAGCGGAAGGCGATTCTCGATTGGGTTGATTCGGGGCAGCGGCTCGATCTGTTCCTCTCGCTCCACAACGACGAGACCAATGAATATCTCGAAGCGCCGGCCCGCTACAGGGCGCTCGCAGAGCGCATCTTCAACACGCTCGTTCGGCAGTCATCGTTTTCTCCCAGCTCCCCGGTGCGCAATCTTGCCGTCACCACCACGCCCGGAAAGCCCGGCCGTATGCAGGTTGATCAGGGGCTGTACCACGATCGCGGCTTGCCGTCGATGCTGATGGAGCAGCGGATCGAATACGATTCGAAGCTCGGCCGCGTCCCCACCGCGGATGACCGGATCCAATTCGGGGCCGAGCTGGTGCAATGCCTGGCCGAAGCCGTTACGGGCGAGCGCGCATCCGCGGCGAAGGACCCGAAGGGCACCTCCTATCCGCCCAGCCGTGTAATCCGATCCGCTTCGTGGGATTTCAAGCACCTGATTCGCCTCGCCAACACTCCCGGGAAAGGAGGAAGCGATCTTTGGCCCACAACATGGGCGTCTAATGGGAACGTCTACACCGGTTTCGGCGATGGGGGCGGCTTCAGCGGCGCGAGCGACAACATGGGGCGCGTCAGCATGGGGTTCGCCCGGATTGTCGGTTCGCCGCCGCACATTAAGGGCGTGGACGTTTGGGGCTCGTATCCGAAATATGCCGAGCATCCCGCCACATTTTGCGGCAAGCCGTTCAGCATGATTTCTGTGGGCGGCGTTCTGTATTCATGGGTTGGGAGCTGGTACAACCCCGACCGCGATGATTTCGTCCCGTGCCCTTCCAACCCCCACCCTCCCGAGGACCGCCTCGCGTGGTCGCGTGATTACGGCGCCACCTGGACGCTTTCGAAGTGGCAGCTCACCGAGCAGGCGGATCACTTGGTCTTCGTATTTTTGAATTTCGGCAAGGACGATAACAACGCGAAGGACCACGAAGTTTACCTCTATGGCCAAACAGCGCTCGGCCGCCCGCGTGCGTACCTGGCCCGCGCAACGCCCGCAAACCTGCGGAAAGATCCCGTATCCTCGGGCGCGTACCAGTACTTCACCGGATCGGGATGGTCCAGCGATTTTTCAAAGGCCCGCGTCGTCTATTCCGGTGCTGACGGCCGCCGCCTCATGCACGTGGTTTACGATCCGGGGCTCAGGCGCTACATCGCCTCTGCTCAGGGGCACGGCGTGGGCGACCTTACGCTGCTCGCTGCGCCCGAGCCGTGGGGGCCGTGGACGACGATTGCCTCCTATCAGAATTGGGGCGGCTTTGGACGGCGCGAACCGCTCGGCGTGGATTTCCCCACTAAGTGGATCAGCAAGGATGGCAAAACGCTGTGGGGCGTTTTCTCAGGCGGCCGGCTGAACCCAAGAGACGGGCTTCTGGATTCCTTCAATCTGGTAAAGCTTACGTTCGAGGTGCGCCGCCAGCTCCTGAGAGCGCGCCTAAGAGAGGCGCTCCAGTAGACCTTGGATTGAGCGCAGCGTTGTTTTTTAACTCTGCGGCCTCCGGGCGTATTCCACATCAGCGCCGGCCGTCGTGACTGGGGAGCCGTCAGGCGTGAATCATCAAGATTCAAATTCGCTTCGCGCCGCGGGTTGCAGGCGCCAGGCTGCGCAGGCCCGATGCCACCCGTGAAGAACCGCTTAATTGGCCCAGGCGAATCTCTTCGCGAATGACACGCCGCAAAATCTTTTCAATGGGCTCCTCGGCCCTCTCGATGTGGCTTCGCAAGGCGGCGTTGATTAGGGTCTGGAAGAGCAACTCGCCGAGCGCTGGCAGGAACTGAAGATCGAGCAGCCGGAGAACAGCGAGTGGCCCGAACTCCAGCCGCTCGACGGCGAATGGCAGCAGCTTGTCTCGCGCCTGGAGCGGCTCGACCGGCAGATCAACGCCAAGGTCCGCTTGCTGCTGCGCCTCGAACACCGCGCCAGCCATGCTGTAGCGGCGGTCAGACAGCAACCGGGTAGCGCGGCGTTGTTCTGTAACTCCGCGGCTTCTCTTCAGGCACACGCACAAGCCGCAGAGTTTCTCAAAAGCGAAACTCTGCGCTACACAAAAACTGACGGAACGAAGCCTACCAAGCCTTTAGAATCAGCGGCGTCGTCCCAAATTCCCGAAGGGAAGGTTCCGGGCGGTGAGGATGCTGCCGGCCCTGAGCCCCTCGGGATGCAGGAAGACCGGGCCGGGGATGCCGCCGCCGAGCCCGCTTCCGTCTCATAAGCCTCATGTGTAGCATTTGTCCCACCTAAAGGATAGCGTCGCGCGGCTCAGCGGCCCATCCAGCCGCCGTCCACGGTGAGGATCGTGCCGCTGACGTAATCGGAGGCGGGAGAGGCGAGGAAGAGAATCGCGCCTTGCAAGTCCTCGGGCTTGC
>JBOGKE010000042.1:0-116241 GCA_050745265.1 Terriglobia bacterium
AGGTGGATCGCGCCGTACGTGGTTTTCAAGCGAATCTCCGGCCCGCCTTTGCCCATTGCGCCCTCAATCGACGGTTGGTCGCCCTGAGTGTTGATGACGAGGCCGGGCGCGGTGAAGTCGGAGCTGACCTCCCCGTGTGAGGAAGAGGCGTTGACGGTAAAGCGGCTCGCGGCCGGCAGGTTAAGCACGATATCACCGTTCCGCGCGCTCACCTCGATCGGGTAGGATGGCGGCCCTGCCGGCTGGAGCGTGATATTGCCGTTTTCGTCGGAAATCGCGGCGCCGTGCTTGAATCCGCGCAGGCTGACGTCCTTCTGGCGCGTCGTGACCTGCACCGGCCCATCGACCCCCGACGCTTCAATCGAACCCATTTCCATGTCGAGCCGTCCGCTCAGCTTGCCGAGCGTGAGCTCGGTGCGCGAGGACTTGAAATGCGCGCCGTGGTCAAGCCCCGAGAACTGAACCGATCCGCTGAACTCGCCCTCCACGGTCACGGCGCCCTTCACGTTCGCAATGTCGATATCGCCGCCGCGCCCGCTCACCTGAACGTCCCCGGCGACTTGGCGGATATCGGTCGATCCTCCGTTCTTTTGAACACGAAGATTCCCGGTTACGCCGGAGGCGTGGACATCACCATTGTCTGAAGTGAGATCCTGGGCGCCCGCGACGCCGCTCACCAGAATATCGCCGCGAGCCGTCGTGATCTGGGTGGCCGTCCTCTTCGGGACGCGAACCGTCCAGTCGAGGCGAACGTTTGCTCCGCCGTTCGGGAGCGCGTCGAGGTTCGGCTCAATATCCTCGCGACCGTTTGCCGCAACCATCTGCAGGTTGCTCTTGCCATATATGTTCTTAGCTTCCTGTTCGGTGGCCGCCCGGATGGTTTCTTTGACGGCCGCGCTCACGGTCGACGTATCCGCGCCTTCGACCACGACGTCGCCTCTCGCGTTCGAAAGGACCAGCAGCGACGGCCCTGCGACGCCATGGTTGAGCGTTTCGGTGTATGTGTAGGAGCGCACGAACGGATTCTCCCACGGATCCCAGCGCAGGCCCCACTCCGACCGCCATTGCTGCCACGGAGCCAGCACCACCCGCGAGAGAATCGTTCCGAGGATCAGGACGAGAATGAGCAGCACGACTTCGGTGGCGGAAAAAAGCGGGGGCGCGGTGACTCCGGGATGCGTGCGCGCGGTAACGTAGTCAGCCAACTTCGACACGCCCCAGATGATGATGAGCACCGGCCAATACCTAGCGACAATATGCCAGGGATGTATCTGCGGGTTGAAATTCTGCTCGAGGAAGATAATGCCAATCGCAATAAGGATCAAGGCCCAGAAAAGCGATCCGCGCCGGTAATGGAACTCGCTCATATCTTTGCTCCTGTCAATTGCGCGCCGAAACTCACGTTGCTGAGAAAACCTGGGATAGCGCCGCCGCGCGGGGCGACGAAGAATCTCCGCATCTCATGATTCGCTCAAAGCTGGGATTCGCCGTAGCGCCGCCCTTCAGAGCCCGCCCTGAGCGAAGTCGAAGGGCCGGCAGGTGCCGGGCTGAAGCTCGGCGTTATGACAGTCCCGGCCTTCTACCTCAAACACGCTAAATCTCCGGTCCGCGCGGCGGCCGCGGTGGCGAAAAGCTGCGCGCGAGCAACAGAACGCCCCCTACGATCAGAATCACGGGCCACGTGCGGCCGATTCCGAATTGCGGAGTGAACTCCTGCAACAGGAATAGAACTCCGAGCAGGATCAGAATCACCGGACCGCCGATACCCTGGCGCGTCCGCCGCTGAAAACCGTTTGCCAATTCCATTCAACTCCTCTCCGGCTTGTGCTTCAGTCGCATTAATTCGCCGTTCAGCCGTTCCATCGCCTCATGATGTTCCCGCTCGCTTTCGCGCAGGCGATAGTAAATCTGCGTTTCGACATCATGAAGTTTCGCAAAGCAGACCAGCGCGATGATGATGACGACCGCGGCAAAGCACGCGAGCGGAATCAGAACTCCAGGTCCCATGATGAGCACCTCGCGATTCCGGGCCACGGGCCGGAGCGCGTTTCCCGAGCCGGTCCAGCCCGGGGCCGTGGCGCCTTGTCGCCCGAGGCTCCTCGGAACGATGGACCGTGGCTCTCTTCAGCAGCTTGTTAGATCTCGCAGCCCGGGCCCCGGTCGTTCTCGGCGCGGCTCGCGCATTAGAAGCATTTAATGTTCCTTTGTTTTCAATCATCAATAGGCTTCGTTCCGTCAAAAAATGTGAGCGGCGAGCGCCCTTCAAGCGGTCCCGCGCAGCCGAGCCGGATTTGCGCGACGCCTCCCAATGTTACGGGGGCGGGTGGGACTTATGGGACACTCGAGACAAATGAAACAGAATTTGTTTGCCGCGTCGGTGCGGCAAAATTGGCTCGTTGCGGTCGCTAACGCGGAGCCGGCTGGCCGCCCAGCACTCGCGCCTTGTCGAGCTCCAGCTTCACCTTCTGGAGCTCAATTTCTTTCAGGCTTCGTTCGTGCTCCATCTCGCGAATGCGCATCTCGCGATGCGCTTCCAACTCTTTCACCCGCGTCCGATGCCAGAAGATGATCGCGATGATGATCGCGACCATGGCGCATCCGGCGATCGTGCCGATAATCGGCACCCATAACTCTGGTTGCATGTTCATCTCGAGTGCTCCTCATGTGGACGGCGAGGCGCGTCAGCGCACGCCGGAGTTGCCGGCCTGGGTCGCCCGCGCCATTTCGAGATCGAGGCGGGCTTTCTCAATTTCGAGCTCCTTGAGCCTGCGCTCGTGGTCCATCTCCCTCGCCCGAAGCTCCTGATGGGCTTGCAGCTCGCGTTGCCGCATTGACTGCACTCCCTTAATCGCGACAATGATGACGACCATCAGAAACGCGCCGAGCGGCACTAATATCCCAGAGTTCATCGCAACCTCCTCCCTGATTTGACAACTGCGAAGCTACAATTCCTTTGCGCCCCGCTCCGGGCTTTTGGCTTGCGGGTCCGCGCCGGGCGTTTTCGGAGCCGAAGTCGACGAGGGCGCCGGCAGGCTGCGAGATCTTTTGAGCAATCGGTCGAGCCAGAACACGCCGGCGATTATGAGCAGAAGCGGCCAGTACCTGCCGGCGTCTTCAAACACCGGCACGCCGAGATTATCGAGCAGAAACAGCACGCCGAGCGCGATCAGCACAATCGCTGCGGCGGGCGCGTTCAACCGCTGGTCGCCCAGGCCGGACCATTCTTCGACGGGCTGCCCCAATTGTCTGCGCCGCGCCGTCTGGTAAGAATCGATCACCATGTAGAAGTAAAACGCGGCCGCACCGAGGCCAAAAATCACGCTAAGCGGCTCGCGCGTGCGGTGGCTGAGGCCGATCAGCAGACCGAAGAAAAGCACCTGAATCACCGCTTTTAAGATTTGCCCGTTGTAGATCGCTCCGACGCCGGGAATAAAGCCCAGGAACAGCGCGAGCCCGGGCTGAGGTCCGAGGCCGCCCGTCAGGGGAGGCGGGATCGAGGTGTGCATTCGCGCCGCAAGGCACGCTTCGCAATAGCTCACCCCCTGCACTTCGCGGCGGCAAGTCACGCAAACTCCGCGGCCGCAATGGCCGCAGTAGGCGATGACGTCCGCCTCGGGATGGTATGAACATTTCATAGCGCCTGGCTCCTTCCGCCCGGGCGTGCTGCCAAGCCGCGCTCCGCGGCAGACCCCGTCTGCGCGGCAAGGTCGGTTCCGTCGGCGAAGGATTCATTGCCTGAGGAGGGTGCCGGCGCTACTGACTTCGGGTGCGCTCCTGGAGTTGTGGGTTGCTGCTGCAGGCCGTGAAGGATCGACTGCACTTCATAAACAACCCTCAGATCGTAATAGTACTTTTCCGCACGCGCAACCAGCAGATGGCCCCGGCTGTTGGCCCGATAAACCCAATTTATTGGATTGACGTCCCGGAGCCTCACCGACCGGAGATTCACGTTGGCAGCATACAAGACGAATGACAGCGAGAAGACCACCATCGAGAGGCTATAAGCGATCTGAGGCCGCCAAAGCGAATGCCACCACGCCACGAGCCGTTCTGTCACAGCGGGTTTGTGTTCTCCGGTGGTAGCTCGCACGATCCGCGCCAGCAGCCACGGCGTCGGCTCGGCGGCCGGCACGCCGCGGCAAGAGGCCATGGCGAAACGGACATCTTCAACCACCCTGCGGCAGGGAATGCAATCGCCGAGGTGCGCCTCGACCTCGCGTGCGAGGGCCGCGTCGAGGATGCCATCCACGTAATCGGTCATCAGGGTCGAGAATTCGAGATGGGTCATGACGCCTTACTCCGGCCTCTCACTTTTCAATATACGCCGCAGCACGCCCGCAAGTTCCAGGCGGCCGCGATTGATTCGGGATTTCACCGTGCCTTCGGGGACGTTGAGGACCAGGGCGATCTCGGCGTATTCCATGCCTTGTAAGTCGCGCAGAATCACCACTTCGCGCATGTCGGGTGAAAGATGCTGTAGCGCGTTCTGCACGAGCTCCGTCCGCTCGCGGGATTCCACCTGAGCCCTGGGGTCCGATGATGGCCCGGCGCGCGGCTGAATATCCTGCTCCTCGTCGTCAAGCGAGGCGGCGGCGCGGTCGTGGCGCGTGCGGCGGTAATGGTCTACTAGGTGATTGCGTGAGATGCGATTCAGCCAGGTCGAAAACTGCGCCTGGCGCGGGTCGAACGCCGCGAGCGCCTGAAAAATCTTGATGAAAATCTCCTGCGTCAGGTCTTCGGATTCGGTGACGTTGCCGGTGAAGCGATAGCAAAGGTTGTAAACCTTCCGGTGGTAAGTCCCGAGCAACGCTTCCCAGGCCGAGTCGTCGCCGGCCAGGCAACGAGCAACTAAATCCCGTTCGTCTGGCACCAAGGCTCTCCCAAGGCCGGCAAACGGCGCCTCCCGCGCAGACCTGAACGATTGCAATTCCTTGCTAAGCCCAAGAGCTTGCGAGCATTGTAACAGAAACGCTTTGCCCGGGATGACCCAGAATTTCTGCCGCTTTGCCGCATCGGCGGCGCATCAAACGGACCTCAGGAAGGCAAAGATGGATTGCGATACCGCCGATCAAGGCCCGCGGAGTAAAATAAAACCATGAGAGCCATAACAATCACTCCTGGAGCGAAAAACAGCGTCAAGATGTGTGACGTTCCCGCGCCGAAGCAAGAGGACGCCTGCGTCACGGTGCGCGTGGTGAGGACGGGACTCTGCGGCACCGACGCCGAAATCAACGCGGGAATCTACGGCGAGGCGCCGCCCGGGGACAAGTATCTGATCCTCGGTCACGAAAACTTCGGCGTGGTCGAACGAGCGGGCGCTGCGGCGGATGGAATCAAGCCGGGAGACTACGTCGTATCCACCGTCCGTCGGCCCTGCGGTAAGTGCGCCAATTGCGCCGCGGGCGAGATGGACCTCTGCATGACCGGCGACTACACCGAGCGCGGAATTAAAGGGAAGCACGGCTTCATGGCGGAGCGCTATACGGAGTCGGCGGAGTATCTCGTCAAGATCCCCGCTGCCTGCCGCGACGTGGGCGTCTTGCTCGAGCCCATGTCCATCGTGGAGAAGGGTATTGACCACACATATTTAATTCAACGCAGAATGGTGTGGCGTCCGCGGATGGCGTGGGCGCTCGGCGCCGGACCGGTCGGACTGCTGGCCGCCGCTGTGCTGCGGACGCGCGGGCTTGAGGTCTTTGTAGCGGGCCGTGAAGCGGAATCGGACCCGCGCGCGGAGATCGTTCGGGGGCTCGGCGCCCAGTACGCTTGCGTGAAAGGAGAGACGCTTGCCGACCTGCTTAAACAGACGGGGAAGCCGGACCTCATCATTGAAGCCACCGGCGCGTCTTCAGTGGCTTTCGCTTCGATGCAATTGCTTGCGCCAAACGGCGTTCTCTGCCTGTTAAGCGTCACCGGCGGTCACACCTCCAACGCCGTGCCAACCGACGTCATCAATCAGGACCTCGTGCTTCGAAACAACGTCGTTTTTGGCAGCGTCAATGCCAATCCAAGGCATTTTCGCAAGGGAGTTGAGGACTTTGAAGCCATCGAGGAGAAATGGCCCGGCGTCTTGCAGCGGCTCATCACCACGCGGCTGCCCTGGGAAAAGCACTCCGAGTGGTTCAACCATCAGGTGACCGGCATCAAGACCACGCTCGAGATCAGCCCCGACGGTTGACCTCACTTCGTGCCGTTCGCGGACCTCCGAGCGGAGCTTCTGCGCCTGGGAAGGAACTCTGACGCGCCGGAGAGCAAGGACTCAAACTCCAGCAGGCTCAATGAGGTGGAATCGATGAAGCGGGGAATTACCATCGGGTGAAAGTCTCGAGTTGCGATTCCTGGGTTGCATGTTGTTGCGGATTTGACGCCGAGATCAAGCAGCCACGAAAAAGAATCCTCGTGGTAATCACCGCTGGGGTAGCAGAAGTGCCGGGTCGGCTTGCCGGTGAGGTCCTGAATGGCCTTGCGATTATCTTCAATCTCGCGCGCGAAGAGATCCCGCTGGTAAGGCGTGCGGTGCCGGTGCGTGTGGAGCTCGAAATCGACACCCGCCGCGGCGAGCTCGGAGACCTCCTCGGGCCGCATGATGTGCAAAATTCGCCGGCGAGCGAGGTCGGCGTAGGAAATCCCGAGCTCGCCCGCCAGCTCTCTCGCTAATTCATCCTTGGCGCCAGCCGACAAATCATTGCGCTTGGCAAAGCCGGTAATTTCTGACCAAGCCCGGTGGCGTCCCTCAGGCGTGTTCAAATCCGTTCGCCGCTCCAAACCCAGGCGCGCATTCGGTCCCACGGCGCGGTCTCTCGCTGTCCACAAGAGGTAATTGACAAACACGGGGAAAACCGGCAGATTGTGATGGCAATAATACGTGGTGAGGTACACCGTCGCGGGGAAACCGTACTTTTTTAAGATGAGGTACGCTCGATGATAAAAGTCCGACATCCCATCGTCAAACGTGAGCGCAATACTTTTGGGGGGAAGCGCGCCGGCGCCGAGCATCTCCAGCGCCTCGCCGAGCGGAAGCACGCGGTATCCGCCCCTGTCGAGCAGCGCCATGCGGCGCTCAAACGCCGCAGGGCTCATGTAGAAAGCCTGGTCCCACTCGTGCTCATCAGCGAGGGAGATCCCGTGATAGCACAAAATGGAAAGCCGCGATTGCCGCCAGGGGCTCTCCGCGATCCGGGTAAAGAGTCCTGCCGCATGGATCGCGCTGAGGGCTGAGCGCTTTATAATCTTCAGCATGGAGTGGTGTTTACTCCATCCTTGCGCCGCGGGCCTTCTCAAAATTCGGCCGCAGGCCGATTCAGTAGTTTATCACAAGGGGGCGGGTGGCGCAGATGAGGACACACGTTGGGTGGCGCAGACGCGGCGCCTCTCGCCGTTTCTGAGATCTCCATTTCCCCACACGGCAAAGAACGCAGCGGGTACGCCACCCGCCGGCACAACCCGTTTCCGGAAGCAGCGACTGTTGTTATTTCGCCGTGGCCGTCAGCGTCACGTCGTCCACCCAAACGCGGCCGGCGATCTCGCCTCCAAACAACTGGCTCGCGGGGCGCGAGATGCCGACCACTACGAGGCGGGTTTGAGGGCTGGTGTCGAAATCAATCGACAGCGGCATCCAGGATGGGGTGCTCCCCTTGAGTTGGTCGGAGTACTTGTCCAGCCGGGCCGGCGCGAAAGCATCCTTCACCTCGAGGCGGGGGCCGCTGTCGGTCGTAACGCCGTCGGCCTTCATGAATGCGGTGAGCCGGTAATGATGGGCCGGAAGCACGGGAACGAATTGGTAGATGTTGTGATAATCCACGTTCCGGTTGCCGGGAAACACGATCATCAAGGCTTTCGTTGCGGAGTGGTACGTATTATCATCGAGCCCCACGTAAACCCCGTTCACAGCGGCAACCCGCCAGCCGAAGCCGAAGCCGAGCAGCGGATTTTCGAAGTCGCCATTTTCAACGAGGTTCCTTGAAGTGGCCTCGTCGGTGGACGGGATCAGGCCTTTCGCGCGCAAAGTCATCCAGACCTTGTAGGCCTGCTCCGGCTGCCCCGACATGATCAGCACGTCGATATAATACGAAGCGTAATTGGGCGGGAATTTTTCCGGGTTCGCTTCAATACGGTTCCACACCGCCGCGGCATCGCTCATACGGTGCCCTGCGACCAGGTAGTTGAGGTAGTCGAGGTCAGGTCCGGGCCTATCCGGAACCACCTCGGACAGGATTGTGCCAGCATTCCCGGAGGCTTTCCATGCAATGTTGAAGATCTCAGTTTCATAGCCGGGATCCGCGGATAAGACGGCTTTGAAGTGACGGAACGCCTCGTTCACATTATTTCGCAGCAGGAAGAAATTTCCGATCGCCCACTGAAAATTCGGCGCGCGCGGCCTCAGCGCGTCGGCCCGGCGCATGCACGCCTCGGCTTTCGCATTATTTCCCTGAAACTCGAATGCGGTCGCCAAGTCAAGCCACGCCTGCGCGTTGTAAGGGTTCAACTGCACGGCTCGAGTGAGGTCGGAGAGCGCACGAGCGGGATCGGCGTTCGCCACCGTGTACTCGTACATGCGTCCGAGGCTCAGCGCGTAGCTGGAATTGCCGGGGTCGAGATGAGAGGCAGTCTGATAGTTTGCGATCGCCGGCCGGTCCCCGATCACACCGGCGAGATAAGCCCTGCCCACCCAGGTCACCAGAACGACGAAAACCACAATGGCCACGGACAGCGCGGCGATTCTCCCTGCCGAATTCTTGACCACGATTTGCATAACCCAACCCGAACGCCCGCAGCGCACTTCTCGGCCAACGCCGGTCGGGTACCCGCGCGTTTCCGTCCGGCAGCCGCGGCTCACAAATTTCCCAAGTACCGGATATTAGCACACATACAAACAGCGCCAAGGCGCGCAGGCCTGGGGCGACTGACATGGGTATCCGGGTTCCGGCGTCTGCGGGCGTTCAACCGGAAATACCAATGTCCTGAAGATGAGTGCCGCACTTCGACGACGGCGGGCCACTTCTCTCCAGGCTGTCAGACGGACGACACTTTCCCGCGCAGTACCGTGACGGAACACTTTGGCAGCCGAAACTGCGCCGCTTGCCCGCCGGACAGCGTCGCGTATCGCGGAGGCTTATCGGGATCAGCTCGAGACGCGCGCCCGCGCGAATGCCAGACGTACTGCTCGCTTCCAAAGGTCGCCATGCTCACCGGTCCCGAAAAATAGCCTCTCTTTGCCTGCTCCGGTTCCTCGAACTCCACCCGCACCGCTCGCGCATTATCCTGATCTTTGTTGACCAGCAGCAAGGCCCAGTCGCCATCCGGGCGCCGAACGGCGTAGCTGGTTACGAGATGGTTCCCGGCGGCATCCTTCGCTCCGCCTGAAACACGAAACATGCGGTGCGGCCCGCTATGGTGTTTCACCCATTCCAGATTGATGAGGTGGCTCGCATAGAATTCGGCAGTGTATCCGCTGACGTGAAAATTCGAATCGCAGATGAAATTCGACCATGTGCCCCAGCCATGGCAGCCGCGATTCGGCGGCTGCGGCTGAATCGGGGAATGGTAGTAGGCGGCGCCACCTTCCAAAAAGAAACTCCCTACGCTATCCGCCAGCCACAACCCGGAGAAGATATCGGACATATACGGCGTCATCTCCCACGAGACGTTGCTTTCCGTATTCATCAGAGGAATGCTTTCAGGGAGCCCGTCGTCCCGAAACGCGCGGAGGCAACTGCGCGTCAATTCCGGCTCACGATAGAGATCCGCCCACGTGATCGCGCAAGGATCAAATGGGTAGTGCTCAAAAGATACAAAGGCGAGGTCGTGAAGACGGCCGCGCGATTTGAGATAATTCAGGAAGCGCCCGAACCATGACGTGCGCCCCTCCGCGTCCGGCCAGACGGAAACGTCCTGGCTTACTCCCTGAAATACCGGTCCCCCCAGCTTGAGTTCCGCGTCAACCTTGTGCATCGCGTCGGCAAATTGCACGTAGAGCGCCCCATAATCTTCCGGCATGCAGTATTGGCCGTCGCACTCTTCACCCATCTCGACCCAATCGATCGGGTAGCCGCGCTTTTTCAGGTAAGACATCTGCGCCGCCGCGTCTTCGGGAGTACTGTAAAGCACCGCGACGGGAATCATTGCGGGCAGTTTATTGGTAATACCGCTGGTGAAGAAGAGGTCAAAGCCGGTCTGGTCGCCGCGCGGGTTGCGCTCCGAAGCCGCATGCCAGGAATCAATAGAGGAGCAGTAGGTTGCCGTCTGGCTGGCGTCCGGCGCGTGCCTGATGAGGTCGACAAACGTGCCATCGCGCTGAAGCGTTCCGGCGTAGACCTCATGAATCGCGTATCCGACCCGATGACGCACATCATCGGCGCCGTGCGGGCCAGGCTGGTTTGACGATCGCCTCATCAGGACGCGAATCCATCGCGCGGCTATCGGCTCATCGGCAAGTCGATGCGTCACTCGTCCGCCGCCACCGTTTTGCACCTGACCGCGCGGGAATTGGTTCCAGCGGCCCGCTGCCTGCTCGCTCACGCCTTTCCCGCCGGGCACGTACTGCCCCTCCCAGCTCATCGGATCGTCGCCGGTCCAATATTCCACCTCGTAGACGCGGGCGCTCGGCTCGCACCAATCAATTCCGATGGCGTTTACGCTCTGCTCCGCGCCGAGATCGATGATGATCCACTGCGGGTGGAGGGCGTCGTCTTCGCCGGTGAACGCCTGCGTCAAATACGGATTACTTTTCCAGAACGAGGAGGGGTCGCCATCCGTCAGCCGCGAGTAGCCTTGCGAGGCGCCCCCATTGCGGGTGGTGCCGCGATGCGGCAGCGGGTAACCGAACGAATGCCGTAGAAAACTGGCGGGCTCGGAGCTGCCGAGAAAGTATCCCTGCTTCCCGTCCGGATCGCTCCACACGCCATTCGAATTCCAATGCCACGCCTCAATCGCCAGCTCCGTGTGATTGCGATAGGTGATCGGACCCCAGCCGGCTGAAAGGCATTCCCGGATAATCTCCGGCGTGTAGACCGTGTCCACAACTTCGGGAGACAACTCATCCATTGAGCTGCCCAGACTTTTGTCGGGATCAAACGTATTCACCACGTGAGCAGGCGCCGCATCCACGGTCAGCGTGACCGCACGGCTCGCTTCCTGCGGCTCGGGCGCTGCAGTTTCGCTTTCCGCAGCGGCGAGCGTGCGATCGGTAAAACCTGAAGCCAGCACCGCACTCGCGGTCTCGCCCAGAAATTGCCGCCGCGAGATTCGGTGCGTGAGGGGCTTTTTCAGCCGTTTAGCATGGTCCATAGGTTCTTATGGAGGCGGCCTGAACTTTTCTCGGTTCGTTGGGTGGCACCCTGCCGCGGGGACTATCGCGCGCGATTTTCACGCCATCCGAAGCTCTCCGGCCAGCCGTTCGGATGGACAAACCACCGCACCGGCTTCGCGCCGCATCCCGCGCCTTGAGTAATGCGCGAGACCTTGCCATCGAGCGCCTGCACCTCCGCGCGATAACAGTCTCCGAGCGAGTCGCTGAACGCGAAGATCTGCGTGCTGGTTTGCCCATGATTGCCGGAGAGTCCACGGTGCGTGGCGTTGAAGGTTATCTGGTCCGCAGCGGTGCGGCGATTGCGAATGCTGGCCTGGTAAGGCGGCCTCCCGGCCTCGCGCTGCTCCATTTGCTTCGCGAACCTCTGATCGAGATGCACGCGGCGGGCGCCGCCGCGGTTTTGGTTGGAGCGCCTCAGCACATCGGCCGTCAGCGAGTAATCGAATACGCGGTGGAACGTCCGTTCCGCAGTCGATCCGCCGGTGCTGCTGCTCGTAGTCTCTGCGTGCGCCGTCTGCTCGGTGACGTGGCGGGTGGTCCCGGGTTCAAGTGTGGAGAAGCTCTGCGTATTGGCGAAGCGGATGGTTTCGTTCACACGATTGCGCACGCGCCCTGCGGATGTATCGACGTAGCCTTCGATCACGTAGCTTTGCTGCGCTTTCGTCAGCACCTTGCCGTTCACCTCCGCGGGATTTTGGCCGAGCGTACTCGCGACCGTCGGCGCGAGTGATGCGCCGGCGAGAGTGTTGCGCGTGATCGCGCCCCGGGTTTGTCGTGCCTTCGGATCGCGGTAGACCAGCAGCGCCGCGGCAACCGAGAAGTAGTGGTTTGCTCCGAGCACTCGCACTGACACGGTATGCTGCGCTCCGTCACTCAACAGCCCCGCGAACGGCGTCAGATCAAGCCGGTAGGGCGCAAAGTCCAAGGTCTCGACGCCGGGCGTAGGCCGCCAGAGATAAGGATCGATTCCCCCTGTGTAAACCCATGGAGAGATCGGCGCAAGCCCCGCCGGCTTGCCGTCAACGCTCACCTCGGCCTCGCGGTAACTGCCGCCGCTGCACGCGCGCGCGTGCACGGGCGCGCCTTTATAGCCGCGTTTCAGGGCGAACGCGGTCGTTTGCTGGATGTACTGATCCGGCAGGCAGGTGTACCAGAACTCGTCGTGGAATTGGCTTTGCGCGAACAGGTCCAGATAGACGCGCGTGGTGTTCGGCGGAAACGCCATCCTGCGCAGCAGCCGATCGTCACCCGTTTGCAGGTTCGCTGGCGCGTTGATGACGCCGTTCAGCGAGTACACCGCGTCCGGCGTCTTGGGCGCGGGGTAGCGCGCATCGGCGGGATAGAAGAGGAGCCGCGCGCTGGCATGGATGATGCTTCGACGTAGCGGGTCAACCCAGTTGTTGATCAGCGCGGCGCCCCTGCCCGGCGAACGCAGCAAGCTGGTGTAGTCGGTGAGGTCGCGCTCTACTTGCCAGCTCGGGCCGAAATTCGGCGATGGCTCCTCCGTGGTGCCGAAGTATAGACTGACGCCGTTCAGCCAGATTGAAGCGGTGCGGTCGTACTGGCGCCCGGGATCGACCGAGAAGCGGGCCTCAAGCACCACCTTGGCCCAGGCGCCTTTACAGCCCGCGGGCGGATGATAGCTGAACGAGTGCGGGACGGCGTCCATCCGCGTGTTCTCGCCGGTCGGACCAAAGTTCTCGGTGGGGAAGAGCGTCACGACACATGGCTTGGTGCCCGGCCTCGGTACCGGAGGGTCTGCAACCGCGACGTTCGGCGAGCCGACCGCCGGCTTGCTCTGCGCGAACGCTCGGGTATGCAGCGCGGCCAAAGAGAACACGGCCAGCGCGATTACGCTCAACCGGCAAAGGAGACTTCGCGGCATAGATTTGCTCCACTCTGCATCGCCGGGCGGGGTTCGACGTTGTAGTGGCGACGCCTACCTGACGGCTGTAGCGCCGGGCTTGAGCCCGGCACCTGCCGCCCTGATGGGCTGCGCGACTTCAGAGCACAGCTCCGCTTGAACCAGGGCAGATGCACCGCCATTTAAGCATGAGGAGCCGTGCTCGTCCAGCGGGAATCATCGAAACAGCGGGAATCATCGAAACGAGGAACCCCCCGCCACGGTGCGGTGTCTATCCCTAATAGAGCTTGTTGCGCGAAATCTCTGCTCGCGCGGCTTGCGTCCTGTGCGCTGCGAAAGGCCGCGCAGATCCGCGTACGCCGCCGGTTGCGGGTGGAGGGTGTGAACTGATATCGTTGAGCCATGGGAGACACTGCTCGCATCATCGCATTGCCAATCGACCGCGCCCATCCGGCAAATCCGGAGGAGGCGGCCCTGGTCCGGGAGTTACAAGCGGGTTCTGAGGAGGCCTTTGCATACCTGCTGACGGTCTACCGAAACCCGATTTACAACATGGTTTACCACATCACGGGGAACGAAGCCGACGCGGCCGACGTATTGCAGAACGTCTTTGTAAAAATCGTGCGCGGCATCAAGCAGTTTCATTGCGCCAGCAGCCTGAAGACTTGGATTTACCGAATCGCCGTCCATGAGGCGCTGAACAGCCGCCGCGGCTGGTTCCGGCGCCGCCGGCGTGAAGTTTTCTCGCTCGACGAGGACCCGCGCGAGCACACCGCCGCCGCCGTCGATTCAGGGCAGGAGACACCGTACGAGTGGGTCGAGCAATCCGAACGGCAGGAAATCGTGACACGCGCCCTCAAGAGCCTCGCGGAGCCGTACCGCACGGTCGTGGTGCTGCGCGAAATTGAGAACCTTTCCTACGATGAGATCGCCGACGTGTTGGGAGTCGCCGAAGGAACGGTGAAGTCCCGCCTGAAACGCGGGCGCGAGCTCCTCAGGCGTAAGCTGGCGTGCTGCCTGGCGCTGCAGAGTTAGCTCGCACCGTGAGAATTTTATGCATCCGGTACAGGAAATGTTCGAGAGCTGCGCCCAGATTCGCCAACACTATTCCGACTGCGTCGATGGCGTGGCCGCCTCCGGCGTATTGCGATCGGTGCGGTATCATCTGCGGTATTGCCCGGCGTGCCGCGAAGAGCTCGATCGCGCCGAAGCGCTGCGCGATCATCTGCGATCGCTGCCTCGTCATGCGGTGCCGCCAGCCGCCGGCCTGCAATTGAAAGTGGCCCTTTCGCGGACGCTCCATCAGAATTTCTGGGGACGCCTGGGCGTCAGAATCGACAACCGTTTTCGCACCCTGCTGCTGCCTGCCACGGGAGGTCTGCTCGCCGCGGTTTTCTGTTTCTGCCTGCTGATGGGCTCTGAGGCCGCGCCGTTGAATCGCTCGCCCGACGTGCCCGTGTCCTTCGTCACGCCGGCGCGCGTGATCAGCCTGGCGCCCTTTGATTTCAGCACGGGGGATAACTCCATCGTCATCGTCACGTATATCGGCGCGGACGGGCAGGTTTTGCGTTATCACGTCATCTCGGGTCCGCACTCACCGCAGTTCCTGCATAGTCTCGATCGCATGATCTACTTCAGCCAGTACACGCCTGCAACGGCTTTCGGCAGTCCCACAGAGGGAGAAGTCGTTCTGTCGCTGAGACAGGTCACCATCCGCGGATAATGGCCGAGTTCCGAAATTCTTCCGGTTTCCGTCGTGCTGCCGGGGCCTGCGGCTGCGCCTTAAGGCGCGCGCGTTCCCGCGCACACCGCCTCGCGGGCGCCACCACAGCGGCGGCCGCCGTCCTGCTGATTTCGGCGCTCGCTTGGCCCGCTGCGGCGCGCGCCCAAGCCCCTGCCGGCGTGACCATCAACAGCAGCGAACAGGTTTTTGCCGTGATGGCCGCGCTCAACGCCGCCGGCTACAACACCGGACTTTACGCGAGCACCGGAGACAACACTCGGCTCGAAGCTCGCGCCGCGCTGGCGAAGGAACACATTCCCGTCTTGCCGCAGATCGCCCAGTTCTACGCGTCGCATCGCATCGCCGATCCGGGACTCGACTTCGCGCAGTACGTATCGCTGGCGCTGTTCCTCGGCCCGCCTCCCGACTTCAAGCTTACCGTCGACGTCGCGGACCTGCCGCCAGCCGCGGCGCTGATCCGCGACCTCGTTCCGCTCGTGCGCACTTTCTACCAACAGGCGGACCTGCACGAGCTCTACTTAAAACTTCAGCCCAGCTATGTGGCCGCCATTCAGAGCTACGCTCCGACCACGCGGCGGGACATCGTACTGACCGACGCGTACCTGCGATCTCCCGCCGGAGAGTATCTCGGCCGCCAGTACCACATTTATCTGTGCCTGCTGGGGCCGCCGGAGCAGGCGCAAGCGCGCATCTATCGGGAAGACTACTATCTCGTGATCACTCCGTCTGTCGATCCGAGGTATCGAGAGATCCGGCATCAGTACCTGCACTTCCTGCTCGATCCGCTGGCGGTGAAGTACGCAGCGGACGTCCACCAAAAGGCGGCTCTTCTGGCCGTCGCGCGCACCGCGCCCGGTCTCGAAGAGTACGACAAGCACGACTTCTCGATGCTGCTCACCGAATGCTTGATCCGCGCCGTAGAGCTGCGAATGGAACAACCCAAGGATGCCCAGCAGCAGGCCGAAAGCGCCTTGAGGTTGGGCTACATCCTGACGCCCTACTTTTATACCGCGCTCGCCGCTTACGAGAAGCAGCCGTCCTCGCTCAGCGTTTACTACCCCCAGTTGATCGGCGGCATTGATCTCGACAAGATGGACAAAGTGCTTGCGGGGGTCAAATTCACCTCGCCCCAGCCGTCGCCCGTGGTCGAGACCGCGCGCACGCTGAGCCCCAAGGATCGCCTGCTGGACCAAGGAGACAATCTGATCTACGCGTCACGGTATCAGGACGCGAGCGAGGCCTACAAGCAGGTGCTCAAAAAATACGATCCCCACGACGAACGCGCATTGTACGGACTCGCCGTCGCCGCAACGAGCATGGACGAGCCCGACGTCGCCGAGAAGTACTTCAAGCAGACGCTCAAGACGGCGCGCGATCTGCGCATCGTCACTTGGTCGCACATTTATTTGGCGAGGATTTACGATCTTGAGGGAGAGCGTGACGAAGCGCTGCAACAATACCGCGCCGCCGACGTCACCGCGGGCGGCTTCCCCGAAGCGCTTGCCGCGCTGAGAAGAGGTTTGCAGCACCCGTTCGCGCCGATGCACTGAGGCGACTCGCGAGTTGGAAGCCGAAGTCGCAGGTGCGATCAGGCACACATCCGCTTCCGCGTGGACGCGCTTCGGGTTCTTCCACTCGCAGGGAGAAGGATTGCTGAATCGATTCGCACGACCGCTCAGGCCGGCGGGAGCGTAACCGCCGCCCTGAGCGTTGGATTACTTTTTCTTGGGGGGAACCACCGCGTCCTTAAAAGATTTTGCCAGCCGGAATTTCACCACCGTCTTCGCCGGGATCTTGATCGGCTCGCCGGTTTGGGGGTTCCGGCCGGTGCGCGGCTTCCGGTGCGCCTTGACGGCCTTACCGAGCCCCGGAATCACGAACTGACCACCGCTTTTGCACTCTCGGGTCGCGAGACCGGCAAGCTCCTCGAGCAGCACGCCCGCTGCCTTCTTCTGAATGCCCGCCTTCTCTGCCAGGTGTGAAACCACCTGAGATTTCGACATAACCTTCGGCATTGATGCTCCTCTCCTGAAACTTAGATTGTAAGAACCCACACCCGCGAATAGCTGAAACTTAATGTAATCGGCTCACCCTGTCAAGCCAATTCTTCGCGGAAGCGTCAAAAAGGCCAGAAAAAATGCGCCTTTCGCGATGAAACATGAGCATTGCCCAAGGCAGCGCAGGCTTCGAAGGCAATCGGACCCGAATTCCTGCCCGCTAGGCCGAGGGTAGCGCCGCCCTTTTAGGGCGGGCACTTCGGAGCTGAAATTCATAAACGAATTTCTGATTCCGGAGTCTAATGCGCCGCAAATCTGAGGCGAACGGCTCGTCCCTGGCCAAATTTCCGCGTCATCCAATCCTCCATGTCCGCTTGCAGGGCGTTGAGGTCCACGTTCAAACCCGCTTCCAACTCGCCGTCCCCGGCGGGGAGAGTGTCGTCAAACGAGCTGCGCCCGGTAAAACTCCTCATGCAAAAGCTATCGAGCCAGGAAAGCGGACACGGATAGCTCCCGGATTCGCTGAGCGCTTCTACTCTGATTTTTCGCGCGAACATCAGGCTTCACTCAACGCCGGCTCTCAGCCTCTGCCAAAGCTCCACCACTTCTTCTTCCGCTGGCCCGGCGAAATGGGCTGAGGGCCGGGGGGCAGGGGCTTGCCGGAGATGATGGCTTCCGGATTCTTCGCGAAGAGCAAGTCCGCCAATTCTTGCCCTCTTTCTGCGGCCATCTTGTTATAAGCCGGAGAGAGGAGCGGAGGGCGCTGCTTTGTATCGTGCGCGTCCGATGCGACGACGTGGACCATGTTCAGATCCAGGAGGTGGTCCACCGCACGCGCCGCTTCAGAGCCAAAGTCTCCCGTGTACGATTGCGCCGTGATTTGCAAGAGACACCCGCGCATCAGCCACTCGTAAAGCTTGAGAGGCTTGCTGCGGCAGACCGCATTCCGCTCCGGGTGCGTCAGAATAGGCGTGAAGCCCGCGACCTGGATGTCATAGAACACGTTGTTCATCAGCTCGGGAATAAAATGCGAATCGAATTCCACCAGCAAGTACTGGGTGGCGTTAACGCCGTAGGGTACGTGGTCTTCCGTCAGACGGCGGATGTTTTCGTAGGAGAGATGGAAATCGCAGCCGAGCAGAAGCTTGGGCGCGTCGCCCACTTTGGCCTGGAGCTCAGCGACCCTCGCGCGGTTTCGTTCGGCGTTGTAGGGAAACTGGAAATTGCAGTGCGGCGTCGCCACCACGTGGGTGACGCCGTCCTCCGCCGACATCCGGAGCATTGCGAGCGAGACGTCGAGACTTTCGGCGCCGTCGTCGGTGCCGTACAGCGGATGGCAGTGGATGTCAATCATTCGTGCCCCGGGAAAATCGGCCTCCTGGACCACGGTCCGTTGAGGGCGCAATTGGCCTGTACGCGCCGCGTCCGCCGTCGCGTCTATAGTTTACACCACCGCGGGGAATCAAGCCGGGAAGGGCAAGGATGGTAGCCCCGCCCGTACACGACGGCATGGGCGGTCGTTTTGTCAGGAAAACACGGAGAGCGGAGGGCGGCGTCCGGCCCACGGTCGCGCGGCCTCAAGCTGAGCGGCCAGCCGGAAGAGCGTCGCCTCGTCGCCGTAACGGCCGGCAAAGTGCACTCCGACGGGCAAGCCCTCCCCGTTCCAATCGAGCGGAACGGACATCGCAGGCTGGCCGGTGATGTTCGACAGCGGCGGGAAAGCGTCAAATTCCATCATCCGCCTCTGCACCAGCAGCGGATCGTGCGGGGGAGACTGGAACCAGCCTAAGGGAACGGGCGGGCTGCCGAGCGTTGGCGTGAGCAGCAAGTCGTATTGCTCCATGAATTGCGCGACGCCGCGCGAAACGAGTTGCAGCCATCCCTGGGCGAGCAGGTAATCCGAGGCGGAAATGCGGCGCCCCATTTGATAGGTAAACCACGTGAGAGGCTCGAATTGATCCTCGGAGGGCGGCTTTCCGATCTGAGTTGCGGCTCCGTCAATGCCCGACGCACAGGAGGCCGCCCATACGATTCCAAACATTCGGACGAGCATCTCCCCATCCAGCTTCGGGAAATCCTCAGCCACCTCGTGGCCCAGATCGGCGCAGACTCTCGCCGCATCCTCAACGGCTCGAACGCAATCCGGGTGCACGGGCGTGCCAATCGCCGCCATCTTAGCAAACGCGATGCGCAGCCTGCCGGGCGCCGCGCCCACCTCGTCAAGGAACGGGCGTGCGGGTGGGGCCGCCCAGTAGGGATCGCCTGCGCTCGGGCCGGCCGTGGCGTCGAGAAGGGCGGCGCTGTCGCGCACGGAAATCGTGACGGCGTGCTCCACGGCCCATCCGCCCATCAGGTCGCCTACCGCCGGGCCGAGCGAAATGCGGCCGCGCGTCGGCTTGAGGCCGAAAACGCCGCAGCAGGATGCCGGGATGCGGATCGAGCCTCCGCCATCATTCGCGTGCGCCATCGGGACCATCCCCGATGCCACCGCAGCCGCCGCGCCGCCGCTCGATCCGCCCGGCGTGCGCTCCGGATTCCACGGATTGCGCGTCGCACCGAAAAGCCGAGGCTCCGTGGTGGCGACAAGTCCCAACTCAGGCGTATTCGTCTTGCCAACGATAATTAGACCGGCGCGCTTCAGGCGGGACACCACCACGCTGTCGAACGGCGGCCTGTAATCCTTGAAGTAGGCGGAGCCTCCCGTCAAGGGAGCGCCGGAATAGGCGGCGAGGAGATCTTTCAGCAGATAGGGTACGCCGCGGAACGGACCGCGGGCCAACTGGCTCTCGTGGCGCGCCGATTCCCGGGCCTGGTCGAAGAGAGGAAAAACGACCGCGTTGAGCGTCGGGTTCAGCCGCTCAATGCGCTCAATCGCGGCGTCGACAAGCTCGATTGGTTTTGCGTCTCCGCGCCGTACCAGCTCCGCCTGGCCGAGCCCGTCCAGGCGCGCCAACTCTTTTTCCATTCCTATAACTCCTTTGGCAGGTGATTGCGCCCGCCGATGGGGCCGCGTCAACGCCAACCGTCACGCCGGGGACTTGAGGATTACGTCCACCCACTCGCCCGCTTGCGGCGGTTCGCGGTCGGGGTGAATCACCAAGAAGCAGTTCGCGGCAGCAAGCCCTACGAGATCGCCGGATCCCTGCCAAGCGACCGGAGCGGCCTCGGGCGCGCCCGCCCAGTACTCAACGCGCGCGGGAACAAACGCGGTCAGCCCTTCCCTCCGTTTGACGGCCCTCGCGAGGCGCGCGCCAACCACCAGCGGAGTTTCAAAGCCGGCGCCCGCGAGCGCCGAAATCGCGGGCCGCACCAGCAGCTCAAACGTGACGTAGGTTGAAACAGGGTTACCCGGCAGGCCGAAGAAAAACACTTCGCCCAGTTTTCCGAACACAAGCGGCTTTCCGGGGCGAATTGCGACGCTGTCAAAGTAGAACTCCGATCCAAGATCGGCCAATACCTTCTCCACGAAGTCGTACTTGCCCGCTGAAACTCCGCCGCTCAGCAGAAGCAAGCGCGACTCGGCTCCGCGTGTAATCAGGTTTCGAAGCCGAAGCTCGTCATCCGCAGCGATTCCGAGGACGCGCGGCACGCCTCCCGCCCTCTCAACTTGTGCCGCCAGCGAATACGAATTGCTCTCACGAATCTGGAACCATTCCGGCTTCTCGTCAGCGCGCACCAATTCGTCGCCGGTCGGAAGGATCGCCACTTCCGGGCGCTGGAACACCGGCACTTTCACCACGCCGATTGAAGCGAGCAAGGCGAGCGATCCGGCATCAAGGCGTCGCCCGCGTTCGAGAACGCGCTGGCCAGCGGCTGCCTCGCTTCCCCGGGCAACGATATTCTCCGCCGCCGCCACCGGCTTGAGCAACGTGACGCGAGCGCCTTCGACGCGCGTATGTTCAACCATGACCACTGCATGCGCCCCTTCCGGCGCGGGCGCCCCGGTCATGATCGAGATGCACTGGCCCGGACCGAGCCGGCCATCGAAGTGGCCGCCGGCTGGGATCTCGCCGACGCACTCGAGCGTCACGGGCGCCGCCGCGATGTCTTCCGACCGCACGGCAAACCCGTCGCGCGCGGAACGCGGAAACGGCGGATAATCGCGATCCGCAGCTACGTCTGCAGCCAGAACGCGGCCGCCAGCCTCAGCAAGCGGTACGGTTTCCAGGGGAGGTTGAACGCGCGAGCGGCCTAGGTTCTCGCGGACAATTTCGACGGCCTTTTCCAGGGAAAGGGTCATTTGCGGACGGCACGGCGAGGAACGAATCTTACTTTTCTCGGCTCCGAACGGAATTTGCCTTGGCGCGCCGCGAAGCGGTCAGCGCCGGCAAGGCGGGGTCATGCTCTCTCGATGACGCTGGGCACGGTGAAATAGCCTGCTTCGGCTTCCGGCGCGTTGGCCAGGGCGGAATCCCGAGACAGCGACGGCTGACGGATGTCATCGCGCAACGAGGCGCCTGGGACCTCGGCCGCGATCACCTGCGCCAGGGGCTCGACGTTGCTCGTGTCCAGTTCATTGAGTTTCTGCGCGTAGTCAAGAATTGCGGCGAGCTGCGGCTGGAAGCGCCTCACTTCATCATCGGTCAAATCGAGATGCGCCAACTCAGCCACGTAGCGGACGTCCTTTTCCGTGAGGCTCATTCTTTGCCCCTGCCTGCGGCACGGGAAAAGTACTTCACGAACGAACGCTCGACGATTTCCGCGAGGTCCGGCGCAAGCTCGGCTCCGCTTTCCGCCCAGAGGGTTCTGCCCAGCTCGGCTGCTGAGATGGCTTCGGATGCCGCGCGGGCGCGTGCGGCCGACTCCGCTGTAACGGCGGGCGGAAGGTCGAGCTTGGCGGGCCGTTCCTCACGAACGCGAAGCCTTTTTACGACCGGCACGCCCAGACAGTTATTGATCCGCGCACAGATGGGGCCCGTCAATTCCTTGATCTGAGCCGCCCAAGGTGGAGATGACACCACAACCGTCAGGATCCCGTTCTCAAAAGCGGCGGGCCGCGAAAATCGGCTGATGTACTTACCCACCGCTCGGGACCACAACGGGTTGAGGATTTCGATTACCGGCTGAGGCGCGCCCGTGACGTGCTTTTGCAGCGCCCTGGGAAGAAGATCTCCGAGTGCTTCCATTGCAACCTGTCCAAAAATTTGAGCTGGCGGTCTAGAAGTGTAGCACACCGTCGCGCCCGTGGCGATCATGAAAACGTCAGACGCCCGCCGGGTTCCAGAACGCTACCCACGGGCGGTATCACCAGATGACGCATACCCGTCGCGGGCAGCAGGGAGACGATCGGCTTCATCAGCTACGCGCCCCAGGCGGCGGTGGCAACTTGGGAATGCTTCCGCAGGTGGGGCGACGCGCCGCGACGCGCCTAACGTCGCACCTTCCCTCGCGGTATCACAGATCGCCGCTAACAGCCGCCATCCACGGTTGAAACGGTGCTCCTCCGGTTTTGGTGCTTCGATCTGCTTGTGCCGCCCACGCAGGACTGTAGTAGACTATCGGCTCACTCGTAGTTGTCGCTCAGCGAACTCTACTCGCGCCAAGCAGATTGCCCTTTCCATTCACGTTCAGGCACAGCCGGGGACTTGGCCCCCGCGTGCCAAAGAAGGGAGCGCCCCGCCGTGAATTATAACCTCCTCAATGAGAAGTGGATTCCGGTCCTGTACACAAACGGCGCTTTCGATCGGGTCGGCATCCTTCCGGCGCTCACCGAGGCGCACCAGATCCGCGATATCGCCTTGGCCAGCCCGCTCGACTTCTTCGCCGTCCACCGCTTAATGCTGACGTTGCTTTACTGGAAGGCGTCCTCAGGAGAGGGGTGGAACAGGTTCGGGAATCGCTGATCGGGGAGGGAAAAACACCGAGCGCGGTGCTCGATGCCATCACGAACGAGGGGCATTGCTTTGACCTCTTCGACGATAAATCGCCATTCTTGCAGGACCCTTCTGCGCGCACTGTGCAAGGAAAGAAAAGGAAAGAGGCCGGGTCTTTATTCGCTGAGTTAGCCACCGGAACTTTAACAAGACAACCTCGCCCCCGTAACCTTATTTGGAATCAATAGCTTTCAGTCGGGCCAGAGGCTCTAGTTCGGGCCATTTTGCCCCATTGGGCATGGTTTTATGCAGTGATTATGCAGTAAAAATCCGCTGCATAAACCACTGCATGAACGTTAGTTTTCCGCACCATTTTTTTAACCAAGCGGCACAGGTTTCGGGCTGCTCTCGACCGTTGGATTGCGCTCCTTTTGCCGGGGTGTTGTCTTGCGGTTTTCAGTCACGCTTCCACCAAAGAAATCCCCGCCGCACAAAGCCGCTGGGTGAAGGTGGCTTTTCAGGCGTGAATGTCGGCTAGCTGGTGAATCCGGCGCACACGGATTTGATTCTCGCGCTTGCGGGTCTGGGCGATGTCGTATGAGGATTGCATCCGCATGAGCGTGTCCATCTTTACACCAAAGGCTTTTTCAATGCGGAGCGCCATGTCCCCGGAGAGATCGGCCTTGCCGTTGAGCAGGCTGGACAGTGCGGGCCGGGAAACGTGAAGCGCCGCTGCTGCTGCCGTCACCGACAGGCCGGCGGGGGCGATAATCTCTGTCTTGATGAAATCTCCGGGATGGGGCGGGTTCTTCATGCGCATGGCGTTTACTCCTTCTGTCCTAGTGATAGTCTTCCAAGTTTACATCGCAGATTTCACGCTCTGCTGTGTCGATGCGGAATGTTAGACGCCGGTTGCGGGTAACACTGAGGCTCCAGGTACCCTTGCGGTCGCCGGTCAGCGTGTGCACCTTCCAAGCCGTGAGCAAACGCAATTCCTCCGGGTCTTCCATGTCGTCGAGATATGCCAGCATCTTGCGGAGCTTATCCACCGTATCGGGTGGCACGGCTTTCACGCTATCGTCCAAATAAAGCCGTTTCAGGCCTTTGTGGGCAAATTTCCGTATCTTCACTTACAAAGTGTAACCTGTAGCTTAACACTTGTCAATAGCGACAAATAGCCGCTTAAGGTCAGCGATGCATTAACCACCCCGGTAGCTTCATCGGCAAAACACTAGAGCCGCGTGGCGGGACATGCACGATTCTCCCACTGCCTTTGACGTATCAGCGGGTTTGTACTGGGGGGCTGCGCGATAAGAGCAGTGGAGGACTCCCCTCGCGGAACGTGGCTTGGCTGGTACTCAAGCTCATGGCTTCCGTCCCCGGTCGCCTGCGCGTGATTCAAGAGGGCGCGACGTGTAGCCCGCTGGATGCGCTTCCAAACCGGCAGGTTAGGAGTTGTTAGGAAATAAACTATCCGGTTCTAGGCCGCAATACAGTCCACTGAAACCCATGCCGAACTGCCCGATCCCGTTTGGGGCCCAGTGTGCGGGTCGGCGACGATACGCTCATGTGGATTCGTTAGAGCACGCCATCAAACTGGACCAATGCCGGACCTCGTGCCGGACGGTTTGCATGTTCGCCCATTGTCATATGCGAAATCGCGTGTTTTTTTTGAGACCGAGAACTGCGATTTTCGCCGGAATCGCGACTGTGCAGCCTGACCGCCGCCGCTGAGCAACGCCCTGTGGCCCAACTCGACGACGTGTTTTCGGATTTGAGACTGAATTATGAGACGCTGAAAGGGCTGATTTCACGAGCCTCGCTGAGCGTCTCAAAACTTACCCTTTTTGAAACGGGCTGGCAATGTGGCTTGCCTTCGCTGCGTCGTCGGGCGTGGTAAGGAGCGTGAAGTCCTCGACCTTGTGGGTGGGGGCAGGGGACACGGGGTCATCTGCGCGTCCGGGGATCAACTCGAAAAGGGTAGGGGCGGGTCGGTTCGGGCTAGCTTTTTTGCCTACGAAATCGCCCATTGGTTCGGTGCCGTTAGCGAACCTGTGCAGCATGGTGCGTAGTGCCTCGGGGCTGTTGTCGATGCCTATCCAATTGCGGCCCAACATGTCGGCGGCGGCAAGGGTCGTGCCGGAGCCTGCGAAGGCGTCGAGTACGATGTCTCCGGGATTGCTGGATGCTTGAATTATCCGTTTGAGAAGGTCGGGGTTTTTTTCAGTGGGGTAGCCTGTGACGTGAATGTTCTGATTGTGCGCGTCCCGGAAGTCCATCCAGATGTCCTGAACGGGAACGCCCGCGCTCTGGTCGAGATAGACCTTGCGGCGGGGGTTGCCGTTGCTTGACCAGAATATCTCGCCTTTGGCGTCAAACTCGTCGAGGGTGGCAGGCGGGAATTGCCAATGCTTGCCGGGTGGGGGAAGTTTGCCGCGCCACGGTTTGCCGGTTTCGCCGTGACGGACTCCCGGCGCATGGACGGGTACTTTCATGTAGAGGCGGCGGGTTTCCGGCTCAACGTATTGGTATTCTCTGGCGCGGGCGGCGGTCCACGGCTCAAGCTGGCGGTTCCAGACGTAGTTATCCCCCTTGGTGTAAAAGAGGATGTAATCGGCAATGTTGCCGAATGCGTTGCGGGTGTAGTTCTTGGGGTTGCATTTCTTCCGGGTGATGCAGTTGCGATAGGCGGCAAGGCCGAAAATTTCATCCATGACCAACTTGGCGTGAAAGAGCATCTTTTGGTCGATGTGGACGTAAATCGAGCCGTCGTCGGCAAGGATGCGATGCAGGAAGGCGAGGCGCTCCCGCAGAAATTCGATGTACTCGGCGGCCTCGAAAACGTCCTCGTAGGCGTGTGTCAGCTTGCGGGAGTGAAAGACGGTCTGTGTCGCATAGGGCGGATCAATATAGACCAGTCGCACGTTGCCGCATACGCTCTTGTCGGCGGCGAGGGCCGCGAGTGCAGAGAGGTTTTCTGCGAAATAAAGACGCTTGTTGTCGCTGCCTGCGGTGACGGGCTGAAAGGGACCGGGCGCCGTCTCGAGGATCTCGGTTAGGGGCCGCTTGTCGGGATAGGACAATTCGACTTTGAAAGCGTCGGGCGGCGCGCTGAGGTGCTTTCGCGGATTGCGTGGTGTGCCGGTGGCCATTTTCTAAGAGCGCAGCCAGTCGAGCGTGATGCGTTCGGGCACCATGCGAAGGGTGACAACGCGAACGCGGTCGTTCCAGAGGCCCTCAAGGTGCGCGTAATCTCGCCACATGGAGCCGAGAAGCAAGCCGGGGCCGTCGTTCAAAAAAATAACTTTGGTGTTCATGCCTTTGGAGTTGACGTAACTGATGATCTCCTGCGCACACTCGCGATAGCCGCCGGTGCGGTCGTCCTCTTGTGCGCCACCTCGATCAGAATCGTAGCGGGCAAGGCCGACAGCGAGAACCTTGTCAGCCTCACAAATCAGGAAGTCGATGGGGCGGTCCGGCTTTGGATACTCAGGGAAAATCGCGCCCAACAGCACGTCTTTACCGGCCCGCTCGGGGCCGCTGAGGATCAGGTTTGGAAATTGCTCTCGCAGAATGATGAAAAGCCGCTCGGTGAGATCGTAGCCCTTTTTCCCACGGTCCTTGTATTCCCAAAGGACGGCGCAAAGCGGCTCGTCTGGTACGGGCCGCTCGGTAAAACGCTCCTGAACGATGTTGATCGCCCGGAAGCCTTTGCCGAATCGCTCACAGATCGTGGCGGCGGCGCGTTGCTTCTTTAGCATCTCAACCGGGGTTTCCGGGCTGACGTACTTTCGGAACACGCGGGCAAGCTGGATTCGCATCCACTGTTCCCTGATTTCCGATATCATCATCAAAAGGTTTTCGGAGGAGTGCGCCCGTTGGAGAAGATCGCCAAAGATAACAAGCACGGGTTTGTAGAGTTCACAGGCAAGCGGGAGGATGTCCGGGTAATATTCGCCAGTCGAAAGGGTGATCCAAAGATGCCCCTGTGTTTGGTAGTCACCAAAAGTTTTGACTTCGCCCATTTTAAGGTCGTCCTCGCCGCGTCACCTGTCAGTGTATGAAAGGTCCGGGCCTTTTGGAAAGGGTCTTAGAGGCCAGTCCCGAAACTTAACCTTTGTGCAACGTGCCACAAAGGACCCTTTTTGCGACAGTCGTTTTAGCCGCAGCTACTCTTCTGCTGCTTGCGCTGGTGCTGGTTTGAATATTCCCAGAGCGCCCTGTCCAAATCGCGCATTGAAAGACCCGCCTCGACCGCCAGAGCACGGCACGTTTCAACATACCGCCACCAAAAACCGAAACGTGTCGCTGCGCTTCTCACAATTCAATGACCACAGCGCCCTGAAATCGATGATCGGGTACGCGGTGGACGCCGTAGCCGGGCTGGTCGGGTCGCTGGCTGCGAGGTGGAGCAGCACCGAGGCTGTTGGCATTTGTACCCCTTTAGGGTTTGGGGCGACGAGCGCCCATAGTCGTTTCTCCTCGTCAGTGCTCGACAGCACCGCGGCCGTGATCCGACGAACCTGATCCTCGGAATTGAGGCTGTAGTGCCGCCGCGGCCTGCGCCGTGTTTTCCAATCGCAGACCTCAAGAAAGTCCCCTCGCGTGAAATAGTCCACCAGGCGCGCGCGTTCTCCGGCCTTCAACACGCCCTCGTCCTCGTCGGATGAATAGTTCCCCGCCCATTTAGGAAGATCAGCCTTAGAAAACCTGAGGGAAAACTCGACAGTCATTTGGGCTCCGCTCCGTCGTTAGTGTGATCCCCCTATGGGGGACCGCGGTTGAGGAGGCTGGGAACCGCGATGGAAAACAGCGAACGTTATCAGACGCCACTTTGATTGTGGCATGCCTTGAGTACAGCCACACGGCGAAATTTCACATAACGCCGGATTAGCGGAAGTCGCCCGCTCTCGGCTTCATTCACACCGGCAAGATGCTCGCTTTCGTGTACGACATCGCCGACCTTTACAAAACCGAGATTACCGTGCCGGTGGCCTTTCGGGCCGGCGCGGAAGAGAAAAAGCCGCTGGAACGCCAGGTCCGCCTCACCTGCCGCGATCAGTTTGTATCCACGCGGCTGCTGGAGAGGATCATTCCGGATATTCAATCGGCGCTCATGTTAACCGCCGCCACAACCTCAGATACCGATTTCGACCTCGACGCCGCCGCCCCCGGCTTCCTTTGGGATGACGTGGAGGGGAAAGTCGACGGCGGGCGCATGCAAGCGGCCGAAGCCGGAGAAACGGAGCCTGACGATGATGGTCCTGATTCTTGAGCGCGTCCCGCCCGGATTGCGCGGCGAGCTCACTCGATGGCTTCTGGAACCGCAGGCGGGCGTGTTTGTGGGGCGACCCTCCGCCCTCGTGCGCGACCGGCTGTGGGAAAAGGCTTGCGGCAAGGCCAGCGGCGGAGGCTGCCTGATGATCTATTCCAGTAATAATGAACAAGGCTTTCAAGTGCGGGCTTGGGGCCGGACAGCGCGCCAGATCGATGACTTCGACGGCCTTTTCCTCGTCCGTATGCCGCAGAATCAGTGAGTTGGTAAGTGTTGTACCCACGCACGTGGGGGTGAACCGCCGTGTTATCCGGGCCACCGACAATAGTGCGGGGTTGTCCCCACGCACGTGGGGAGGCGCGGCGGGCGCACAGCACGCAGCCCCCCCACCGCTCCGGCGCGTGTCGCATCTGCCGGCCTTGCGAGACCTGGCGAACGAAACTTCTGGTTTCATGAGTGGGCGCGCCGTCGGATACAATATGACCCGATGGCTCTCATTCTTGCTTCCGGCTCGCCTCGCCGGCGCGAGATCCTTGAACGCGCTGGCATCGAGTTCACCGTGCGCGCGGCCGAGATCGACGAGACGGCGCGGCCCGGTGAAGCGGCAGCGGACTACGCGAAGCGGCTCGCGCGCGAGAAGGCGCTTTCCGTCGCCCGATCCATCGCGCCGGGAAATCTTGTGCTCGGCGCCGATACGGTTGTGGTGACGGCGGGGCATCTGCTGGGGAAGCCGCGCAACGACCAGGACGCGGCGCGAATGCTTCGTCTGCTCTCGGGTGGAACGCATTACGTGGTGACCGGAATCTGTCTGGTTCGCGCGCCCGACACGGTCGAGGCGTTAACTCACGCCGCGAGCACTGTGGTTTTCAAACCGCTCGCGGAAGCCGAGATCCAGAGCTACATCTCGACCGGTGAGCCGCTCGATAAGGCCGGCGCCTACGCCATTCAAGGGATTGGCTCGAAGTTCGTGGCGCGCGTGGAGGGAACCTACGACAATATCGTCGGTCTGCCGATCGAGCTGGTGAAGGAAGCGTTGCGATCCGCAGAAGGGCGCACGCCTGGAGGGGCGGAGCTAGCGCGCCGGAATTCTTGTCAGCGCGATTGAAATGTGGTAAAGGATAGAAAGAACCGTTAAGGAAGAGTTTGACAGCGCTCCAGAAGCGGCGGCTTTGCGTTCGCTGATCCGGGTGGCAGTTCAGAAAGCTGGGTGGTAATCGATCGCTTTCATGTCAGCGCCTGTTCTTATGACAGGCCCGGCCAGTTCGACTCGCCTTCAGAAAAGCAAGCATCTCCTTCCCAAAAAACATGCACACTGCGGCAAGAGTCGCGGGACTTCTGCGACTGAACTCGAATCGTTCCAAAGAGGTGGCAATGAGCGCCAAATACATCTTCGTGACCGGCGGTGTCGTGAGCTCGCTTGGGAAGGGTCTGGCCGCAGCATCGATCGGCGCGCTGCTTGAGTCGCGCGGACTTCGCGTGACGCTGCAGAAGTTCGATCCTTATCTCAATGTGGACCCCGGGACGATGAGCCCGTTTCAGCACGGCGAAGTTTTCGTCACCGACGACGGCGCGGAAACCGATCTTGACCTCGGCCATTACGAGCGCTTCACGCACGCGCGGATGACGCGCGATAACAATTGCACCGCAGGACGCATCTACGAGCAGATCATTACCAAGGAGCGGCGGGGCGATTATCTCGGCAAAACCGTGCAGGTGATCCCGCACGTCACTAACGAAATCAAGGCGGCCATCCGCAAGGTGTCGAACGACGTGGACGTGGCGATCGTTGAGATCGGCGGAACCGTGGGCGACATTGAATCGCTTCCATTCCTCGAAGCAATCCGCCAGATGCGCCAGGAGCAGGGGCGCGAGAACGTCGTGTTCATCCACGTAACGCTGGTGCCCTTCATCAACGCCGCGGGAGAACTGAAGACCAAGCCCACGCAACACTCGGTGCGCGAACTGCGCGAAATCGGTATTCAGCCGGACATCTTACTCTGCCGGACGGATCGATATCTCTCCCCTGACCTGAAGGCCAAGATCGCGCTGTTCTGCAACGTTCCGGACGAGGCCGTGATCACCGCTAAGGACGTGCGCCACATTTACGAAGTACCGCTGGTGCTTGGCAACGAAGGTCTCGACAACCAAATTCTCCGCTGCCTTCACCTCTCGACCGCCGAGCCGGACTTACAGCCGTGGGTGAGGCTGGTGGAGCATCTGAATAATCCTGAAGAAGAAGTCTCGATCGGAATGGTGGGGAAATACGTCGAGTACCAGGATTCGTACAAGAGCCTGAACGAAGCGCTGACGCACGGCGGGCTCGCTCACTCCGTCCGCATAAACCAGGTGTGGGTTGAGGCGGAGGGCCTGGAAAGTGGAAACGTGGAGGACCAACTGCGCGATCTCGACGGCATCCTCGTGCCGGGAGGCTTCGGTAAGCGCGGCATCGCGGGCATGCTTCGCGCGATCGAGTACGCCCGCTCGCGCGGCGTGCCCTATTTCGGCATCTGCCTCGGGATGCAGTGCGCCGTGATTGAGTTTGCACGGAATGTCTGCGGGCTTCGGGGCGCCGACAGCTCCGAGTTCGATCCATCCACGGCGCATCGCGTGATTTATAAGCTCCGCGAGCTGCGCGGGGTGGACGATCTCGGCGGCACCATGCGCCTCGGCGCCTGGACCGCGCGCCTGAAGGCCGGCTCGGCCGCGCACCGAGCTTACGGCGCGCTTGAAATTTCCGAGCGCCACCGGCATCGCTATGAATTCAATCGCGAGTACGAGGACACGCTGCTCGCCGGCGGACTCGATATCACCGGGTCGACACCCGACGGCACCTACGTCGAGATCGTCGAGATCCGCGATCATCCGTGGTTCCTCGGATGTCAGTTTCACCCGGAATTCAAATCGCGGCCGCTCGAGCCCCATCCGCTCTTCAAAGCTTTTGTCGGCGCCGCGTATGAATACCGCCGGTCGCGCCAGCCCGTGCTCGCGTTCGCCCGCCGCGGGAACCTCGTCGCGCACGCGCAGGGGAAAGGCTGAGGGATAACACAAGTCAAAAGGTAAAAGGCAAAAGTAAAGTCAAAACCAAAAAGGCAACGCAAAGGGCAAAAAGCAAAAGTTAATGACGGATGGTCCGCCGGATCTCGCCGAGCGTCTCATGAACTATGCCGCGAGAATTGTCAAAACGGTCGAGGCCCTGCCCAAGAGCCTTGTCGGCAGGCGAATCGGTGACCAGCTTCTTCGGTCCGGAACAGCAGTCGGCGCCCTCTATGAAGAGGCGCGCGGCGCAGAATCCCGTAATGACTTCTGCCACAAGCTTCAGATCGCTCTCAAGGAGTTGCGGGAATCGAATTACTGGCTTCGACTGCTGATCAAAACCGGCACATTGCCAGGTGATCGGTTGGCCGATTTAGTAAGCGAATCGGAGCAACTGAGAGCAATTCTCTCAAAGGCGGTCGCAAAAACAAAAGGAACGGACAAGCCACGAGACCGGGTGCCGTGAAGCCGCGCGTCTCCACGGAATCGACACGCCACTTTTGCCCTTTGCCTTTTGACTTTCGCATTTTCCGTATGCCTCATCTCGTCCGTGTCGGTAATCTAACGCGCGGCCCGGGCCGGCCGCTGTTCATCATCGCGGGTCCGTGCGTCATCGAGAGCGAGCGTCACGCGCTGAGAATGGCGGAGCGCCTCTCCGCCGCCGCGCGCGAGTTGCGCGTGCCGTTGATCTTCAAAGCGTCTTACGATAAAGCCAATCGCACGTCCCTCGGCTCGTTTCGCGGCCCGGGTCTAGCGCGCGGTCTCGAGGTGCTGGCGCGCGTGAAGAAGGAGTTCGGCGTGGCCGTTCTCACGGACGTTCACGAGACGAGCCAAGTTGAGCCGGTAGCCGAAATCTGCGACGTGATCCAGATTCCGGCTTTCCTCTCCCGTCAAACGGACTTGCTCACGGCGGCGGGGCGATCCAAGGCCGCGGTCAACATCAAGAAAGGCCAGTTCCTCTCGCCCTGGGAGATGCGCCACGCCGTCGAGAAAGTGACGAGCGCCGGCGGCCGCCGGATTATTATCACCGAGCGCGGAAGCTCGTTCGGATACAACAACCTCGTGGTGGACATGCGTGGCATCCAGGTGATGCGGGAGTGGGCCTGGCCGGTGGTTCTCGATGTCACGCACTCGCTGCAGCTTCCGGGCGGGGCAGGAAACCGGAGCGGCGGTCAGCCGGAGTTCATCGAAACGTTAGCGCGCGCCGGCGTTGCGGCCGGAGTCGACGGCGTTTTCATGGAGGTGCACGACAACCCCGCTCGCGCCCTCTCGGACGGAGCCAATTCCCTCCCCTTGCGCCAGTTCAAGCGCGTCGTGCAGCGCCTGCGAGACTTGAATAAGTTTGTGCGCGGGCTGTAATGGTATGCTCTTCATCGGGCGGCGCTGCGAAAGTGTGATCGCGTGCGTCGCGATTCGGCGATTGCTTAGCTTGCTCGTCACTCTTCACTGTCCACTCGTCACTTATTTTCAGCCATGCTCCGCGAAATCCACATCCGCAACTACGCCGTGGTCGAGAAGCTGAGCGTCGAGTTTTTTCCCGGCTTCAGCGTCCTCTCGGGCGAGACGGGCTCTGGCAAGTCGATCCTCGTCGATGCGGTGGGACTGGTGCTCGGAGGACGCGCGTCGCTGGACGTGATCCGCACCGGGCAGGATCGGACAACCATCACCGCCGTCTTTCAGTGTGGCGATGCCGCGCGAACCTGGCTTGAAGAGTTCGGGCTCGACTGCGGCGAGGACCTGATTCTGCGCCGCGAGATTCAGGCGGAAGGCAAGAGCCGCCTGCTGGTGAATGATCAGCCGGTAACGCTTGCATCGGTGCGAAGACTCGCCCGCCGGCTCGTCGATATTCACGGGCAGAACGAGCACGTGGCGCTGCTCGCTCGCGACGTGCAGCTCGAGCTGCTCGATCAGTTTGCAAACGCCCAGAGCAGTCTGGAAGAGGTGGCTCAGCTTTACACGCGGCGGCGCGAGCTCGGCCGGGAGATGGATGAACTCGCCCAGAGCGAGCAGGAGCGCCTTCGCACGCTCGATCTTCTTCAGTTTCAGGTGCAGGAACTTAACAGCGCGCGCCTCGAACCGGACGAGGACACGCGCTTAGGCGAGGAAAAGCGCGTGCTGTCGAATGTGGAAAAGTTGCGGACCGCCGCCACTGCCGCATTTGAAAACCTCTATGACGAGGACCACTCGGCGCTCGCAAAGCTCGCGGCCGCGGAAAAGTCCGTCCAAGAACTCGCTCGCTACGACAGCTCCGCCGCCGCGCAGCTCGACTTGCTGGCCTCCGCTCGCGCCTTGGTCGGCGATACCGCCGCCAGCCTGCGCGATTTTCTCGCAAAGCTCGAAGCCGATCCCGCGCGCCTTGAACAGGTGGAGGATCGCCTCGCTGAGATTGCGCGGCTGAAGCGCAAATACGGAACGACCATCGAAGCGATTCTCGAGTACGCAAAGCAGGCCGCGGCGCAGCTCGAAAAACTCGTGCACGCGGACGAACGGCGCAACCAGGTGATGCGCCAATTCGAGCAGGCGAGCGCCGATTACCGACGTTCGGGTGAAGCCCTCTCCGCGAAGAGGCGCAGCGCTGCGAAGTCGCTCGAAAAGCGCGTGCGCCAGGAACTCGGCCAACTTGGGATGGAGAAAGCGGTTTTCGAGATTCACCTGTCGGGCTTGTCGGATGCCGCGGGCGGCCCGCGGGGCATCGACGAAGTTGAAATGCGCTTCTCGGCGAACCCCGGCGAGGAGCCGCGCGCGCTCGAGCGCGCCGCGTCGGGCGGCGAACTGTCGAGGTTGATGCTCGCCCTTAAAACTATCGCCGCGGACGAATCCAGAGCCGGAGCCAACGGAACCCGCGCGCATCAAGGCGCGGCGCCGAATCGTTCGGACTTGCGGACGTTGATTTTCGATGAGGTTGACGCGGGGATTGGCGGGCGCGTGGCCGAGTGCGTCGGGCAAAGGCTGAAGCGCCTCGCCGCAAACGCGCAGGTGCTGTGCGTCACGCATCTTGCGCAGATCGCCTGCTTCGCTGACTGCCACTATTCTGTCGACAAGATTGAACGCGCCGGGCGGACGATCACCGACATTCGACAGCTTGCGGAAGAGAAGGAGCGGGCCGCCGAGATCGCGCGGATGCTCTCGGGAAGCCAGATCACGGGCCCGGCGCTCGAGCACGCCGCCGCAATGCTGAAAAACGCCGCCAAGTTGTGAACCGGTATCTTGATCACGGCCCTTACTCGGCGCGACCCCAACGCCCGCGGCAGGAGAACTGGAGCCACTATCTCGCGCTGTAGCGATGCGAGGTGCTATCATTTGGTCGAGCTTTGAGAGGACGCAGAATCGATGCAATTGACCATACCGATTCCCGAAAGCCAGGATGCGGTCCGCATACCAGCAGGCATACTCCGCTGGAGTGAAGATGAGTTCTTTCAATTCTGCCGGGCCAACCGCGGCCTCCGCGTTGAACGATCACCGAACGGAGAGATCATCGTGATGTCACCCGCGGGAGGATACGCCGGCTATCAGAGCGGAGAGGTGTTTGGCCAACTGAAGGCCTGGGCCAGCACAGACGGATCGGGCGTTGCTTTTGATTCCAGCACAGGATTTCTGCTTCCTGGCGGCGCGATGCGCGCCCCGGACGCCGCCTGGGTCGAGCGGTCGCGCCTGAAAAAGCTGACCCGCCGGGAGAAAGAGCAGTTCATTCCTCTCTGCCCTGACTTCTTGATCGCAGTTGCATCGCCCTCCGATGATGTTTCGACCCTGCGCGAGAAGATGAACGAGTATGTGAGCTGCGGTCTCCGTTTGGGCTGGTTAATCCTGCCGACCTCGACTGAAGTCGGAATTTATACTTCAGATCGAGTCGAGACGCTGAGCTCACCTGCGAAGATCAGCGCCGATCCCGTTTTGCCCGGATTCAGTCTGGAATTGACCTCGATTTGGGACCCGCCGTTTTGATCAGACAGGCTGCTGAAGAGGATGCCGGGCGTCTGTTCTTGAAGGGACGCTCCGGACTCATCAAAATGACCGACCATGTGCCGGTGCTGCTGTACTAGTTAACTAGCCTATTCGTCTTGCTGCCTCATGGGCCTTGGGCGCCGCCGTCTGTCCCTCAGAAGTAAAACTTCGCGCCCAATTGAATCACGCGCGGATCAAACGCCGCCGTCTCCGTTCCGAACGCCGCTGAATTGAAGTCCGTGGTAATCCCGCCTGGATCAAACTGCGTGTGATTGAACAGATTGAAGAACTCGAAACGCAATTCGATCCTTTTACTCTCGGTGATCTGCGTCTCCTTCTCTAGCGCGAAATCGAAGTTGTTGCGGCCGGGGCCGCGCAGAAGGTCGCGCCCGGCATTGCCTTCCGTTCCGATGGCAGGCGCAGAAAAACCGCTCGGGCTAAACCAAAGGTTGGTGGGATTGGTGCGCGGATTCAGGTACTGCGCCGGCCCCGCGACGTTCGGCACGTCCCATGCCGATCCGCCGCCGTACGTATAGTAGGTGTAATAGCTCGATGTGAGAGAAGGGAAGGAGCTATCCACCACGTCCAGCGGGAAACCGCTCTGGAAAGTTGTGATGCCGCTGATCTGCCAGCCATCGGTGAGGCGGCTCGGTAGCCACGCGAAAGAATTGAAGCGCCGCACGCTCGGCAGTTCGTAGACGTAATTAACCACCAAACGATTGGTGGCGTCATAGATCGACGGGCCGTAATCGGCCGCCTCACGGTTGAACGGGTTAATACTGCGTAGCTGTCCAAAACCTCCCGCCCCGGACCCGCCAAAACCCGAGTTCTCGAAGCCTGAGCCGTCATCCATCGCATGAGACCACGTGTAAGCGGCAAGGAACTGCATGCCGTGCGAGAAGTGTCTCTCGAGGCTGGCCTGGAACGAATTGTAATTGGAGTTGCCGACCGTCGCCACGTTGCCGATCGAGGCGAAAATGTTTCCTGGGTACGCGTAATTGCCGGGGAACAAGACAGGCTGGTACCCCGGGAAAGCAGCACACTCCTTCGTCGCCGCGCATCCCGCGGGATTGATCCCGGGGTTGAGCTCGTAGGCCATTAACAGGCGATGGCCGGCCGATCCCACGTACGCAAGCGATAAAATGGTGCTCGCGCCAAGCTGGCGCTCGACCGTGAGATTGAAGTTCTCCGCGTAGGGCACCGCGATGTTGGGGTCATAGACGCTGATGAAGAGCGGATAGTAGAGAGAAAAATCGGGCGTCGAGCTGGGTGCGTAAGGAAATTTATTCGCCAGCGTGTACTGGCCTGCGATGTCCGCAAATGGATTCGCAAAACTCGGGATCAGCGTCGGCAGCGCGGGATTCGTGGCGTTCGCATCGGTAACGCCGGATGAATTAAGCGAAAAGGGCGGCGACCCTTGCGTTTGCGTCGTGGTCTCGCCGTTGAAGCGATTGAAATAGATGCCGAAACCGGCGCGGATGCTGGTTCTGCCCGGCCCGCCCGTGAGCCTGCCCCAATCCGGGCTGTATGCGAAACCAAAGCGAGGGCCGATGTCCTTGAGGCGCGTGGTTCCGAACGCGTTCACGCCGGGATCACCCTGGAAGACATAACCCGCGGGAGCGCTGGGAAAAACCGTGGATTGCTGGCCGGGCCGGAAGGCAATGCCGGCGTGGTTGTTATGGTAGTTGTCGACGTTGGGCGTGTCGATGGACCAGCCCGCGCCATACGTCAGGGTCAAATTTTGCCGGATCTTCCACTGGTCCTGAGCATAGGAATAATACTCCTGCGTCCGCTCGTTGAGAATGTCGCCGCTTCCCTGGCTATAGCTGTCGGGAATGCCGAGAAGAAAATCAGCCGCCGAATCTCCGGTTGAGTACGCGCCCGCGTGATTGAAATTGAACACGCCGTCATTGATGTGGGAGAAGGGATTGTAGACCTCGAATCGGCGCATGTCGAAGCCGAACTTCAGCGTGTGGTTTCCCGCAACCTTGGTGAAATTGTCCGTCGCCTGGTAGGTCTGGTCGGTGCGCGGCTGAGGTCCGTTGGTGGAGAAGCCCAGGTCAAAATAGCCGAGCACGTTCACCACCGGCAACCCTTCGCCGGATGTGAGCTGGGGATGAATCCCGGTAAAACCAGCGGAGGAAGGAGCCGTCGGCGTTTGCGGAAAGACGGAAGCGAAGTTGAGACGCGTATATCCGATCCGCGCTTCGTTGAGCGTCGTACCGTTGAACGTATGGTTCCAGGCGGCCGTGTACTGCTGCTCGTGCGTCTGGTCGGTTTGGCCAAAGCCGGGTAGCGTTGCGCCGGTAAAGGGAACTTCCTCGGTGTCAGGCTCACGCTCCCAGAGAAAGTAACCCCACAGCGAGTCTTTACCGCTGATGGTGTGGTCGATCCGCCCCAGATATTGATCGGCGGTGAGCCGGAAAGCGGGATTAAACTCGTACAGCGTTCCCACCGTCGGCGAGGGGACGTATTTATTGAGCAAGCCCGCGGAGACGGAATTGAAATCGGCGGAGGGTATGGCCCCTGCCGAGAAGATTGTGGAGTAAGGCGTGCCCGCCGGGTAGTTTACACCGTCGTCGCCAACCAGCGGGAACGGAGACGTGTTGGATGAAGCTGTGAGATCGGGGAAAGCTCCGCTGCGCTGCGCCGAGGTGAAAACCGGCACAGCGCCCGGCGTGGCGCAACCGCAATCGCCGCCACTTTCCGGGCGGCTCTCGCGGGTGCCCTGGTAGGAGAAGAAGAAGAACGTGTGATTCTTCCAGACCGGCCCGCCAATGGTGCCGCCGAATTGGTTGCGATGAAATACCGCAGGCGCGGGCTGAAAGAAATTGCGCGCATTCAGACTGGTATCTCGGTAAAACTCGAACCCATCGCCGTGAAACTGATTGCTGCCCGATTTAATCACGGCGTTTAAGATGGCGCCGGAATTCCGGCCATACTCGGGATTGATGGTGCTCGTCACCATTTTGAACTCAGCAATCGCATCGGGGCTAGGCACAACGAGTGCCGTGTTCAGCGGAAGATCGTTATCGTCCGTGCCGTTGATGAGATAGCTGTTCTGCTCCGGCTGGCTTCCGTTGGTAGCGAAGCTCCCGCGGCTATCGGACGCGTCAACAACGCCAGGCTCAAGCTGCTGAAGCTGCACCCAGTCGCGGCCGTTGAGGGGCAGGTCCACAATCGACCGGCTGTTGACCGTGGTTCCGAGTTCAATCGTCGTCAACTCCACTTGCGCCGAGTTTGCCCGCACCGTCACCTGTTGGGCGGCTGTGCCCACAGCAAGCGTCGCGCTCAGCACGTAAACCTGATTGACGTTAAGCTGAATCGCGGCGCTGGTGTATCTCTGAAATCCGCGCTCCGTGATGGTGACGTTATAGACCGCCGGCACGACCAGGTTGAGTATTTCGAACGCGCCGTCGGCGCCTGAGATGACGTGCCGCGAGATCCCTGTCCCCGTGTCGATGGCAGTCACACTGGCGCCGGGAATCACCGCGCCGGATTGATCCTTCACCACGCCTCGGATCGAGCCGTAGAGCTGGTCGCCTCGGATCGTCGCGGTTCGAATCAGAAGCGCGCCGGCAGTAAAAGCTACGAACGCGATGGCTGCGATTGAGCTCTTCGTCATAGGGTTCCTCAAATTGAAGGTTCGGGCTGACTGGAAATCTTGTAAACCCATTTATTATTAGCGGTTATTAGTAAGCCTGTCAACAGCCTCGATGCGGATGGTAGCGCGGGCGTCCCGCCCGTGAGCATGAGCAAGATGCCCATGCTACGGTTTTACGCGAGACGAGTACGACATATGAGCCTTATGAGACGGAAGCGGGCTCGGCGGCGGCATCCCGGCCCCGTCGTCCTGCATCCCGAGGGGCTTGGGGCCGGGAACGTCGTCACCGTCCGGAACCTTCCCTTCGGGCATTTCCGCCGGCCAAGCGCTGGCGCTGCTCTTCACGCTTCAGAGCGCGGATATCGTTCTGCCCACAACCGACGGGCGCGAGATTCGGCTGCGGCGCGTCGCCACCCCCTCTCCGGACCAGCAGCGGCTCCTGACTCAACTCCCCGAGTGCTTCAATCTGAACTTCGACTGTAGTGTAGACTCGGCCATCGCCTAAATTGATTCCTAAGTACTTAGCCCGGTTTGAACTCCTTTCGTGACGAACTTGGGCTAGTGTGGATGCGGCAGTCGTTGTCGGCGGACCAGCGGGACGCGGCGACGCAGGCTTGGGTCCGGTGGATTTCCGGGCGGCAGTGCGGTTGGCGGGCGCGGCGTCTGGCGGTGACGGTGCGTTGATCGGACATGGTTATACCTCTCGAAAAAGAAGATTCGGTTACCTCGGGCCGAGGATAGCTGAGGGGGACGAGAAGATGGAGACAGGCGAGACGAATTAGAGAGGATCATGGAGGATTTCAGGGGGTGGCGCAGCACGGCCGTACAGCCGCAACCCAATCGCGTGTCATTCCGAGGAGCGAAGCGACGAGGAATCTCGCCTTGCTCTGATTCCCGGAGCGGGCACGGCGCGATTCCTCGCTTTGCTCGGAATGACAGACTCCAAGTGCTCTTGCCAGAAAAAGGGGTAGCGCGAACCTGCGTTTTTCGCGAGGGTGGCGCAGATATCGCGCATTGTGCGATGTGTGCGGATTTCAGACGCCTCCCACAAATGAAGCTTTCAAGGCGGCTTCCTCTTCCTCGCACACATGCCAAGCAGCGGCATGTGTGCGCCACCCGCGAGCCTCTTGGGGCCTCTTCCTCGCCTCTCGCCCGGCGCGAGCGCCGGGCGAGAGGCGAGGAAGAAGACGCGGGCTCTGTTCTTAACCCCGGGCTTACGCCCGGGGCTACTTTCTTCCGGCCCTCGGGGCCTTTTGGCCTCTCCCGTCTGAAGTTTCTGGAGAGCGGAGCCGAAGGGCTCGCCAACCTCTCCCTCGGGGAGAGGGCTGGAGTTCCCCGTTCTTTAAGCCCTCTCCCTCTGGGAGAGGGTGCCCGAGGGACGAGGGCAGGTGAGGGGACATTGTCATGCTTTGAGGGTGTCGCGAAGCGACATGAGAAACTCCTCTGAATGACATGGCCGCAACCTTTTCAGCACCGTGTCAGCGCAGCCGAAGGTGCTGAAGCGAAGAACTCGCTACACGTTTTCTCGGCATCCTGTTAAAATTTGGTTCTTTCCTCCATCAGGAAGAATTCGATGAAAATCGCCATCTCGGTGTCGGCAGAAGAGAAAGCAAAAGGCGCGAAGTCGCCTTACGTTCGAGCCCTGGTCGCCGCCGGAGCCGCGCCCGAAGAGCTTTGCCTCGTAACGACTCAGGATACGACAGGGCTGCATATCGGCGAGTACGACGGCCTGCTGCTCGCGGGCGGGCTGGATCTGGATCCGGCGCTTTACGGCGAGGAGAAGAACTACGAAAACGTTCGGGCAGATCGCGCCAGGGACGATTTTGAGCTGCGGCTGCTCGACCGCGCCCTCCATCTGCGACTGCCCGTCTTCGGCATCTGCCGCGGAGCTCAGCTTATCAATGTGAAGTTCCGCGGCACGCTTTACCAAGACCTGAAGAGTGACTGGATTCCGCGAGATGACCGCGCGGCGCCCATCGAGCATCGCCAGCCCGGCGATCGTTCAGATCTGGTTCACAACGCGACCGTCACTGATTCGTCTTCGCGGCTGGCCGAGGTGGTCCAGGGGGAATTCCGGGTGAACAGCCTGCATCATCAGGGCATCAAGCGCCTCGGGCACGGGCTAAAAGTCACCGCTCACGCGGAAGACGGATTGGTGGAGGCGTTGGAGGCGGCGGACGAGGGCGGTTATCTGGTCGCAGTGCAATGGCACCCTGAAGAACTGATCGATCACACGGAACACCAGCGCCTGATGGCGCAATTCGTCGAAGAGTGCCGTGCCAACGCCAAGCCGCGCGCTGTTACGCAGGCGGGCTGAGCCGTTGTAGCGGCGATCGCAGATCACCGCTACAGCGCAAAGCCCGGCGCTACAAAGCGCCGGCCAGGACATATGCCCACCAAAATCCTATTCGTGAAGGGCGACATCACCGAGATGGCGGTGGACGCGATCGTGAACGCCGCCAACAACGATCTCGCGCTCGGCGCGGGTGTCGCCGGCGCCATCCGCCGCAAGGGCGGCCCGCGAATCGAGGAGGAGTGTGAACGGATCGGCCCGGTGGCGCTCGGCGAGGCTGTCGTGACGACGGCCGGAAATCTGAAAGCGTTCTATGTGGTGCACGCCGCGAGTATGAGGCTTGGAGGGAAGACCACCGCCGAGTCGCTTCGCCTTTCGGTGAAGCACGCCTTCGAGCGCGCCGAGGAGAAGGCGTTCAAGAGCATCGCCTTCCCGGCGATTGGCGCCGGCATCGCCGGTTTTCCCATGGATCAATGCGCGCGGATTATGCTCGGCCAAACGCTCGAGCACCTGAAATCCCGGTCCAGCCTCGAACGCCTCTATTTCGTGCTGTACGACGATGCGGCGCTGAGCGTATTCGAAGAGACTTACAAGAAACTGACGGCGAAACCGCAGGAGTAGCCGCCGAGCGCGCATGAATCAATTAGCGGTCGATCCTGATATCTCCCTGGCGCCGGACTTGACGCGCAGCCGACAGGTATGTACTATTTAGTAATGGACCCCGGCGCTCCAGCCCGGCTGCGGTTCCAGCCCCCCCTGATCTAGGTTACTTGCTGAGTCGTCAGCCGCCTCTCTCGCTCTTTCGTTTTACCAACCTTATACCGCACTTGCAGTCGGACGGCGCTATTGGTGACGGAGATCTTCGATCCATCGGTCATGTCACGCGTTGTGAGATAATGCCTTGCCGCGTGAGCCGCCGGACAAAGCTCGGCCTTCGTTGCGCGGGATCGTATTCATGGGCAAAGAGGGACAGGAGAAATCAATGGCTGGCCGACGGAATGATGAATCGTGTGACGGGTCCCGGGCTACATCTTCGCGGCGCGATTTCCTGAAGTCGATCGGGGGCGCGGCGATGGCAGGAGGCGTTGTTCCGGGCGCAACAGATCTGAAGAGCTTTCAGAGCCCGCGGCCGAGCGCCAGCACAGATCCGGAGAAACTCATCGGCATTCAGATTGGAGCGGTCTCTTTTGTTGATGAAGGCACGGATAAGGTGCTGGATATCTTGCAGGAGCGGGCCGGCGTCAACGCGTTGATGCTGGCCGCCTTCACCTATGGCCGCGGCATCGCGGGGCGCCAGGTTCCCGGCCAGCCCCTTCCCGACCACGGAGCGCAACAATACGATACGGCGACATTTCATGGCGGAGATTATGCCAACGTCCACCCCGAATACTACCGGGATAGCATCTTCAGAGATTTTCGCGCCCCCGATCTCGGCAGCTTCGACCTCTTGGGCGAGGTCGTACCGAAAGCCCGGGCGAGGAGGATCAAGAGCTACTGCTGGTTTGAGGACGTTTACAATCCGCGATACCTCGCCGGTTTCGAGCAGAACGCCGCAGAGGTGGACATCGACGGCAAGCCCACCCGCGGGGCTTGCCTCAACAATCCCGGCGTGCGGGATTTTCTAGCCGCGCTTACCGAGGACTGGCTCAAGAGCTACGATGTGGACGGCGTGATGTGGTGTTCGGAAAGACAAGGGCCGTTGGACAACGCCATCGGCGCAGACGCGGGACGATTCACCGGGCGCGCGACGATCACCTGCTTCTGTTCTTACTGCCGCACGAAAGGAGAGGACCGGGGCATCGACGTGGACCGCGCCCGAGCCGGGCTCCAGGCTCTCCACGGATGGGCGGAGAGCGCGGTGCATGGTCCGCGGCCCGCCGACGGGTACTTCGTCACTTTCTGGCGCCTGCTGGTCGATTATCCGGAAATTCTCGCTTGGGAGAAACTCTGGACGGAGAGCCAGCGCGAAGTCTACGCGTTTCTTTATGGCGAGGCCAAAGGCATTCGTCCGGACCTTCCGGTTGGGTTTCACATCTGGCACAACAATTCGTTCAGCCCCTTCTACCGCGCCGAACAGGACTACAGAAAGTTGGCCGGCATCGCCGACTTTCTCAAGGTGGTGATGTACAACAACTGCGCTGGCCCGCGCCTGGCGCAGTACATTCGCAACGTCCATGGCACGGTTTTCGGCGACCTGCCGCCGGAACAGGTTTTGCAGTTCCATTACGATGTGCTTGGTTACAAAAATGAATCAGACCTCGATAAGCTCCCGCAGACCGGCCTATCGGCCCGTTACGTCGCGGAGGAAACTCGCCGCGCTCTCACCGGCGCGGCGGGCCGGTTCGCCATCTATCCTGGCATCGACATTGATGTCCCAACCGGGCCGGGACAGAATAAAACTGCGCCTGAAGATGTTCGAAACGCGGCGCGCGCGGCTTTGGGCGCGGGAGCGCAGGGACTCATCCTTTCCCGCAAATACTCCGAGATGCGGCTCGCGAATCTTGCCGGAGCCGGCCAAGCCCTGAAAGACTTAGGTCTCTGGAAAGCTTGACGCGAGACGCTGTCTCCCGTGTCGCATCTATCTTAGTTGTCATGTGTGTCTCATCTCATAGCTTTTGCACGGCCCTGTGCGTTCGACCGAGACCTGGAGCCAGCTTCCGCGGGTGTGACTGAAACGAGCGCGGTGGGGCGCCACCGGCGCCGCCACTTGCGGGATCAACCTTCGTCTTTAGCGGGCCGGCCGAACGCCCCGATTCTGTGTTTTCAACAACTTGGCAGGATACCCACATTTTCGCTAGCCCCAGTTAAATAACTGAATATAAATGACTTGCTTGATTTAGGCGCCAAAATCCGTAGGTTCGTTTTAGGTTCGTTTTCGATTAGCAACTTCTCATGTTGTTTGTTTTCAGAAACTTCTCCGGTTCGTTTTGCAAATAAACAATCCATTATTCGTGCTCTTCCTCGCTAGCCCTGGCGCTTCGTTGGACTCGTGGCAAGGACGCCCCGACCGTGCGTATCATAGGGGCAAGGTGCCCCTGCCGCGTCCCCGGCTCCGGCGGAGACGACATGACTCGCTTGAGCGACATCGCGCCATAACCTTTCGTACCCGCGAAACCCGTCCTCCGTGAAAGCGGCGCGGCGTAGACTGTCATTCCCGCGAAGGCGGGAAGCCAGCCCGGTGACTGTAATGAACGCCGCTGGTGCGGCGACTGATGCTAAAGGAACAATAGGCTTCGTTCCGTCGTTTTTTTCGCGCATCCTCAATTTTCCCCGGCCGGCCTTCGAGTCGTTCCCTCAGCTCCCCGGTAGCCACGGCATGACCTTTATGCCGTGGGTTCGTAACATCCCTTGAAAAAGCCCACGGCACAAAAGCCGTGCCGTGTCTACCAGCTACCAGCGCAGCGGCGGCTTGTGCCGCCAGCCGCAGCGTCCAGCCTACTACAGGCGCGTGAGACTATTGAGACGCGCGATGCGAACGAGACGGTTTTTCGCGCGCGCGCGCATAGCGCAGAGTTTCGCTTTCCAGAAACTCTGCGGCTCTCCGCATTTCCGGGACACAAGCCGCGGAGTTACAAGACAACTCCGCGCTACCTGAATCCTTACCCTCGTGGCGGCGGCATAAACCGCGATGTCGCCGCCTGCGGTGTGGTCGATCGCGCTCGCGCCGGCAGAGCAGCCTGCGGCGTCCGCCGAGGCCGTAGTGTTTATCAACCAGACTGACGCGCAGTCGGCGACGGCCGGGCTGGCGCAGACGCCGCTGTTTGGGTCCGTGAGTCCACGAAGGGAACGCCGATAAGTCGGACGAGTACGGTCTCGCTTCGCGGGATCGCAAAACCCATAGGGCGGATGCGCCATCCAGCGATTCGACGGCGAGCTCCACCGAAAGGGTAGCGTGCGTGATCGGAATAGGAGCCCGCGGTCACCGAAAGCTCGCCGCGGTAGGACCGCGGCTACGTGCTACCAGAGATAATTTGAACGGCCCGGCGGAGGCCTGTTCCTTTCTGTATACTGTGTATGCGTAGCTTCAATTTTCACTCTGCAGCCGAGCGTAGGAGTGTCCATGAAGGCGTCTTATTTGGGGAAGGTAATTGAATATTTCAACCCCATGCAATCCCTCGATGAGAGCCGAAAGGACTGGTACGTGGAGCGCCCGGACAACCCCCAGGATGAGATCAAAGTGCTTCTGCTCCACGATCCGACGGCCTTGAAGATACTGTTCAGCGGGCACATCGGATCGGGAAAGAGCTCCGCGCTCAACTGTCTCGCTATCGATCCAGAAATCAAGCAGAAGTTCTTTGTCGTACAGTTCTCGGTCGAGCGGGACCTGAACATTTTTGACCTCACTTATTCCGACCTCCTGCTGGCGATCGGCAAGCGGCTCTTTGATGCTGCCAGCAACGCCGGCCTTGCCCTCAAGGATACGCTTTTGGCCGACCTGGAGAGATGGACCACCGAAGTAGCCACCACTACCAACCGGTCTCAATCGGCAGATGTATCCGTAAAGGCCCGCATCAGCGCGTGGTTTCTGAGCGCCGTGGGAACACTCAAAACTGGATATTCCGAAAACAAGGAGTTCCGGCAAAAATTCGAGCCGCGCATCCCGGAATTGATCGGCTTCATTAACCGCATCATTCACGGTGTCCAGACGCACCCTGAGGGGGGCGACAAAAGGGTTTTGCTGGTCATCGAAGATCTTGACAAGCCCCCGATCGATATTTCAATGGACCTCTTTCTCACCAAGGGTCCGGTACTGGTGCAGCCCGACTGCAAGATTATCTTCACCGTGCCGACTTCGGTCCTCTACTCTGGCCAGATCAAAGTGGTGCAGCAGAATTTCCCCAGCCAGTATGTTCTGCCTAACTTCAAGATAAAGGACTCCGACGGCGCAAGATACGAGCCCGCCTGGGGCCGTATGCGGAAGATTGTATTGCGCCGTATGGACGCACCGCTGATCGAAAGCGATGCGCTGGATTACGCGGTGGAGATGAGCGGCGGCGTTACGCGCGAGCTGATTCGCCTGATCCAGGCCGCCGCCTTGCGCGCCGTCGTCACCAAATCTAACTCCATCCAACGGCAGCACGTCGATCACGCGGTGGTTAAGTTTCGCGGCGAATACAACAATCAACTCACGCGCCAGGAGTCGGTCGACATCCTGCTGGAAGTACACAAGACCCGGCAGCTCCGCTCGAAGGACGAAAAACCCATGCTCGACCTGATGCACAACTTGATGATCCTGCAGTATCCGAACGGCCCCGGCTGGTATGAGGTGAACCCGATTGTCCGGCAGCTTATCGGAGTCTGAGACTCCCATCGCCCCATTTACGCCACTCACCGCGCGCGATCGCGAAGAGCTGGCTGAGATCGTCGCGCTCGTGGCGAACAGCCGCAAGCAGGGCTGCGTGTATTTCGGCATTTGCAATAATCGTCTGAAAATCGCCTCGCTCGAAGCGGCGCTCGAACGCGACTTGCGAGTCCACGGAATCGAGACCGCGCGCGCAGTGCTTGCCGAAACCGCTGACCTTGAAGGGAAACCTTCCTACCAGATTCCCATCCCGGACCCCGTGGCATACTTCGCTGCCATCCGACGGGAGAAGACTACGCTATTCCTGGTGCACGGCCTCGCCGAGCTCATCCGCGCGGAAACTGAGGCCGGTGGCTCTGGCCCGGCGCCTGTGTCCCAGCGCCTCAATTACGGCCGCGAGCTGTTCCGCCGGGAGGCGATTTGCGTTCTGTTCTGGATCGATCCCGAGACCTCTCGCTATCTTGCCGAGCGGGCTCGCGACTTTTGGTCCTTTCGCTCCGGCTCCGCGCAGTTCGAGTCCGATAGAGGGGAGACTAGCCAAGAGCCGCGCGGAGAATGGCAGGCCGAATCCGGCTCGCGCTGGCTGGGCGATTTGCAGGAGAAGCTCGATCAGCTCTCGGTATACCGGTCGAAGTCGCCGCCCGATGAAGGCGCTATCGCAAGTCTCCTCCTCGATATCGGGCGATTGCGGGTCGAGAGACACGAAACGCAGGAAGCGTTCGAAGCGCTTCACGAGGCCGAGGAGATATTCGGGCGTCTGGGCAATCCCCATCAGCTCAGTAACGCAAAAACGTGGCTCGCCCGAGCGTACAAGAGCTCAGGTCGCCTTGATAGGGCGGAAGAATTCATCCGGGCCGCCATTGCAATTGACAGCGAGCTCCAAAATGAAGAAAGTCTGGCCGCAGACTTCACCGGTTTGAGCCAGATTTACCGGGCGCGGGGCGAGCTGGGCGAAGCCAAGCTGTGGCTGACCAAGGCTCTGGCCCTCGCTGAGGTCAAGGGCAGCGCTGAGACATTGGCCACTATCAAGGCCAACCTGGAAGCCCTGCGAGGCCGCGAGCAAGCCCGGAACTGAACGAGCCGTAGCGCAGAGTTTCGCTTTTTAGACACTCTGCGGATCTTCACATTTCCGGGGCACAAGCCGCGGAGTTACTAGACAACTCCGCGCTACCAGCTCGATTCGAAATTTCTCGCATTACGAGAAGGCCGAAGTCACCGACTCAATCATCGGCCTTCGCAACGGCATCCAGACCGCGCGCCTGCTCCTTCTCGCCGCCAAAGAATGCCGCGAAAGCCGCGGGTGCCATTACCGCATCGACTGACCCTCCCCAGATTTGCCGGGCTCGCGAAACTTGGCCCAAGACCCCTCACCGGGCTCGATCCGCCTCCGCCCTCGCGGCGCGGGGTCGCCGCCCTCTCCCCGGCGAGAGGGCCGGAATCAACGAGAGAATCCCAGCCCTCTCCCGTGGGGAGAGGGTGCCTGAGGAATGAGGGCGGGTGAGGGGTTGTTGCCGCGCCGCGGTCTCCGCTGGGGAAGGCCGCAGGACCACGACCCGAAACTGCGTTGCCTCGTGACTCCGCCTGAGCTACGATACCGGGCGGCGCATCTGGCGCTGGACGAATTCCATCCGAGGAGGCACGCTCCATGACATCCCTGACGCGACGCGAATTTATTGCGGTTTCGGCGGCATCCTTGATCACGGCGCCGGCCGGTGAATCCACTCCGAATCCGCCCGACCCGGAGAAGCCCTGGTATGCCACGATGCGGCGTTGCGGGCAGATCAATTTCAATGAGACCGATCCACTCACCATGGACGCGAACGCCTGGATGGATTATTGGGCATCGCTGAAAGTCAACGCGGTGCTCCTGAACGGCGGCGGCATCGTCGCGTTCTACCCGACGAAGGTGCCGTACCAGCATCGCAGCGAATTCCTCGGATCGCGCGATCTGTTTCGCGATATGGTGGCGGCGGCGCGCCAGCGCAATCTTCGCGTGGTAGCACGCATGGATTGCAATTTTGCGTATCAGGAGGCGTTCCTCGCGCACCCCGAGTGGTTTGAGCGGAACCGCGACGGCTCGCCCCGTCGTCATCCCGAGTGTCCCTGGCTCTACAAGACGTGCATGTTCAGCGCTTATTTCACCGAGCAGATGCCCTCCATTTATCGCGAGATTAACCAGATTTATACGCCCGACGGTTTTTTTACCAACGGCTGGCCGAGCACGGGGCCGCTCGAAGTGTGCTATTGCCCCGCCTGCCAGAAGATTTATCGCGAAACAACCGGCGGCACTCCGCCGGAAAGCACCGACGGCGCGAGCCCCGTCTACCGTAAGTACTACGAAGCTTCCATGAATCGAATCGCGGAAGTCTGGAGTCTGTGGAGCCACGTTGCCAAGGAGAAGAACCCCGAATCGGTTTACGTGGGCAATCTGGGGGGCGGCATTCGCACCGTCAAGAGCGTCAAGCGATTGAGCGAAGTCGCAGCCTGGTTTAACGCGGACCACCAGGGGCGCGCCGGTGACACGCCCATTTGGATTTGCGCCCAGCAGGGCCGCGTCGCGCAGTCGGTGATGGGCGGGCGCACCATCACCAACGTGATCGGCGCGTACAGCAACAGCCAGCCCTTGTGGCGTCACTCGGCCAAACCCGCGGCCGAGAGCACGCTCTGGATGGCCCAGATCGCCGCGAGCGGCATGGTGCCGTGGTACCACTGGCTCGGCGGATCGCCGCTCGACAATCGCTGGCGTGAGCCGGGCCGCGCGTTTTTCGACTGGCTCGCCGCGAACGAGCCGCACTTCCGCAACCGGCGCTCCGTCGCCGAGATTGCGGTGCTTTATCCGCAAAGCACCATCGCGTTTTATCGCTCCGACGGAACGCGCGAGCGCCGGCTGAACGGCGACTTGATCGATCCCACAGATTATCTCCAGGGGCTTTACTACGCTCTGCTCGAAGCGCGTTTGCTGTTTGATTTTATCCATCAGGAGAACCTCAGCGCCGCCGCGCTCGCGCGCTATCGCGTGCTGCTGATTCCGAACGCCGCGTATCTGCGAGACGCGGAGTGCGAGGCGATCCGCCAATACGCCGCTGCGGGCGGTTCGGTACTCGCGACGTTTGAAACTTCCCGTTACAACGAGTGGGGCGAGCCGCGGGAGGATTTCGGTCTGCGCGAACTTTTCGGCGTCAGCGTGGCCGGCCCGGTGGTCGGCCCGTTCAGCAACAGCTACATGCGCATCGACCGCGCTCACCCGATCCTCGGCGGGTTCTCGGGGACCGCTATCCTGCCTGGGCCGGAATTTCGCGTGACCGTCAGCGATCCCGAGGCCGAGCCGGCTGCGCTCACCGTCGTTCCCGCCTACCCTTCCTTCCCACCGGAGATGGTGTATCCGCGCGTCCCGAACACTCAGCAGCCTGCCGCGATCTTCCGCCAGCAGGGCTCGTCCCGCGTCGTCTATTTCCCCGGTGATATTGCCCGCACGGCCTGGCGCTCGGGGAATCCCGATCTCAGCCGGCTCATCCGCAATTCCATGGCGTGGCTGATGGGCGCCAACCCGCCGGCAATTACCGTTCGCGGTAAAGGACTGATGGAGCTGTTTGCCTGGGAGACGGACGCCGGAGTCGCCTTGCACATCCTGAACTACACCAATCCCCATCTCACGAGGCCGTTTATTCGCGAGTTCTACCCCATCGGCCCGTTGCGAGTGGGATTCGCCATTCCCGAGGGCCGCAATGTCTCGCGCGCGCGAGCCCTCCGGCAAGGCGCCGACATGACGTTTAGGCGGCAAGCGAACCGGTTGCAGATTGATCTCGGTTCGGTAAGCGACTACGAAGTGATCGCGCTCACCTGACGAGCTCTTTCGACGCACGTTTGTTCCGTGGCGCGAGTCAGAATTAGAACCTCATCTCAAAGAAGATTTCCCCCCGCAGCGGCGATTATTGTTGCAACCTCAGACGAACCTCGCACGTCTTATGACATGGAGGGCTATTTGGGTGAGAGGGTCGGGCTATGCTAGAATGAGCGCCGGGAGACCTCTTGGCCCGGTTTAGCGGGGAACAAATCTGTCCTTCAGCCGACCGCGGAAGGCAGTGCTGACCCCCCGGCTTGAGAGCAGGGCAACGAGTTTCTTCCTGGATTGACAAGACCCCGAAATGCCCCAGGAATCACGGATGACGCCACCCATTAACCCAAAAGACGAGAGCGGGACTGAGAACACGCTTCGCCCCGCGAAGCCGCCCGACGATCTTTACCATGCGGTTCTGATCGAGGACGCGTCTACCTTCGCCTCGCTTTGGAAGGCGTTCAAAGAGCGCGGCAAGACGCCGAGGATGAGCGTGCCGGCGAAGTATTATCACGGCGAAGCCACGCTTCCGCTTTCCGACACGAAACCGCTGGCGCGAGAGCTGGTGGACCGCGTCAAGAGTTTGTGGGAAAAGCCGGCGCCCCCGTCGATCCCGATCACATCTCAGCCGATCGACGTTCCGGACATCTGGCAGGATTACAAGCCTCGCAAATTATCGTTTGTTAACGGCTTGGTGATTAACATCGCCATTGTGGGAGCGATCTTTCTTCCTTATCTCATCTTCGGGCCGCCGCACGTTTTGAGAAAGCCGAATGCGGTGGAAGTGACCTTGGCAATGCCGGTGAATCTTGCCCCTGCGCCGAAACGGGCTGGGGGCGGGGGCGGTCAGCACGATAACGCTCCTGCTTCCAAGGGTGCGCTCCCCAAATTTTCCCGGGTTCAATACGCGCCTCCGATGGCCAAGATTGATATCCCCAAGCCCAAGCTCCCCGTCGATCCCAGCCTGCTTGGAACCCCCAATATGACGGTGAAGATGGCCTCGAACCTCTGGGGCGACCCGAAGGGCGTGCCTGGTCCCCCCTCGATGGGGAATGGACACGGCACGGGTATCGGTAACGGGAATGGAGCGGGTTATGGCCTCGGCGACACGGCTGGACTAGGCGGCCTTGCTTACTCGCCCGGTGGCGGAGTCTCGACGCCGGTGCCGATTTTCGATCCCGATCCGCCGTACACCGAGCAGGCTCGCGAAGCCAAGTACCAGGGCGACGTGGTGCTCTTGATCGTCGTTCAGCCGGATGGCTCGGTCAGCAACGCGCAAGTAGTTAAGCCTGCCGGGCTCGGTCTCGATGAAAGCGCCCTCAAGACCGTGCGAAGCTGGAAGTTCAAGCCGGGCATGCGGAACGGTCTCGCCGTTCCCGTGCAGATGCAGGTCGACGTCACTTTCCGGCTGCTCTAGTCTTCTGTCCCATCCAATCCTGGACCACATCTTGGAGCGGTTGGTGACGCGAATTCGCGTAACAAATTTTCCCGTATCAGGGCGCGACTTTGGTCGCGCCGCAAACGCCCTGGGCAACTCGCGTCGGCTTTAGCCGCTGCCGGGCTATCCCTCAGGGCCTAAAGGCCTGCCATCGTAATGGGCACCGCGGTCGGCACGCCTAAAGGCGTGCCCTGATACCGGCTCCCCACATTCTTCCCTCCCGCCGTACTCTCATCCGGTAAAGTGTTTGGGCACAAACGGGCTGACCGCCAGGAACACCGTGAGGGCGATCATCACGATGCATGTGGTCCAGGCGATGGCGTTGAATGGCCCGGAATTGCGGTACTCTCCCATCAGGTCCTTGCGGTTGGCGAGGCGCAGCATAAAGATCAGCACAAAGGGCAAAAGGATGCCGTTCACCACCTGCGTAAACAGGATGACGGGAACCTGCTTCTGCTCGCTAAGCAGAATCACGGTGAGCGCGCCGACTACGATGAGGCCGGTGTAAAGCGCGTAGAATGCGGGGGCCTCGCGCGGCTTCTTATTGATCCCCGACTCCAGGCCGAGGCCTTCACAAACGTAGTACGCCGTCGCCAGCGGCAAAATCGACGCCGAAAAAAGAGAAGCGTTGCACAATCCGAAGGCGAAGAGCGCCGACGCGGCGCGCCCCGCGAGAGGACGAAGCGCCAGCGCCGCCTGCCCCGCATCGCCGATGTCGCGATGGCCGCTCACAAACAGCGTGGCCGCGCACGCCGCGATAATGAAAAAGGACACGATATCGGTCATCAGGCAGCCGACCATCACGTCCCATCGCGATTGCTTGTAGTGCTTCACCTTCACGCCTTTTTCGACGACGGCGGATTGCAGATAGAACTGCATCCAAGGCGAGATGGTCGTGCCCACAAGGCCGATGGTCATGTAGAGATACGTCGAGTTAAAGCGGAAGGTCGGGACGACGGTGCTCCGCAGGGCGTGCGACCAGTGCGGATGGGCGAGAAAACAGGAGATGGGATAGGACAGATAGAAGACACACGCCGCCAGGAAAACCTTCTCGACGGTCCGGTAACTTCCCTTCACGACCAGAAGCCAAACCAGGAAAGCACCGAGCGGCACCACGATAAAACGGCTAACGCCCAGCACGCCCATGCCCGAGGCGAGGCCGGCGAACTCGGAAATCGTGTTGCCGAGATCGGCCGCGAGGAGCAGCAGCATCAGGAAGAAGGTCGTGCGGAATCCGTATTCTTCGCGAATCAGGTCGGCGAGTCCCTTGCCCGAGACCACGCCCATCCGCGCCACCATCTCCTGCACCACAATCAGCGCGACGGTGATCGGAATCAGCGTCCAAAGCAGCGAATAACCGAACTGCGCCCCCGCTTGCGAGTAGGTGAGGATGCCGCCGGCGTCGTTGTCCACGTTGGCCGTGATAATGCCCGGGCCGACCACCGCCAGAAAGATCAGCACGGTACTGCGAAGCTGGCTCGCACGCTTGAGTTTCATAGATGCTGTGACTGCCGTCCATGAGAAAAGCAAAAGCCGGGTGATGCGAAATTTTGATCTTAGCTGCGGATTTCCGCAAGCTGAATCGCCTGCTCGAGCGTGGGGATGGCATCGAGCAGGACTCGGCTGGCGAGCGCTCTTACTCGGCGGCGCGTCGCTTCATCGGTGATGTATTCGACGGGCGATTTTCCGTCGATGCGCGCCATCATCAATCCGCCCAGGTGCCGCAGCGTCATCCGCTCGAACTCGGTCGAGTCCTCGCCTTCGGTGAGCGCTGTGAGAGTGCGCCAGAACTCCCGCGCCGCCTGAAAATAACGCGGCGCGTAGCGCGGCAGGTGCAGCGCTTTCAGGAACAGGTGATTCAGCCAGAAGCCCGCGTCGAATGCCGGGTCGCCCCAGTGCACCACTTCAAAATCAATCAGGCAAATGTCGCCGTCGCTCACCAGCATGTTCTTGGGGCTGTAATCGCCATGGACGAGGCCGGTGCGGATGCTGAGCGAATCTTCGATCAGCGCGTCGTAGGCCGGCCGCAGCTCGGGATGACGCGCCGCGGTGGTGCGATAGTAGGGGTCGATGCGAAGCTCGTCGAACGCGGTGCGGTCCGCGAATCGCGCCCGGAGCTCGGGCGCGCGCGCGCCGGCGCGCATCAGTTTACCGAGTATTTCGGCAGCCCGCCGGGCGACGGCACAATTAACGTTCCCCGCCAGTAGCGCCGTCTTCCAGGGCTCGGACCCGGCGGGCGCGGCGGTCATGATGCAGAGGTAGTTCTCGCGATCGACCGCGAGGATCTGGGGCAAGGATGCTGGCCCTAGAACGTCGCGCAGGAGCTCGATGGCGGCCGCTTCCCGGAAAATCCGCTCCCGGCCGGCGCGCCAGTCATCCTCGACTCGCAGCCTGCCGAGCGACTGCTTCACCACCCATCGCCGGGCCGGATCGCTCGGCCATTCCGCCAACAACACAATGTTCGATACCCCGCCGCCCAGCTCGCGCACGCAAACTTCCTCCTGCACGTTATGGCGCGCCGCCAGATAAGCGGGAAGATTTTGAACGGTGATATCGATGGGTTATCGCTAACTCTTCTTCGACGTCACGGCAAAAAACGCTGCGATCTGCTGCTCTACTTTTCTGCTCTTGCACTTCGGGCACGTGACGCGATTTTTACCGAGATCGGCCACGCTCATGGTCTGGGTGAATTTCTTACTGCATTCCTTGCAGTTAAATTGGTAGACGGGCATAAAATCGTTACCTCCGCGTTCGAACGGCGCGGCGGGAATTGTCGGCACTTGGCCGGGGACTCCCGCGCTGCCGGGTTCACTATTCTACCAGAGCGCGAGCCAATCAAACATCGCCTCGGAACCTGTCATTCTGCGCAGCTCCTCATGGCGCTTCGCGACACCCCGAAGCATCAAATGCCCCCTCACCCGCCCTCGTTCCTCGGGCACGCTCTCCCACAGGGAGACGGTTTGAAGAACGGGGAACTCCAGCCCTCTCCCCGAGGGAGAGGGTAGCGAGCCCTTCGGGGGCTCAGAATGACAGATCGAGAGCTTTTCGCCGCTACACGAGCGACCGCCGCTGCAGAAACGAATCCGGTTTGCTGAATCCCGGCAGGCGCGCCATGATGAAGTACGCGAGGCGTCTGGGACGGCCGAATCAGCGAGAGGCATCTGATGGAAATCCGCAAGCAGGACGCGCTTGACTACCACCGCCGCGAACCCAAAGGAAAGATTGAGGTGTCGCCGACGAAGCCGTGCCAGACACAGTGGGACTTGAGCCTCGCCTACACGCCGGGCGTTGCCGCGCCGTGTCTCGAGATCCAACGCGACGCGGAATTGAGCTATGACTACACGGTTCGCGGCAACCTGGTGGCGGTGATCACCAACGGAACCGCGGTGCTCGGTCTCGGCAGCATTGGCGCGCTTGCCGGGAAACCGGTGATGGAAGGAAAGGCGGTGCTGTTCAAGCGATTCGCCGATATCGACGTCTTCGATCTCGAGATCGACACGCGAGACCCCGCAGAATTCATCCGCACGTGCCAGTTGCTCGAACCTTCGTTTGGCGCGATCAATCTTGAGGACATCAAGGCGCCGGAGTGCTTTGCCATCGAGCAGACCTTGCGGCAGACCATGTCGATCCCCGTATTTCACGACGATCAGCACGGCACCGCGATCATCTCCGGCGCGGCGCTGCTGAACGCGCTCGAGCTTGCGGGCAAGGAAGTCAGTGCCGTCAAAGTCGTCTTCAGCGGCGCGGGAGCGGCCGCGCTCGGCTGCGCGGATCATTATCTGCGGCTGGGCATGAAGCGCGAGCAGATGATCTTGTGCAATCGCCAGGGAGTCGTTCGCCGCGGCGCCGCCGACGAGCTGGACGCGAGGCTCGAACCCTACGCCGCGGATACGAGCGCCCGTACGCTCGCCGAGGCCTTGAAGGGCGCGGACGTGTTCATCGGGCTTTCGGCCGGCGGCATCGTCACGGGTGAGATGCTGAAATCGATGGCGGCGCGGCCCATCGTTTTCGCGATGGCGAATCCCGAGCCCGAAATCGACTATGACCAAGCGAAGGCGGCGCGGCCGGATGCGGTGGTTGCCACGGGCCGCTCCGATTTTCCGAACCAAGTGAACAACGTGCTCGGCTTTCCGTTCATCTTCCGGGGCGCGCTGGACGTGCGCGCGCGCGCGATCGATGAGGGAATGATGGTCGCCGCGACGCGGGCGCTCGCCACGCTCGCCAAAGAGGACGTGCCCGACGCGGTGCTGAGAGCGTACGGCCTGGGGCGCCTGCAGTTCGGCGCCGACTACATCATTCCGAAGCCCTTCGATCCTCGCGTGCTGATCTGGGAATCGTCCGCGGTGGCCGAAGCGGCGATGCGCAGCGGAGTGGCGCGCCTGCAGATTGATCTTGATGAGTACCGCGAGCAGCTCTCGCGGCGGCTCGGGCGCACTTACGCGGTGATGCAGACCGTGCGGAACCGCGCCAAGGCGCAGCCCAGGCGGATTGTCTTCCCCGAAGGCGAGCACGAGAAGATCCTTCGCGCGAGTTACCAGTTGGTCGAGGAAAAAATCGCCCAGCCCATTCTGCTCGGCCGCCCCACCGTGATCGAAGCGCGCTGTCGCGACCTCGGCCTCGCGAGACCGAAAGCCCAGATTCTCAGCCCCGAACAGTCGCCGGAGATCGAGCGCTACGCCGAAGAGTTGTTTCGTCTGCGCCAGCGCCGCGGCGTCACCCGCAGCGAAGCTCGCGAGCTGATGATGAATCCGAATTACTTCGGCGCGATGATGCTCGAGCAAGGCGATGCGGACGGATTCGTTGCCGGGGTGTCGCAGCATTATCCCGAAACCATCCGGCCGGCGCTGCAGATCATCCCCATGCGCAGTGAGATCCACCGTGTTTGCGGCGTCTACGTGATCGTCACCAAGAAGGAAGTTTATTTCTTCGCCGACACCACGGTGAACATCGATCCGAGCGCCGAGGATCTCGCGGAAATCGCGTGGCTCGCCGCCGAGCTGGCCCGCGATTTCAACCGCGAGCCGCGCGTCGCGATGCTTTCCTTTTCGAATTTCGGCAGCACCCGTCATGCCTTCACCGAAAAGATGCGCAAGGCCACCGAGCTCGTCCAGCAGCGCTTCCCGGACATTTGCGCCGATGGCGAAATGATGGCCGATACCGCGGTCGTGCCCGAAATCATCGACGAGGAGTATCCCTTCTCGCGGCTGAAGGGCGGCGCCAACGTGCTGGTGTTCCCGGGTCTCGAATCGGCCAACATCGCCTACAAGCTCGTGATGCGTTTGGGCGGCGCGGAGGCGCTCGGCCCCGTCCTAATGGGTCTCTCGAAGCCGGTGCACGTGCTGCAGCGCGGAGCGGCGGTCGAAGAGATCGTCAACATGGCGGCGATCGCGGTAGCCCACGGGCGAGGCATGGGGAAAACCGTAACGAGCGCGGAGAGTCACCTATAGTCGGTAGTCGGTAGCCACGGCACGGCTGTCGTGCCGTGGGTTTTTATTGCGCGTCCGAACGAAGAGCCCACGGCACGAAGACCGTGCCGTGGCTACCATGACGTTACGACTTGTATGCGACCTTTTCCTTCCCGTCATCAAATCCTCGAAGTATTTGAAGCGCACCCTGAAAAAACCTTTCGACTGCGCGAGCTGGTCGAGCAGCTCGGTCTCGCCAGCAGCCAAGCGCGCGAGCTGAAGTCGGTTCTCAAGGAGCTTGCCAAGCGGCGCGCGATTCTTTATCTCAAGAAGAGCCACTTCGCGCTTGGGTCGCGGCGCGATCAAGCTCCGCGGCGCGAGAAAGGTTCCGAGCCAGCTCCGCACAGGCCGGCGGCAACGCAGCCGAACGTCGTCACGGGCCGGCTGATCGGGCACCGCGACGGATACGGCTTCGTTGTGCCCGACGCGCGCGCGGGAAGCGGGGGTCAGGACGTTTTCATTCCGCCGCCCGCTATGAAAGACGCGATGCACGGCGATCGGGTCGAAGTGCAAGTCTTCGCGTCGAAACTCGACCCGCGCCGGCCCGGCGCGCGACGCTTGGAAGGCGTCATCCTCCGCGTTCTGCGGCGCCAGCAACGGACCGTCGTGGGTGAATTTCATCACGCGGCGGGTCAGAGCTACGTTCAGCCGTTCGACACTCACGTCGCGCATCGCATTGTGATCCCGCGCGGCGAAGAGCGCCCGCACGGCGGAGACCCCGGGATGCGCCACAGGCAATTCGGCGGCGAATCGGAGGCGCCGGGCGGACGAAAGCGTCGCGCCGGGCCGAGCGATCTGGAAGGCCTGATCGTCGACGTCGAGATCACGGATTTTCCGAGCCGCCTCTCGCCTCCGCGCGGCCGCGTGATCGAGGTGCTGGGCGAGCGCGACGATTTTGGCGTGGATGTCGAGATCATGATCCGCAAGTTCCACCTGCCGCATCGCTTCCCACGCGAGGTTCTCGACGAAGCGGCGCGCGCTCGCCGCGAGGTCACCGCCGAGGAACGCGAAGGCCGCGCGGATTTCCGCCACCTTCCGGTCGTGACCATCGACGGCGAAACGGCGAAGGACTTTGATGACGCCGTGTACGTCGAGCGGCGGCCGAACAACCGCTATCTGCTCCAGGTGCACATCGCCGATGTCGCCCATTACGTGCGCCCGGGCGCGGCGATTGACCGGGAGGCGCAGGTGCGTGGCACGTCGGTCTATTTTCCCGATCGCGCCGTACCCATGCTGCCGCTCGAGCTTTCGAACGGTATCTGCAGCTTGAACCCGGACGTCGCGCGCCTCGTGATGTCGCTGTTGATGGAAATTGATGGGAACGGCCACACGGTTGCCACCGAGATTGTGCCGGGAGTGATTCGAAGCCACGAGCGGATGACCTACACCGCCGTCCACGCGATTCTCTCCGAAGACGAATCCGCATGCCGCCGGTACGCCCCTCTCGTGGAAGAATTCGAGCTGATGGAAGAATTGGCGATTGTGCTCAATGAGCGGCGCGAGGCTCGCGGCTCAATCGATTTCGACTTGCCTGAGCCTTCGATTGAGTTCGACGAGCGCGGGCAGATGACCGGAATCGCGCGGTCGGAGCGCAACATCGCCCACCGCATCATCGAAGAATTTATGCTGGCGGCGAATGAGGCGGTCGCCGTCTATCTCGAGCACCGGGCCATCCCGTCGCTCTTTCGCATTCACGAGAAGCCCGATCCCAAAAAAATAGTCGACTTTGAGCAGATCGCCGCCACGTTCGGCTACTCCCTCGGCGTGGAGCTTCCCGCTGCCCAGCGCGTTCGCGTGCGCGGCCGCGACGACCGGCAGCGCTCCGCGCGTTACGAAGAACGCCCGAGCGAAGACCTGAAGATCACATCTCGCCACTACCAGCGCCTCACGAAGCGGATCGCGGGAAAGCCCGAGGAGCGAATCCTCTCCTATCTCATGCTTCGCTCTCTAAAGCAGGCGCGTTACTCGGAGGAAAATCAGGGCCATTTCGCGCTCGCTTCCGCCACCTACACGCACTTCACGTCTCCCATTCGCCGGTATCCCGATCTGATCGTGCATCGGATCCTGAACGCTGCATTGCAGGATGCGGGCTCGCATAAGGACTCTCATCCGGCGCGCGTCAGAGGAATGCCGCCCGGACTCGTTCGCGCGTCGAAGCGTGAACCGGAAGCCGGCCTCGATGGGGGTGTGTTCATAACCGCCGAAGAACTCCACGCGCTGGGCATTGAAACCTCGGAATGCGAGCGGCGCGCCGCCGACGCCGAGCGCGAGCTGATGGATTGGAAAAAGGTGACGTTCATGTCGAGCCGGATGGGGGAGGAATTCGAGGCGCTGATCATCAGCCTCGGCCCATACGGCTTTTTTGTGGAGCTGATCGATCTGTTTGTCGAAGGTCTCGTTCCGGTCGAAAGCTTCGGCGACCCCGGGTGGACTTATCGCGAGACGCTGCGCGCGCTCGTCCACCGCGATTCTCGCCGCGCCTACCGGCTGGGCGATCGCGTCACGGTGCGGCTGGACCGCATCGACCGCGATGGCAACAAGCTGCTCTTCTCCGTGGTTGAGGCGTAGTGTCGCTTTCCCGGAAAAGCGGGTCAGTGAGGCAACTGTCTCAAGTGTCGCAACCGTGTCGTGCGGGCGTTTCGCCCGGCGAGGCGCCGCCGCGCTTCGATTCAAGCCAACGGCCGCGAGACATGCTAACGCCCCGGGCAAGCTGCCGGACGCGTCCCGATTTCAGCGCCGTGGCCGTTTGAGGCTCTTCTTTTGTTTTCATCAACATCTGGGTTCCCGCGCAATTTCGCTAGCCCTTCTACGTGATTGACGCCGCAGCGGTTACCCCATTTGCGTCCGAAAGCTTGGGTTCGTTTTTGGGTTCGTTTTTCATTAGCAGATCCTAATGGCCACTGTTTTCTTAGACGTCTGGGTTCAGGGCGGGAAAACAACGATTCATGTTTCCCGATTAGCGCTAGCCTACTGTGCTAGCCATGCGGTGACGATCGCCCGGCGAAAACGGCGGCCAGGGCCTTCGATTCCGGCGCCCGAATGGGCTTTGATCATCCGAGGTCCGCTTCGTTACGGCGGCAATCGGCAAAGGAGAGTGTCTCATCGGTCTCGAACGTCTCATTGGGGTCGTTTTGCGGCGCGGCCTCGGCTTCTATCGAGCGTACGCCGGGTCATTGAGAATTTGGGAACGAACGAGACAAACGAGGCAGCATTTTTCTGGATGGGAGGTCGCACGGTCATAAAGGGGCGATGGAGGGCGTTTACCCCGGGCGAGCGTTTGTGCTAGTATGGCAGTTTGTCATCCTGATTCTTTCCCATATTTCGCAGGCTTGCCAGAGGCGACGCCCGGGTCCGCTCGGAAACGGCCGGGAGGGGTAGGTAGCCTGGCGCATTTCCAAGCCCGCGCGGGGTCAGCCGGCCAACGGCTGAGGCGCGATTCCTCACTCGAACGTTTGGATGATTGGCCTCCTGTATTCTGGCGCGCAGAGGCTTGCGAGCTTATGAAACCATTTCTGGACGGACCTATGGACGTTGCGATCGCGCGAAACCCTGAGAGCGTACCCGGGCTCGTGGATTTGACGCTGGCACACAGCCCCGACTCGGACGACGCCTTTATGTTTTATGCGTTGGCGACTCGGAAGATTCCCACCGAGCCGCTGAAATTCCAGCACACGCTCGAAGACATTCAGAGCCTCAACTCGAAGGCGCAGAAAGGCGTCTTCGACGTGTCGGCCATTTCGTTCCACGCCTACGCCTACATCGCGGATCAATATATTCTGTTGCCGAGCGGCGCAAGCTTTGGCGACCGGTACGGACCCATCGTGGTGGCCAAAGGGACGCTGAGCGCGTCGGATCTGAAGAAGAAGCGCGTGGCGGTTCCGGGGAAGATGACGACGGCGTTCCTGACGCTGATGCTTTACGAGCCGGACGTGGAGCCCCTCGTCGTGCCGTTTGACCGCATCCTCAGCGTTGTGGCCAAGGGTGAAGCGGACGCGGGCGTGGTGATCCACGAGGGGCAGCTCACGTATGGACTGGAAGGACTCAGTAAAGTAATCGACCTCGGAGAATGGTGGCACCGGGAGACGGGCCTTCCACTGCCGCTCGGCGGAAACGTGATCAAGCGTTCGCTCGGCTCGGCGGTCACGCGCCAGGTCGCGCAGGTGATGCGAGCGAGCATCCTTTACAGCTTGGAGCATCGCGAGGAGGCGCTCGCCTACGCGATGCAATTCGCGCGCGGCCTCGATCATTTCACCGCCGACAAGTTTGTGTCGATGTACGTCAACGACTGGACCGTCGATTACGGCGAGAACGGGCGACGCGCCGTGCAGTCGCTCCTCGACCGCGGCTTTGAGCGCGGTTTGCTGCCGGAAAGAGTGAAGGCCGAATTTGTCGAAGGCGCTTGACCGCGCGGGCTTCACCCGGCATTCATCAGCTGTCCCCTTCCCTTCCTTCTGGGCCGTGCGGCAGGTCCGTTCTGCGGCCGGCGTGGTCGCCGCTCCCTTCCTGCATCAGGGTAGGCACTAATTCAATCCGAGCGGCGCTACAGAGCGCGACCGGCGTCTGCGCCCCATCCCTGCTGAAGCACGCCTTCGTCCGATCTCCAAAGCCCGGTTGTGATATGAATATGACTTGCTCAATTCGAGCCATCAGGGTGCCTCAGTGAAAGTCCGGATTCTCGGCGTTCCTCTCGACTTAGGCCAAGCGCGGCGCGGTGTCGACATGGGACCCTCCGCCGTGCGAGCCGCCGGTTTGAACGACGCGATCCGGAGCCTTGCCCACACGGTGGAGGACAGCGGCAATCTTCACGTAAAGATCGCCGAAGAACAGCACTTCGGCGATCAGCGCGCGAAGTACCTGAACGAAATTGCCGAGGCGTGCCGCGACGTGGCCGTCCGCGTCGAGCAGACGCTCGACGCCGGCTGCTTCCCGCTATGTTTGGGGGGAGACCACTCCATCGCGATCGGAACCATCGCCGGCATCTCGAAATTTTACAGAGACCGCGGCCTGTCCGTTGGCCTGCTCTGGATCGACGCCCACGGGGACTTGAACACGCCCGAGTCGAGCCCCAGCGGCAACATTCACGGCATGCCTTTCGCCGCGTCGCTCGGACTCGGCCCGAAGGCGCTGACCGCGATTTTGGGTTTCCAACCCAAACTGCACGCGAGCCACTGCGCCCTGATCGGCGTGCGCGATCTCGACGCGTCCGAGCGCAAGCTGGCAAAGGAATCGGGAATCCACGTGTTTACGATGCGCGATATCGACGAGCAGGGAATGCGCACGGTGATGGAGAAGGCGATCGGATTTGCCTCGGCGGCTACGGGCGGCTACCACGTCTCGTTCGATATGGACGTGATGGATCCGGTTGAGGCGCCCGGCGTGGGAACGCCGGTGCGAGGAGGGCTCACGTACCGCGAGGCGCATCTCGCGCTCGAGATGGTCGCGGACAGCGGCAAAATGCTGGCCTTCGAGCTGGTCGAGGTGAACCCGATCATTGACATCATGAACAAAACCGCGACGCTCGGGGTGGGGCTCACAACCTCGGCGCTCGGGAAGAAAATTCTTTAGCCGCGACCGAGTCATGCATAAAAAACTCAGGCTGGGAATTCTGTTTGGCGGCCGCTCCGGCGAGCACGAGGTGTCGCTCGAGTCCGCCGCGTCGGTGCTGAAAGCCGCGAACCCGCAAAGGTACGAAATCGTTCCGATCGGCATCACGCGTGAGGGACGATGGATTGCGGGGGCGGCGCTCGGAGAGTTCACGCCAGAGGCGCTCGCGCTCGCGCTCAGCACAGGCACGCCCTTCACGCCGCCGGCTGATCCCACGCAGAAAGATCTCATGCCGCTTGCCTCGCCGGGCGCCGCAAGGAACCACCCGATCGATGTGATCTTTCCGGTCCTCCACGGCACGTTTGGCGAAGACGGCACCGTCCAAGGGCTGCTCGAGCTCGCCGGAATTCCCTACGTCGGCGCGGGAGTGCTTGGCTCCGCCGCCGGCATGGACAAGGACCTGATGAAGCGGCTCTTCCGCGATGCGGGGCTGCCGGTTGTGCCCTGGATTCTGGTGTTGCGGCGCGAATGGCAGGCGCACGCCGCGCGAGTGCGGCGCGAGATCGAGCAGGCGCTCGGGTATCCCGTGTTCGTGAAACCGGCGAATTTGGGATCGTCGGTCGGCATCAGCAAGGTGCACGGCCGCGCCGAGCTTGATGCAGCGCTCGCCCTTGCCGGCCGATACGACCGCAAAATTCTGGCGGAGCGCGCCGTGGACGCTCGCGAGATCGAATGCGCCGTGCTCGGCAATGATACGCCGCGGGCGTCGGTGCCGGGAGAAATTGTGCCGGTGAATGAGTTTTACGATTACGAGGCGAAGTACGTGCGCGAGGGTTCACGCCTGATCATCCCGGCGAAAATCGGCGCGCGCAAGAGCCAGGAGGTTAAAGCCGTTTCGATTCGCGCCTTCAAAGCCGTCGACTGCGCGGGCATGGCGCGGGTCGACTTTCTGCTCGACCGCAAATCCGGCGAGATCTTCGTCAACGAGATCAACACGATTCCCGGCTTTACCTCGATCAGCATGTATCCGAAGTTGTGGGAGGCGAGCGGCGTGTCATATCCCCGGCTGATTGATTATCTCATCGAGCTCGCGCTCGAGAGGCACAAAGAGAAGAGCGAAGTTGAATACAGCTACCAGCGGCTGCAAGCCGCGCAGTCTGATGAAAAGCCCGCCCAGCCTGTCATTCCCGAGCCGGCTCGCCGGGCTCCCCGCAAAGTTTGAAAAAACCGTCCCCTCATTTCCGCGAAAGCGGGAATCAGCTAAACGCAGATCGGGAAAAAGCGCGAAGCTACCATCGGCCCCGGCGGAACAACAAAGAATCGCGCCCCGTTTTCCTCATCAGTGTTCATCAGCATTAATCCGGGGATCGGTTATCCTCGTTCGTGGTCGAACACGACGCCAAAGCGCGCGAACAAGCCTATAAGCCGAGTTCTGTATCCCGATTGTGATCGGGACGGCGACCATTCCTCTAGGCCCGGCATTACTGACGGGCTCAAGCGACCTACCCGAGAGTGATCCGCGCCCCGCAAACCCGGAGCGCGTTCGGAGCGGGCAGCTCCTCCTCTCCTATTTGGCCTTGCTCCGTGTGGGGTTTTCCCTGCCTCCGGCATCGCTGCCGAAGCGGTGCGCTCTTACATTAAGCCGCCTGCCCCCGAAAGGCGCAGGCCGCCGCACCTTTTCACCCTTACCTTGCTTTGCAGCGGCGGCTTCTGGCCGCCGATTTCAGGAGCAGGCCAGGCGGCCAGAGGCCGCCGCTACACAAACAAGGCGGTATATTTTCTGTGGCACTATCCGTACCGGAACGTTCGAGATGTCCCGTCCGGCCCTCGCCGTTAGCGAGCACACTGCCCTGCGGAGTTCGGACTTTCCTCCCTCCCGCTCCCCAACTGAGGAACGGAACGGCGGTCGCCCGGCTTGCTCGCGCACGAGCATCATAGCAAGCGGCACGCGGACGCGTCCAAGCGCGCCTCCGCGCAAATTGCACCGCCAGCAGGAGAACGCCAACATGCCGCGCATGCGGCAGACGGGACCCAGCGCGCCAGAAATTGGAAGTGCTTGATATGGCTCTGCGATTTGTGGCGGAGGTTTTGACGTTCTCTGCGCTCGGTTCTACTTACTAGCGCCAACACGCGGACGGGGGGCCCATAGCTACCCGGGGGAAAGTGACCCGGAGTGTCGTTGAACTCCGCGGCTTTTGCGCTAGACACGGGAGAAGCCGCTACCCATCCTGGCTCCGCAGCGCCATGATCGGCGTAATCTGCGGATCGCATTCTTTGCCGCGCTAATCCCCCCTAGTTCAGGCCAGATTGCGGAGGGAGCGTGCCCGCAATCTGTCGGCGCCTCACGGACCGCGCTGAAGACGCAGCCGGGTTTGAACCGGTTTCTCGCGCCGTACTCCGCCCGCGGTGCGACGGCGGCACGCTCAACACGCGCACCCGCACCGGCGCGAGTCCCTGTCCCGTGAAGCCAAGCCGCCGTGCCGCGGCGCGAGACAGATCGATGATCCGATTCCCGATCCAGGGACCGCGATCGCGAATACGAACGATCACCGACCGGCCGTTCCGCAAATTCGTCACCCGCACGCGCGTGCCGAGTGGCAGGGTGCGGTGCGCAGCGATCATATCGTGCTCGTTGAATGGCTCGCCGCACGCCATCAGATGGCCTTGGCTCTTGCTGCCGTACCAGCTTGCGGTGCCGTACTGCACTCGATGGATCACCCGCCGGCGCGCTGGCGCGTGTTGGGCAAGAGCCACGGACGCGAGTGACAGGATCGCGCACAGTAGAACAGCGCTTCGCAGCTTCAGAATGCCTCGTGTTCGAGCTAGAAACAAATTGGGCCTCCTTAGAGTCCTGGATTGCCGGGCCCGGCGCACTGCGCCATCTCCGGCGCAGCCTTCGCCCCCGAGCCGCCCGTTAAGCCACCGCAGAGTGGGCGCCGACGCAAAGATGCGCGGTCATAGCGCCCGCGGTCAGTTGGAATAGCTGGCGCGCAAAAGTGCCGTGATCGTGGCAGAAGCCAATTCCTTTGAACGCGGCCAGAAAAATGTCGAGCGTCATGCTCTCGGCTTCGCCCCGTGTTTCCACGACACGCGCGCACAGTGAATAGACCGACGCCCTGTGAATATCGAAGAGCGCCACCAGCGCGCGTTCTTCGCCGCGGCGCGCGCGGACGATCAGGTTGTCTCCATTCAACCCCAGGTCAGGTGTTTTCCCAATGCCGCTCACGGTGTCCTCCTTACAGTGCTGCAAGTCCCGTTCTACGGCTCAATGTCAGGAGCCTCTCCCCTGCCTATCAGTAGGCACGACTCCTGCCAAACGCGCGGACGGCGGCCCGCTAACGCATCGTTTCAGAGATATAGCCGGGAAAGTGGGAGTTGGGAACTGAAGGCGGACAGTAAAAGAGCGGCGAATCTGTAAAGATTTTACGCGCGGCTTCGCCCGCTCAGAGCCCCGAGAAAAAACCGTCCGGTGCGGACTGTAGAACGGTCGTTCTGGGGCAGTAGACGGCCCCTTCCGGCTTCTTTGAGAGGATTGTCCGGGAAGCGGGCGCGCTGAACCGCCATGCGCCCGGTTGAGATAAGCGATACAAGAACGACGAACGAGATCAGCCGGGGTTTGCGGTCCTCGCCGGCTTGTATCGCCTCACACCCAGCCGTGCAGCCAATACCATGCGAGACCCGCGACCTCATGCAGGACGTCCTCGTTCATGCGGACAGCGGTCCAGCAGGGAAAGTAATCTTTGGCCTCGTAGGGCGAATACGTCCGGTAATCGCAGGCGGCCGGGATTACCGTGAGGCCCTCTTTTGCGAAGCATCTCTCGGCGCGCAGCATGTGCACCGCGCTCGTGACCAGCACTATTTTACGGACGTTTTTCGCGTGAAGAATCACGCTCGAATCGAGAGCGTTCTGGTGAGTGGAGTGTGAGCGCGGCTCGAGCCAGACACTCGACGCCGGCACACCTTCATGCTCGAGAACGGTCGCCATTACTCCCGCATCCGAAGCCTCTTGGGGCCGGCCGCTGGGCGGTCCGCCGGACGCTAGAACGGGCACTTGGAGCCAATTCTTGTAAAGCCACGCCGCGTAGACGCACCGCTCGTAGGTGTTGCTCTCGACTTCACGCTGCCCGAGCGGCGGATCCGCAGCCGTCATCGCGCCGGAGATCACCACGATCGCCTGCGCGTCGCCGGCGGGCAGCGCGCGGGGCGGAAAACGGTCTTCGAGGCGATGCGCGACCATTCGAGCGAACGGCAGCCAGGAGAGTAGGAACAGGCCGACAGCCGCGACCGTCAGGAGAATTGGGCCCGCCCTCCTCGATCGCCGCCACGCGAGATAGGTCCCGACAATGAAGGCTACAATGATGATCGACAGAAGGGGCTGAATGTAATCCATGAAGGCTCGAAGCGAGCGGGCAAGATCAAGGGCGAGTCTACCACAAGGTCAGCCGCGGCGCGCACCTCAGCCTCCACGCCCGGGCCACGCTGCGCGTCCACGCCGGCGGCGGAAAGAGGGTTGATCCCTCTCCTCATCTCCGAATCTCGCAGAACTGATTGAACGGATTCTCGATCGGAAGCCGGCGGAAGTGGGCGGAGCCGAGCCGCCCCAACCCGCGCGCCGCCTGCTTCCAGTGCCGCAGCACGCATGGCGCCGTGGATAGCACCTTTGTGCAGTTCTAACCTACCCTCAAGCCCGTGGCCGAAAAACACCGGACCTACGGCGAAACCAAAGCGGGTAGCCACGGTCAGCGCTTTCCTGACCGTGGGCTTTTGTTCGCGTCACGCATGATACCCTGCTGGCAGGCGCACGACGTCGATTTGAATTGGACAGCCGGCGACAGTATTTTTGTGCAGCGCGAAATTATTGTAGCTCGACCATCGCCATTCCTCCGGACGATTCACATAGCCCTTTCTGACACGTCATGCAGATAGATATTGGCAAGCAACGGCGAAATCACCGAACCCTGCGGAGTACCCATCGTCGTATCCTCCCCTTCGCCTTCCTCCATCACTCCCGCCTTCAACCCTTTCCGGATCAGGCGGAGAATGCGGCGGTCGGCCAATGAAAACACGCTCTAATCTCAAAAGTCTCAATGCGGCGGGAGGCCCACGTGGGCAAGCGCTCTAGCCCCGCGGACAGCGGCCCGGCAGAGCGCGTGTCCGTGTCATTCGATTCCGCCGCCCGGCGAGGCCTTCGGCCCGCAAACTCCGCCGCGCTGGCACTCCGCGGCGGAAATCGGGCCGAGCGTTCTCTCATCTGCGAATCTCGAAAAACTGATTGAACGGATTCTCGATCGGAAGCCGGCGGAAGTGGGAGAAGCCGGCCTTTTCCGCTACTTTGCGCACGTTGGCCGCGCCCATGCCCGCGCCATAAGCGGCGCCGTGATAGGCGAGCGAGCACGTCATGCACTGCATGGTGCTTACCGAGTAGAAGAGCTTACCGATCGGATTCACGTTCTGCTCGAGGGCGTCGGCCACATTAGGCTCGATGCAGAACCATGTGCCGTCTGCATTCAGGAGCCCTTCGATGGAGCGCGCGCAGCCTTCGGGGTCGACCATGTCATGCAGGCAATCACAGGTCAGCACCAGGTCCGCGTCGCGGGTTTGCGGCAGATCGGCGGCATTCAGAACTTCGTAGTGCAGCTGGCCGGATAAGCCGCGCTTTCGCGCGTTCTCGTTGGCGTAGGCAATCCCAGGGGCGTAGTTATCGTAGCCGGTATACCGCGAGCTGGGAAAGTTTGGCGCGATCTCGAGGAGCGCCGCGCCGCGCCCGCAGCCAACATCCACGACCTTCGCGCCCGCTTCGAGCTTTCGCAGCACCTCCGGCATTGCCGGGAGCCAGGCTTGGGCCATGAAGTTGAGATAGCCCGTCCGAAAGAGCCGCTCCGTGCCCACGAAAGTATCCTCGGAGTAATCGCTGTAGGGCACGCCGCCGCCGGCCTTGAAGGATTCCATGACGCGGGGCATCACGCGGTAATGGTCGGGGATCATCTGCGCCAGGCCGCCGACAAACACGGGGCTGTCCTTTTCAGCGAGCACCATCGCGTGTTCAGGAGGCAATGAAATGGCGCGGGTCTTGGGGTCGTATTTGAGATACTCGGCCGCGACCATGGCCGACGCCCATTCCCTCACATATCTCTCCTGCAGTCCCTGTTCGGCTGCCAATTGCTCCGCCGTCACCGGGCCTGCCTTGGCGAGAGCTTCGAAAAGACCGAGCCGGTCGCCGATATAGAGGAGCGGTCCAGACATTGCCGCGGCAAGGTCGCCCACGACTTTATGCGCGAAATTCATCATCTGTTGGGTGTCGATCTGTGGCTGAGCGGTTGGGGTGGCCATAAGTCCTCCTTTGAAACTCGATGCGCCCTGCGCCTCGCGTGATAGCGCCCGCGCGAGCGCATCGGTTGCGGTTCAAAGCGCTCGCAGGAAATTGAGCAAGTCCTGCTTTTGCTGCGCCGTCAATCCGATCTGAAAGCGTTTGTCGTAGAAGTTTACCACTTGCGAAAGGTTCGCCGCCGCACCGTTGTGGAAATACGGCGCGCGGGCTGCGAGTCCCCGAAGGATGGGGCCTTTGCCCCGGCCGATATCGCTGCATTTACCGCTAATCAGCGCTTTGGCGGGGTCGCTGGTGTAAGAAACCTGGCCCGCGAGCGGACCGGCGTTGCAGAGCAACTCGAAGACGGGCAGCCTGGGCGGCTGCAACTGCTGCAGCGCGGCGATGATGTTGGGATCGGTCTCGTAGCGCAGCGAGTGGCTCGTACCGACGTCCAGCGGCAGCGCGGACGAGTGATCCCCCACATTCGGGGTGTCGTGGCAGGTGCTGCAGGTTCCGACGATCGACGCGTCTCCGGTCGTCAGGCCCGGCACATCGCTGATCGTGAGCGGTTGCGTATTGAAAATTTGCTCGCCCCGTTCGATGGATGCACGGCGCGGATCCGACGAATTCCTCCAGGTGTTGTAAAGGCTGAACGCGGCAGAATCGAAGGGCTTTCGCTCGGGATCGCCACCCAGGGAATCGTTGATTCCGGGATAATACCGCTGCATGGACAGAAAGCGAGGTCCGCCGAGCGAACCGTCGCTCCCGTACAGCTTCCCCGCGAAGAAATCAAATAGCTGCGCTGAGTTCAGCCCTCGCTCGAAGGTCACCATATCAGTGAGCTGAGCGGAGGTAGGCGGCTGGATCGCTTGAGCATGGCCAAGCGTCGCGTCGAGAGCTTGCTGGGTTAAGTCGAAGGTCAAGTTCGCGGTGAATGTCTGCGCGGTGTCGAGCGGTTTCACCGTTTCCCTGCCATCGAACATGACCGCGCTCAGGAAGCCGAGGTTGGTCGCGGGCAGGGGCCGCCGGTACACGGAGACGGTCTGCTGACCCGTAGCATCCGTGATCAGGGCGCAACCGTAGGGATCCTCGGCAGCGACGACGGTGTATTCGGCGCCGGGCGGAACCGCCAGTGCGATGCGAAATAGGCCGTTGTTAAGAACCAGGGAGTGATCCAGCCTGCCCGTCGGGCAGGTCGAGCCGTCCACCGCCGCGAACAGCGGATCCTTACCGCGTGTGAGGAAGTTACGGGCTTGCGCGTCGGCGGCGCTCAAACCAAAATCGTCGCCCGGGACGTGGCAGGTTGCGCAGCTCCGGCCGTTGGTTCCGAGGCTCTGGAAAAAAGCGCCGCGCATGTCGATCGATCCGGCTGCGCTGTGGGTCGCGGAGAAGCCGCTCGGATCAAGAAAGGGAAACAGATTCGGGAGATTAAAGCCCGCCTCAACGACGGTCGCCAAGAGCAACAGCGCCGCCACACCCAGCCCGATTCGAATGACTACGGCGCCTCGGGCGGCGCTTCGGTTCGCGCGCCGCAACCCCGCAAGCGCACTTTTGAACAGGTCCGTTCCCGGCATCACGATTCCCCTCTCGGCTTTTGCGGATGTCATCCGCAAGATTCCGGCCAGTCCGAGCGGCGTTCTGTTGCCGGCCGCCGGGAAAAGCCTTCTTATGAGATATCGGAAACCGAGGCCAAAAGACGACAGGCGTCAATGACTCAGCGGATGGATTTCTGGCGAGCGTTGGAATCCAGCGCCGCAAGCTGGCGGGCCATGCGCGTATCGGGGTGGGCGGGGCCGAGGGTGTCTTCGAGATTTCTGACAGCCGACAGAAAAGCCCTGTGGGCATCCGCGAGGTTTCCGCGAGCGCTCAGGGCACGTCCCAGCGCGAGGTATTCGCGCCCGAGGTCGCACGAAAGGATCTCCGGCGGCCCGGCAGGTTGAAGCAGCTTTAATCCGCGCCTTGCATCGGCGAGCGCGGCATCCGTTTCGCCGAGCTGGAGTTCGATCTCAGAACGGCGCGCGAGGACGATGGGGACGACGCTGGCCCCCTCGCCGACGGAATTCACCGGGGCGTTGAGGACCGCCATCGTCCGGTCCGCAAAGCCCAGCGCTGTTCTGAAATCGCCGCGCGCCTCCGCGATCAGCGCTTGCTCGAGCGTCAGGGCTCCAAAGGCGTAGTGTCCTGGGGGCAAGTCGCGTCGCAAACGCGGCGCCACTTCGGAGAGCATCGCGGCGGCGCGCGCGAGGTCGTTTCGTTCGCGATAGATCCTCGCCCGCTCGAGCAGCGACTGGTTGATCACCACTTCGTCGCCCGCACGCTCTGCGGTCGCCGTCGCCCGCTCGGCGTAGGCGGCGGCCGCGTCCAGCCGGCGCAACTCGCGCAGAATCCGCGCATAGTTGATCAGCAACATCGGTGAGACACCCCGCTCCGACGGGTCCGCGCGGCTGATCTCAATGGCGCGCCGGAAAACGGGGGCTGCGTCCAAGGGCCGTCCGAACTGGTCAAGGGCAAGAGCCCAGTTATTAAACAGGGTGCCAGCAGTCTGCGTGTCGTCGCGCCCGAGCGAGTCCACGAGCGCCGACGCCTGTTTGAACCCGGCGATGGCCTCGGCGTACCGCCCGGCTACCCGGTACGACTCCGCCACGGCGATCGCAATGTGCATCGCCATGGGCGCGGAGTCGAAGGGCGACCGGCGCAGAACATCGCGCGCAGCCTCGGCTCTCGAGATACTTCGAGCGGCGTCGCCGCGGTCCTGCGCAATTTCGTTGCCCCGCAGCAGGCAATCGGCACGTGCGAGCGCGAATTGCGGTTCGGAAGGAAGCTCCCGCAGCCCCGCCTGAAACAGCGCTTCGGCGCGCCGCGATTCACCCTCCTCGGCGAGAGAGCTGGCCAGGGCGCAAGAGGCTTTGGCGCGCACGGACGGCTCCGGCACGCCGCGTGAGAGCCGGTACGCTTCCTCGCGAACGCGGCGGGCGCTGGCCCGCTCGTCCTGGCCCCAATATTTGCCGCCAATCGAGACCAGCAATTCCACTTTATTTCCGACGTCACGGTCATGCCGGCGTTCGACAAGCTGCTCGGCGCGACCGAGCAGCGCATTCACCGTGAAGGGCTTGCCGGAGGGCGCCGCGTCGGTAAGCAGAAAATCGTCGAGGTCGTTAACAGCCTCGATTCGCAGCAGCTCGTGAACCGCGAGATCGCGCTCGGCGCCGGCCCTCCGGGATTGGATGAGCGTGCCCGCGACTCCGGCCAGCGCCGCCAGAAGGGCGAACGCCGCGAGCGCCACGGCAGCCCGGTTCCGGCGCACGAACTTGGCAGCACGATAGGCGACCGTATCTGGCCGTGCGCTGATGGGCTGGTTGGCGAGGTACCGCCGAAGATCGTCCCCCATCGCCGAGGCGGACACGTAGCGTTCCTGGGGATTTTTCTTGAGGGCTTTGGCCAGAATCGTGTCCAGATCTCCCGCGAGGGCTCGCCGGAGCTTTTCGGGAGTTGTCGCCCGCCGCGCAGCCGCCCCGGCAGCGCCAATCGTAGCCGAAACAGCCTCCCAGAGGCGCGGCGGCTCCATCTCGACGATCGCTTTCACCAGGCCGGCGGGACTGTGAGGTTCGGGCCCGCCCGGATGCTGTCCCGTCAGAAGCACGTACAGCAATGTTCCGGCGGCATAGACGTCGGTGGCCGTCGTCACAGCTCCGCCCACCACTTGCTCCGGGGCGGCATAGAGCGGAGTGAGCGCTTCCGCGCCTTCGCTCGTCAGCAGCGTTCCGGCCGCGCCCGCCCCGCGGTCGAGCAGTTTGGCGATGCCGAAGTCGAGCAGCTTCACCTGTCCGCCGACTCCGACGAGAACGTTAGACGGTTTGATATCGCGGTGGACGATAAGGTTCACGTGCGCGTGAGCCAGCGCGGCCAGCACGTCGAGGAACAGGCGAATCCGCGTTTCGAGATTGAGCTTGTGCTGATCGCACCACCCGACGATGTCTTCGCCCTCGACATATTCGAGAATGAGATATGGCCGGTCCCCAGCGGCGACGCCGGCATCGAGGAGTTGCGCGATGTGCGGATGGGAGAGCCGCGCGAGAATCGTTCCTTCTCGCTTAAACCGCGCCTCGCCGGCCCGGCTGAGGACCGAAGCGCGCAGGAATTTGACCGCCGCGCGCCGCTGAAACTTCCCATCGCTCCGCTCGGCAAGCCAGACGCTGCCCATGCCGCCCTCGCCGATCGGCGAGAGCAGTGTGTAGGCGCCGACGGTCTTGCCCGTCATCTCCGAAGGGTCGGGCAGAGCGATCGGACTCTGTTCCAGGAAGTGCTCTTCGATCAGCGCGCGGTGGTCGTCGAGAAGCGCCTCGAGAAGCGCGGCGATAGCGGGGTCGTGTTCGCGGAGCGAGGCGAGCCAAGCCCCCAGATCGGCTTCCGGAAGTTCCAGCGCGTGGTCGAGATAGGGACTCACTTCGCGCCAGCGGTCGGATTCCTGAGCAGGCATAGCGATGGCCTCAAGGGGACAAGCGCGCGCGAACGCTTCGGTGGAGATAAATGCGCGCCTTCTCCCATTTTCGCTGCACCGTTCGTTCGGATATGGCCCGCAGACCAGCGATTTCAATGAACGAAAAGCCGCAGAAAAACTTCAGGTCGACGATCTCGGCCAGTTCAGGATCGGATTTGGCGAGCTGGTCCAAGGCCTCGCTGATGCGTTCCAACTCCCCGTGGTCGACCTCATCCCCGGCGACGTCGAAGTCGAGCGAGGTGATCTCGAACTGGCCGCCGCGCCGCCGCGCCTGCCGGCTTCTCGCGTGATCGATGATGAGCCCCCGCATCACGCGAGCCGCGTAGCCCATGAACCGCGCGCGATCCGGGAACGATACGCCGCCTCGCCCGGCAATGTCGATATAGGCCTGGTGGAGAAGGGTTGTCGCGCTGAGACTCACGGCCGCGCCGCGCCGCGCCAACTCGCGCCGGGCCAAGCCACGAAGCTCCGAATAGAGCGCTTCAAAGAGCTTTCCTGTCGCGGTCTTGCCGCCTTGTTCCGCAGCTTCTATGAGCGAGGAAATGGTACAGTCCACGGGTTTCCTGCCATCAAGTCGCGTTGAGAAAGTCTCGCACACTCTCCGGCGCTGCGTCAAACTGGCGTGGCGGGCGGGGCGCGCCGCGGAGAAACCACCGGTCTTGCGATGGGCAGCGCTGCCGGGTGCGAAGAAACGCGCTACACTCGCGGCTGAAAGATCATTATAATTTGCACTTCTCGCGAAAACGCGGCGGCGCTCAAACCGACGCTGTTTCAGGGCAGGAGCGAGAGCCGGGAGGCTTACGATGGCGCAAGAGGCGGATAGGCAACGAGAGAACCTGGAGGCGCTGCTCGAGGAAAAGCGGGTCTATGCGCCGCCAGAGGAATTTCGAAAGCAGGCGAATTGGGCGGATGCGCGGGCGTTGGAGCGGATGAGCCGCGATCCGGAGGCGTTTTGGGCGGCGGAAGCCGAGCGGCTTGACTGGATGAAGCGATGGGACAAAGTCCTCGAATGGAACGCTCCGTGGGCCAAGTGGTTCAGCGGCGGAAAGCTCAACGTCACGGCCAACTGTGTCGACCGTCACGCCGCCTCCGAGCGCCGCAACCGGGCGGCAATCATCTGGGAGGGCGAGCCCGGCGATTCGCGCGTCCTCACGTTCGGGATGCTCGAGCGTGAAGTGAACAAGTGCGCGAACGCTCTGAAGTCGTTGGGCGTGAAAAAGGGCGACCGCGTGGCGATTTACATGGGCATGACGCCCGAGCTTCCGATCGCGCTGCTCGCTTGCGCGAAAATCGGCGCGCCTCACAGCGTCGTGTTCGGCGGCTTTTCCGCCGAATCGTTGCGCGAGCGCATCAACGACGCGGAGGCCAAGGTGCTCATCACCGCGGACGGCGCATGGCGCCGCGGCAATATTGTTCCCCTCAAAGTGAATGCGGACGAGGCTCTCAAAGGCTGCCCCTCGATCCAGAAGAGTTTGGTACTCAGCCGCATCGGGTCTCGCGCCGCGTGCGCGATGCAATCCGGCCGCGATGTGTGGTGGCACGAGGTTGTCGAAGCTGCTTCGCCTCGCTGCGAAGCAGAGCCGATGGACGCCGAAGACGTGCTCTACATCCTCTACACCAGCGGCACGACGGGTAAACCCAAGGGCGTCGTCCACACCACCGCGGGATACCTGCTCGGAACTTCCGTAACCCACCGATATATTTTCGATGTGAAGGAGAGCGACGTGTACTGGTGCACGGCCGACATCGGCTGGGTCACCGGCCACTCCTACATCGTCTATGGTCCGCTCGCCAATGGCACGACCAGCTTGATGTACGAGGGAAGTCCGGATTATCCCGATCGAGGCCGCTTCTGGAATCTCATCGCGAAGTACGGAGTGAACATTTTCTATACCGCGCCAACCGCGATCCGAACGTTCATGCGGTGGGGCGCAGAGTGGCCCGCCAAGTCCGACCTCTCTTCGTTGCGTGTGCTCGGGACCGTGGGCGAACCCATCAATCCAGAGGCGTGGGTCTGGTACCGCAAAAACATCGGCCACGAACGCTGTCCCGTCGTCGATACGTGGTGGCAGACGGAGACTGGCATGATCATGATCTCGCCGTTGCCGGGCGTCACGGAGACGAAGCCCGGCTCCGCCACCAAGCCTTTTCCCGGTGTGACGGCCGAGGTGGTCGACGATCAAGGCCAGCCGGTGGGACCGGGAAGCGGCGGCTACCTTCTGCTCACGCGGCCTTGGCCCGCCATGTTTCGCACCATCTACCGCGACCCGGAGCGGTATGAGCGGCAGTACTGGTCAAAGTATCCGGGTAAGTACTTGACGGGGGACGGCGCGAAGGTTGATGCGGACGGATACTTCTGGCTACTCGGCCGCGTCGATGACGTGATGAACGTGTCCGGCCACCGGATTTCGACATTTGAAGTGGAAAGCGCGCTGGTGGACCACCCGTCTGTCGCCGAGGCTGCGGTGATCGGCAAGACGCACGAGGTGAAAGGCCAGGGGATCGCGGGTTTCGTTACGCTGAAGGAGGGCGTCGAGCCCAGCGACGATCTCAAGAAGGAGTTGCGCGAGCACGTCGCGAAAAAAATCGGAGCGCTCGCACGGCCCGAAGATATTTACTTCACTTCAGAATTGCCGAAGACGCGCAGCGCGAAAATCATGCGGCGGCTGTTGCGAGACATCGCCGAGGGACGCGTCCTCGGCGACACCACGACTCTCGCCGATCCGGGCGTCGTGGCCGCGCTGAAGCAGCAGTACGAGGAAGAAGGACTGGTGGAATAGCAGAACGCGCTCACTTTTTCTTTTCCGCGGCCCAGAGCGCCGTCGAAAGCGCGCGCCCGCAAAAAGGGCAGTAGTTGATCCCGATGTACGAATATCCGCGCGACGACGCGGACCGGATGAAATACTCCGTTTCGATGTCGTTCACAATGCGGCCGTCATCGATGCGGTGCTTTGCGCCGAAGTACATCACGCCGTCTTCCAGCCACCGGCCGATCTCGTCGCAGCAGTTCATGAGCAACCTCCCGCGAGGAACTTGGCGTCCCCGGCGGGATTCGAACCCGCGTTACCGCCGTGAAAGGGCGATGTCCTAGGCCGGGCTAGACGACGGGGACGAAGACGGCGCGGAAGATCAGAGGTATGGGACGAGCGCACCGCGCTTCGCGCCTGCGATACGCAAGAGCAAATCGTAGCAGCGCGTTCGGAAGGGTGTCAAACACAGCTTCGTCGCAAGGCGCGAGCGCGCGAGTAGGAGAATAACGCGGGATTCCCTCGTCCCTTCTTTGCTTGGTATTACAGTTGGCGGCATTGCGGCCGAGGACGCGCTCGATCGCAGCGGCAGAGCACAGCCTGAACGGAGCGCCTCGGAAGGAAGCATCTACCCAGGCGCGGACCCCGGCTTTTATGCGGACCGCGATCATTCCCGCGGAGATGGCAAATCTAGCGATCCGCCCGCGCTTTGGCGGGGGCGACGGAGATCGCCTCTCGCTCATGGGGCTTTGATGACGTTGTCTGCTTGCGGGCCCTTCTGGCCCTGAATGACCTCGAACTCCACGCTCTCGCCCTCCAGTAAGGTCTTGAACCCATCCATACGAATGGCCGAATAATGCACGAACACATCCGGTCCGCTACCCTGACCAATAAATCCGTAGCCCTTAGAGTTATTGAACCATTTCACCGTGCCCTGAACCTTCGCCACTCCAGCCTCCTTTGTTGCAGATCAAAGCGAATTCGACTGCGCCATCCCGACGCCTTTCCGGTTAGCAAAATGGGCTTCCGGACCGGCGCCTGCCGAGTTCCCTGCAAAATGACACGCAGATAAATAATACAGACACGTCATAAAGTCAAGAGGCATATCAAAAAATGAGATGCCTGGCGCAGCGCCGTGTCGTACGTCTCTCATCCATCACCCGCGACTGTCGCGGCTCGGGGATGGTCGCGCGACCGATCTCTGCCCTCGGACCGCGTGGAGAGGAAGTTGACGTGATCGAGCACGAGGGTCGCTGCTCACTCAGCACGTGAAACGCTCCTTCGGGCGCGGCCCGTTGAAACAACGTCAGCGCCGCAGCAAGTTATCTGTTCGTAGCAAGTTATCTTGACCCCGAGCAAAAAATCGTGGTAGGGTTCGCGGTGTCAGGCGCACACGGCACGAGCGCCATCATGATGCTCAGAAGGAATTTCCTGCGTAATTCGGGAACGCTGGGGCTGGCGGCGAGTACGCCGGTGCTCGGCGCCGGGACGGCTTCGGGCGCGCCATTGCGTCCAGCCGTTCACAACGTTCTGCAATATGGCGCCGCGGGCGATGGAAAACGGAAGGACACGCGGGCGATTCTGGCGGCCATCGGCGCCTGCGCGAAGAGCGGTGGCGGCACCGTGTTCTTTCCCTCCGGGAAATATCTAACGGGGGCGATCGAGCTGCAGAGCGACCTCGACCTGCACCTCGACTCGGGCGCGATGCTCCTCGGAAGTGACGACCCGGCTGACTACCCGGTGTATTCAAGCGCGTGGCCGGACGGCTCAAAAATCATCTCATCGCTGATCTACGGCGATCGCCTAAACCATGTGAGCGTCACCGGGCGGGGAACCATTGATGGGCAGGGCAAGGCGTGGTGGGTGCGCGAATGGCTCGCGAGTCCCAGGCATCGCGTGCGCATACCGGCCATGTCGGATGCTGCAAGGGCGGCGGAGACTGCGAACGTCCGCTACGGCCGGCCGCGGCTGATCCATTTTTCGAATTGCACCGATGTACTGATCGAAGGCCTGACGCTCACCAACTCTCCGTTCTGGACGGTTCACCCGATGTTCTGCGAATACGTTACGATTTCCGGAGTCACGATCCTGAATCCCGTTCCTTCGCCGAACACCGACGGGATCGATCCTGAATCCTCGCGCGAGGTCCACATTTCCGACTGCCACATCGACGTGGGCGACGACTGCATCGCGATCAAATCGGGCAAGGATGCGCTGGGACGGCAAGTCGGCAGGCCGTGCGAAAACATCACCATTACCAATCTCACCACCGTGCACGGCCACGCCGGTGTCGCCATTGGCAGCGAAATGTCGGGTGGGGTGCGGAATATTTCCATTTCGAACTGCGTGTTTCAGGGCACCGACCGCGGCATCCGCATCAAGACGCAGCGCGGACGCGGCGGCGTGGTCGAGGGCGTCGCGGCCAGCAACATCGTGATGCAGGAGGTCGCCGAGCCGGTCACGATCACCGCGTTCTACTCGCGCGGCGACGTGAACTCGATTGAGCCCGTCAGCGAAGGCACGCCCGTCCTGCGGAATGTTTCGCTCAGCAACATCATGGCGCGCGGAGCGAAATCCGCCGGCCAGATCACCGGCTTGCGCGAGTTGCCCGTCTCGGATGTGACCCTGAGCCGCGTCGAACTCGCGGCGGAGCGGGGTTTCTCCTGCCAGAATGCGCGGCGAATTGCTTTTCACGACGCGCGCATCGAGTGTCGCGGCGGGCCGGCGCTGGTGGCTCGCAATGTCCAGGGGCTTCAACTCGATGGGGTCTGCCCTTCCGGATCCTCGGCGGGAACTCCGCTGGTGGACGCCGAGAATGTTCAGGACGTTTTTGCCCGAGGATGCTCCTCCTCGGGCGCCGGGTCCGCGTTCCTGCGGGTTTCGGGGGCGCAGAGCTCGGGCATCGTGCTGCGAGCGAACAATCTTGGCCGGCCTGGCGATGCGGTGCTCTTTGCGAACGGCGCCGATCCGAAAATCCTGTCGCGCGATTGAGCGTTGCCGCGCCGCGACGAAAAAGGAGATTGCGCTTGGCAAGTACCTTAATGAATTTCACGGAATCAGTGCGGCTGGCGTCTCCGCTTCCCGCCGAGCAAGGCCGGGCGCTGGCGGTCGCGCTCGGCGGCCTCTGCGCCGCCGAGGTCTATCCCGCGTCAATCGCGAACATCGAGCGCTCGCTGTGTTTCCTTGCACGCCAGGGCGTGGAAAGGTACCTGGGCGTTTTCCCTTCCGATTCATCTCTGGTGGCGAAATTTACCGGCGCCGAGGCGCAGGCGAGCGGCAACGGAAAACCGCCCGCCGTATCTCTATTTCCTACGAGTCCCGCGAACGCAGCGGCTCTGCGGGAGATTCTCCCGTTTCTGGTCGCTCGCCCGCTCGGCCTGCGCAAATCAGCCGGGTGCGGCGACCGCCTGGGCTTGGCGACTCCCGGCCACGTCCGCGCCGTCCGTCGCTCCGGCATGGCGCCGATTTTTGCGCAGCAATCGATGCGCGAGAACGCGCGCACAGGCCGCACGCCGCAGCAGGTGATGGACGACGCGATGTGGGGCGTGTTTCAGGAGGGCTGGCGCGACGGGTACGGCGCCGACGCCGATCACCTCAAAACCGCGGCGGATATCGATGTGTGCGCCGCAGCGTGCTACACGTTTTATACCATCGACCCGGGCGAATACGTGGATAACGCGGCATCCACGGATCAGCCGGCTGCGCTGCGCGAGAAAGTAGACGCTCTTCCCTGGGATGCGCTCGAAGGTTCGCCCGCAGACTTGCTGAAGGGTCTTGGAAGCAGGCCGATCGATCTGGGCGGCTTGAAGCTCGCAATCACTCACGAGGAACTGTGGCGCGCAGCCGCGAAATACGGGCACGCCGTGGCGCACACCGTGGCGATGTACCGTCACGTCGAGAGCGCGGTCCAGGGCAGGCCGTTCGAGCTCGAAATGAGCGTCGATGAAACCGAAACCGTCAGCACGCTGGCCGAACACGTCTACATCGCCCACGAGCTCAAAAGGCTCGGGGTGAAATGGGTGAGCCTTGCACCTCGCTACGTGGGCGACTTCGAAAAGGGCGCGGACTACATCGGCGACCTCGCGGAGTTCGAGCGGTCGTTCACCGTACACTTGGCGGTTGCGAAAACTTTCGGACCCTACAAGCTCAGCCTCCACTCCGGCTCGGACAAGTTCAGCATCTATCCCATTGCTTCGCGGGTGGCGGGCGAACTGGTTCATCTCAAGACCGCGGGCACGAGCTACCTCGAAGCGTTGCGGGCCGTCGCTCGACTGAATCCGGAGCTGTTCCGGGCAATCGCTGAGTTCGCGCGCGAACGCTATCCCGAAGACCGCGCGAGCTATCACGTCTCCGCCGACCTCAGCAAGATGCCGGAGGCCGCGGCGCTCGCGGACCGCCAGCTCGCGCGCCTCCTTGACGACTTCCACGCGCGGGAGGTGCTGCACGTCACGTTCGGGTCGGTGATCAACAGCTCGCGCTTTCGCGTGCCATTCTTTGAAACCTTGCGAAGCAACGAAGAAACCTATTATCAGATTCTCGAGAAACACTTCGAGCGGCACCTCGCTCCCTTTGGCCGGTAATATCGCGCCCGGGAGCCGCTGCCGCCGGGCCGTCCACAGAACGGCGAATACACTCTCACCCATGAACCTTGCTGAGTTAACGAAAACATACGATTTCACCGGCCGCACCGTCGTTATTACGGGCGGAACGGGCGTGCTGGGCAGCCGAATGGTTGATGCCCTTGCGGGCTGCGGCGCGAACGTGGCGATCGTCTCACGCAACAAAGAAAAAGCTGACGCGCTGCTCGCGAAACTGCCGCGGGCCGGCCGGGCGATTGTTGTGCGGGCTGATGTGCTCGACCGCGCTTCGCTAGAAACTGCCTCCCGCACCGTCGAGGCGGAATTCGGGCACATCGACGGGCTGGTCAACGCCGCGGGGGGCAACCATCCCCAAGCGACCGCGCGGCCGGATCTTTCGTTCTTCGACTTGCCCGAAGACGCGCTTCGCTTTGCCTTCGACTTGAACCTGCTCGGAACGCTGCTGCCCACGCAGGTGTTTGCTCGGCGCATGGCGGAGAAGCGCGAGGGAGTGATTCTGAATGTGTCGTCGATGAGCAGTTTCCGCCCGTTGACGCGCGTGGTGGGCTATTCGGCGGCGAAGGCGGCGGTGAACAATTTCACGCAGTGGCTGGCGGTGCACCTCGCCCAGGAGTATTCGCACCGCATTCGAGTGAACGCCATCGCGCCCGGGTTCTTCCTCACTGAGCAGAACCGATTTTTGCTGACGGACAAGGAAAGCGGCGAGCTTACGGCGCGCGGCCGAAGCATCATCGCGCATACGCCGATGGGCCGCTTCGGCGAGCCTGACGATTTGATCGGCGCCTTCCTGTGGCTGCTTTCTCCCGCCTCCGCTTTTGTCACCGGCGTGATTGTGCCGGTGGACGGGGGCTTCTCTGCCTTCGCCGGCGTGTGATCGTGGCCTTCACCCTTCGCCTCTGCGACGGCGGGCGCGAGGTCGGCCGGATGGAGCGGCGTCGCGCGATGCGCTGACGCTGGGAGCACGCCCGCGGCGAGGCGCTTTCCGAATGCTGCGAGAGGATGCCGCGCGGGGATTCTCGGTGTCAAAGCGGCAATCCTTCGGCTTGCGATCCGCCGCGAGCGAAAGGAAAACCGGCGCGCGCAGGCGGCGATCTTGCGTCCAGTTGGAGTACTTGACGCGCGCCACGAGCTCCGGCTTCACCCACGAGGAGGGTTCACGAGTGGCGGGAGTTTCGTCGAACGGACACCGATCGGAACTCAGGGCGAGGAGCTTTCCGTAAAGCGCCGCTTGCGACTGATGATTAAAGCCGGTTCCGGCCCCGCCGATGTACCGCAGCGCCTTTCCGTCGTAGAGACCGAGCAGAAGCGCGCCGAAGTGCTCGCGGGCGCCTCGCGGAGCCGTCGAGCCGCCAATGACGGCGTTCAGCTCGCGCGTCACTTTGAACTTGGCCCAGTCGGGGCTTCGGCGCTCGGAATACGCGCTCAGCGCCCGCTTTCCGACAATACCCTCGAGTCGCTTCGCGCGCGCCGCCTCGAAAAGGTCCGTGCCTTTCTCCATCTCGTGATCGGAATAGAAGAACGGCGGCCGCGAGTCGAGCACGCGCTCGAGCAGCCGTTTGCGTTCGAGGAGAGGAGTGCGCCGCAGGTCGTATCCATCGCAGTAAGGCAAGTCGAAAATGAAGTAGCTCACGGGCGCGCTGCGCTGCAAGGCGGCGGACGGCGAGGCGACGTTGATCCGCGACTGCAAGCGCTCGAAGTTGCTGCGGCCGTCGGCATCCAGCACAACAATCTCGCCGTCCAGAATGGCGCTCTTGGCGCGCAAACGCTTCGGCAACGCGGCAAGCTCCGGATACTGACCCGTAATGATTCGGTCGTTTCTCGACCGGAGCGCCACGCGTCCGTCTTGAATCCGGGCGAGCGCCCTCACGCCGTCCCACTTAATCTCAAATAGCCAATCGGGATCAGAAAAGGGCTGATCGACCAGCGTTGCGAGCATCGGACGCAGCGTCCGCGGCAATGGCGCCTTCCGCGCGCCCGGAACTTCGGCCGCACCGCCTGCCGCTCCCTCAGCCGGACGCGAGGCGGGGATGGAACGCCCCGGCTTTTTGCGCGGCAAATTCTGCTCGACCTCGCGCAGCGTTCTGCCGCTTGCGACGGAGCCGTCATGCGCTTCGATGTCCCAGTCTGCATCGGCCGCTTCGTCTTGGTGCTTAATCAACAGCCAGGGTTTGCCTTTTTGATCGCGCCCGCGAATCCGCACCAGCACAAACCCGCCATGCAGCCTCTCACCGTGGAGCTCAAACTTAATTTCGCCCTGGTTGTACTGCTGCGCCGCGGAGGCGGTGCCCACCGGCGTAAACGTGCCCCTGTCCCAAATGATGACCGGTCCCGCGCCGTAGTTCCCCTCCGGAATCACCCCTTCAAAGCCGCCGTATTCTAGCGGGTGATCCTCCGTTTCCATCGCAAGGCGCTTGTCGCTCGGGTTGAGCGAAGGACCTTTCGGCACAGCCCATGATTTGAGAACTCCTTCGATCTCCAGCCGGAAGTCGTAATGCAAGCGCGTGGCATCGTGCTTCTGAATCACAAAACGGCGTTCCCCCGCTCGATGCTTGCGCTCGCCTGCGGGCTCGGGCGTGGCACTGAATCGCCTTTTCTTTCGGTATTCGCGCAGCGAGCTCATAGGTTATTAGATATGCTTCCCGGGTCAAAAGGGGGCGAGCCGCTGTAGCGCCGCCCGTCAAACCTGCCACTTTCGCGCCATCAGGTGACGGGTTTGGTTCCCTGGGGGGGCAAAAGAGAACTCGGCTGGCTCCGTTTCACCCACGGCTTGCGCCGTGGGCTACACTCTTTCGCCCGCTCAGCGGGCTGACACTGCCGACGGATCTCTGACTCCGGACACTAGGACATGTTCCCGGTCTTGACTTCTTTACCGTGGAGAGCGAGTTAAGCAGGATTCTTGGACGCAAGGTGGACCTGCATGCCCGAGGTTGGCTGAGCAAATACGTCCGCGAGCGGGCGTTGGCCGAAGCGGAGGTGCAATACGTCGCGCCGTGATCCTCACGTCCATTTGCGCCACATGCTCGACCACGCGCAGGAGGCGGTCCGACGCGCGACCCGCGCTACGGCCTGTGTGCGCCCACCCACGAGGGATCGCGCGGCGCCGCGGGAACCGCGCCACTTATGCGGCCGATAAATATAATCAATGCCGCAAAGTCTTGACGAAATCCAGCGACCGCGACAAGATACCAAGGATGTCCTGAACAACTCAGCCCGCCAGTGGTAGGGGTGAGTCACACCGCAAATTAATTGGAGGTTCCATGAAGCCGAGGGAGGTCTTGGACTACACCGCATCCAACAACGTGAAAGTTGTGGACATCCGATTCACCGATTTGCCCGGGATCTGGCACCACGTTTCTTTTCCCATTCACCAGCTCGAAGAAAAATCGTTCGAAGATGGCTTTGGAATGGACGGATCCAGCATTCGCGGATGGGCCGCCATCCACGAGAGCGACATGCTTCTGGTTCCCGACCCGAGCTGGACGATGCTCGATCCGTTTACGGACACGCCAACCCTCGTGATGATCGGGGACATCATCGACCCGATCACCAAGCAGCAGTATCAGAAGGATCCGCGCTACATCGCCAAGAAGGCCCAGGCTTATCTGAACTACACCGGCATCGGGGATACGGCATATTTTGGCGCGGAAGCGGAGTTCTTCATTTTCGACAATGTGCGCTTCGACCAGGCGCAGCAGCACGGATACTACTTCATCGACGCCGAAGAGGGCCGGTGGAATTCGGGCCGCGAGAAAGACAATCTCGGTTACCGGCCGCGGTACAAGGAAGGCTACTTCCCGGTGCCGCCGACGGACCATTACCAGAACCTGCGCAGCGAGATGGTGCTCTCCATGGAAAAGGCCGGGCTGAGCATCGAGTGCCATCACCACGAAGTCGCTACCGGCGGCCAGTGCGAAATCGACCAGAAGTTCAATCCTATTGTGACCTCCGCCGATTGGATGATGATCTACAAGTACATCATCCGCAACGTCGCCTATCAGTACGGCAAGACGGTGACGTTTATGCCGAAGCCTTTATATCAGGATAACGGCTCGGGCATGCACACGCACCAGAGCATCTGGAAAGACGGCAAGCCGCTCTTTGCGGGCGATAAGTACGCTGGCCTCAGCCAGACGGCGCTCTGGTACGCCGGCGGGTTGCTGAAACACGCCGCCGCCGTCGTGGCCTTCGCCGCGCCGACGACGAATTCGTATAAGCGTCTCGTGCCCGGATTTGAGGCGCCGGTGAACCTCGCCTACTCGCGCCGCAACCGCAGCGCCGCCATCCGTATTCCGATGTACTCCGCTAGCCCGAAGGCGAAGCGGCTCGAATTCCGTCCGCCCGATCCGTCGAGCAATCCTTACCTCTCCTTCGCCGCCATGCTGATGGCCGGGCTCGACGGCATCGAGAATAAAATCGATCCCGGCGAACCGCTCGATAAGGATATTTACGACCTTGGCCCCGAAGAGCTAGCGAAAGTCCCGTCGCTGCCCGGCTCGCTCGAAGAGAGCCTCCGCGCCCTCGAACGGGATCACGACTTCCTGCTGAAGGGAGACGTTTTCACCGAGGAGCTGGTCGAAACCTGGATCGATTACAAGATCAAGAACGAAGTCCAGGCCATCGGCACACGCCCGCACCCGTACGAGTTCGCGCTGTATTACGACATCTGAGTTGCCGTCGTTCCGGGCAATGAGCGGTAGGGGCGCCGCGTCGCGTCGCCCCATTCTTGACTCCCTCGAAACCCCCATGCTAAATTCGAAGTTCTATAGATACCCTGCTCGGGCAGATATAGGGCTGTTACCCTGAATGAGCGATGCATTAAGGCTGGTCGGATTCTTGTTTCTCCGCGGCCTTCCCACCGTTGTTTTTGTCATCATTCTGCTGGCCATCCTGGATCGCTTGTTCTTCCGCCCGATTGCGGGAGTGATGAAGAAGCGCACCGAGCGCACAGTAGGAGCGCTCGACCGCGCCCGCGAACAGGTGAAGCGAGCCGAGGGGAAGTCCCGCGAGTACGTGACGGCGCTGAACGCCGCGCGAGCGGAAATCTACCGCCAGCGCCAGGCAGAGCATCAGGACGCCATGAAGGAGCGCGACCGCGCGCTCGGCTCCGCGCGCGAGCGCGCCGAACACATGCGTACGGCGGCGGAGGAGGAAATCGCCGCGGAAAAGTTCGAGGCGGAGCGGCAGTTGTTTTTCTCCTGCCAGCGGCTGGCCGGCGAGATTGCGGATAAGCTGGTCGGCGCGGACCCGGGTTCCGTTTCCGCTCCGGAGGGAGGCGTAGAAGCTTGAGAGTTCGGCGCGCGATCCCGGTTCTCCTTTTCGGCCTCTGCCTTGCCGGCGTGCCGCGCCCCAGCGCCGCCGCTGTTGTTGCAGCGCCCGCGGCGAATGCGTCGGTAGTGAAGCCGGCCGCCCAGGCCAAGTCCCCGGCGCCGCGCTCCAGCCACGAGAATCTGTTTGACTGGATCAATTTCATTCTGCTCGTTGTGGTCTTGGTGTACCTGCTGCGCAAGCCGCTGGCGCATTTTTTCAGCAACCGCTCGCGCGAGATCGAGCACGCTCTCGCAGAAGGCCGGAAGGCTCTGCAGGCGGCGCAGGCGCAACTTGCCGAGGCGGAAACCAAGCTCGAGCGCCTCGAGCAGGAGATCGCGGGCTACAGGGCCAGCGCAGCCGAAGAGCGCGAACGCGAAATCGAAAAGGTCCGCCGGGCAAGCGAGCAAGAAGGAGAGCGAATCCTCGAATCGGCGCGCAGCATGATCGCGAGCGCCACGGAAGCCGCCCGAATCGAGATCAAGCGCGTGGCCGCGACGCAGGCCGTTGCGCTGGCCGAGAAAATCATCCGCAGCCGTTTAGATGACCCGCGGCAAGCCGCGCTGGTGAACAGGTTTATTGAGGGAATCAGGAAGGATTGAGGTCATTCCGCCGTTGATTCAATGACTCAATCGGGTGAGGGATCGTGCCGCAAGCCGTAGCCGAACGATACGCCCGCGCGCTCGCCGACGTGGTGGAAAAGGAAGGAAACTACGCCACCGCGGCGCAAGAACTCGAAGCGTTCGCCGGGGTTTATCGGGAAAGCGGCGAGTTGCGCGAAGTGTTTGACAGTCCCGCCATCAAGCCGGAACAGAAGCTGCGGGTCCTGAACGCGATCATCGAGCGGCTCGGCACGTCGCGCGTGACGGCGAATTTCCTGCGCGTTCTGCTGCGCCACTATCGCGTCAATCTCGTGGAAGAGATTCGCGCCGCTTTCCAGGGGATCGCGAACGACCGCCTCGATATCGCCGAGATGAGCGTGATCTCCGCCTCTCCGCTCGGCGGCCCGGAAAAGGCGGCGCTTAGCCGGCGTTTTGCCGTGCTCACCGGCAAGCAGGTTGAGATCACTTTCAGCGCCGATCCCGCCCTGATCGGCGGCGTGGTGGCCCGGATCAAGAGTACGGTCTACGATGGCTCGGTACGCGGCGCGCTCGACGAAATGCAGCAACAGATCGCCGCCGTGGTGTGATCGAGCAGCGCAGACTTGCTGTTCAACATCTGCGGATTTTATTGTAGCCGAACAAAAAGCCGCGGAGGTAAACGACCACTCCGAGCTACTTCTGCCATCGCACAAAAGCCGCAGACCTCAAACGCGGAGGTCTGCGCTACTCGCTACCCCTCTTGACTGAGGCGCGAAAGGGACGAACGGAACGCAATATGCCGCTGATCAAAGCCGACGAAATCACCAGTATTATTCGCGATCAGATCGAAAACTTTGACCGCACCGTGACGGTGAGCGAAGTCGGCTCCGTGATTTCGTTGGGCGACGGCGTCGCGCGCATTCACGGCCTCGACAACGTGATGGCGGGCGAGCTGCTCAGCCTGCCGCACGACGTGGCCGGACTCGCGCTCAACCTCGAGGAAGATCAGGTGAGCGCGGTACTGTTGGGCGATTACACGCAGATCAAAGAAGGCGACGTGGTGAAGCGCACGCGCCGCCTCATGTCGGTGCCGGTGGGTGACGCGCTGGTGGGCCGCGTGGTCGACCCGCTCGGTCACCCTCTCGATGACCGCGGCCCCGTCGCCACGACGGAGCTTAATCTCATCGAGCGCCTTGCGCCTGGAGTCGTGGATCGCATGCCCGTGAAGGAGCCGCTGCAGACCGGTACCAAGTCGATCGACGCCATGATCCCGATCGGGCGCGGGCAGCGCGAGCTGATTATCGGCGACCGCCAAACCGGCAAGACGGCCGTCGCGCTCGACACGATCATCAACCAAAAAGATGGTGACGTAATCTGCATCTACGTCGCAATCGGCCAGAAGCGCTCGACGATCTCGCAGGTGGTCGCCACGCTTGAAGAATACGACGCCTTGAAATACTCGATCGTCGTCGCGGCCAGCGCTTCCCTGCCCGCTCCCATGCAGTATCTGGCGCCTTACGCGGGATGCGCGATGGGCGAGTACTTCCGCGACCGCGGCCGGCACGTGCTGTGCATTTACGACGATCTCTCGAAGCACGCGGTGGCGTACCGCGAGATCTCGCTCCTGCTGCGGCGGCCGCCCGGCCGCGAAGCGTATCCTGGCGATGTGTTCTATCTCCACTCGCGGCTGCTCGAGCGCGCCGCCAAGCTGAGCAAAGACCAGGGCGGCGGTTCGCTCACCGCGCTGCCGATTATTGAGACTCAGGCCGGCGACATTTCGGCCTATATTCCCACCAATGTCATCTCGATCACGGACGGACAGATTTACCTCCAGGCCGATTTGTTCAACGCCGGTGTGCGCCCGGCCGTGGATGTGGGCCTTTCGGTTTCGCGCGTAGGAGGCAACGCACAGATCAAAGCGATGAAGCAGGTGGCGGGCACGCTGCGGCTTGACTTGGCGCAGTACCGCGATGTCGCGGCGTTCGCGCAGTTCGGCAGCGACCTCGATAAGGCCACGCAAGCGCAGTTGAATCGCGGCCGCCGCTTGACCGAAATGTTCAAGCAGGACCAGTACCAGCCGCTCCCGGTCGAGAAGCAGGTCCTCATCGTCTTCGCGGGCACGCAGGGATACCTCGATGAACTCGAGATCGATGAGTGCCGTCCGTTTGAGAAGGGGCTTTATGAATTCGTTTCGCTGTCGCACTCGAACTTGCTCTCGACAATTGCAGAGAAGAAAGCTCTCGACGATCCGCTGCGGAACGAGATACGGAAAGTGCTCGACGAGTACAAGGCGACATTCAAAGCCGAGCGAGAGTCATTGAAACATTGAGTCATTGAGTCATCGGATCATCGCGAGACCAAGAACAAATGACTCATGAATCAATGAACCAATCCCTCCCATGCCCAACGTTCTCGACCTGCGACGGCGAATCCGGTCGGTGAAAAACACGCAGCAGATTACGCGCGCCATGAAGATGATCGCGGCGGCGCGGCTGCGGCGCGCTCAACAGCGGGCGCTCCAGGCACGTCCGTATTCGCGCGAGATGGGCAGGCTGCTCTCGAGCCTTGCCAGCCGCACGGAAGATCGCAGCCATCCGCTGCTCCACACGCGGCCCGTCCACACCGTGCTTCTGGTGCTCGTCACTGCGGACCGTGGCCTGGCGGGCGCGTTCAACGCCAATCTCATCCGCGCCGGCCAGAGGTACGTTCGCGAGCACAGCGGCGTTGAGATCCAGATGATCGCAGCAGGACGCAAGGGGCGCGATTTCTTTCGCCGGCGCGGCGTGAAGCTAGCTGGCGAGCACGTCAACATGTTTCAGCGCCGCGTCGAGCTCGCTCACGCCCAGAAAATCGCGGCTGAGGTAGTCGACCTTTACTCCGCCCAGACTGTCGACGCCGTCGACATGATCTACAACGAATTCAAATCTCTCTTCGCTCCGAGCCTGGTCGTCAAGCGGCTTCTACCGGTCGAGACCGGAAAGCCCGAGCCGAACGAACCGCCCGTCGATTACATTTACGAGCAGCCGCCGGCCGAAATCTTCGCGCACTTGCTCCCGCGCTATGTCGAGTCGGAGATTTACGGAGCGCTTGTTGAATCGCAGGCCGCGGAATTCGCGGCGAAGATGACGGCGATGGACACGGCGACCAACAACGCCACTGAGTTGATCGCTTCCCTGACGCTTCACTTGAACCGCGTGCGGCAGGCCGCAATCACCAGGGAGATTATCGAAATCGTGGGCGGCGCAGCGGCCGTGTAGGGCAGCCACGGCGCGGTTTCAGTACCGTGGGATTTTTGAAGGGCCCACGGCACACGAATCGTGCCGTGGCTACTCGCTTCTCTGAGAGAGGACCTCCGTGGCGGAACAAAGAATTGGGCAGGTGAAGGAAATCACAGGGCCCGTGGTCGTGGTCGGATTCGAGGAAGGACATCTTCCGGCCATTTTTAATGCGGTGCGAATCACCTCGGAGGGATACGACACTCCGGCGCCCATCAACGTGATTGCGGAGGTGGAGCAACACCTCGGCGAAGGTCGCGTGAAGTGCGTCGCGATGGAGCCGACCGACGGCATGGTGCGTGGCATGAAGGCGATCGACCTCGGCGAGCCCATTACGGTTCCTGTCGGCAAGGCGACGCTCGGCCGCGTGCTCAATGTGATCGGCGAGCCCGTGGATAAGCTCGGTCCCGTTAACGCCGAATCGCGCCTCCCGATTCACCGCCACGCTCCGGAGCTTGACCAGCAGAACAACCGCCTGGAGATGTTCGAAACCGGCATCAAGGTGATCGACCTGATGGAGCCGTATCTGAGGGGCGGCAAGACGGGGCTTTTTGGCGGCGCGGGCGTCGGCAAAACGGTGATCATCATGGAGCTGATCAACAACGTCGCGATGAAGCACGGCGGCGTCTCGGTTTTCTCCGGCGTGGGCGAGCGAACGCGCGAGGGCAACGATCTTTGGCTTGAAATGACCGAGTCCGGCGTGATCACGCCGGGCAACCCCGACAAATCCAAGGCGGCGCTGATTTACGGCCAAATGACCGAGCCGCCGGGCGCGCGGCTCCGCGTAGGTCTCACCGGATTGACCGTGGCCGAGTACTTCCGCGACGTCGAGGGACAGGACGTGCTCCTGTTCATCGACAACATTTTCCGCTTCACTCAGGCCGGCTCGGAAGTTTCCGCCTTGCTTGGCCGCATGCCGTCCGCGGTCGGCTATCAGCCTAACCTGTCGAGCGAGATGGGCGAATTGCAGGAGCGCATCACCTCGACGCGGAAGGGATCCGTAACATCCGTTCAGGCCGTTTACGTGCCGGCCGACGATTTGACCGATCCGGCGCCCGCCACGACGTTCGCGCACCTCGACGCGACCACGGTGCTCTCACGGCAGATCGTTGAGCTGGGGATCTACCCAGCCGTCGATCCCCTGGCCTCGACCTCGCGCGTTCTCGACCCGCGCATCGTGGGCCAGGAACATTACGATGTCGCGCAGCAAGTGAAAGCGATCCTGCAAAAGTACAAGGACCTGCAGGATATCATCGCCATTCTCGGCATTGACGAGCTCTCGGATGAAGACAAGCTCACCGTCGCCCGGGCGCGCCGGATTCAGAAGTTTCTCTCTCAGCCGTTTTTCGTGGCGGAACAGTTTACGGGACTGGAGGGCAAGTACTTGAAGCTCGAAGACACCATCCGAAGCTTCAAAGAGCTCATCGCAGGCAAGCACGATGACGTTCCCGAGCAGGCGTTCCACATGGTGGGAACGATCGATGAAGCTTTGGAAAAAGCGAAGATGCTTAAGGGATAATAGCGCCGCACCTCAAGGCGGCATGACGGGCTGGAGCCCGGCGCTACTACGCCTATGGATACTGCGCTTCCTGAACAGATCGAGCTTCAGGTCGTCACGCCGGAACACGTGGCCGTTTCAGCCACGGTGAAGGCCGTGTCGCTTCCCGGAGCTGACGGACGGCTCGGCGTGCTCCCTGGCCACGCGCCGCTGGTCTCCGAACTTCGCGCCGGCACGCTGTCCTATCAGGCGGGCGGGTCCTCGCAAGCTCTCGCCATCAGCGCGGGATTCGTCGAGGTTCTTCCCGGCCGCGTAATTGTACTCGCCTCAGAGGCGGAGAAAGCGGAAAACATCGACGTGCCAAGAGCGCAGGAGTCAAAGCGGCGTGCCGAAGAGGCGCTGAAGAAAGCCGGCGCTTCCGAAGCGGAGGTGGAGGCCGCGCGCGCCGCGATCGAGCTATCGGAGGCTCGCATCGAGGCGGCCGGCGAAGCGACGCGGCGGTGATCACCGGCGCCCTCAGCGGTCATGTGAGACGGGCGATACGATGAAGATGTATACGACAAAATGGTGTCCGGATTGCGTCCGGGCCAAATACTTTCTCAGAATGCACGCGGTTCCGTTTGAAGAGATTGACATCGATCAAACCGAAGGCGCTGCCGAGTTCGTCAAGGCAGCGAACGAAGGCAAGCTCCGAGTCCCCACGTTCGAGCTCGACGACCGCACCTTTCATTGCTCGCCTTACGATCCGCAAAAGCTCACTCAGGAATTAGGCCTCGAAGCCAGCGGAACGAAGTAGCGCACATCGCCGCCGGTTGAGGTTTGCAGCCTTGGATGCTCCGTGTCCAATAGAAGCCACGGAGTGCACATGCGGAAGCCCGCCCTACCGAAGCCCAAATCGCGGTCCGCGCTCGCGCGCTTTGTTACAATGAATTCGGCTTGATCTTATGTTCTCGCGCCACAACCGAATGATGGGAGCGGTTTACGCGCTGGCCGATGCCGCCCTGGCCCTCGCGAGCTTTTGGATTGCTTACCTGATCCGCGCGAACTTGCCGGGCGTTCGGCCCCTTTATCCGGTTATCTTTTATATCTGGATTGTTCCGCTCGTGATTCTGCTTTGGCTCGGCGTAGGCTGGGCCGGGGGCGCGTATCGGGATGTCCAGAATATGGACCTCCGCCGCGCGCTGCTTGATCCGCTGAAGACCGCAGTTTTCGCGGGGCTGGTGTTTTTCGCTGCCATCTCGCTGGCGAAGGTCGAGTTCATCAGCCGCAGCTTGGTGGCATTTTATGCCGCCGCCGATTTTGGATTGATGATTCTCTTTCGGCTTGTGGCGCGCCAGGGGAGGCTTGCGAGCTCGATGTTCGGCGTACGGACCTTCTTGCTGGTGGGCGGAACGGGCGAGGCGATTGAAATCGCCAAGTCGATCGAGGCAAGCGAGTCCCACGGCATGCGCGTGGCCGGCTTCGCTCTGGCCGGCTTTCCGAGCGATGAGGCCGAGCTGAAGAGCGCGGGGCTTCGTCGCGCCTACCCCGTTTACTCTCTACACGAGCTCCCCGAGCTTCTTCGCAGCCACGTGATCGACGAGGTGATCTTTGTCGTCTCGAAGTCAGAGCTCGTTTCCATGGAGGAGACGTTCTTGATTTGCGAGCAGGAGGGAGTCACGACTCGCCTGTCCCTGGATTTCCTACCGCATACGATCGCGAAGGCGTCGTTTGATCGCCTGGGCGGGACGCCGCTCCTCACCTTCTCATCAACTCCGGACGCTGAGTATTTCATGCTCCTCAAGCGGCTCGCGGACTTCGTGATGGCGGCTTTCGTGATGGCGGCAGTTTCGCCGCTCTTTTTGACGCTTGCGGCTTTGATCAAGCTGACATCCCGGGGGCCCGTCTTTTTCCGGCAGACTCGGTGCGGGCTCGGGGGCAGAAGGTTCACGCTCTATAAGTTCCGCTCGATGCGTCTGGGGGCGGACTTGCGGCGCGAGGAGTTGCGGGACCTCAACGAGCTGGATGGACCGGTTTTCAAGATCAGGAACGACCCGCGCTGCACGGGGATCGGCCGATGGATGCGCCGCCTCAGCCTCGACGAGCTGCCGCAAATGCTCAACATCCTCAAGGGCGACATGTCCTTCGTCGGACCTCGCCCGCCGCTTCCGGCGGAGGTCGAGCACTATGAGCGCTGGCAGCGCCGCCGCCTCCGGATGCAGCCAGGCCTGACATGCCTCTGGGCGCTCGAAGGGCGCAGTCGGCTCAACTTTAAGCGTTGGATGGAACTTGACCTGGAGTACATCGACCACTGGTCTCCGATGCTCGATTGGAAGATCCTGCTGAAAACGATTCCCGTAGTGCTGCTCGGCCGCGGCGCGTTCTGAGAAGATGCTGCAAGCGCCGCGGAGTCTGTGATGAGGGGGTTTTAGGGTTTGCGATATCTGATTCTCAGCGATCTCCATGCCGGACTCGAGGCGTTCGAGGCGTGCCTCAGCCTCGCCAGTGGAAGGTACGATCAAGCGGTGTGCCTGGGAGATGTCGTGGGCTACGGCCCCGATCCGAACGCCGTCATCGATGTGCTCGCGCAGCGAAGTTCGGCCGTCATCCGGGGCAATCACGATAAGGCGTGTTGCGGCATCACGGATGCCGATGACTTCAACCCGTGGGCGCGAGCGGCCACCTATTGGACGCGCGCGGTGCTGACGGAAGAACACACAGAATTCCTCAAGCTTCTACCCGCGGGCCCCAAACCTCTCGCGGGCTTTGAAATGGTGCACGGCTCGGCGCAGGACGAGGATCAATACGTCATGGCCGGCCCGGACGCTCAGGCGGCGCTCGCAGTGCAACAGACGCCCCTCGTTTTCTTCGGCCACACGCACCATCAGGGCGCGTTTTCCGTGAGTCGCTCGGATGCGTATCGCCGGGCCAAGTTCCCGCCCGATGGAGAGGGCTGCGTTCTGAGCCTAGAGCTGAAGGAGCAATCGCGTTACTTGATCAATCCCGGATCCGTCGGCCAGCCCCGCGACGGCAACTGGCGCTCCGGATTTGCGATCTACGACGATTCTGAACGACACGTGCGGTTTTACCGCAGCCCATATGACCTTCCCAAGACTCAGGAAAAAATGGTCCGTGCCGGGTTGCCGGAAGCGCTGATCCGCCGCCTTGAGGTGGGGCGGTAGAGGCTGAGGAGACGTGCTACAGCGGCCGGTTCGCGCCGCAGCCGCAACTTTCGACGGTTCGCGCAATAAAGAAACTATGATCGATCCTCTCATTGTTCACAACAATGCCATCCTGCCGGTCGAAGACGTGCGGCTTTCTCCTGCACAAGCCGGGCTGCTCCTCGGCTGGGGCGTTTTCACAACGCTTCGACTATACAGCGGAGTTCCGTTCGAGTTTGGCCGGCATTGGCAACGCATGGCTCGCGATGCAAAACGGCTGAACATCCCGCTGGATGTTGAGATGGCAACTGGGCTGCGGCTAATGACGGACCTCGCGCGCGCGAACCAGCGGAGCGAAGGAATGGCTCGCCTGAGCCTGGTTCGTAATACCGGCGGCGCTTGGGGGATGCCCGCGAGCCGCCCCGCCGTGGACCTGCTCATCTTTACACAGCAACTCGTTTCGTGGCCCGAATCGTATCGCCTCCAGTTGCAGCCGCACGCCGTGTTTTCAGCGGGTGCGCTGGCGGGTGCGAAGATGCTTTCGTGGGCGGCAAACTCTGCGATCTTCGAGCGGGCGCGCGCTGAAGGATATGACGATGCGCTCTTGCTCAACGAGCGCGGTCAACTGGCGGAGTGCACGTCGGCGAACGTCTTTCTGGTGATCGATGGCAAAGCGCTCACGCCTCCGCTCAGCTCCGGCTGCCTTCCCGGCGTCACACGGGAGATTCTTCTGAAGATCGGGCCTGAGTCGGGGATTCAGATCGCGGAAGAGGAATTGGACGCGACGGCGCTCGATCGGGCGCAGGAAGTCTTCATCAGCTCAACGACGCGCGAGGTCGGCGGAGTACGAGAAATTGCTGGACGATGGACGTACAGCACGGCAGGAGAAGTGACGCGCGTCCTCAAGGAGGTCTTTCGGCGCTATGTTGATTCGACCGCGGGGCGTGGCGCCGGAAACTGACAAACCCGTAGTCAGTGGTCGGCGGTCCGGAGCGCCGGCCGGAAGCCACGCACCCCGGACCACTGGGAACGAGCTACTGATTCGGAGAGATTATCCCGGAATAACCTGGGGTGTCACGAAGAACAGCAGTTCCTGGTTCTGATCGTTGACGTTGCTCGACTTGAAGAGGTTGCCGACCACGGGGATGCTTCCGAGCAGCGGGACGTAGGTCGCCGACCGGCCCCTGGTAGTAACCGTGATTCCGCCGAACACCACGGTGCCTCCATCCGGTACCAGCACCTGAGTGGTTGCCTGCTGCGTGTTGATGCTCGGGCCCGCAAACGTGCTGATCGACCCGAGCGAGGCGTTGTTGACGTAGATGTTCAGGAAGACCTTCCCGTCGACCGTCACCTGTGGCGTTACCGAGAGCATCAGCGTCGCATTGACGTACTGTACCGCGATGGTGTTGTTGATGTTGGTTTGAATCGGAATTTGCACGCCCTGCTGAACCTCGCCGAGAACGTTATCCTGCGTCACGATGGTGGGGCGTGAGATCGTCCGCGCCTGATCGTGTTCTTCGGCCGCCGAGATTGCGGCATTGATGGCGTACCGGGCGCCCGCGTTGGTGATCGCAAAGGCTCCGAATCCCGTCGCCCCGACTGAAGCCGGCTGGGTGACTGCGGCCAAAGGCGGCAGCGGCGACGGGGTATTCGCAGTCGCGACAATTCCCTGCCCTGTACCGAACGCGCCGTTCGTGGAGCCGGACCGGTTGCGCGCCGCGTTCCCCAGAACCGACGAAAGCGTGCGGCTAAAGTTCGCGCTGGCGAGGATCACGCGCACCTGGATCGAGACCTGCTTCGACTTCGTGTCCAGCTTGTTGATGACGGATTCGATCACCGGAATCTGAGACGGAACGTCGGTGATGATGATCGCGTTGTCGCGCGGGTCCTCGACGATGCTGCCGCGATCGCTGAGCACGGTGCCCTGCTTGAATTTTTTAAGAATCGTAGCAACGCCCGGCACGCCTCCCCCTCCGCCGGAACTGCCACTCGCGCCGCCACCGCCGCAGCTTCCCATGGTGCTGCCTCCGCCTCCACCCCCGCCGCCCGATCCGCTGGTGGCGCCGCTTGATGAGGAAGTCTGGTCGCACACGTGTGCGTACTTCAAGCGGCGGAAAATGGTGACGAGCGGCTCGGATGAGACTTTGGCCGCCTGGAGATCGGCCTGGGATTTTGCTTCATCGGTAAGCGTCGCCACCTTGGCGATTCTCAGCACATTGCCCTCAAACACTTTGCCAAGGTCGTTGTCTTTCAGTACGAGGTCGAGGGCTTGATCCCACGGCACGTCATCCAACGCCAGGGTCACGGTCCCCGTGACGTCGGAGTCCACCACGATGTTTAAGCCGCTGATCTTGTGAATCAGGCGGAAGAAAGTGCGAATGTCCGCATTCACAAGATCGAGCGAAATCAATTTTCCCGTATAAATCGGCGCTGCCTGCTGGTAGGAAGGAGTCGTGAAAATCGTGCTTTCGAGCGACCGGGGCTGCTGCCCCTGGCTCGCTCCCGCAACCACCTGAGCGGCGCGCACTGCCTCAAGTGCCTGCGGCGGAGTGTTTTCAGCCACCCGGTTCGGCGCGGATTCCAGTGCGCTCTTCGGACGAACTGCAATCGGCACGGCTCGGCGCGGTCGCGATTCGGACGTTGTCCGCGCGCCCGGCGCGGGCGGAACTTCGCCGGCGGCGAGCTGAATTGTGTCCGAAGCCTGCCAGTCGACCTCGACGGGCTTTGTCAGGTCAGCCAGTTCGGCCGACTGCCTCGCCTGCAACTCTTGCGCGAGCCTCGGCGCAACCGTGCCCTTGCGTGCTGTCGCGGCGGCATGTTGGTGAAGAGCCATGGCAAGGCGCGCCGCTCGGGCCCCGGCGAGCGCAGGCGCTGCGCCCTGGGTAATCCCGTTACGAGCGGGCTCGGCGATTTGAGGGACGCCGGAAGAAAGATGCGCAACCACGAGGGCGACCAATGGGGAGTACGCACGGATCGGGGCCACTCGAGCCGGGGGCAGCACTGCGGTGTACTTCGGGCTCGCGCGCTCAGCACGTGGCACCTCCGCCCGTTCGAGCTCCGCGAGCAGGCCAATAGGATTCTCGAAAACAAAGGGCTGATACGTGACTCGCCGCGCCGGTCGCATGCCCGCGGCAGCACGGCTTGGTCCGGGCGCAACAGCGATTGAAGTTCTGCGGTCGATCGCGACTGCGGGAAGATCTCTGGCGGCGCTGAACTGCGGTCCGGTACCCAGGCTCGCGCTGTCGGGCTCCTGCGTTGGGTTCGGCATCCCGACGAGCCGGAACAGAGCCGGGGCGGAGTAGAGTGACGGAATCGCCGCCGGACCTGCGGAGCCGTCGCCAACCCGCAATGCTGCCGGCGCTTTGCCGTTGTCGCTGGCTTCAATAGAGCGGCGCGCGAATGAAACCGCGCTGCCCTGATACGGACTGCCGATGCCAATCAGAAGCCCACCGGAAAAGCCGGGGGACAGCGTGCTCGTCTGACGGGCGTTGGCCGGCTGCTTGGTGGCGGCGCGCTGTCTGACCGGCGTAAACACCGTCGCTACTAGGAATGAGACCAGCAGCAATTCCGGCAGATGCTTTTCTCTCATCGTCCTTCTCCCGCTTTCGGTCTCAGCCGCTTCACCGCTTGACGGACGCTCACTTGACCCTTTGGGCCGCGGAGCCGCTCCGCAAAGTAGATCGCGCCGGCAGTGATCTCAGCTACACTTCCGTCGTAGAGCTGTTCGTTTGCCGTCAGAAAATAGGCGCGATTGCTGGTGCTCGTGGTCACGACGGCAATCATGCTGTGACCCTCAGATAGAACCCCTTCGAGCTTCAAGTCGGCGATAATCAGACCGGCCGGTCCCGGCGGCAGATTTGCTGGCAGTGCCCTCACGCCCAGCCCGTCCTTCGATGACGGAGGCGGAGGCAGCCGGAAGGGATCGCGCTTGCCGGCAAAGCCCGTAGCATTCGCTGCGGCAGGAGGACTGTCCCCCGGCGCCGGCGCCGCTAGGGCGACGGCAACGCTTGCGACCCGATAAGTACGCGACCTCTGCGCAGCAGACTGCGCGCCCCGCGGCTGAGCCGCTGAAGCGAGCGACGCGCACAGTGCGGCTATCGCGGTTCCGTACAATAGCCAAGGCAATCTCTCGCGAAATGTTCTGCGCAGCCTGCTCTTCTCGCCGGGCGATTTGATTTTCATTTCAGCAACCTGCAACTTTCTCGCGCCGGGCGCCCGCCCCGGCTCACTGCTCCCATCACTCTCATCGGCAATCGTCACGACAGCCGCGCCGCACCTCACCGCGCTACGGTGGGCCCGTGAGCGCCGCCCGGCCGTGGCTGGTCCGACGCCGCGCGCGGGCTCGCGTAGAAGGTTGTCAGCACGCAATTCGCGGCTACCGTTTCCGAAGGCGACGTCTGGTATGAGCCTGCGCCGCGTGCAGATTTCACGGAGGCGAGCGACAGTCCCGAGACGTTTACGATGCGCTGGCTCCCTGCGAGGCGTCTAAAGAAGTCCAGCATCGCGTAATAGGTGCCGTCGATATGGGCGCGAAAGGGCATCTGCATGAAATAAGCATTCTTAGCAGGCGTCGACGCATCCAGGTCACGGAGGTGCACGGACGACGCCCGCGCCGTACTGTACAACATGCTCACAAACTGATCATCGGCCGGCTGGTCAGGAACGATTGCGCGGAGCTCCGCCAGCCGCTTTTGAGACCGCGTAATCTTCTGCGCGAGCTCAGCCCGCTGGATCTCAAGCAGGCGCCCGCGCGCGTTCTGAGCGTGAAGCGTTGCGACCTGGGATCCCACTTGTTCGGCCTGCCCGCTGAGCGGCAACGCGAAGTCGTAGAAGACCACGATCGCCAGCGCCACCGGCAACACCGCCAGCAGCAGGCCTTGCCGCGCGGGCGGGAGATCGCTGAACTTCCTTGAAGCCATGCTCAAATCTCCTTGGTTTATCGACCCGGAGGCCGCCCCGGTGTGCCGGAGGGGGGAGCCGGCAGCGCCGAAGCGGCCATCTCTACAGGAGGTGTGTAGGAGCATTCCAGGTCGAACTTGAAGCTGACCCTCGTGCCTTGGTCATCTTCAAAAACTTGCCGCAACTCGATCGCGCCAAACGTGCCGGATGTCTCGAGTGAGGCAATAAAGCCAGCCACGGCCGCGACAGTGTCCGACTGCCCTTGCAGACTGAGGCGGCCATTTTGGCTGGTCACGGAGGTTAGGTAGACGCCGTTCACCCGGTCGGCCGCATTGCCCAAGCGCGCCATGAGATCAAGCGGCCCGGTGCGGTTCTTTTCCAGCGTCTGAATTACATCGATGTGCCGGTTGATTTCGGAAAGCTGCGACTCGTACTGCCGGTTTTGCGCTTCGACCGCGGTGAGGCGCGCCGCCTCCTGCCGCTCGCTCACGAGCTGACGGTTGAGAGTGTCGATCTGATGCGTCCAGTACTCGTAAAGCAATCCGACCACGGCGAAGGAGATCACCAGCGCCAGCAAGGGAAAGAATTCCTTGCGATCCCGCAAGCCGCCCCGCGCCGCGGTTTTCGCTTCCACCTGCTTCTCGGAAGATTGAATCAGGTTAATTCGGATCATGCTGCGTCAAAGCCTCTCAACGCCAAGCCTACGGCGACGGTCATTCGCGGGCTCAGCTCGCTCACGAATGCCGGATCAAATTTTCCAGGATTCACTTGTACTTTCCGGAAGGGGTCAAGAATTTCCACCGGTATGCCAAACTCGCTCTTGAGGAGTTCGATCAGACCGTGGATTCGCGCCGTTCCTCCGGCCAAATAGATTGCCTGGATGGGATCGGGCGAAGTGGTTTGCCGGAAATAATCAAACGTCTTCTGAATTTCGAGCAATAACAGCTCCGAAATCGAGCGCAGGTGCGGCAGTTCCGCTTCGGACGGCAGGTGCGGAAGCGCTACGCCCATCTTCAGCTTTTCCGCGTCCTCAAAGCTCAGGCGCAGCTCTTTCTGCAGAATGTCGGTGTACTGATTTCCTCCCACCGAAACGTCGCGCGTGAACAGCGGCATGCCGCCACGGGTGATGTTGATGTTCATGATGCTGGCCCCGATATTCAGAAGCGCGATCGTCTGGTCCGGCGGCGGATCGTAGCTGAGCTCAAACGCATTCTGCAGGGCAAAGGCGTCGATATCCATCACGACCGGAACTTTGTTCGCCTGGTTCAGGACGCTGGCATGGCTTTGCATCTTCTCGCGCTTCACCGCGAGCAGCAGAACGTCGAGCCGGTTGCCCGCGGCCGCGGGTCCGAGAACGTAATAGTTGATATTCACTTCCTCGAGATCGAAACGGATGTTCTGAACCGCTTCGCGCTGGACCGCGGCCTCCAGCTCTTCCTCAGTCGCCGCCGTCACCGCCAACCGCTTGACGATCACAGAATTGCCCGAAACCGACGTGGCGACTTTCGCCTGAGTGATCTTGTGGTCGGTGAAAATTTTCTCGATGGTATTTGAGACCGAAAGCGAATCCATGATCGCGCCGTCCACAATCGTGTCCTGGCTCAACTGGTCGACCGCCAGGCTGACCAGCTCGTAGCCGTCGTGCTTCGGGCGGAGTTCGACGGCCTTGACCGAGCTCGATCCGATGTCGAGCCCAACCAGCCCCTGCCGCTTCCTTTTGCCTGATCCGAACATTGTGTGCTCCAGAACTCCTAACGCGTGCTGAGGGTTTTCCCGTGATGCCAGCTCTCCTTCTCCATCCACCGGTCGAGGACGTCCTTTTTGAGCCGCCAGCGACTGCCGAGCTTGAAAGCCGGAATTTTTTCCTCCGAGATATACTTGTAGAGGGTCTCCTTGGAGACGCCGAGATACACCGACGCTTCCCGAACGTTCATCACTTCCCGAAACTGTGCCATGCCTTGAACCGCCTCCGACGAACGGAGCACCCTCCCCGCGTTACCGGGAACCTTGCGATTACTGGTTATCGGCACAGTTTTGCCTTATATTAACTACATTGTCAACTAAATTATAAGGTAATAATCTATTGATGCAATCTGCGGCCCGGCCAGACGCGGCGCGCTGCCCCTCCTGTGGGCGAAAAGACCATGCTTTTGTGGAGTTTGCAGTATTATCGCCGAATCGGCACGGATGGGACCGTCGGATGCCGGTATTTGACGTACTCTCCGCCGCGGCGGCTCGGCAAGCGCAGGCGCGAGTCAGCCCATCCCATGCTCCGGGCGCTGCGCTCGAAAGGCGGTATTCTGATAACTTAGCCATCAGCACGCCTCGGAACACTCAGGAGGAATCTCTAATGCGCCCATGGGACGGGTACTTAAGCATGGCGGCGGATTGGGACGCAGAATTTTCGCGTAGCCGCGCGCTGCACGGCGGGAGGGTTCACTGCCGCGAGGGTTGTTGCGACTGTTGCAGCCAGATGTTCCCGATCACGGAACTCGAGGCCGCGTACATTTCCCACGCGGTCAAACAGCTTCCCGAACCGCGCCGCGAGGAATTGAAGAGCCGCGCCGTGCTCTATCTTTCGAAGCGCGAAGAGCTATTCGCCAGCCGCAGCGTTCCCGACGCCTGGGGAGCACTGCCGCCGCCCGGCTTGCGGCTTCCCTGCCCCGCGCTCGAAGATGGCGCGTGCAGCATTTACGAACACCGTCCGATGATCTGCCGCAAATATGGCATTCCGCTCTACAACCCGCAAAAGCCGGGTCAGATCTTCGCTTGCGAGCTCAATTTCAAGCCGGGCGAAGAGATTCTCGATTCCGAATTGGTTCAGATCCACACAGAGCTTTCTAATCGGTGGGCAGCCGTCCAAGCGGATTACAACGAGCGCGGCGGGCGCCGCGACCCGAAACCCCTTACCGTTGCGCGCGCTATCGTGGAAGATTTCGAACCGTACCTGCCGGACAACGACCCCATCTAGCGGGAAGCGTAGACCTGCCTTTTTGGGGTCTGCGGCTTTTGCCTTCCGCTGCCGGAGAACCCGCGGACCCGAAAAGGAGCGGCTACGCGCTACAAATTGCCAGCACGCCTCGCGGCACGCCGTCACGCCTCACCGCCTCTCGCATCACGTATACTGAAACCTGCTTCGATTCCGTCGCTGAGAGGAGACGCCCTTGCCGCCGCTGCCCACCCGGATCGACCCGAAATCACAGGAGTTCGAGCGGAATGCCCGCGCGATGGCGGACGTCGTGCGCGCGATCAAGAATGAAGAGGAAACGCTCCGCGCGGGTGGCGGCGAGCGGGCTGTCAAATCGCAGCACGAGAAGGGCCGCCTGACGGCGAGAGAGAGGGTAGCGCGGCTGATCGATCCCGAATCGGATTTCTTTGAGCTGGGAATCTACGCCGCTTGGGGCATGTATGAGGAGTGGGGCGGAGCGCCGGCCGCGGGCGTGATCGCTGGCCTCGGGCGCGTCAAAGACCGGCTGGTAATGATCGTTGCGAACGACGCCACCGTCAAGGCCGGAGCGTTCTTTCCCCTCACCGCCAAGAAAGTAATTCGGGCGCAGAACATCGCGCTCGCCTCCCATATCCCCACCATCTACCTTGTCGATTCTTCCGGCATTTTCCTGCCGCTTCAGGAAGACGTTTTTCCTGACACGGACGATTTCGGCCGTGTTTTCCGCAACAACGCCGTGATGAGCGCCGAGGGTATTCCACAGATCACGGCCATCATGGGGATGTGCGTGGCCGGCGGGGCGTATTTGCCGGTGATGTGTGATCACATTCTGATGACGGAGGGAAGCGGGCTGTTCCTGGCGGGCCCGGCGCTGGTACAGGCGGCGATTGGACAGCAAACCTCGGCCGAAGAACTGGGCGGCGCGAAGATGCACGCGCGAATCAGCGGCACGGCAGACTTCCGCGAGCCCAACGACGAAGCATGCCTGGAGCGCATCCGCGCCTTGATTGACAAAATGGGATCGCGGCCTCCCGCGCCGTTTGACCATCAGACCGCCGAGCCGCCCGCCTACCCGGCGGAAGAGATCTACGGCGTGTTTTCGGCCGGACCGGCGCGGCCGTACGACATGCGCGAAATCATCGCGCGCATTGTCGATGCCTCATCGTTTGAGGAATACCGCGCCGAGTACGGCGAGACCGTGCTGTGCGGGTACGCGCGAATCGGCGGCTGGGCGGTGGGGATTGTCGCCAACCAGCGGCAGCACGCTCATACCGTCGCTCCGGGCACCGGCCAAAAGCGGATCGAGTTCGGCGGCGTGATCTACACCGCCTCCGCCGAAAAGGCCGCGCGCTTCATCATGGACTGCAACCAGAATCTGATCCCGCTCATCTTCCTGCACGACGTTAACGGCTTTATGGTGGGCAAGGAAGCCGAGTGGAGCGGAATTATCCGCGCCGGCGCCAAAATGGTGAATGCGGTGTCGAACAGCGTCGTTCCCAAAATCACCGTCATTTGCGGCGGCAGTTTCGGCGCCGGGCACTACGCCATGTGCGGCAAGGCGTATGATCCGCGCTTTATCTTCGCCTGGCCGACCGCGCGTTACGCGGTGATGAGCGGGGCTTCGGCCGCTTCGACGCTGGTCGAGATTCGGCTTCGCCAGCTCGAACGCGAAGGGAAAAAACTGAGCGAAGGTGAGAAGAAAGAACTCTTCGAATCCGTCCGCTCGACCTACGAGCGCCAGAGCGATCCGCGTTATGGGGCGGCCAGACTCTGGGTGGATGCGATCATCGATCCGGCCGACACGCGAGAGGCACTGGTGTGGGCGCTCGAGGCCGCGGCGCTGAACGCCGAAGTCCGGGAATTCAAAACCGGCGTGCTGCAGACTTGAAAGCAATTCCAGATTCCAAATTCAAGATTCCAAATTCCAGACCAGATTCCACGCTCCAGATTTCAGGTTCCGCATTCCCACACGATGTTGTACTCTGGAATCCGGAATTTTGAATCTGGAATCGACCAAGGCGGACTGATGAAATACGAGCGCTTCGAGGACCTTCCAGTCTGGCAGGCGGCCATCGAGCTCGCGGCGGCTGTCCACGCGCTCGCCGATAAGTCCGTTTTCCGGCGACGCTATTCTCTGCGCGACCAGATTGAACGGGCCGCAGTCTCCGTATCCAACAACATCGCCGAAGGGTTCGAGCGAGGCACGAATCAGGGGCTTCTGACGTTTCTCTACATCGCCCGAGGTTCGGCCGGAGAAGTCGGCTCAATGCTGTATCTTCTCGAAAAGCTTCCCGCGCTGGTGGGTTTGGAAACACAAATCGGTGCCCTGAAATCACGGACCGAAAGTGTCTCCAAGCAGTTAGGCGGCTGGCTTCGGGCGCTGCGGGACAGCGAGATGAAGGGGCAGCGTTATGTGACTGAGAAGGCGCACCGCTCGGACCATGCCGCGCGAGACCGCGAGGATTTTCTCGCCGAGCTTCGGAGGATTCGAGCAGGCGCGGCGCCCCCGCCAGCCAGTGAATCCTGAACGCTCCGGCAACACCAAGCCCTGGATCTGGAATCTGAATCCGGAATCTTGAATTTGGAAACCGGATTCCTAGAATTCCGAATCGGCGCCTCAACGCATCGCCAGCCCGTGGCCGTACCGGAACCTGCTAAACTCAGAATGCGATCCGGAGATCGCAACCTCCAGTCAAATGGAAACGGTCAAAATCGTCGAATGCCCGCGCGACGCGTGGCAAGGCTTGCAGAAAATCATCCCCACCGCGGCCAAGGTGGAATACCTTCGCAAGCTGATGGACTGCGGCTTTCGCTACCTCGACGCGGTGAGCTTTGTCGCGCCCAAGTACGTTCCGCAGATGGCAGACAGCGAACACGTACTCTCCGGCCTGAGCGCCGCCGGGCTGCTGCCGATTCGCGCCAACGGTCATGCGGGGACTGCCGCCGCGCCGGCGCCGCAAGAGTTCGAGATCATCGGCATCGTGGTGAACGAGCAAGGTCTCAGCCGCGCTCTCTCGGCGTCCGGCGTGACCACGCTCGGCTATCCCTATTCCGTCTCGGCGAACTTTCGCCGCCAGAACGCCAACGTGTCGCAATCTGAGTCGCGCCAGCTTGTCGCGAAGCTTCTTCAGGCCGCGCAAACTCACGCTCTGAAACTCGTCGTGTACATTTCCATGGCGTTCGGAAATCCTTTCGGCGAGCCCTGGAGTCCCACCGTAACGGCGGACGCGCTGGCGTGGCTGAAGGAAGCCGGCGCGACGACGGTTTCGCTGGCCGACACGCTGGGAATTGCAACTTGCGAGGAAATCGGCGAGCTCTACCGGGAACTCAAAGGCACCGCGGAAGGACTTGAGCTGGGCGTCCACCTTCACAGCCGGTCCGAAGATGCGGCCGAAAAGGTGCTCGCCGCGTATGAAGCGGGCTGCAGACGCTTTGACGGCGCGCTCACCGGACTCGGCGGCTGCCCCTTCGCTTCGGATCACCTGGTGGGCAATATTCCTACCGAGATCATGACGCCTGCGCTTGCGAGCAAAGGCGCTAGCACGAATATCGAGCCCTGGGCGCTGCTCGCGGCCGTCGAGGCCACGAAGGAGCTCCGCAGTAAGTACGCCCCCGTGCAAGACTGAATCAGCGCGTATCCGCAGCCTGCGCCGCGTCATGACCATGTCGGATGAATCTTGCGATGAGCTTGTCTATGTCTGCGATTTCGAGCTCAGATTCGGGTTCATGGCGGTTCTCCGACAATTCAGGAATTCGCGTAGTCTGCCTCCGGAGGTGCCGTACAGGATTCCTGCGCCGAGCGTGGTAAGGACAATTCCGGCGAACTCGATCACGAAGTGTGGATCGCGCGCTGAGCTTCAGGGCGCCCGGTAGAATCCCAAAACAGTGGGCGCGGATCGCGCCAAGGCGCGCGATCCGCGCGCGGGATTCATGATGCACTAGCCACTTGTGCGAACACGTTGTCCGCCGTATTGAGCAGCCAGGCGCCAAATCGAGTGCCGTTGGGCTGCATCATCGGAGCAGTCAGGGCGCTGCCCGACTGCCTGAGAATCCCGATTCCCCACGGACTCCAAATGAAGAGCTCGGGGCGGCCATCGCCCTCAAAACTCGCCGCGGCTCCGAAGTGATTGTCCGCGGTATTGAGGAGCCAGCCGCCGAAGCGCGTCCCGTTCGCAGCCATCATGGGCGCAGCGAGCGTGCTTCCAGAGAGCTGGAGCAACCCGATTCCCCACGCACTCGAGACGAGCAACTCAGCTTTGCCGTCACCGTCGTAATCGGCCGCGGCGCCGAACCGGTTATCCGGGGTTTCGACCAGCCACCCGCCGAACCGAGTGCCGTTGGACGCCATCATCGGCGCCGAGAGGCTACTGCCGGCAAGCTTCAGAATACCGACGCCCCAAGGGCTCGAGATAAAGATCTCGGCTTTGCCATCCCCGTCATAGTCGGCCGAGCGTCCTACGTTGTTATTCGACGTGTCGAGCAGCCAGCCGCCGAACCTTGTCCCGTTCGGCTGCATCATCAGCGCCGTAAGCGCGCTGCCCGAAAGCTTCAGGATACCCAGGCCCCAAGGGCTCGAGATGAGCTGTTCGGCGTGGCCGTCGCCGTCGTAATCCGCGGCATCGCCAAACCGATTGTCGGTAGTCTCAAGCAGCCAGCCGCCAAAGCGGGTGCCGTTCGCGGCCATCATCGGCGCCGCGAGCGTGCCGCCCGAGAGCTTGAGAATCCCGATGCCCCACGGGCTCGAGACAAACAGCTCGGCTTTGCCGTCACCGTCGTAATCGGCGCCGGGACCGAAGCAGTTGTTCGAAGTGTCGAGTGCCCAGCCTCCGAAGCGCGTCCCATTCGGCGCCATCATCAGCGGCGTGAGGGTACTGCCCGAGAGCTGAAGAATCCCGAGCCCCCACGGACTCGTGATGACGATCTCAGCTTTCCCGTCACCGTCGTAATCCGCAAGCGGACCGATGAAGTTATCCGCGGTGTTGAGGAGCCACCCGCCGAAACGGGTCCCGTTCGCGGCCGCGACCAGTCCGCTCATCGTGTTGCCCACCTGCTCGAGGATGCCTAAGCCCCACGGGCTGGAGACGATGATCTCGGCACAGCCGTCGCTGTTCACATCTCCGGTGCGCGCCGGCATCGCGGGCACAACGCCGAGAAAGATGTTGCTGCCGACTCCGTGCGGTTGATCGGCATATTGGGGATTGTCATCAGAGCCGGTGTCGTGCGCCTTCGCCCAGTCGCACGCCGCCTTCATCGAGATAAGGCCGTCGAAGTTGGGCGTCGGTTTCGATGAAAGCGCTCCGCCGGCCGGAGTTGCGCCCGTTATCGCCTCGATCCATGCCTCCGCCCACGGATCGAAGTGCGCGGCGCCATCTGAACTCTTGTCTGCGGACACAGCAGAAGCGAATACCGTGTTCGTCGCGGTGCTCTTCGAGAGAACCGAGCTTTGAAATGCGCCTGAAAAGCACTGCTCCATAGTCACGACGAGACTGCGGTACGCGGGCAGACCCGAGAGCATCGCGCTGAACTGAGTAGGCGTGATCACGGTTGAGTCGTCCACGCACAGACCCGTTGTCGAGCCGTGATTGTTCGTGTGAATCAACAGGAGGTCTTTCGGCTTCAACTGGGTTGCCAGCGTGTTGAAAACAGATTGGAGGTTCGCGGTGGTCGCCGAGGCGTGGACCTTCATCTGGTACGGCGTGTTGTTGCCCGCCCAGTTGCCCACCGAGCCGCTCACGTCCACGGCGCCGATCGTGCCGTTGTAGCAGAGCACGTAAATGTTGCTCGGGTTGAAGCCGTAGATATTCACGAGCGCGCGCCACAGAAATTCCAGATCCTCCACGTGGCGGAGATCGGAAATTTGGCTGGTCCAGAGAATGGCATAACGCTGTTCGCTGACCTGTGCGATAAAAGGTGCGTTGAAGCGGGTGGGCGGAAGGATTGGCTTTGATGCGATCTCGGCCATCGGAATCTTCAGAGGAGATAGAGGCGCGTGGAAAACGTCAAGCGGCGTTCCACCCGAAAGGTTCGGCGGAAAGAGCGCGTCCTCCTCGTAGAGGAGCTTGCCGGAAGTCGTGTCGTAAAACTGATACGTGCAAGCGTGGCCCCAGTTCGCGCGCGGAAGCCGGTCGACGAAAACGAGCGCCGCCTGCTCGCGCACCGCCATTTGCGTGTCCACCAGCTTGAACGTGTAGCCGGCGGGAAAAATCTGGGTCGAGATGGAGAGGTGCGTCGTGGCGGCTCGGCCGGGAGTGAGGGACGCCAATGCCGTTTGCTTGATCGTTGCGACAACCCCGGCGGGCAAGGGTTTCAGTTCGGCTGCCATGTAATTCTCCTTTCTATCTTTTGGGTGCTTCGTTGGGGGACGACCCCAAAATCCGGAGCAGTTGCCAGTCGGCGATGCCCCGCGACTTCCACACGACGCGCCACGTCGATGGCAACGCGCCGAAGAGCGGAGGTCGCGAGCTCGCGATCGATTGGATCTGCCCGGAAGGGGGATCGATGACAAGGTAGCGGCAGGAATGCATCCAGTTGCTTCCCGGCCGCTCATCGATAAACGCCATCACGTACGGATGATCGATTTTCACCTCTTCCCCCCCGATCGAGACACGGCCCGGCGGCCGCAGGTCCTCGTCGAGATACGCGACCGACTTGCCCCTCTCCTGGTCCGTCAGCCGCGCCGCGATCAGCTTGGCAATGGCTTTGAAGTCCGGTTTCGTCCGGGGTTTCATGGCAGTTTCAGCTTCGCAGGCGATAACCCTCCTGCGCAGGCAGCACGCAACGCCCGTGCGGCGTGCAGCCAGACGGCACGACCATCGCTCGCGACACGATCGTCCGAATGTGCCGACGGTCAGCGGCCGCAGATTGGCAGCGGCGCGGTTCCGACGGCGGATATGATCCGAATAACTATTGAGAAGATGTCAAGACTTTACTGCGGTGCAAACGCGCTGTCAAGCGCTTTCCGCAGCGCTTTCTGCGGCCGACATTGTGCTCGATCCCGGGGACCGCGCGGTCGGGCAGACGATTTCGTCGCCGTTCCTCCGGATTCGGGCCTGCGGATCAGGATGCTTTCCGGGCCGTGCCTCGGTTATACTTATGGTATGAAAACTGCCGTTTCGCTTCCGGACGAGCTTTTCAGGCGCGCAGACCAACTCGCGCGCCGCACGAAAAAGTCTCGCAGTCGCCTGGTCAGTCAAGCCTTGAAGGAATACTTGGCCCGCCACGCGCCGGACGAGGTTACGATGGCGATGAACCGGGCCTGCCAGGAGGCCGGGCAGCAACAGGATCAGTTCGTTTCCGCTGTCGCGCGCCGTGTGCTGAGGCAAATCGAGTGGTAGTTTTGCAGGCCGAGATTTGGTGGGCCGACCTTCCCGAATCCGCGGGCTCCGGCCCGGGCTTCAGGCGACCCGTCGTCGTGGTTCAGAGCGACGCGTTTAATCGAAGCCGGCTTGCTACCGTCGTCTGTGTTCCGCTAACGAGTAACATCAAATGGGCGGCGGCGCCGGGCAATGTCTATCTCGCTTCGCGCACAACGGGATTGCCGAAGGATTCTGTCGCGAGCGTTTCGCAGGTCGTGAGCATCGATAAGAAGCTGCTCACGGTACGCATAAACCGGCTCTCGGATTCGAAGCTGGGATTGGTCTTATCGGGTATTGATTTGGTCCTCGGGAAATAACTCTCTTATGCTCAAACGAAAACTTCTGATCATCATGGCCCTCGCGCTACTTGCGCCCCCCTGTGTGCTGGCGCAGCGCTCCGCGTCTCGTGAAGTCTATTGGCCGCACTATGGAGATCAGTCGGGCGGAATGCGTTTTTCTCCTCTGACCCAAATCGACACAGAGAACGTTTCCAAGCTCAAGATCGCGTGGGAATTCCACACGGGCGATATCTCTCGCGGCGAAAACGGGCGCCAGAAAAGCTCCTTCGAATCAACGCCCATCGTGGTTGATGGAACGCTCTACGTCAGCACCCCCTTCAGCCGCGTGATTGCGCTCGATCCGGCAACCGGAAAGCAGAAATGGGCCTACGATTCGCACATCGATCTTTCCACCGGCTACGCCGACGGGCTCATCAATCGAGGCGTCTCGACTTGGCTCGATCCCGCACGCACTACGGGGCAACCCTGCCGCCGACGGATTTTCATCGGGACGATCGACGCCCGGCTGATCGCGCTCGACGCGGCCACCGGAAAGACTTGCAGCGATTTTGGTAAGGATGGCGAAATCGACGTAACGGCTACGATCCCGAGAATCAGCCGCCGCGGGCAGTACGAGGAAACGTCTCCGCCCGCAGTGATCGACGATCTCGTGATCGTGGGCTCGGGAATCAGCGACAACGAGAAGGCCGACATGCCGCCGGGCGTTGTCCGCGCCTTTGATGCTCGCACCGGGCGGCTGCGGTGGGCCTGGAATCCAATCCCGCCGAACAACACCATGACGCCTCCCAAGCCCGGCAACAAGAACGCCTGGTTCACGGGCGCTGCCAACGCCTGGGCGCCGATCGCGACCGATCCCGCACGCGATCTCGTTTTCGTTCCCACGGGCAGCGCGAGCCCGGATTACTGGGGCGGTTTCCGCAAAGGTGACGACAAATGGGCTGATTCGGTTGTCGCTTTACGCGGAAAAACCGGCCAGTTCGTCTGGGGCTTTCAGTTGGTCCATCACAATCTGTGGGACTACGACACTGCCGCGCCGCCCCTGCTCGCGACGATCCGTCACGATGGACTCGAGATCCCGGTGGTGATCGCAGGTAATAAAACCGGCATGATCTACGTGCTCGACCGCGACACCGGCAAGCCGGTGTTCGGCGTCACCGAGCGTCCGGTGCCGCAGAGCACGGTGCCAGGCGAGCGGACATCGCTCACGCAGCCGTTTCCGGTCGCCCCGCCGCCGCTGGTTCCTACGAGATTCACCATCTGGGGCGCGAACGCAGGCGATCGCGCCGCGTGCGCGAAGACGATCAGCGGTCTCGATGACCGCGGCATCTTCACGCCCCCGAGCGTACGCGGCAGCATCACATATCCCGGCATCATCGGAGGTTTGAATTGGAGCGGCGGCGCCTTCGATCCCGCGGCTCAGATCTACGTCGCGTTTGTGAACAACGTCGCCTTCGACGTTCACGTGATACCGCACGACCAGATCCCTGCGGTGTGGCACTCGATCAGAATCGGCAAGCTGCGGGCCGAATTGGCGGCGCAAAAGGGAGCTCCGTTCGGTATGACGCGCACCGCGTTGTTTGCGCCGGACCGTACGTTATGCAGCGCGCCGCCCTGGGGAATGCTGGTGGGCGTGAATCTGCCGACGGGTAAAATCGCCTGGCGCGTGCCGCTGGGGACCACGCAACGCATCGCGCCGAAACTGCCGGTTCGAACGATAGGCGTGTATGGTTTTGGAGGGCCAATCGTCACGGCAAGCGGACTGGTTTTCGTTTCGGGAACCGCGGGAGACGATTACCTGCGCGCGTTTGATGTTGAAACGGGGAAATTGCTGTGGCAGGGTCATTTGCCGGCTGGCGGCCAAGCGACGCCCATGACCTATAGCGTCAACGGCAAACAGTATGTGGTGATCGCCGCCGGCGGGCACGGCAAGCTCGGAACCAAGCAAGGCGATTCGCTGGTAGCGCTTTCGCTACCGTGAGGCGCCGCCCTCGATAATTTCGCCCCACTCGATCGCGGACCAAGTCACTCGTCGTCCGGCTGGGAGTCGATGTATTCATCAATCACTTTTTGGTTCCTCTCCCAAAAGTGTAATCGCAGTCTATTGCATTCACTTTCATCGAGTTACACGGTTGGGGCCGAAAAAGGTCTGAGCCTTTGGCCTCGCTTCGCTCGCCTGCCGGTTACCGGGACGGGCCACCCCTTCGGTGGGTGGCGGAACGCCAGCAACAAGACCGGCACAAGGGGCGCGCCGCAAAGAACGCGACTGAGATAGGCAGTCCGCAACTTATTGCTGCTAAAAGTGGTTAATCTCCAATTACACTTTTGGGATACGAGCCGGATATGGCACCGAGCAGTAACTGAGAGGTGAGGTCAACGTCGGCGATTTCGTCTTGGCTTTTTGCCGCGCCCACACCTCAAGCCCGTCCATTCCGACATGATAATCTTCAACATGGTGATCCCGAGCGAGATGAGGGAAAATGCCTCGAGTAAGCAATTTGCGATTTGGTGAAAAACCATTTTCGATTCTCTCCGCCTGTACATGTGACAAAATGGGACAAACGCTGACCGTGGCCGAAAAAATCGCAAACAAAATTAGTCGCCTCATGACAGCAGCTCCGTCCTGCCGGGTGCGGCACCCGTTTGCCCTGGCCTCGCCGACCCTCTCCAAGCTGCTACGCCAACGCGAAGCGGTGGAATTTGGCCTCAAGCCCGACGGCGATGATGGCAGCGCCCGACAAGTGATCATCACCTTTCGGCCCAAACAAGGGAGGTTACCGGGTAACGCTAGCGATGCACCGTCGGATAACAGGATGCTCGTGATTCAAGATGCCCTTTGGGTTCCTCAGATCGGCACGAAAGCGAAATTGTTTCGGTTAGCCGCTCGGGAAGCACTCAAGGATGCCCGTGCGAGGCGCGAGGTGGTGCCGAACACAATGGCGCGCTACGCCGGGCTCGTTATAAATAGCGGGGAAACAGCGGAAGAGCTTGTTCTCCAAATTGCAGTCGTGCTCTCGCAGTGGGGGTTGGTAGCACTTGACATGGATGATTTGAGCGCGCTGAAGGGATACCTCGGTCGACTCTGCAAAGGCACCCGCTTTAAGGAAGCTGAAGCTATCGACGGGGCCGCCAGTTACATTCAAAGCAATTTCAGCCTGCCGGAAGAGGGCATCCATTTTCGCGCGTACTGCCACCAGACCGTGTGGGGGGTTTACGCCCAGCGCCTTCGGGACGCTGCCAGAGGTCGTCCCTTTGACGATGAGAGGTTGTCCGCGCGCCAAGGAGGAAACAGGAGTTATTGCTCAGGGGATATCGGCGTGCACGAACTCGCTGCCCACGCTGGGATTTCTGCAAGAACTATTTACCGCCGGATAGCAGCGGGAAACCTGCCAGCGGCTAAAAAGGGAATGTCGCTGCAGATTGAGCGCGCGGCGGCAGACGAGTTTGTTAAAAACCATGTCATCCCAAACCTGGTGAAAAAGTGTGAGGACGCTGGATTGAGCAAGGAAGCAGTAAGGAAATGCGTTTACCGCTGGCGCAAAGCGGGAGCCTCAGAAGCTGAAATCGTCCGTAGCCTTCAGAAAAAGTGTTGCTCAGCTCTTGATTAATTTAGTGGTAACTAGAGAGATGACCGAGCTGCCAAAGGAGCCACGATGAGTGACTCAACCAATAAACAACGTATCCTGGACCTGGTTAGAACTCGGCTGTGTTCTTCGAAAGCTCGCGTTCGAGAGAGAGTGTGGCGTCGGCTCGTACAAGAGTTGCAGGCAAAGCACCTCACGGCGGTCCCTGATGCCATCACCGAATTTCTCACTCTCGCCCCGGAAAGAATGGCTGGTCCGGGCGCCCGGGCTCTTTTGCCTGCGAACTATCACAAGCTATCCGACGCAGAAAAGCTGGAAGTGAATGCTCTGTACCAGGAGTGCTTGAGCGCAGCCATGCGTGACTTCCCCTCTATTTTCGAAACGATGTGATCAAGGTTCCTTCCCCGCTGGCGATTGGAGTTGCTGTCGGCGATACGCCTCTGAATCGTGCGGCTTACATCTGTCACTAAGTGCCGACAGCTATGTTTCGGCCTCTCATGATGACATCGAAATCGGATTTAAGATGCTGGCGTTCAATGCAGGCCCATTACTTCTTCGGCGGAAAGCCTTGCGCACTAACAATGTGCCAACCCCATTTCTCTCCCGCCACCACGGTGAAGTCGAGATACTCCTCGTAGAGTCCATTGCTTAACGCGGATGTGTCACCGCCAAGGCTTGGGCTTGCCGTAAGTCGGTACACTCGGCTGATGCCCTCGTCGGGCACGTCCAGCCTGATCGTGATGCTCGATACCTTCCAGCTTGACCCGTTGTACAGATTCACCTCAAACATTTGCCCATTCCAACCAGTGAACTCCGCGTGACCACCCAGCTTCGCCACTTCCTCCACGGGCAGGTCTTGCTCTGTGTCGGTGGATCGCGCGGCGGATGGGGCGACTGGCCAGACGACGGGCGCTTCCGGGTTCCTCGGATCAAATCCAATAACAATGCCAACCTGTCCCGTTTCAGTGTTGCGGACCACGGTCCCTATCTCAATCTTCGACGAGTGCTCGGGAGATGTGGACAGAGCATTTGCCTGCATCAGCCGGCTGGCTTGCTGTTGAGCGGAAACCGCCTTGTCGTGTTGCCCAAGCTTGTCGAAGACAAATCCGAGAACATACCACGCTCGCCCGTAGCTGGGCTTGAGGCCAAGCGCTTTCTCTTCGGCGCCAACTGCCTCCGAGTACTTCCCAAGATTGCCGTAGAGAGCGCCAAGACAAAACCAGGCAGGCTCGTCGTTCGGATTTACGCTGACAGCTTGCTCGAACGCGCCGACTGCCTCTTGGAGTTGGCCAATCCCAATGTAGGCAAGCCCAAGGTTGCGCCATGCTGCGGAATAGTCCGGCTTCAGCCGCATCGCTTGTTTGTAGTCACGCACTGCAAGATCGCACTTGCCAACGTCCTGAGCTTTGAGTCCAAGCTCAAACCACACAAGCGCACTTAGAGCGAGACTCTCTGATCGTGGGGCGCGCGCAGCGTTCTTAGGCTGGCGATCCACCGCAAGAGACCACTCAGCAGGCAGCGCGAAATTCAGGCTTTGGCCCCCTTTGAGGTAAAAAGTCGTGATGCCCACGAGCCGCCCTTCCGAATCGAACAGCCCCCCGCCGCTTGAGCCCGGCGAGATCGCAGCCGAGGTTTGAATTACGCGCTCTCTGTCGAAATCGCGCAGGCCGGAAATTAGGCCTTCCGAAATGGTCAACTCAAGACCTTCCGGGGACCCAATGGCGTAAACTTTCTCGCCAACGTTCAGGGTTGACGATGGCCGAACGTGAACGGCGGGCGCCGTAAGTCCCGGGACGGAAAGCTCCGCGAGATCGTGGTCGGGATCAACCCGGACCAGCTTAGCGGGCCAAGTCCTCCCGCCGTGTTCCACCCTGAAGCGTATGCCGTCCTCGATGACGTGTCGATTAGTCACAACTCGACCGGGTGCAACCACAACGCCGCTACCGAAGGCAATGACCGCGCCTTTCGCGTCAAGCGATTCGACCACCATAACGGAAGGTGCTACTCGCTTGAAGATTTGCTGCGGGGAAAGCACGGGAAAAGAAGAATGGGCGCGCTGTCCGGAAGATTGACCTCCCGCAGCAGCGGTGGTCGCGGCAAGACAGAGCGCGAACAGATAAACAAGCTCAGGGCGGCGAACCACGATCCCCTCCACCCGCACTTCAATATCGTCAGGATTGCCCTGATTATACCACCCCGCCACATTCGCCGAGAAAGCGCTCTCTTCATCTAGATGAAGGCGACCCTAGAGAGGGGAGTGCTGGAGAAGGTCAACTGTCAATTAGAGTACAATTGACCGTGGCTAGCCGCCTCGGGTCGGATGAGGTTCCTCCCGTGCTCACAGGCGTGTCCCATTAGAAGTCGAACAGGCTCAGTTGGATACAAGGATCGGCGCCCAACGGACCGTCGATGAAATTGGAAAACCCCTGTAAAATCGGGTTTTTTTCGAAAATCGTGATGCTGAGAATTTGGAGAATTTTGTAGAGGCTCAGGTCGAGCCCGAGCCGTTTCTTGATAATGGCTACCAGGACGTAAACCGAGAGTGCGATCCAGACCTGAGTTTTCACCGCGTTCTCGGAGGTCCCGTAGAAATTTTTGATGCGCAGGTGCTGCTTGATCCAGCGAAACAGAGGGTGTCCCGGAAATCGTTGGAGGTGAGCGGCGGTTCGGTTCATCTTACGCCACCTTTCCTTGAGACGGATGAGTCTTTCGTCCCAAGGCTGCTTCCAGCATCCACAGATCCCGGTACCCCATG
>JBOGKE010000043.1:0-10046 GCA_050745265.1 Terriglobia bacterium
GGCGAGCTGCATCCGCGCGGCTCCGGCAGTCCGGGTCGCATCATCACACTCGCCGATTACGGCTCGGGCCCGCTGCCGCTCATCGACGCCGGGAAACGTGAGGCGGCAATCGAGCTTTCCGACCAGAGCTACTGGGAGATCCGCAACATTGAGACCTCCGGGGGCGACCCGTACGGCATCTGGATCACCGGCAACACGCCGCGCGCCGTCGTGCGCGACGTCTACCTCAAACATGTGGTGGTGCGTGACGTAGCAGGAACGCCGGCGCACACCAGCACCGGCCTGATCGTCTTCAACCTTCAGGCCAAGGGCGAACGATTCGAAGATATCCTCGTCGACGGCGCAACGGCCTATAACACTACCGAGTGGACGGGCATCTACATCTCCGGCTCGCCTTTCACCTCACCTTCCGGAACAAAGGGCGAAAACATTACGGTGAAGAATTGCACCGTTCATGACGTCGGGGGCGACGGAATCGTGATTCACGACACACACCACGCTTTGATTGAGCACTCCGTCGCGTACAACACCGGCTTGATCAAGCAGAGCAAGCTTCCCACGCCGAACGCGATCTGGAATTGGGACTGCGACGATTGCGTCGTCGAATACAATGAGGCGTACCTCACCCACACGCCGGGCAACCGGCACGATGGCGCCGCCTACGACAGCGACTACTACAATCGCAACGTCACGATCCAGTACAACTACGCTCACGACGCCGACGGCTATTGCGTGGCCGTGTTCGGCTCCGGCGGAAAGGATTCGAATGTCAACACCGTGATCCGCTATAACATCTGCTCGAACGACGGCAGGAACGCGTATCTCTCACACCAGGGCGATTTCTTCATCCACACCTGGAACGGCGGTTCTATTTTGCACGCGCGCATCTACAACAACACGTCATTCTGGAATCCGGCGGCCTCGGACCCATACGCCGTGAAGCTTGACGCCGATCTCGATCCGGCGCAACCCGACGAGTTCTTCAACAACATCATCTATTCGACGGTTCCGGGTTTCGAAGATCTCGACGGACCTCAAACCGGTACGTGGAGAAGCAACCACAACGTGTTTTGGTACGCGGGGAAGGGTGAGCCCCGCTGGCGGAAGAACGGCACTTCGTATTCATCGCTCGCAGCGTGGCATCAGACGTCCGGCGAGGACGGGCGCTCGGTTTATGCCGACCCCAGGCTGCGAAGTCCCTCGTATCATGAGCGGGGCCGATCTCGTACGGCATTCACCCTGCTGCCAGGTTCTCCTGCCGCAGCCGCTGGCTGGAACACCGGCGACCTCGGACCGCGCGACTTCTTCGGATATCCGGTGCCGCGCACGGGAGCGGTCAGCGCGGGCGCGGCTCAGCCGGCGCCGAAAGGCATCAAATGACGGCCACAGAAGCTACTCACATCGCAGCCCTGTGGGTTCAAGAGTCTCCGAGTTCGGGCTATCACGAAAAAAGGGCTTCATCGGTCGCCTGGAATCTATTAAAAGCCCAGAGGACTCTTCAGGTGCCCCATCCAAAATTGCAGGCGCGCGCGGGAGGCCAGAGGCATGGGTCCCGTTCGGGCGCCGAGCTGCATCAGGCTCAAATTCCCGGCGTGGAACGGGGGCCAGGTTGGAAGATCACGCGCGTTGGGATCGCCCGTTTTGGCGAAGCTCGACCAGTATGCAGACATTTCGCCCGCCACGCGCCAGTCCACCGGCTGCCATGGACGGCGAAGGAGCCGGAGATTGTCGAATACGTAAGGCAACTCGGACGAATGGAACACGCCGTATTCCGGGTGCTTCGGCCAGGGAATCTTGCGGTTGAAGTAGTAGAGGTAAACCTGCGGGCTAATGTTGAGCTGTCGCACGGCCCACTTGTAGAGCGACACGCGGGCACGGTCCTGGAGAGCCGCGCGGAGGGCAGCGGCCGATTGCTGGGTGGTCGCCGCCGGATACAGCTTAACGCAGGTGGCCGCCCTATCTCCGCAAATCACATTCAGCCTTTGGTGATAAACATCCAGCGTGGCGGCCGGGGCGGGGCCGTTGCCGTAATAGCCGATCCCAATATCGTCCGCGACCATACCGTTGATTACGGGCGTTTCGTGCTCGGGATGCCAGCCGCTGCGGAGCGCCCAGCCGTCCTCGATCGGGGCCCAGCGCATTCGCCCGGAAGCTTGCACGATCTCTTCGGCCGGCATGGCGCGCAGTTGTTCAAGCGAACGCGCTCCCAGCTTAGCCGCGAACTGCCGGCCTTCCTTCTCTGCCGCAGCGAGGGATCGAAGCGCATTGCCGGCCGGGATAGGAATTCCGGCAGGGCCGCTCATGATGATGGCTCTCTCAAATAGACCGCGCGCGAGCGGCGATTGCATCAGCAGCCAGACGCTGTCCGCGCCGGCGGATTGGCCGAATATAGTCACCTCGCGAGGATCGCCGCCGAACGCGGCGATGTTCCGCTCGACCCAGCGCAGCGCGGCAACCTGATCGAGCAGAGCGTAATTGCCCGAAGAACGATGCGATGATTCTTCGGTCAGCCCCGGATCGGCGAGAAAGCCGAAGCTCCCGACCCGATAATTGAAGTTCACCACCACCACGCCCGCGCGGGCGAGCGCAACGCCATCGTAAATCGCAACACTCCCGGCGCCACTGGTAAACCCTCCGCCATAAATCCACACCATCACCGGGAGCGGTTTGGGAGACCGCTTCGCCGTGGTCCAGATGTTCAAATACAGGCAGTCTTCACTGGGCTGAAGTTTGGACAGAAATACCCGGGTCCACGGTCCCAAGCGCTCGGGTGACGCCGGCTGCATGCAGGGAGGGCCGAAATTGTCAGCTTTCCGCGCGCTCTGCCAGGATGCCGCAGGCTCCGGCGGCCGCCAGCGCAGCTTGCCAACCGGCGGCGCCGCGAACGGGATTCCCTTGAACACCTCCAGCCCGTTCGGTAGCGCCACTCCGGAAACCAAACCACTCGCGGTGCGGACCGGACGGCTCTGCGCCATCATCAGTGCCGGAAGCCAGAAGAAAATCGCCATTACACCGGCGCCGAGCTCTACCCTACCTTTGCGGTAACTGGGGTGATCTTTCATGCCTCAACCTCACGTATCCCTCCCTCGCGTTAGCAACTTCGCACGGAGCCGCGAAAAATTCAACAAAAAACCCTCCGTGAGCGTAATGCCTCAGTTTACGGCGCGCAGGGCCGGCTTTATGCCGCCATTTTATATGGCGGGGTAAATCCGCCGCTACCGACGCGGCCGAAACTGAGGCATTACCTGTCGTACTGTCGCATTTGAATCGCTCTATTCCCTCAGAACCCATTGCGTGTTTTCGGAATCCATGCCGGCGGAACCCGCCTCGGAGGATGCTGCGGCGGGGTGCGGCGATTGACTCAAAAGCATCAATCGGCATCGTTCCGGCGACCGCGACAACCCGGACACCCACCTCGATCGGCGCTACGGTGTCACTACATTCTGCAATCTCGAATGACTGAGTCATTCTGGAAATAGCGATGGGGTGTGGGGCGTCGCGGGCGTGCCGGCGGCTGGGGAAGCGATCGCATCGAGTTCGTGGTACCGCTCGATCAGGCTGGCCGGCGCCGTCACGCGCTTGCCCGAGATCAGGTTCTCGAGCTGGAAGGCATTGACTGCTGATTGTGCGTTCGGGTGGTTATTGGCGATGACGTAGACGACCCGCGTTTTCTGCGCAATCTCCCGCACCCGCTCGACCCACGGGACGAGCTCATTGAGACGGTAGAGGTAATCATAGCGTTCGCCGCCACGCTCGTTCTGGGCGAACCAATGCGCGGTATTTCTGCCGTGAATGCGGACGTACCCAATCGCGCTGGTGGCGTGGGCCGACGGCCCGAGAGATTTTCCCACCGCCGGCTGATCGATGTTGCAGATCCCAGCACCCTGCTCGCGAAACCACGCCAGCATGTCGGGTTGATCCCATGAGCTGTGCCGCACTTCAACCACCAGCGAGTAGTCGCCGAAGCGCCGGATGAGATCAGAGAGGTACGTGCGGTGCTGCGCGGTGTTTCTGAAGGACCAGGGGAATTGAAGTAGCACCGCGCCGAGCCTGCCCTCGTCAACCAGGGGCAAGAGCCCTAGCCGGAAGGCGCGTTCGTCGTCGGCGGTCGCGTTCCTCTCGTGCGTAAACCCGCGCCAAAGCTTCGCGGTGAATTGGAAGTCCGGATGGCGCTCGATCTGGCGAATCCAGTTTCTCGCCCATTCAGCGCGAGGCGGGCGGTAAAACGAGGCGTTGATCTCCGCCACCTTGAAGAACTGCGCCGTATAGGCGAGCTCGTGAAACCCGCGCGGGCGGGGCGCCGGGTAGAAGACGCCGCTCCAGTCTGGGTAGGACCATCCGGCAAGCCCGATGCGGATGAGGGCGGAAGCTGGCTCCGTGCCTGCCATAGACGCTGCTTCGGCGCTGCGGCAACTGTCAACGCGGCCCGGTCTGCGCGTTATGCTTCTCCCGGTCGATTTGGCGGCTTGCGCCGTTTTGCCGGCGGTTGATGTTGCGCCGTTCCTGCGGAGTCAGCCGGCCCCCGTTGGCCCGGCGGTCGGCGGCCGTGCGACGGTTCAGGTTTTGCTCGCGCCGTTCACTGCGCGCGGCTTCGCCCGGCGACATTTGCCCGGAGCGAACGCCTTGCGCGATGCGCTGCTGCTGCCGGGCGCGGCGCTGGCCGACCTCACTATTGCCGTACCGGTCCGCCGCGCGGTTGTGATTATCGCGGTAGATGGAACGGCTCATGTTATTCTGCCGCGCGCGCATCTGCTGCCGTTCCTGAGGCGTCAGACGTCCGCCGTTCTGCTGGCGGTCGGCGCGAATCTGGCGGTTCAGGTTGGTCTCGCGCCCCTGCAGGTTTCGCGTCTCCCGCGGGGTCAGTCGGCCCGACCCAACCCCGTTGGCGATGCGCCCCTGCTGGGTATATCGCCTGCCGTTGATGGTATTCATAGCGGTGACGGGCGGGCGGCCGTGGTTTGCCGACGCGAACTGGCTGCGATCGAAGCTGGCAGCGCGGACGTGCGCAACCTGGTTGCTGGTGGGCGCAAAGTGCCGCTCGCGTGCAGCCGCTTGCTGCTGCCACGTGGGTCGCGCCATCACGCCGCCGGGGCCGTTGAAGCTCGCGTGGTTATACACCGTCGTGCGGATCACCGTCCGGTCCACGTAAACATTCCGCACGTTCGTCACGCTCACGTTCGTTACGGCGCGATTGTAATAGAAGCCGCCGCCGCGCCAACGCCCACCCACAAAACCGACTCCCGTATAGCCCCCGCCATAGTTGATGCCGCCGTAGAAGCCGACGTGCGGCCCCCAGTAGCCCGCATGCCACAGATACACGCCGCCGCCGAACCCCCAGTAACCGGGCGTCCACAGGACGCCGACAGCCGGAGGACGTACCCACACGCCCGGCACCCAGTAATACCCCGCCGGACCGTAAGCCCAGTAACCGGGTGTCCATAAATATCCGGAAGTCGGGCAGGGCGGCTGCACGTAAACCGGAAGCGCCGGCGGGCCGAAATGCACCGAGATAAATACGCTGGCCGACAAACCGGCCGGTATCGCCAGAAGCGCGGCCGCCATCAGCACAATTCGAATCGTTCGCATGATCTCATTCTCCCATCGCCGCTGTTTTCACGTCGCGCTGCGGCATCCCATTCTTGTAAACACGGCCGGTCGAAAAATGTTGCGGTGCGGACGCGCTGAGGGGCGCGGAGCGAATCGCGTGATTCCGCTCCCTAGCCCGCCGCCGACATCCTAATCGGTTGCCCAGCCTGCCGACTTTAAGAACTGCTCGGCCTCGCGGTAGCCGGGGAATTTACGCTCCTGCTCGCGGAACTTCGCGGAATGGATCACGCGCCGGTGATGGCGGCGCTCGATGGGAAACACGATGTGAAGCATTTCGTGATAGACCACCGACTCCACCACGAGTCGCGGCACCTTGGCGCGGTCGAGCCGCCGGTTGATGGTGATGGTTTCGTGGGCGGCGTCGTGATGGCCGAGGATCGTGCTCGCCGCCCGCGGACTCCATCCGATCTTGCGGACTCGCAGAGCGCCGGCGAAATGGGTCCGATTCAGCTCGTCGAAAATCGCGCCGAGATCGTAATACCGCCCGCGCGCAGGCCGAATCCGCTTAAAGCCCCGCACGCGGCACGCCTCATGAATGCGCTGGCGGACGGCGGGCGCCATCGTATGCGCGAGGTAACACGCCCGCGCCTCGGGTGAAGCCCTTTTGCGGTGATAGCCCATGATCAGGATTTCGGCCAGCGCCTCGATCACGATGGGCGGCGCATCGCTCAGCACGTCGAAAATCTCAATCGTGTACATTCCGTCGCGCTGGCGGATCGTGCTGCGCGGATGCGCCCAGGATCGGAACGTGACGCTGAAACGAGCCGGCCGCGCGCTCGGCCGCAGACGCCGGTAGACGCGGGCGAATAACTCCTCGGGCGGAGGCGCAGACTCGAAGGGCAGCGTAAGTTGCAGAACCGGCGAAACGGGTTGCAAAGGCATGGATCGCTCGTAGCGGCCGCCGGGCGAACTGGACCGCACGGGCCGCTCCCGGGAAGATAGGGGAGTGAAGACCGCGGCGATTCCCTTGGGCGCCGTCCGCTTCGAATCCGCCGCTCTTGCCGGCCTCAGACCTTGCGATTGATTAGCGGTATTTAATGTTCCTTTGTTTTCAAACATCAATAGGCTTCGTTCCGAAAAAAACGTTTCGACGCGCACCGTTTGTAGCGGCGATTCCTATCCGCTGCCGGAATTTGCGTCGTGCCGGGCCTTCTCTTCCTTCTTACGAAGTTTCTCCTCCTGTCTGATTCGCTTCTTTTCCGCCTTCACTTCGGCCGCGGAAGCTTTTTTGCTCTCCTGCTCATGTTGCTTCAGCTCGCCGAGCTTCTTGACCTGGCCGTCGAACGCGGCGGTAGCGCCGTTCAGCGTGTCATTGAGATCGGCAATCGCATCTGCGAGCCGGTCCGAGTATTTTGCGGTGTACGGGTCGGGATTGCCGCGCGCGTGCTGGAGCTGCTGGAGCTGGCGAGGACCTTCGTCGAGCAGCGCCCGCAGGCCCGCGCGCATATCCCCATCGCGGTTGTACTGGAATTGAATCCAACCCTTCAGCTCGTCGTCGAGCTCGACGTATTGAAGCAGAACCTCATCGAGAAACTTTCCGGTTCGGTACTGCGGGTCGACGGGCCTGCTGCGGTAATCGTCGAAAGTGGTCAAGCGCGTCTGCATGAAATCGAGATACACCTTGATGCGCTCTGCCGGGTCTTGCGTGTCGCGAAGCTTATCGACTTCCGCTTCCGACAGAGAGGCGCGCTGCTGGGCCGCGGCGCCGGCGGTAAGCGCCGCTACGAAAACCAAGGTCATCGCAATGGCGTGACGAGTTCTCACGGGTGCGTGCTCCCGCGCGGATGTGGGTGCGACGAAGATTTGGGCGCGTGGCCCTGCTTGCCGGGAGGCGCCGCCCCCGGAAAAAGCGCCAGCAGCACCTGAGCGTGTAGATGAGTCAGCGTCTTAAGCGCAGCGTCTATCGGGCCTCGATAAAGATAGAAAGTCCGCTGGCGGAGCTCGTTGAGCAGCCGTGCATCTTCGCGCGTGCCGATCTCGAGCTGCATAAATCCGTCGGGCTTGCGCGCGGCGTTCCGCCCGGTAGACCGCAGAAGCCGCCAGGTATCCTGAACTTCCGCCGCCGCGGTGGACAGCAGCTTTTGCCCGTCCTGAATGCGCCGGTGGTCATACGCGCTCACGGCCTGCACGATTTCGAGGTGCGCGAGCCGAACCTGCAGTTTCGCCTTCTTCACCGGATTCCCCTCGCGCTCAATCCGCGCCGTTAATTCCTTCACGGTGGGCGGCCGGCGCGCCTCATCGCGTGCCGGAAACGCGATCAGGACGCACATCGCACACAGCGCTGCGAGGGCAACGCTCGCAGCAAAGGTGAGCGGCGGAGTGCGGCCTGCCACCAGCGTCAGATGCCCTTCGCCTGGCGCGGCGCTCGAACTCCGGTGCTCGACGCGTTGGCGGCGCGGCGGCCGCGCTTGGAAGCGGGAAATCATCAGGAAACCTATCTTCCTAATTCGTGTTCAAGGAGCTTGATCTGTTGCTGCGCCTGCCACTCCTGATCGGGATGCTGCCCGTGCGAAAGCGACAGGAACTGCTGGTACGCCGCGATCGCCGGCTTCACCTGGTGCAAATGGTCGAAGCTGAGGCCGAGCAGCAGGTAATTCGTGGCTGTGACCGGCGGCGATTCGACAAGCTGCTCGAGCAGGGGAAGCGCCTCCTCGTAGCGCCGCTCGAAACAGAGGCTCGCGGCGAGCCCTTGGGCCGAATCGCGGCTCCTGGGATTCAGCTTGAGCGAAGTGCGAAACTCGGCTTCGGCGCCGGGGTACTGCTTCTCGCGCATCAGGGTCTCTGCCAGACCGCGATGAAACTCGGCCTGCGTGGGCTCAGACGCCACCGCGAGTCGATAATACTTCTCTGACGCCGGAAACTGGCCCAGCAGAGCGTAGGTCTCGCCCAGCGCGCCGTTGAGTCCGGGGAACTTTGGATTTCTCTGCTCGATCTCCTCAAATGCGGACAGCGCTTTCGCGTAGGCGCCGAGCTCGAGCTCCGCCTGCCCGAACTCGAACCGCCTCGCGTCGTCGGCGGGATTCGCGGCGAGATATCGCTCGAAATACGGAGCGGCCAGCGCGCGCTGCTTAAGGTTCGCCAGAGCGATTCCGGCGCCGAGAGCCGCCTCGCTCAGCCTGGGGTCGAGAGCCGCCGCCGTTTCGAACGCGTCCCGCGCCGCAACGTAATCCTTCTGCCTGAGCTCAATCTGTCCAAGCTCAAGAAAGGCTTCGGGAGAATCGGGCTTGAGGCGCGCCGCCGTTTGAAATTCGGCTTCGGCGGCGGCGGGATCTCCGGCCGCTTCCTGAGCGCGTCCGGCGTAGAGATGAGGACGGCTGTCGCCGGGCTTGATCCCGGCGGCTTTCTCCAACTCCGCGAGCCCGTCCGCCGGCCGCTTCATCTCAAGCAGCAAAATTCCCAGATTCAAACGCGCCTGAAAAAGCGATGGGTCGAGCTCGGTCGTCTTCCGGTAAGCGTTCAGCGCCAGATCGTTCTCGTGCAAACCCGTGTAAACGTAGGCGAGCTCGAACCAGGCCGGAGCGTATCTCGGATAGGACTCAGTCAGGGGCTTCAGATCCTTGATCGCCGTCGCGTAGTCGCGGCGATTGGCCGCCGCCTGGGCCTCAGCCATCAGCGCGTTCGGCGATTCGCGCGTGCTTGGCGATTGCTTCGACGCCTGAGTCGTAGCGGAATCGGCTCCGAGCGCCGGCAAGGCCGGCAAGGAAAGAAGCGCGAAGCATAAGATCGCGGCGATTGTGACCCAGATCCACGTTCGGCGTCCGGAAGGCGCCTTGGAGAGCCGACACATGATGTTTCTTATTTTAACGTCTTTTTACTTGACTTGAGACGCGAGCGTTTTTATTATCGGGGCATCGCTAGAAAGGAGGTGATCCATGCCAACGGACTGTAGACTTAGCGAGGGTGCTGAGGCTTAGGCGCTCGCTAGCGCTGGCTTGTGGGATCCTCTCTTTAGCGCAGAGAGGCTTGAGGCGCTGGTTGGCGCCTGTTGTCCTGAGAAGTGGCGAGGAAGCCAATCCCATCAGCATCCGCAACCCCCCCGGCGGTCGCGCTCGCGGCCACCGGGGGGTGTTTGTCCGCGACCGCAGGGCTCACACCGGTTCGACCCTCTCCTCCATCAGCCCATCATGAGGTCGATTCTTGCAGCCGCGGGATCTTTGCGCGCGGCTTTTTCAGGGTCGCGGCTCATGGCGCTTGACGACACCGCGAAAGCATGAAAAGGACCCCTCGCCCGCCCTCTCCCCAGGGCGAGAGCGTGGCGAGCGCCTCGGTTGCGCTCTCCAGAAACTTCCGCCAGCGCCGCCCCAGAGGGAAGATCGCCTGGCCGAGAAAACACGAAAGGCCCGACGGGCCGCAATAACATAGCCCCGGGCGTAAGCCCGGCGTACGGAGCACAGATCGTTTGTCTTCCGCGCCTCGCGCCCGGTCCCGCGAGGCGGGAC
>JBOGKE010000044.1:0-34737 GCA_050745265.1 Terriglobia bacterium
TGCGCGGCACGATTGGCGAACGGCCGCAGCGAGTTGTAATTCGTCTCGAATCCCTCGTAGCTGAGCTGCCGAAGGATTCCGAGAATGTTGAGCAGATGGTCGTAGCCGCGGATCGGCACGCCCCAAGCGTTGGTTTGCGCTCCGAGGCGGATCCTCGCGCGCGCATCAGAACTCCGGGCGGCGCCGATTGCGGGCAGAGCTGCCAGGCTCGCAGCGCTTTGCAGAAATTCCCGTCGCGTAGACATGTTCAACCTCGTGTGATATACAGCATATCAGAGGGTCTCAGCTAGCATGACGTCGGTTCAACTCCCCTTCGGGCACTCCTCCATTCCTTTGCAACTGCCGGATCACGTGGCGTTCGGCACGCTGGAGCCGCGCGCCCTTCCGCCGGTTTCCGATCCGCAGCGGGCCATTCTCGATGCGCTGCGCAATCCGATCGGCGCGCCGCCACTCTGCGAAATCGTGAAGCCGGGAGAGAGCGTCGCAATCCTTGTGAACGACGTCACGCGTCTCGTGCACAGCGAGGTGTTTCTCCCGGTGTTGATCGGCGAGCTCAACCGGGCGGGGGTTCCCGATCAGGATATCTTCATCGTTTTCGCGCTCGGCATTCACCGCTCTCAGACCGCCGATGAGCAGCGGGCGATCGTCGGCGATGAGATCGCGCGGCGCATCAAGTTGTACGATCACGATTGCTTTGACCGCGGCAACCTGGTGCACACAGGCACGACGAGCCGCGGAAACGAAGTGTTCATCAACCGGCGCGTGTGGGAAGCCGACCGCGTCATTCTCACCGGCGAGATTATTTATCACCTCATCGCGGGGTATAGCGGAGGGCGAAAGAGCCTTGTGCCCGGCGTGGCGGGCGCCGAGACGGTGACGCTCAATCACAAATTGATTCTCGATCCCCGCTGCCGCTGTGGCGTTCTGGATGGCAATCCGGCGCACGAAGATTTGCTCGAAGCGTGCGCCCTGAGCGAGCCGGACTTCCTGCTCAATGTGGTGCTGAATCCCCGCGGCCAGCTTCTCCGGGTTGTGTGCGGCCACTACGATTTCGCGCATCGGGCGGGCTGCGAGACCGTCGATCAACTCTACGGGGCGCCGCTCGCGGAGCTCTACGACGTCGTCCTCGCCTCGGCGGGCGGGTACCCGGTCGATATCGACCTGCGCCAGGCGCACAAGGGAATGGAGAACGCGTTTCATGCTCTGAAGCCGGGTGGCACGCTCATCTATTTCGCCGAATGCCCGGACGGCTCGGGGAGCCGCGCCTTCGAGGAGTGGGCGGCGCGGTACTCATCTTCCGAGGAGATGGCCGAAGCGCTGCGCGAAAATTTCGTGGTGGGTGGACACAAAGCGTACTGGATGGCCAAGCTTGGCGAGCAGGCGCGCATCTTTCTCGTGTCGCGCTTGCCGGAATTATTTGTCCGCAGGTGCCACGTGATTCCGGCGTCTAGTCCCGACGAGGCCGTGCGCGAGGCGTTTTCGGCCGAGGCTGGCAAACTGCGCGTCGCCCTGATGCCCTATGCAAATTTCACCCTACCGCGCACGACCGGGCGCTCGCTGCGCCGGTCGGCGTGATGCGCGCCGCGAAGTGCGAGGGTGCCTGCGCTTGACGTCAGTTTGATCAGACCGGCACGGCGGGAAGCTTGTTGTGTCTCACCGCTCGTGCGGGCGCCGCTGCGCCGACTTCGCCGCCGGGTTTTGAACTCTTCATCTCCCTAAGAAGCCGCTTCCGTACGGCGCGGATGTGCTCGGTCATCAGCCTCGCCGCTTCGGCGCGGTTTCCGCGCTCCAAGGCTTCAACAATCCCCCGATGCTGGCTCACGGAGTTTTGGCTCGAGAGCGCGAAGGTCCGGTGCCGCAGCATCAGCATCTGGTCGTGCATGCTCTCGAGAAATTTTCTCAGACGCGAGTTGGGGTTTGACTCGGCCAGAATCCGATGAAAGCTGGCATCAAGACTCACGTACTTCTCGCGGTCGTTCCGCGCCAGGCAGGCTTCGGCCTCCGTGACGTTTTCCCGCAGGCGCGCAATCGTGCCCGCGTTCAGCTTCGTGTGGCGCACGGCCCAACTCTCAAGGATCTCACGCAGCTCATAGATCTCTTCCGTATCGTGTGTCGATAAGTCCCGGACATAGGCGCCGCGGCGCGGCACGATCACGATCAGGCCTTCGGCTTCAAGGCGATTCAGCGCTTCGCGGATCGGTGACTTGCTGATTTGGAACTGCGCCGCGAAGTAGCCCTCGGTCAAGCGGCGATGAGCGTCGAGCTCGCCGCGAAGAATTCCCGCCCGAATCATCTCGTAGGCTTGCTGCGTGATGTTCTTCGCAATTTTCAGTCGCAAAGGTCTTTCCCCGACGCGGTCGAGCGTTCGGGCCCCCGATACGGTTAAATGTAGCGGCGACTTCAGGTCGTCCCGTCAACGCGCACGGCGGCATCGAGCCTCCGCCAGACGCTGCTAAAAATGCAGCATGAGGCCGAGCTGGATAATGCGCGGATCGTGGGCGCTCGTCACCACGCCAAAATTTCCAGCTCCGAGACTCGTGCTTACGCCGTTGAAGTTCACCTGGTTGAAAACATTGTAGGCCTCAAACCTCAGCTCCGAGTCGAACCGCTCGTGGATGTAAAAATGTTTATAGAGCGACCAGTTAAACACGGTCATCGCAGGGCCCGTCACCGAATCGCGAGCCGAATTGCCGAAAAATCCTGGCGGCGCTGCGGCAAAGCTCGACGTGCTGAACCACTCGTCGACCTCATGGATCGGGTTGATGGCCGCAATAGCGTCCGGCCGCGTTGCCAGACCGTGGCCGGCGCCGGTCAGGCCGATGTTGAGCGGAAGTCCGGTTTCCACGGTCGTGATTCCGGCGAACTCCCAGCCGCCGAGCACCGTGCCGAGGGCTCCGCCCCGCCGCTTGAGGAATGGCAAGTCCCAATCATAATTGAGCTGGAGAACGTGGGTGGAATTGAAGGCTGAAGGTGCCCAATCGGCCCGGCGATCATACGCGTTCTGGGGCGCATCGCTATAGCCCGAGCCGTCGTCCATCGCCTTCGAATACGTATACGCGGCGCCCACCTGCACTCCCTTGCTCATGTGGCGCTCGAAATTCACCTGAAGCGAGTTGTAATCGCTCAGGTCCGTCATCTCCTCTTCCGTAATGGCCCCCCATCCCGTGTACGGCCTGTAAAGGTTCGTTGGAGGCGCCGGCGTCTGGTTGAGCGTGGGATTGAAATTGAAGCCGGGCACCGGCAGGGGCTGGTTCAGATCTCGCGATCCCGGCAGGTGCTCACCGTGAGACCCGACGTAGGCGACGCTGAGCGTACTCGAGGGGGAAATTTGCCTCTCGATTCCGAGGCTGTACTGTTCAATAAGGGGCGGCGGGTAATACGGGTTGATGACCAGGAGCGATGGCGGCGCAAGCGGAGCCGCACTCCCCTCCGCCGGGTTGTTTAGCGGCGGGGCTTTATTTGCGGAAGTGTAATCGAGCGTTTCATTCGTGGCGAACGGCGGATTATTGGTCACGTTGTAAGTGTCATTACCCTGAACCCGGTAGTAGCCCATCCCCAACCCGCCGCGAAGCACGGTCGTTCCGTGCCCGCTCAGATCCCACGCGAATCCCACGCGGGGACCGAAATCGTCATAGACGGTTTTACTCAGTCCCGGCGGCACGCCATTGGTTCCGGCGACGAAAAGGCCGTCCCTGGTGTTGCAAGTGGATGCCCCCGGCGTGCAGGAGATATTTCCCCCGCTGTTCAGCGTTGGCGCTTCGGAAGCACTCCACTGCCCAGGAAGGAAATTCGAGAGCAGATTTCCTTTGGTATACGCGTGCGGAATCAGGAACCAGCGCACGCCGAGATTGAGAGTGAGCGACGGCTTGACTTTCCAATCGTCCTGGGCGAACGCTTCCACCTGGTTGTAGCGGTATTTCGGGACCGTCTGAGTGCTCAACTCGGTGTAATTGTTCGGGTAACCGAGAAGGAAATCGGCGAGGCTGTTGCCCGTAAACGCGCCGTTGAAGCTGAAATCTCCCTGCGATCTTCCCCCGGTGATCTGGTCTTTCTGCGAGAAGATGTAGAGCCCGCCGAACTCGAGCGTGTGCGGCCCCGCCACCTTCGTTACGGTGTCCTGCCAATCGTAAATTCGCTCGAAGTTATGCCACGGCAAATCCGTGACATCGTAGGTGCCGTAAGCTTGAGAGAAGAAGAGCGATGGAATGCGGTTGTCCGGGTTCACCGGAAACAACTCCGGCACGCTCAAGCCCGTGGGGCGCTGGTAAATCCCGGTGGGAAGAATCTGGATGCCATCGTAGCTGAGGTTAAAATTCGCCTGGTCGATGAGCGTGGGGCTGAAGGTTTTGGTCAGACCGAGCTGGAGGTTGTAGTCCGGCATTTGCCGGGCTGAGTGGATCGTCGGGAAATTGTCTGCCCCAAATTCGGCGTCCGGAAGCTCGCGGAAGAACTGCTCGTGGATGTAATGTCCGAAGATCTGAAAACGATCGCTGAAGTGGTGGTCGATGCGGAGGAGTTCCTGGGCAAAGTTGATCGGCTCGACCGGGGAGGCCACGTAGTTATCAAAAACCCCCGGAACGACATCATTGGCGGCGGGGAAAATGCCCGATTTCAGGAGCGCCACAGCGTTCGCATTGAAGCAGCTCGGATTAATCTGGAGCCCACTGACGCAGCCGGCGGGCACGCCCGGAGGAGTCTTGAGCGATTTCGCATTGCCCACCATCGGCGACTGGCTGAAATTCCCGGCGAGCTCAAGAGGGCTGGGAAAGTGGTTGAGCTGGGTGAGCCCTTCGCGGAAGCGGCGCCACTCCTGGCTATAAAAGAAAAACGTCTTATCCTTGCGGATCGGGCCGCCAATCGTGAATCCGAAATCGTTCTGCTTGAGCGGAGGCACAGTTTGCCCGGCTCGGTTGCTGAAGAAATTGTTCGCGTCCAGCGTATCGTTGCGGAAGAACTCGTAAGCGGACCCGTGAAACTGGTCGGTGCCGGACTTGATCGCGATGTTCACGATGCCACCCGCAGCCGTCGGGTAAGCGGCGCTATAGTTGCTCGTACTTACGCGGAACTCCTCGATCGCGTCCAGCGCCGGATACGTCTCTGGAGCGGAATTCGAGCCCGTATCCTCATTTTCTGCGCCGTCGACCATCCAATTATTCGCGCCCAGACGAAGGCCGTTGAACGCGATGTTCGATCCGCCGCCGGTCCCTCCTCCGCCAGTGTAAGGCTGGTCCGGAAGCCGGCTGCGGGCGCCCGGCACCAGGGCGGCAAGCGAAATATAGTCGCGGCCGTTCACGGCGATGCTCTGGATCTGGCTCTGCCCGATCACGCCTCCGATCTCCGCGTTTGAGGTATTCACGCGTGCCGGAGTCGCCGTCACGTTCACCGACTGCGTCAGCGACCCCACCTGCAACTTCATGTTGAGAGTGATGTTCTCGCCGACGTTCACGATGAGCGAGCTCTGATGCCACGCTTTGAAGCCCCGCGCTTCGACCGACACATCGTAAGTGCCGACCTCGGGAGAGGGGAGAAGATAGTGGCCGGCCGAGTTCGTTGCCGTGGTCCGGCTGGAATGGGTCGCGATATTCGTGAACGTGAGTCGCGCGTTCGGGACCGCGGCTCCGCTAGGATCGAGCACCAGTCCACCGATCGAGGCATTCAGGTTTTGAGCCCGGGCTCCCCCCGGCAGCAGGAAAATGCAAGCAAACACGAGCCAGAACGCGTGACGCAAAATCGCGGGTTTCATCGCTTCGACCTCCGGCCGCGGGACTCGATCGCGAAAGCGGTGGTATCTGATATCTTGCGGCGCCCACGAGTTTCTCACAGAAGGGGCGGCTGGTCAATTGCAAGGGCGCCGTCGTCCGTGCGCCTAGCGCAGACGCGAAAGGAGAGATCTGAGCGGGCCAAGCCCCGCACGCCCTGGCCGCCAAACTGCTGAGCCTCGCGGCCAGCGAACCTCGAGAACGGAGAAGCGCCACGCCGTCCACCTCGGCTCCATGCGAGGATCATCGCTCAGCAGCTTCGCCACAAACCCGTTTCGCGCCATAAGCAGGAACGGGAGTGTCTGGCGATCGAGGAGCTGCCGGAATTGCGCTCCATCGATGAGCGGACCGCGGGTCAGCAGGGCCGGGGCGGAAGACGCGGATATATTCGCAGCGGGCGCGTCGAGGAACGTCGAGAACCGGGCGGCGATGTAGTTGCTCGTCGTCTGGCCCCCCTCCTCGGTCACCAAACCGACCGGCCGCCGCAAATAGAACGGAAGCCCGGTGCGGAAATAATAATATCCGTACACCGGCAGATCTTTCCCGGGGCTGGCGTCAATCGTTTGGGCGACTTCCTTGCTTGAATTAATTCGGGCGTAGAGCGCGAGAGGTGTCCTCAGCAGGATCGCCAGCAAGGGCACGGCGAGCGCGGCGGCGGCAAAGGAAGGCCACCTGCGGCTCCCGCGGCGAATGTGGCGCCAGCCGAACACGCCCAACGCCAGCATCACCACGCCACCGCGAAGCAGACCCGGCCGGAGTAGATGGACCACTGTAAACGGGAGGCGAGAAGCGGCGTGCGCCGACAACATAATGAAATGAAACGAGTAAGGCAGGAGCGCGATCAGTACGCCGCAGACGATCAGAGCCACGAAACCGGCGGGTACTCCGCGCGGCGCGATCCGCCAATCGGCGGCGGAGCGAGGTTGCCAGCCTCGCGCGGCGAGAATGCTGAGCGGAATCAGCGCCGGCAGAACGTATCCGGGAAGCTTCGAGCGCGAAAGCGTGAAGAAGACGAAAATCACTGCCGCCCATACCAGCAGGAAAAGCTCGGCTCGCCGCGCTTCCTCACGCAATGTCCTCCAGGCCCTCAGCCGTTTCCATCCGGAGAAAAGCAGAAAGAAACTCCAAGGGAAAAATCCTGCGAAATAGAGCGGAACGTAATAAAAAACGCTGCTCGAACGGTGCAGGTGCGCGCCCGTGGTAAATCGCAGCAGGCTCTCCTCCCAGAACGCGTACTTCGGGAATCCCGGGTTGCGCAGCGAGACGTCAATGAACCACGGCAGGGTGATCGCGAGGAAAAGAATCCACCCTGAAACCCAGTGCAGCTTCCGCAGCTCGCGAACCGTTCCGGCGCAGGCGTGGAAGACGGCAAGCGTGATCAGCGGCAGCAGGAACGCTACGGGGCCTTTGGTGAGCGCGCCCACGCCCATCGCGGCGAACGCGAGTAGGTCCAGCCGGCGCGAAGCGTAGCTTCGGGAGCTATTGAGCCAGAAACAGAGAAGCGCCGCCGTCACAAAAAATGTCAGCGGCATATCAAAGACCACGGTTCGCGCGATGCCGAAAAATAGCGGCGCGGTAGCCAGAATAATACCCGCGAAAACGCCCGTGGTTTCGCCGAACATACGGCGTCCGAGGAGCCAAGCGAGGAGAACCGTCGCCAGCGCGGCGATGGCGGCGGGAAAACGCGCCGCCCATTCGGAGAGCCCAAAAACGCGGAACGCGCCGGCGATGGACCAAAAGAGAAAGGCGGGCTTATCGAGATACGGAAGGCCGTCATAGTGCGGCGTGATCCAGTCGTGCGTCACCAGCATCTCGCGCGCGACTTCGGCGTTGCGTCCCTCATCAGGTTCGAGCAGGGGCAAGCGTCCAAGGCGAACAAAGAACAGCGCCGCCGCAATCACGATGAGGAGAATGATCTGCGGAGCCTTCGCGGTGAAGCTCGGAAATGGGGAGTGGGACGCGTTCATTTTGTTGAGCTGCCGGTTCGGCGGAGCGGAGGCGCCGCTCGGCTGGTTTCATTCTGCACCGCGGCTTCCGTCGCAAACGGCGCGGCCATGATAAATAAAAATAACATGAGCACCGGTGATGAACCGAAGTTGAACTCAAACACGCCTTCGATCACCAGGGCAAGCCACGCCGCGATTCCCGCGTCCGCCACCCAGCGCAGGCTGCCGAGCTTGCGGCGAATGCGTATCGTATAAACGAGAAACGCCAGCATGAGCCAAACCCATGCGGCGAGGCAGGGAATGCCGCGCTCGGCGGCCAGTTGAACGGCATTGTCGTGCAAGTGATCGTGATACCCGACGATGGGCACTTTGCCCGGAGGCATATAAAAATCGTAGAGCGCGGGAATGTTGTCGGGTCCGACGCCCACCCAAGGGTGCCGGCGAATCATTCTCGCGCCGACGCCCCACATTTCGAATCTCACGGCAAGGGACGGGTCGCGCCGCGGATGCAGCACGGAAGATTCGCGCCGCCGCAACATGCGGGGCCCTGCCACGAGCGTGATGGCGACGGCCACGGGCAGAATCCAAAGCCAGCGCGCCCGCCAGCGCGCGACCAGGTAAATTGCCGCGCCAAAGCAGCCCAGCCATACGCCGCGGGTAAGATTCAGCAGGATGGATGCGAGGAGCACGACGAGCGCAAACCACCACCATCGGCGCGGCCGCGCGCCCGATCGGGCGCCCCCGGAGCCCACCAGCAGGAAGGCGAGTCCGGCGGAGAACACGAGCATTTGCTGGCCCCCGAAATTCATCCAATGGCCCTGCAGACCGGTGATGCGGGTGACGGTCATGTAAAGATAAACCCGGTGCGGATGCACGGCGCGCACCTCGCGGTACTGGCGCACGAACTCGCCGGCGCCTACGAGGCCCACGGCAGCAGCCTCGGCGAGCAGCGCTTTCAATAGAAAGGCCACATGCCGGGCGCTCAACACCAGATTCACCGTGAGCAGAAGGATCAGAAACAGAGCGAGCTTGCGGATCACGAATCCGCCCGCGTCAGGGAATTCGGCAAAAATGACCGACACCACGGTCCATACACAGAAGAGGGCGAGTGGCAGCTTGACGGGCGGGAAGGAGATGCGAGGCTTCGGGTTCGCGTGCAGCAGATGAGCAAAATAGAGCAGCGCCGCGAGCGTCAGAAAAGACTGCGAAGCGGCAATGGAGATAAGATAGGTGAGAACCGAGAGACTGAAGAAGACCGATGCCCAGCAGGCAAGCGCCGGGCCGGGAAGCTCGCTCCGGATTACCGCTGCTGATCGACGCAAATAAGGCCCATTTTGTTGCGCACAAGACCCGCTGAGGTCATTTAGTTTGCAACCCCTTTATCAAATCCACGGAAGCGACGAGGTCTTCCGCGCAGCCCCCGGGTGCTCGAGAAAAAGGGCATTGATTAGCGCCGACATTGCCCCATATGCATCGCGCATTTCTTCGAGTCTCCCCTCGGGTGCGCCGGTCCAGACCCTCTTCAAGTCCTCCAGTGCTATTTTTTCAATTTCGTCGGGACTCTTCGCAAGTTCCTTTCGCAGGTAATCCACGATGAACTCGAATTCCCGCCGCTCCAACCAGATTCCATAACATCGTGGGCACAAGTCGATGACGATGGAAGATTTTCCGAAGAGCACAGAAGTGAGATTGACGGTCTTGCATTTGATGCAAGGGCGCTGTGTGGATATGACGCTTGCTTTCTCGATATTTTCGATCTCCTCGTTGAGCCAGCGCATAGAGCCCTGTTCGATCTTATTCTTCAGCTTACGCAGCTCGTCCTTGAACAGCCAAATGCCCTTGCACCGGGGACAACCTTCGAACGGCATGGAGAACGCGTCGTAGGAATTCAGAGTACCCGCGCACGCGGGGCACTGATCTGCCGTGACGCCTTTGAGCTGTGCGCCTTGGATGGGCGGAACATCCAAACGAAAATCGGTCTCGCTGCTTTTCCGCCCGATTCGCTGAAACCAATACGGTATGTGGACATTGTTCACAAAGTCGGAGAAACCTCTGCCCCTCACCGGCATAATCCTCGCGAGCTCCTGGTCTATCAAGTTCAACTGTCCGCCATCGAGCCAGAAGCCGCCGCAGTTGTTGCACCGGTGCAGGATGATCTTGTCACACTCCAGGAATTTGACGCGGTCCAACTCAACACCATCGCAACGCGGGCACTTTTTGATCTCGGCCTCCGTTCCCTCATCCCTCAGTTGCGAGCAGTACTCGATGTCCCCCTCGACTTGAAAGGCCATTTTGTCGAAATCTCCGGCGTCCAGCCATAAGCTTCCACACTTTTGACACGCGTTGTAGGAAATGTGCGCCTTCCGGGTAGTCACCTGGTAGGTAGTCATTTCAGTGGCACAGTTCAAGCATTGCACGCAGAAGCCCTCCGGTGGAATTCGAGTTGAATATCGTAGCAGCTAAATTGAGGTTTGGCACGCAGCTTGGCGAGTCTGCCGCGCCGCAGAATGCGATTGGCGTGCCGTACAGCGGACGGAAATATACGTAGCCCAAATCAGGCATCGGCGGGCAGTGCCGCGGAAACCAACAATCAGCGAATTGGCTCATCCGCGAAGGTACGCGTCGGTCTTATTCAGCCAATCCTCGCGAGGTGGATTGAAGACGTCGAGGTCCACCGTATCTTCCACGGCTTCGGCTTTGTGAGGGATACCGGACGGGATGCAGAGCACCTCGCCGGCTCGGACGAGAATCTCGCGGCCGCCGATCCAGAATTTCATCGCTCCTTCGAGGACATAACTGACCTGCTCGTTGACGTGGCGATGCTCCGGAATGACGCAACCTTTCTTCAGCAGGACGCGGGCGAGCATGATATCTTTGCCCACGATCATCTGGCGGCCGAGCCAGGGATTCAATTCTTCCACTTCGACATCTTTCCACCGGATGTAGTTCAGCACCGATACCTCCTGTCGAACCCTGCTTTTTGAGAACATCTAACACTCAGCGAGCCGCGCGCCAGCTTTTCAGGAGATCGCGCACTTCGGCGGCGTCTCGAGCGCCCGGCGCGAGCGCCAGGTATGTTTCAAGCTCGCGCCGCGCGGGCGCAATCTGGCCCTCGGCTTCGTAATCGAGGGCGAGCTCGTGGTGCGCGGCGGCGAGGTGCGGGTCGAGCGCGAGCGCCTTCCGGCACGCTGCAATGGCGGCTTGCGAATCGCTCTTTCGGCGAAGCGCGGAGGCGAGGCCGACGTAACCGGAGGCGTCTTTCGGCTTGGCGCGCAGATAATCGTTGTAGTATGCGATTGCCTCCTGCAGGCTGCCTTGCTGGCGAAGGGCGCCGGCAAGCTCAAGCATCGCTGCGCTGTTTGACGGGTCGCCGCGCAGAGCCTCACGCAACTCGCTCACGGCGGCAATGTCGTGGCCCTGCTGCAGGAGCGCCGAGCCGAGCACCGCGTGTGCGGAGGAGAGAAACGGCATCGCCTTGAGCGCGAGCCGTGCTTGGTCGGCGGCGTTCCCGAAGTCGCCGGCGTGCAGCAAGGCGGCGGCGAGATCAACATGAGCCTCGGGCATATCGGGGTTTTTCGCCAGCACCGCCTCAAAGACCTGCGAGGCGCCCGGCCAGTCGCCCGATTGCTCGAGCTGCATTCCCAGCCGCAGCTCCCCGGGGGTGTCGCGCGGACGCAGGAGCAAGCTCGTGTGGTAGGCCGCTGCCGCGCCGCCCGGGTCTCCCGCCTTCGTCAGGAGCTGACCCAACGACTCGAAGTAATCGGAGCTCGCGGGAGCGAGCACGGTAGCTTCCCGGCACTCCGAGACGGCGCCGGCGAGGTCGCCGTTCCGCTCGAGCGACTTCGAGAGGCGGAAATGAAGCGTCGGATCGGACGGATCGAGCCGCAAGGCGTCCCTGTAGGTTGGGACAGCAACCGCGTAGTTGCGCTGCTCGTACAGCAGGTCGCCTAGCGCGGAGAGGGCAAGCGGATCAGCCGGCTCAAGCTCGACCGCCTTGCGCAATTCCTGCTCCGCCTCCCCCGCCTTTCCCGCCTTCTGTTCCGCCATCGCGAGCTTATAGTGCAACTCGGGATTTTTCGGCAGCAGGATCACCGCCTGGCGAAAGTTGTACGCTGCCTTCGCGAGGTCGCCGGCTGAGGCGTAGGCGTTCCCGAGATTCACAAACGCCTGGGGATCGCGCGGCCGCATCGCAACCTGCACCTTGTATTCCGCGATGAATGGGCCGATGTTTCTTGCCGTGGTCACGGCCTCGGCAAGATTATCCTTGTAAGACTGATTCGAGGAATCGAGGCTTGCCGCCCGCCGCAGCTCGTCGGTCGCGCCGTTCAGGTCGCCCGTTTCCCGCAAAATCAATCCCAGCTTTTCGTGCAGCTCGGGGTCTTCAGATTTCAGGCCGACGGCGACGCGGTACTGAGCGATCGCTCCCATGCTGTTGCCGAGCGTCAGGTCCGTGGCGGCTAGCTGCTGGTGCGCTTGAATGTTATCGGGCGCGAGGCGCACCACGCGCGTGAGCTCGCGCAGGGCATCCGTGGCGTCGCCCACTTGCCGGTACGCCATCGCCAGCGTCAAGCGGAAGATGGCGTTGTCCGGAGCGAATTCGACCGCGACTTTGTAGTCCTCAATCGCGTGGACGGCGTCGCCCGAAGCCAGCAGCGCGTTGCCCATCCCCATGTGCAGATTCGGATCGTCGGGCTGGTAGCGCATCGCGGTCTGGTATTCATTCTCGGCCGCGGCGCGCTGGCCTGCTTCGAGCAGCGCCGCAGCGCAGCCGGCGTAGAATTTTCCGTTGCGAGGGTCGAGCTTAATCGCCTGCTGCCAGATGGCAGCCGAAGTGCGAGGGTCACCGGCTTCGGTGAGCGCCTGCGCGTAGGCGGCGTCCACCTGGGCATCATTGGGGGAGAGCTTTTGCGCCCGCTGGTACTCGGCAAAGGCCCTGTCGAATTGCCGCGCCGCGGCGAGAGCGTTGCCCAGGCGCACGTGAGCCGCAGCGTTCGACGGGTGGTGGGTAACGTCGCCCTGATAGGCGGCGACGGCGCACGCGACGTTTCCTTCACCGAGGCACAGCGCGCCCGCATTGGCAAAGACGTTGGGCAGGTCCGGGTTGAGCTCGGCGGCGCGCTGGTATTCCCTCACGGCGTTCGGAATCTGCTGCAAGCCCGCATAGGCGCTTCCGAGGTTATAGCGCGCCACCGCGTCGTTCGGGCGGATGTCGAGCGCTTTTTGGTAAGCCGTGGCGGCACCTTGCCATTTGCGCTCCCGCAGAAGCTCATTGCCCTGACGGATCCATTGAGCTACGGTCGACGGTTCCTGCCGGCCTGAAGCGAGTGGTGCCGCTCCTTGAACCTGAACGGCACGGGTGGGTGGCGCGGGTTTCGCGCGCACGACGGGCATCGGGTGCTGAGCGAACGCGACGGTGCAAACGATGAAGATTGCGACGGAGCATATTCCGTGTTTCGTGGCCCCACGCATCGCCGCTCACGCCCCTAGCCGTTAGAATACACTATTCAGGGTGCATCGTACATTCTCGGGTGCCGCAGGGTTTACACCCGTATCTCTGGCGTATTGGCCGCACCCATGACATCATCTTGTGGACCGAACTTTCCCGCCCGACGGCCGATACTGCTTCATGAAACCGGTTTCTATCCGGCGAGCGGATAATGAGAGGTGCACTAATGGCGTTAATTCAGGGACCCGAGGCGTATGAAAAAAGCGGGATGCCTCCCGAACACGGAAAGTGTTTCCAGGAGATCGCGGCCAAGACGAACTGCGTCATCTCCTCAAGATCTGTCGGGAAATACGCCACTCAGCTTCTGCGCGAAGGGTATGCGACGAAGGGGTTCCACAACAAGGCGAAATCGTGCAATTGGGGACCGATGGCGGGCTTTGTGCTGAGCGATCCGCGTTTCACGAAACGCGGCGGAGCCCGCGACGACCGGGAGACGCAGCGAACGGACTTGTTCAAGGCATTCAAGCACGGAGCCGGGGAGATGCAGGTCTTCATCTCCGAGATGCGGCGCCACGAGCTGATGAAACTCAAAGGGGCGTCGGGCGGCCCGTGCATCGTCCCGGCATCGAGCACTCTGCCCAGCGACGACAACAATAAGTACTATTTCGGCCCCTCGCCTAGCGGCGAGCAGATGCTGTTTCTGCTTCGCCGGACTTCGGATGCGCCTGGCGCGTTCGGCAAGCCGCTCTGGGGCGTCTTCTACGCTCTCGTTGAGCGGAAGCTACCCTCCGCGCTTCGCGCGCCCAAGATAGCGAAGGGGATGGATTACCTCCCCGTCGCCGCGATGGTTGATCCCTTCTGTTCGTCGGCCGCCCTGGGAACGTACCGCTCCGCCACAACCGGCGACTATGACCTTTTCGCCGTATTTCCCAAAATGTCCCAGTTCAGGCCCCACGGCCAGGATAAGCGGCCCGTGCCGCAGTCCGACCGTTTCAAGGTGCCAATCAGGGAGTATATCAAGCACGAAAATCCAGACATGGGAAACATCACGCTGCGAGTCAGGAGCATTATGGCCATGCTCAATAATCGCATCAGCCAGGAGGGCTACCGAGGAGGCAACGTGGTTCACCATAGCGATGAGGCCGGCCGGCCGGGCGTGGATGAGATCGACGCCTTCATCGCCTTCGTTCCGGAGCAGCCCGGACCTTACTTTGTTGAAGAGAAGGACGTGGAAGGGTTCAAAGAGTTTATTGCGGTGTGTACTAAGCGGGGCTTCCAGGTGACGTTTAACCCGGGATGGCTGAAAAAGCTAAGCGCCGGCTTTGGAACGGGGATCATGCGCACCCCGAAGGGCGCGTCAGAGGTCTGACGTTTCCGGCGCTGTCTAGGCTCTGACCTGAGCTTCGCAGCGGCATCTTGAATGCGGTCTGCCGTTTCCGGCGCTGCCTGGGCTCTGGTCTGAGCTTCGCCGCGGCATGCTGAATCGCGGCGGCCTCTTGACTCCGGAATCCGGAATTTGGAATCTCGAATTTTAGATTTGGCGTCCGGCGCCGCTATCGCCTGCCGCCGTGCCCGCCTCCCCCTCCACGCGAGCCACCACCTCCCCCTCCGCGCGAGCCACCACCGCCCCCGCCGTGATATCCGCCGCCCCCACCGCCTCCACGATACCCACCGCCCCCGCCGCGAGAGAACCCGCCCCCACCACCGCGCGAGTAGCTCGGCGCGCTGCGACCGTAGCTGCTGCTCCGCGAAGAGCCGTTGTAGGAGCCGCGGCTGGGCGCTCGATAGTATCCGCCGCCCCAGGAGCCTTGGTAATTGCGCGATCTCCCCGTCACGATCGGGCGGTTGAGCTCGAGCGGCGGTTTTCCTCCGCCGCCCGAAAAGCCACGCCAGCCGCCGTTCGGCTGGCTGTAGTTGCGCCTGCCGCGCGGCACTGAATTCCCGCCGAAGGGCGCCGTGTGAGAGTTGAATTGCTGCCAGTTCCCGCGGCTTTGTTGCTGCGCGCGTCCTCCAAAGCTGCGGCTCGATGGCATCCGGTCGTTGAAGTTCCGAGGCGCCGACATGTTGCGACCGCCATCTGAGAAGTTACGAGGAGGCGACGCGCTGCGGCCGCCATTCGAAAAGCTCCGCGAACTCTGACGTCCCCCCGTATGCGCAGAGGGAGACAAGCTGCGACTGTTGTTAAACGATCCACGGCCTGCAGGTGAGCCGGCGCGATAGGTTCGTCCAGCCATGCTCGGAGTGCGTGATCCGAAACTCCGCCATCCGTTGTTTGCGGCGCCGTAGCTCGACGCGGCGCGCGACGTCCGGCCAACGCTGTTCGCTTGACCGCGCCCGAACTGCTGCGACCCCGCGCGGCCGAAACTTGTGGACGCAGCCGGGTTGTGGCGCACCATCTCCTGCATTCGGGCCGCCTGCTGGCTAAACGATTGAGTCCTGCCCGCGGGCTGCCGGCTGGCGTAGAACCGGCGATTGGCTACCGCTGCCGAGGGCAGCGAACGGCGGCTCGCGGCCCGCCCGGTCGGGCTGAGGCTGGCGCGAGTCGGGACGATGGGAACCCGGCCGGAAACGAATGACGCCTGCCTGAATTCGGCTCCGCTCAGCCCGCGCGTCCGGGCACGGAACGCCTCCGCGGTACCGAAACGGTTGGAGGGCACGCTCACAATTCCTCCACGCACGTGCGGATCGCGCAGCGCGGCGCGAAGATTCGAATACACTGGCCGCCCCCGCCCCGCGAGCGGTCCGATGTAGGGCATGCCCCGGCGGTTCCCGAAGTCGTGCCTGTCCCAGTCCCCGAAGCGGGTGATGCGATAGCCAAAGTGGCCGCGCCCGTACCAGGGATAGAAGGAATCACACGGACCGATGGGCAGCCATCCGACACGGCCGTACCCGAACCCCGACCCGAATCCAACGCCGAAACCGAAATGGCCGCCGCCGAATCCGAAGAACGACACATAAGCGGGCGCCCAAATCGGGCGATAGTAGGGCGTGACCGGACCGGGCCACCACATCCAGGAGCCCCGCCACGAAAACCAGCGGCCATAGTGATAAGGCGCCCAGCCCCAAGGCTCGCGGGAGACCCAGGTCCACCCGTAATACGGCTGCCAGTCCCAACTGCCAGCGCTGTACGGAATCCAGCCGGCGTCAACGTAGGGCGTCCAGCACCAGTCGTAGCCCGGCACGTCGACCCAGTGCCCGTGATTGTCAAGGTCTGCCGTTCCTGTGTAGTAGGAATTATCGTAGCGCCAGCTTTGCGCGCTTTCGATCTGATGATTGCGGTCCTTATTCCAGCGGTCCCAGTCGTCCTCGCCCTGCGCGTCGGTGATCTGGTACTGGGGGTTTTCGTCGCCTTCCACCATCATCATGCGGCCCTGATCGAGCTCGGCACTGCCTTGCTGGGTGGAAACTTCCGCCTTGCCCTTACGCACGGTGATGCGCGTTTCGGATTGCGAATCGACCTCGACCCGGTAGACGCCCGGCTCGGAGGGGCGTATTGCGATGTTGGGCGTATCGATTTCGACCTGTCCCTGGCTTCCCTTAAGCACGGTAAAGTCCACGAGCCCCTGATTAATCTCAACCTGAATTTGGCCGTTATCGAGCGTAGCAATCTTGGCGTCGGCCGAGCCGGCGAGCCGCAGGATGTCCGCATAGTCGAGTTGCACCTCGGCGCGCGCGTCCTGTGCGGTTGAGATGCTGTCGCCGGATTCGAGAGGCGTGTTCAGCGAACCGGCGGTCCATTCACCCGCATCGCCACGCTGGATCGAAACACCGCCGTTGATCGCGCTTAGCCGCGCCACGCCGGGCGCTGCGGCGTTCTGGCCTCCCGAATTGCCTTGGCCGCCGGGCACAGCCATGTTCTGAGCGCCGGAATTATCTTGGAGGTCCGGCGCGGCGTTCTGTTGCACGCCCGGCCCCGGATAATCCTGGGCGCCGGAGATCGCCACCCCGCAAAGTAACGCCACGAATATCAGCAACAGCTTCGCAAAACGCGCGCCCATACTGTACCTCCCGCTAAACCGCAGAAAAGCTTCTGAAATCCCAGCCCGGATTAGAGCACTTCAATTGCCAGGGAAGAGCCCGCCCAGATGTCAGGCAAGCTGCGCGTTTTCATGGGCTTAGCTAGGCTCCGCGAACGCCGCCAGCGACTCGAGAGCGTGAACGTGGCTGATTTCGGCCAGAGAATGCCTGAATTGAGCCGGAAGGCCAGGTGCGGGTTCGGCGGCTGGGCCATAAGTTTCGGGCGCGCAAAGGCGGCTCTATGCCGCCATTTTGCTGGCGCGGTAAACCCGCCGCGGTAAACACTGCCGAAACTGAGGATTACGTGGCTCTCGACAAACCGCTTGACGCGACAGCGGCTTGAATTCATACTCGAACAAGCGGCGCAGAGCGGGGGCTGTTGATCGCCGCAATTCGGCTTGCCCTCTTTTCCCCTTCGCCAGTTTGCCCAATCCGCGGCACCTTGCGAATCGCTCGAAATCCGCGGTTCCGCAGCTTCAGACCGGGAGAACGCCCTGTGCCCATCTATTCCCACTCGCAGCTTTCCACCTTCGAGCAATGCCCGCTGAAGTACAAGCTCAAATACATTGACAAGGTCCACAAGCCCGACGAGACGGGCGTCGAGGCGTTCACTGGCTCGCTTGTCCACGAGACGCTGCAAAAGCTTTATGACGACTTGAAATACGAAAAGCTGAACTCCGTGGACGATCTGGTATCGTTCTACGATGGCCGCTGGCGCGCGACCTGGACCCCGGGCGTCAAGATCGTTCGCGACGGGATGACGCAGGAGAATTACCGCGACTACGGCGCCCGCTGCATCCGCAATTATTATCAGCGAAATCGGCCATTCAATCAGGGCACCACGCTCGCTACAGAGCTGCGGCTCAGCTTTGCGCTCGACGCGGAGGGCCTGTACCGCTTTCAGGGCTATATCGACCGGCTGGCGCGGACGAGCGACGGCACCTACCAGATCCACGACTATAAGACCAGCAACACGCTGCCGGAGCAGGCTCACGCGGATCGCGATCGCCAGTTGCCGCTCTACCAAATCGGTTTGCAAGAGCGCTGGCATGACGTGGAGAAGGTCGATCTCGTTTGGCACTATGTTGGCCTCGATTCGATGCTGGCCTCGCGCCGCTCGCCCGAACAGATCGATGAACTCAGGCAGAAGATGATTGAGCTGATCCGCCGCATCGAGTCCGCCACAGATTTCCCGCCCGTCAAGACGGCCCTGTGCGACTGGTGCGAGTATCGATGCGAATGCCCGCTCTGGAAGCACGTTATCGAGATCGGCGCGCTCTCGCGCGAGCGCGCGGCCGAAGACAACGGCTGGCGGCTTGCGAGCGAGTACGCCGAGCTCAAGGCGCAATCGGACGACCTCTCGCGCAAGGTTGCGGACCTGCGCGACCGCATCATCGCCTACGCGAGCGAGCGCCGGTTGCGCATGCTGCAAGGCAAAAACGCGTGCGTTTCGGTCTCTGAGCGGGAGCAGTTGATGCTGCCCTCTCGCGAAGACGCGGAACGCCAGGAGATCGAGTCCCTCGTCCGCGAAATGGGGGAATGGGAATCGCTGAGCGACTTGAGCGCCGGCCGAATTGTAAACGCGCTCGAGGGCAGCGCTTGGCCCGAATCGCAGCGCGATCAAATCAGAGCGCTGCTGCGCGTCAGCCGCACATTTACCGTGCGTGTGAAGCGCGCCGGCGAGCGCGACCTGGACGAGGGGGAGTGAACGGTGCGGCTGGCCGCGGCGGCGTCCGCGACGCCAGCCGGCGTTCAACACGCCGCATCCTTCGTTTACAATGACGATGGAAACACGCGCGATGGATGAAACGCGGATGAGCAGGAGTAGCGCGGAGTTGTTCTGTAACTCCGCGGCTTGAGGCGTTCATTGCGGCTCCCGGCCTTTACTCCCCGTCGCGCGCCCAGCGCGTCCAGACGGCGCGATTCTTCAGCATCCACATAAAAGCTCCGCCCACTACGGGCCGGGCCTGAAAGCCGGTCTGCGTTCCGTCGACGGTCCAATACCAGTCGCTGAGCGGAACCCGCGTGGGCGTGGCTTGGGCGAAGTGATAGACTCCGGCAAATGCGGCGCGAAATTGCTGCGGCGAAGTAGCCAGCGCGGCACACCACGATTCCCAATCGAGCTTCGTGAATCCCGAACGGCTATCAAGCGGAAAGCCGAAGGGCGTGGCATGGGCCTGGTAATAGGCAAGCTCGCTTGCCGCGAGGCGCGGCGGAAAAAGGTTCAGCCCCAGCACACGGTCCCAGACGAGGTTGTACTTCTGGCTCCAGGTACCCGGCAGGTCGTAGGCAAGGCGGGTGTGGTCGCCGTCGTTCGCCCGTTGCATCCATTTTTTGGCGTCCTGCCGGGCGAGCGCCCAGTATGCCTCCGCTTCCGGTTTCTTGCCGAGCATATCCGCAAGCATCGCGTAGCTCCCGAGGGCTTCGACCGCCTTGAGAGCAAGGTTTGAGTTGTGCGCCAGGAGGCCGGTGAAGTCGTCCGTGCAGAGCTGGTCGCCCGGATCGAGCCCATTCTGCTTGAGGTAGTCCGCCCAGCGCGAGAGCAGCGGCCAATAGTTGCCCGCAAAGGCGGCGTTACCTTCCGCCTTGGCGAGGCCGGCGATCATCAGCAGCATGTTGCCGGTTTCTTCCACCGGCATGCTCTCCATCTTCGAAGGCACGCGCGCGTTGTCGATCGGGTAGGTGCCGAGATCGTGCGGCGCGTAAGGATAAGGCCACTGGCCCGACCGCGCGTAGTCGAGCAGCGGCGCCAGCGAGTACTCGAGCAGCTTCGGGTTGAGGAAGAGCAGGATGGGCGACTCCGGATAGATCACGTCCGCCGTTTGCGCGCACCCACAGCTCGAGATTTCCTTGAGAAACATCAGCGGCTGCCCTTGCGGTCCGATGGCGAGCTTGTTCGCCGCGAACGCCTGCCGGTAGGCGAGCGCCGCCACATCCGCGTATTCCGGTCCGCCCGCCTGCGTGAGAGCTTTCATCAGCTTTTCGTCAAACGCTCGCGAGCGAGCGGCGAGTTGCGGGTAATCGCGTTCGGCGGTTTCCAGAAGCTCATCGACAGTCGCGCCCGAATGCTGCCACCAGGGCTTGAGCCGCCGGTGAAAATACTCGATGGGATAAATTTCGTCGTAGGCGAGGATCAGGTGACGCGAAACGGGGGCCGCGCCGACGTCGCCCAGCGCGAAATCGAACGCAGTTGCCAGCCCTCGCGCCGGGCGGGGATTGGCAATCGCACCACCGGCGACTCCACCGGGCCTGCCTACTTGCGAGATAAACGATCGCGTCAAGCTTCGCTGCGAGCCAAATCCGCTCGCCGGTGCTTCAGAATGCGGCGCCGCAACGTACAGGTATCCCCAGTTGATTCGGACGCGATCTCCCGCTGTCGAGAGAACCGGCTGAGCCGCGGTTCCCAGCTTAAGCACGTCGAGACCGCTGAAGGATTGCTGCGATGCACCCACGGGCTCGTCAGGCGCATTCGCCACGAGCTCGGCCGAGCTGCCGTAGTAGATCGAGACTTGGTGCTCTTTGCCGTCGATTGAATGCACGGTCCAGGTGAGATACGTGACCGGCCGCGAGAGCACGTCGAGATCGTTCGGCAAGTCGGGTGTGAGGAAGGTGAGCTCGATGCCGACCCCGCCTGCTTGAAAAACATAAATAGTCCGGGTGGGAAAGGCGCGCAAACTCACCTGGCGGGCCGGCTCGATGTTCCGCGGCTCGTCGCCCATGATGCGGTAGGTTTTTCCGTCAATCCGCACGAGGCTCTGCATCGTCATTGGCGCACCCGTCCAGTGGCGCGTTGCGTCGTAGGTGAGATGGTCTGCAAACGACCAGATGCTGAAGTAAGGATCGACGGCCACCAGCGGAACCGCGGGCGGCCGGAATGCGGCCGGAGTGACGAGGCGGGATCCGCCGATACCAATCTGCGCCAGCACGGAGCTAACGAATATTAGGACCGTCGCAAGAGCGGTAAGGATGCGTTTCATCAGACCAGGCTCCTCAGTGGTAGCGTCGATCATAGATCAGACTTGTCCAAATTAGTTCTGGTCGCCCGGAAGCGAAGCGCGGCAGAGCCGCTTAGCGCGCCGCTAATTGGACAGCAGTGATCTTAGATCACCGCTACAGCAAATCGCCGCTACAGCCGCTACGAGCGAGCTTCGTTTTCTCCCTCGCCTTCATCCGCCATTCCCATCTGCGACAAACGGTAGCGGAACGCATTACGCGAAAGCCCGAGCAGACGGGCGGCCTGGCTTTTGTTTCCTGTGGCGCGGCGCAGGGCTTCGCGGATGATCTCGTTTTCGTACTGATCGAGTGTCATGCCGGCGGGCGGGAACGGCGCGGCGCCCGCGGTTTCGGCGGTCCTCGTCGGCGTGAGGTCCAGCCGGATGTCCGCCGCGTCGATTTCGCGGCCGGAACTCAACGCGACGGCGCGCTCGATGATGTTTTCGAGCTCGCGGACGTTGCCGGGCCAGTGAAAATCCATCAGCAGCTTCATGGCCGCCGGTGTGACGCCCATCACGTCTTTTCCAGCCTCGCGCGCGAACCGCTCCAGGAAACAATGCACGAGCTCGGGGATATCCTCTTTGTGTTCGCTCAGCGGCGGGATGTTGACGGGGACCACGTTCAAGCGGTAGTAGAGGTCTTCCCGGAACGTTCCCTGCTCGAGCGCGGCGCGCAGGTCGCGATTCGTGGCGGCGACGAGGCGCACGTCCACCTTCAGGGTTTTCGTGCCGCCCAGCCGTTCGAACTCGCGCTCCTGAAGAACGCGGAGGAGCTTCACCTGAATTGCGGGCGCCACGTCTCCGATCTCGTCGAGAAAGATTGTGCCTTTGTCGGCAAGCTCGAATTTTCCCGGCTTCGCCGTCACCGCGCCCGTGAACGCCCCGCGTTCGAAGCCGAACAGCTCGCTCTCGAGCAGGTTCTCCGGAATCGCGGCGCAGTTGATCTTCACGAAGGGCCCCGCGGATCGCTTCGAGTGCTGGTGGATCGTGCGCGCGATCATGTCCTTGCCGACGCCGCTTTCACCTCCGAGGAGCACGGTCGAGTTTGTGGGCGCGACGCGGTCCACCACCGCCAGCACCTCCTGCATCTTGGGGCTGCGAGCGATGATGTTCTTGAATTCGTAGCGCTGCCCGAGCGCTTCGCGCAGGTTACGATTTTCCTCCTGCAGCCGCCGCAGATTCAGCTCCTTCTGGACGACGAGCTTCATCTCTTCGAGCGCGAAGGGCTTCAGGACATAGTCGCTGGCGCCCGCCTTCATCGCCTGGACGGCCGTCTCGATGGTTCCAAACGCGGTCATCAGAATGACCGGCATATGCGCGTCCACACGCTTCACGGCCTGGAGAAACTCCAGACCATCCATGCCGGGCAGCTTCAGGTCCGTGATCACGAGGTCAAATTTCTCCTGGCGTAGCTGCTTGAGCCCGCCCTCGGCGTCGGCCGCCTGCCGGGTAACGTAGCCCTCAGCCTCCAGGCTCAACTCGAGGAGCCGCTGCATTTTCGTTTCGTCTTCGACAATCAGGATGGAGGGCATACGCAAGCCGAACGTTGATTCTATAAACTTATTCGAGGCCGCACCAGAGCTTTCCTGATGGTGGAGATGTTGAGCCGCTCTCAAAGGCAGCCCCGCCTGTCTCTCCGCGGCGTTTGCTACAATAAGCAACGAGTGCGGGCGCCGTTTCTGGCTCGTCACTCATTACTGGTCACTCATCACTGCTTTACGATGCCCATCCGGCTTGTCGCAATCGATCTTGACGGAACGCTGCTGGATAGCGGCGGCGAAATCTCTCACCGCAATCTCACCGCGTTGCGCGCCGCCGAGGAGCAGGGCGTGCAGGTGGCCATCGTCACCGGGCGCCGTTTTCATTCCGCGGTGAGGCTCGTCGGAGAGCTCCGCCCTGAAACTGTGCTGATCACCTCGAACGGCTCGCGCATCTCCTCCGCCGCGGGCGAGGTGTTTTACCGCAGGTTCCTCGGTCGCGAAGCGGCCCGCAAGGTGATCGAAGCGACGCCTGATTTTCGCGGCTACGCTGTCGTCACTTTTGATGTGGCGGGACCTGGGCAGTTGCTGATGGAGGAAAATGCAGCGGCCGACGGGCCGGCGGGATGGTATCTGCGCAACAGCCGGGAGTGGCTGACGCTGGCACCGAATCTCGCAGACGCGATTCGCACCGATCCGGTACAAGTGATGTTCGGTGGCCCGCCCGACGTCATTGCGCCCGTGGAGGGCGTGCTGCGAGCGTCAGCCGCCGCCGGCCTGTGTCACCTCACCTGGACGAAGTATCTTCGCCGTGATCTCTCGATCCTCGACGTGTTGCATCCGGACTGCAGCAAGGGAGTTGCGCTCGCGTGGTGGGCGCGGCGGTGCGGGATCGAGCCCGAAGACGTGCTCGCCATCGGTGATAATCAGAACGACCTGGAGATGCTCAAGTTTGCGGGGCAGCCGGTGCTGATGTCGAATCACAACTATGAGAGCGTCCCCGACGAATGGCCCGTGACTCTGTCGAACGACGAGCACGGCGTGGCCGAAGCCCTGCGGAAATACGTTTTGAATTGAGAGCAATGATTCGGCCGGCTCCACTGCGGCTACTGATTCAGCCTAGGCGGCGCGCCGCGATAGATCATGCGTAAACCGGCCCATTTCCAGCGTGCTGTGCTCGCGCTCGTGCTCTTCGGCGTTTCCTTTGGATACGTCGAGGCGGCGGTGGTGGTTTATCTTCGCGCGGTGAGCGAGCCGGTTCGCGCCCGTGCGCTTCACCGCGAGCCTGACCCGTCCCTGGCGCATCTGTTTCCCTTGCTGAGCGCTGCAGACCTTCGCGGCGTCCAGCCCATCCCGCTGTGGAGGATCTTCGAAGTCGAGATCGGGCGCGAGGCGGCGACTATGGTGATGCTGGCAGCCCTTGCGCTCGCCATCGGGCGAAGCGGCGCGGAGTCCATCGCCGCTTTCGTGATGGCGTTCGGAATCTGGGATATTGCCTTCTACGCTTTCCTCAAGCTGTTCATCCACTGGCCGGCGTCGCTGCTCACCTGGGATTTGCTTTTTCTGCTGCCGGTGCCGTGGACGGGGCCTGTCCTTGCGCCAGTGATCGTTGCGGCTTCCATGATCGCCGCGGGATGGATGGCTCTGAGGCGAGCCTGGGATGGAAGTCCGATAGGCTTGAGCCGGATCCACTGGACCGGCATTTTCCTCGGAGCGCTCATCATTGTGGCGTCGTTCACCTGGAATTATCGCGACCTGCTGGCCGGCGGCGTCCCGCATCATTTCAATTGGCTCATGTTCTCGGCTGGCGAGGCGTGCGCGGTCGGAGCTTTCCTCGACGCGCTTTTACGGAAAGAGCGGCTCCAAGCGCCTCTCGCCTCGGGAAGCGTCGTCCTGAAAGCCACTCAGCGAGGCGCCGCGGAATCTGATAAGCTTTAACGCCGTTACGATGCAAGCTCAGCGTCAGATCTCACGACCGGGAATGGCAAAAGATCCGTCGTTGAAGCATCTTCGCGAGGAGGTCTGGAGGACCAATCTCGAGATTTTCCGCGGCGGCCTCGTGACGATGCACAGCGGGAACGCAAGCGGAGTTGACCGCGACCACGGTCTCGTGGTGATTAAGCCGAGTGGCATGGATTACGACCGGCTGCGGCCCGCAGACCTCGTCGTGACCGATCTCAGCGGCCGCAAAATTGCCGGCAAATGGAACCCTTCGGTCGATCTTCCTCATCATCTCTACCTGTATCAAAGGCGTCCCGAGATCGGGGGAGTGGTTCACACGCATTCGAACTACGCCACCTGCTTCGCGCTGCTCGGCCGGCCCATCCCGGTGTGCCTGACGGCCATTGCCGATCAGTTCGGCGCGGAGATTCCGTGCGCTCCCTACGTCGACAATCAGGGCAATCACATTGGCGAAGCCATTCTGAAGCAGGCGAGCCGCGCGCCCGCGATTCTGCTTGCGCAGCACGGCGCTTTTGCCTGGGGACCGACGCCGCGAGAAGCGCTCAAGGCGGCGGTGATGCTTGAAGACGTGGCGAAAACCTGTTATCTGGCGCTCGCGCTCGGGGAATTGCGGGCGCTGCCGCCGGAGGAAATCAGAAAGTGGTACGAGCGTTACCACACGACCTACGGCCAGCCGCAAAGACGGAGCGGCGAGTGATGAGTGACGAGCACGAAAGATCCAAACGCCCGACGAGATCGTGGGAGATCAGCCGATGATTCGAGCCTTCGCCGCGCCCGCTGAATGGATTCTGGTCCCATCCACTGCTCCAACAAAGCTTTCCCCGCACGCGATCGATTTTGCCATCATCGTCATTTACTTCGTGATGGTGCTGGCGATCGGCTTTTATCTCAAGCGCTACACGAAGAGCGGCGAGGATTTCTTCCTCGCTGGCCGCGAGATGACCGCCTGGGTGGCCGGTCTCAGCTTCATGTCGGCGAACCTGGGTTCGCTCGAACTGATGGGCTGGGCCGCGGCGGCCTACGAATACGGCATCCTCGCGGCGCACTGGTACTGGATCGGCGCCATTCCCGCCATGCTCCTGCTCGCCGTGGTGATGATGCCGTTTTACTACATCTCGCGCACGCACTCCGTGCCCGGTTACCTTAACCTGCGCTTTGACCGCGCCACCAGCGGCTTGAGCGCCATCTGCTTCGCCGTGATGACCATCCTCATGTCCGGCGTCAACATGTTTGCGATGGCCGTGGTGATGAAAGTTCTGCTCGGATGGAACCTGCACTTCAGCATCTGGGTCTCTTCCATCGTGGTGGCCATTTACGTCGCGGCGGGCGGGCTTTTTTCCGCCATTTTCAACGAGGTGGTGCAGTTCTTCCTCATCTGGTTCGGCGCGCTCTTGATTCCGGTGATCGGGCTCGTCGAGGCGCACGGCTGGAGCGGCATGGTGGCGAGAATTCACCAGAACTTCCCCGGCCAGGACTTCACCCATTTGTGGAGGGGCCTCGGGCATTTCAGCTCGAACCCTATGGGCGTGAGCTGGGTCGGAATCGTTTTCGGCCTCGGCATGGTGACTTCGATGGGTTACTGGACCACCGACTTTCTTGTGGTGCAGCGTGTGATGTCCGCCAAGGACCTGAGATCCGCCAAGATGGCGCCCGTCATCGCCTCGTTCTTCAAGATGGCGATTCCGTTCATCGTGATCGTGCCGGGCTTGCTTTGCCTCGCCGTTCTGCCCTTCCGTCTCGTGCCGCAGAGCGTCGCGCAGGCGGGCGAATACAGCTACAACGCCGTCTTGCCTCTGATGCTGGGCCGCTACTGCGGTCCGGCGCTTCTCGGACTCGGCATCACGGCGCTGATCGCCGGTTTCATGGCCGGCATGGCGGGCAACGTGTCCGCATTCGCCACGGTATGGACCTATGACCTCTACCGCCCCTTCATGCGCAAGCACGAAAGCGACTCGCACTACGTCGCGATGGGGCGATGGAGCAGCATTATCGGCGTGCTCGTGAGCATCGGCGCGGCATACGTCGCCATGCACTTCGCGAGCATCATGGATTACGTCCAGGCGCTGTTCAGCTTCTTCATCGCGCCGCTCTTCGGCACGGTCATCCTGGGCATGCTCTGGAAGCGCATCACGGCGAAGGGCGCGTTCTGGGGCCTGCTGGCCGGAACCATCGCTTCCGTCGTCATCTTCCTGCTCATGAAGTTTGACCAACACATGATCGGCATCTTTGCCTTTTATTCCAAGGCGCAGACGCTGGCGCAGGATGTCTGGCAGGCGCTCTGGGCCTGGATCATCTGCGTGTTGGTCACCTTGATTGTTTCGTATTTCACGCGTCCGCGTGCAGAGCGCGAGCTCGCGGGCCTCGTGTACGGCTGCACGGAAATTCCGTCCGAAGGACATTACCCGCTGTGGAAACGGCCGATCTTCTGGGCTGGAATCTCTTTCGCCATCTTCATCGCGCTGCAGATCATCTTCTGGTAAGCGGTTGGATTTTTGATTTTGGATTTTCGATTTCTGGAATCCGGAATTTGGAACCTGAGATCTGCGATACGGAATTCGGGACCTGGAATTCGGGATTGTGAATGAGGATTCGGTTACCCGCAGCGCAACTGGTGTGCGCTGGCGGTTGCCGGCAGAACGTCCGCGGCACGCAGCCGTTCCTGGCTACGCTACTTCGCCGGCGATAATTTAAACAATCGCGCTCCGTGCGCATCCACCTGCGCGCCCCACGACTGGGCGGCCGCACCAAGGTTCTTTTCCTGCCATAAATCTCTGACCGCGACCCTTCCGCCCAGGCCTAATTTGTTGAACCCAACTGAAAGGTGCTGCGATTGCTCTCCGGTGTTGAAGAACGCGACGTATTTCGCTCGCGAGCCGGGAACATCCGCCTCCCAGATGACGGCGTGAGGCGGCCGCAGAATTTCGTGATTGCCGACGCTGTGCTGATCGACCGCGAGCACTTCGGGGTTGGTCAGCAGCGAGAGCGTGAAGCGATCGAGAGAGGGCAAGTCGCCACCCATCATCAAGGGCGAGCGGAAGATCGACCACAAGGTCATCAGCGTGGTTTGCTCATCGGCCGTCAGGCGCGTGTGCGAAGGCTCACGCGTGCCGTAACCGCGAATGCGAATACGCCCGATCGGCAGCATGTCGGCATCCGGCCAGTGATTCGGTCCGCCGAACTGCGCCCAGTCGCGGCAGTAATCGAATTGCCGGAGCAACTGACCCCACGTATCCCACATGTCGCCCGAGATGCGCCACATTTGCGACCACTTCATCACGCTCCGCGCGTCGGAGATCGCCGTAGGCCCGGGCGAAAGGCTGAGCACCATCGGCCGCCCCGTTCTGCTCATTGCGGTCCGCAGCGCTTCGATCTCCGGGCCGTGATAGGTTTCGCCTTCCGGGTCCCTCGCGCTGCTCATGTCGTCGGCTTTGATGAAATCCACGCCCCAGCTTGCGTACAGCCGGGCAATCGAATCGTAATAGGCCTGGCCGCCCGGCTTCGAAACGTCGACTCCGTCCATGGCGGTCGACCACGAGCAATTGTTCTTGAGGTCCGCGACGTCCCGGGCGTGAAAGCGGGTGCCGAGAATCGGCAGGTTCTGCTTCACTGCGGCGCGCGGGATGCCGCGCATGATGTGGATGCCGAACCTGAGGCCCAGCGAATGGACGTAATCCGCCAGCGGTTTGAATCCGCGGCCGTTTGCGGCAGAAGGGAAGCGGTTGACGGGCGGCATCAGGCGGCCGTAGCGATCCATCGCGACTTCTTCCGTCTCTTCGCTTATGCCGGCTTTCGGGTGCAGAAAATACCAGTAGTAATCGACGACGATATACTTCCAGCCGTACTTCGCCAGGTGCTTCGCCATGTAATCGGCGTTTGCCCGCACTTCGGCTTCATTCACATCGCCCCAGTAAGCGTCATAACTGTTCCAGCCCATCGGCGGCGTCATCGCCAGATGGCCGGGATAGGACGCTGCAGTCCCATTTTGTGCCGCCGCCGCGAAACTTGGCGTGGTGACGATTCCGGCGAAAACTAAAAGGAGAACCGCAGGAAGGAGCTTCGCAAAATATTTCATCATCCGGTTCCTCTGCCGGCGTAGCTACGGCGCGCTTTGTATGCGGTGGGCTTTCGAGAGTTTCGGCCGTTATCGGTCAGCTCTAGAATTCCTACGCGTTGCGCAGCGTGGCAGTGATCACCGAGAGCCGCGGCGCGTCAATCCGGACGGTCGATCCCTCAACTGTCACCGGATGCGGTTTCGGAACCAGCCGGTCGGGGTTATCGAACGTGTTGCATGCGTTGAGGTCGTCGTCGTGAAGAATGCTGGCCTGACCGCCGCTCGCGCTGGCGCCCCGCAGCGAGCAAACCACCGACGCGTCGACGTCGCAGCGCGGATTGACGATGCTCACGATCAGTTCGCCGTCGCCTTTCGACGCCGAGACGGAAATCCCGAGCGGCCCGGGGGAATCCGTCTCCACGCGCACCGCCGTTTTAGAGCGATGCGGCTTGAACAACAAGAAGGCGTAGTAGGTGCTGGTGCGGATGCAGTTCCGGCCTTCCGGGCCGTCGGTCAGCAGCAGCGATTGAAGCACGTTCACCATCTGCGCGATGTTGCACATGTAAAGCTTGTCCGCCTGCCGATTGAAGATGTTCAATCCGAGGCCCGCGCCGGCGGCGCTGCGCGTGGTGCTCTGCTGCCAGAGCCTGCCGTACTTCTTCTCGTTCTCGGCAGGAATGCGGTCCCACACGCCCCACTCGTCAACGATGAGGCCGACTCCCGAACCGCGGTTGTACGCGTCGAGCAGGGCACGCTGCTGGACGATCGCTTCCTCGAGCTCGGCGAAAATTGCGAGCTGCGCTTCCGTAGTTTGTGCGGTGAAGCCCGTGGAAGGATCAGGTCCGTTTTCGTAGTAATGCACGGAGAAGCCATTGGGCAAGAATCGTCCCATTCCGTCGAGCACGCCGCGCGACCAGCGGACGTCGTTCTTGTTGGGGCCGCTCGCCACGAGGTACGGTCTCACGCCGCCGAAGCCGTGCAGGTAGACGCGAAACCTGCGGAAGTCGTCGGCGTATTCTTCCGGCCGCATCGCGCCGCCACATCCCCAGCTCTCGTTTCCCACGCCCCACAGCCGCACGCCGAAAGGGTCGCGCGAGCCGTTCGCCGCGCGCTCGTCCGCGAGCGTGCTGCCGGCGGGATAGTTGCAGTACTCCATCCAGTCGCGGAGTTCGGTCGGCGACCCGCTGCCGACGTTTCCCGCAAAATACGGCTCGGCGCCGATCAAGCGGCAGAAGCCAATGAATTCGTGCGTACCGAAGCTGTTGTCTTCGACGTATCCACCCCAATGGATATTCACGCGCTTCGGGCGATTCGCCGCCGGCCCGATTCCGTCGCGCCAGTGATAATCGTCGGCGAAGCAACCGCCCGGCCAGCGGAGCACCGGTATCCCGAGCTCTTTCAGGTAATCTACGGTCTGCTTTCGATAGCCGTTGATGTTGGGAATGGGCGAGTCCTTACCTACCCAGATGCCGCCGTAGACGCACGAACCCAAATGCTCAGAGAACTGGCCGTGGAACGCGGGGCGAACTTCGCCGATCTCCGAATCCGCGCGGATCGTGACGCTGGTAGTTCCGACGCTCGATTGGCCGAACATCCCCTTGGGAGCCAACGCCGCCAGGGAGAGCGCCGCGCCGGCGCGGCCAAACTCCCGGCGCGAAATCCTTGTGCTCATCCGTCCACCTCAGTTTGATTTGAGAACGTCATCCCGGCCTCGTCATTCCCAGCTCATCGCGCGCGTAGCTCAGACACTTCCGGACGTTCTCTTCTTCGCGCGCGTGTTGGGCATCTGGCGAAAGGTTTGAGACCAACGGCAGCGGCTGACTTGGCTTATGCGTACGCACGAGCGCGAGGGTGTCCGCAAGATACTTCCCATTGCGATTGGGAAATGTCGCCCAATATTTATCGGTGAGGCAGGGAATTTTCAGTGGATCGCGCGTGATCATCTCCAAGTTAAAGTGCGCCCTCGGCCGTGTGGAGCGAATGGTCGCAACCAGCACGCGCAGGTTAAGTATCCCTTCGCCCAGCGGGACCTCGGAAAGCTTGAATCCTTCCGGGTACTCTTCAACCGCCATGTCCTTGAAGTGCGTCGTCACCGCGTAGGGCGCGAGCGCCTGAACCAGATACTGCGGGTTGTCGAGCAGCGCCATGTTATTGCCTGTATCAATGCAAGCGCCCAGGTACTCGCAATCGTAATGCTTGAGCAGCGCTACAAGCTCATCTTCCGTCCAGTCTTTGTGGTTCTCGATGCCGAGCGCCATCTTATGCTTTTCGAGGATGGGTACTGCGTGGCTGAGGCGCGCGTGCGAATCGGCCACGAACCGCTTCCACTGATCGAGGCTCGAAAAAACCTCGTACCGGCGGCCACCGAGGCACGCCGACCTCATGCAGACGGCACCAGCGCGTTTGGCGGCGACAATCGTCTCTTCGAACTTGCCGCTTCCATCCGGCTTAGGCAGCGGGGCGATCACCTCCAGATACATACCGAGCGCATCGGCATGGCGCCGCACCTTGTCCGCATACGAAGGATCAAGCGAATCGAGCCCCACCTGAACGCCGGCGGCTCCAAACGAATGGCAGAAATCGAGAAACTGGTAAGTAGATTTCGCCTGCGGGTGGCGCGAGAAGGAATATTGCACGACGCCCATCGTTGAGGGAGCCGCGGCGTCGGCTCCGAACAATGCGGTCCCCGGAGCGGCCAGAGATGCTCCTGCGGCGGCATTCTTCAGAAAATCTCTCCGGTTCATAAATTCAGACTCCGCAGTTCGCGATCCCACGGGGCGCGGTACGGGCGTTCGAGCCAAGTCGAAGCTTCCGCGTCGCCGATAATCTCTTCGGTCTCAGGGTTCCACTTAATCCTACGGCCAAGGCGAAGCGAGATATTGGCGAGATGCGATGTGGTGGCGACCCTGTGCCCGCCCTCAACTGGCGCGATCGGCTGCCGCCGCGATTTCACGCAATCGAGGAAGTTGCGCGCGTGAGCCGCCAGCAGATCGTTCGATCGTTCCTCTTTGATGGCCTTCGTCCATGGGACCGGCGTGAAATCATGCACGTGCACCGGACCGCCCACAGGCATTCCAATGAACTGCGGAATCTGATTCTGCGGCGGCGCCTTGGTATCCGCAAAGATCTCAAACCCGCCGCGCGTGATGAAGAGGCTGCCCTCGGTGCCGAAAAATTCGAGACCGCTGCCCGCGGCGCGTCCGCGGCTCGCTTCGCGGTGCGACCACAAGCCGGTGAAGTGCGGGTATTCGAAGACCGCGTCCTGCGTATCGGCCGTCTCGCCGTTGTCGTCGGTGAGGGCAAGGCGCCCTCCGCTCGAGCAAGCGGCCGTCGGACCGTAGATTCCCATCACCCAGTGCACGATGTCGAGCTCGTGATCGCCGAGGTTCGTCATCTGGCCGCCCGAGTAATCCCAGAACCAGCGGAAATGGTAAAGCGAGCGATGCGGGTTGTAGGGGCGCTTGGGCGCGGGACCCAGCCACATGTCGTAGTTCATGCCGGGAGGAGCGGCGCAATCGGCGGGCGAGCCGAATCCGGGCATGATGTTGCGGAACGAAGCCGCGCGCACCGTGTGGATCTTTCCGATGTGCCCGCTGCGCATCAGCTCCTTCGCGTGCTGATAATGAATGCCGCTGCGCTGCTGCGTGCCCACCTGAATTACGCGGTGGTAGCGCTGGGCCGCTTTGATCATCCACTGGCCCTCGCGCACGAAGAGCGTCATCGGCTTCTCGACGTAAACGTCCTTGCCCGCATGGCAGGCGAGGATCGTCAGCAGCGCGTGCCAATGGTCAGGCGTTGAAACCACTACCGCCTGGATATCCTTGTCATCGAGCAGGCGCCGAAAGTCGCTGTACCCTTTCGCGCGCGGCCCACAGGCGGCGACGCCCTGGCGCAGGCGCGGCTCGTAACAGTCCGACAGCGCGACAAGATCCGCGTCCGGCTGATTCTTGAAATCATGGACGTGCTCGTGACCGATCAGGCCGAATCCGATGAAGCCGACCTGCACCCGGTCGTTCGCGCCCAGAACGCGCTGCGAAGATGCGGCTGTCGTTGACATGGGCGAAAGTATACTCCGATTTTGGATTTTGGAGTTGCAGCGGCGAGCCGCGCTCGCCGTCGGCGATCCCGTCCTTTGTCAGGGCAGGCGCTGGCCGACGCTAGGGGCGAGCCGACGGGTCGCCCATCCGTCTAAATCAGATTCCACGGCTTGCGGGCCGGCCGCGAAAGCAATTCGGATGCTTTCGGATCGCCGACGATCTCCTCCTTGTCAGCGTCCCAATGAACTTTGTGTCCGGTGCGCAGCGCGATGTTGCCAAGGTGCGGCACGATGGTCGAGCGGTGGCCGGTTTCCACATCGGCCACCGGTTTCTGCCGCGACCGCATGCAGTCGATAAAATTCTTGACGTGCAGATCGGTTCTGTCGGGCTCCTGTCCTTGCTTACGCACCGTGCGAAAGCCTTCGGAATCGCCCTTTACGGAATTCACCGCGCCCGGGCCGTATTCGCCCTTTGGTTCAGGGTAAATTTCGAACCCGATCCGGTCCGCATAGAGCGTGCCCTTCGTACCGTAGTAGGCCTGCCCATGCGGGCGATCATTGTTGCACCGCATCAGGTAGTACTTCATGCCGGGCGTGCGGCCACCGCAACCGTGGCCGTTCACCATCGAAGCCTCGTAGCTGAGCACGAAACTCGGATACTCGTAGGTGATCTGCAACGTGTCGGGCGTATCGCAGCCGTCTTTCAGCACGTAACGGCCTCCCGAGGCGCTGGCCGTCTTAGGTTTATCTTCGCCCATCACTTCATGCACGCTATCGAACCGGTGGGTTCCGTAATCGGTAGCCATGCCGCCGGCGTAGTCCCAAAACCAACGGTAGGACACCAGAAAGCGGTTCTTGTTGAACGGAACCTCGGGGGCCGGGCCGAGATAAAAATCCCAGTTCAGTCCCGGCGGAGCGGATGAGTTCCGCGCGAAGCCGACGCCCGCCGGGGACATGTTGATGTAATTCCACACGCGCACGAAGTGGACGGGTCCGATCTCGCCGCTCTGAACTATTCGCGCCGCCTCGCGGAAATGCGCGGCCGAGCGGTGCTGGCTCCCCAACTGCACCACGCGCTTATAGCGGCGCGCCGCCGCCACCATCTTGCGGCCTTCGTCAATCGTGTGGGCCAGCGGCTTCTCCACGTAAACGTCTTTTCCCGCCTGGCAGGCGAGCACCATCGCCGTGGCATGCCAGTGGTCCGGCGTCGCGATCAGCACCGCATCCACATCTTTCTCTTCTAGCAGCTTGCGAAAATCGCCGTAGGCCCTGCAGCGCGGCCCCACCGACGCCTGAGCCGCTTTCGCGTGGGGCTCGTAGACGTCTGCGACTGCGACAATTTCGACTTTGGGTATTTTCTGTAGCAGGCCCGCGTCATAATGGCCTCGGCCGCCGCAGCCGATCCAGCCGACGTTCACTCGATCGTTGGCGCCGAGAACGCGGCTGGCCGAGACCGCGGCCGCCGCCCCAAGAACTCCTACGAACTCACGCCTCTTCATCTCAGCCTCCCGCCGGGAAGAAGGGGATTATACCTCTTTTTTTTCGGCGCGCCTCACGGCTCGTCGGATTGGCGCCGCAGCGCGCGCAGATTTCTCACCGGAACCAGCCCAAGGCCGCGGACCTGAAGACGGAGGCCCGCGCCGCAATCGGGACCATCGGGAGGGCGCCCGGCTTGACAGTACGTTGCGAGGAGGACTTAAATGGAGCGGCTGAGAACCGTTGATTCGTTCCTGGCAGCAACGCACGGCGGCCGCCGCGCCCAAGGCGTGCGGGAGCACGCGGCGGTCACGGAGCGCCGCTTAAATCGCCGCGCGGAGGTTCAGATGACTGCGACAATTGCGACCAGAGTCCGGCCGCATCGAAGGCCCTTCTGGATTTCAGGTCTGTTCCTGGTATCGATTTCACTGATGGCGGGGCCCTCCGCGCGAGCTCAGGTAGATACCGGCGCCGTTGTGGGCGCGGTGAAGGACCAGTCCGGAGCCGTCATTCCGCAGGCCAAAGTGACCTTGGCGAATGAGGCGACGGCCTACACGGTATCGACCACCACGCG
>JBOGKE010000045.1:0-47759 GCA_050745265.1 Terriglobia bacterium
CCGACAGCCTGCCCGATGTATTCATCCAGGCCTATAACGAACTTTCGCGGCTGCTTTACTCGGCCGCTCTTGCCGTCGAGCGCCGCGACATTCAGCAGAAGACGGCCGATCTCAACCGCGCGCTGACAATCATCGTTCATCTTCAGAGCGCGCTCGATTTTGAGCAGGGCGGCGAAGTGGCCGCCACGCTCGACCGCTTCTACCGGCTGGTGCAGCGGGACATTGTGAAAGCCAGCGCCCAGCTTGACGCCGTGTTATTGCGCCAAGCTGCCGCGTACGTGCTCGAGATCGAGAAGATTTGGGGTCAGGCCCTGGCGCTAAGCAATCCTCCTCAGAACGCCGGGGCGCCTCCCGCCCCGAGGTCGAACCGCGATGATTCGCCTCTCCCTCACGGCGCAGCGCCGCAGAATCCTCCGGCGAGCCGATGGACCGCGTAGCCACCTAGCGTGGTATGGCGGCTCAATATTTAAATCCCCTTTGACTCGCGGTCTCATAGAGAAGAATTCCGGCCGCTACGGCCGCGTTCAATGAGTCGACGCCAGGCCGGACCGGAATGGCAACCGACGCGTCGGGACGGATGCCGGGGGGCAGGCCGGCAGCTTCGTTTCCGATCAGGAAGGCGAGTCGTCCCTGCAGGTCGGCGTCCGCAAGGTTCCGCGGACTTCGCCGGCACGCAGCGAGCACGCGAACCCCCGCACTGCGCAGTTGCTCAAAGAACTCGGCGGGGCGGAGCGCGGCAAACACCGGCAGGCGGAAGAGCGCGCCTCCGCAGGCGCGCACAACTTTGGGATTGAACGGGCTGACGGTCGAGTGAAGCGTCACCACCGCGTGCGCGCCCAACCCCTCTGAGCTGCGCAGAATGGTTCCGAGATTGCCCGGATCGCGCACGCCGAACGCCACCATGAGGACGGCGTCGTTGGCGGCCAAGATCCGGTCGAGGGGAGGATGAACAATTTCAACCAGCACGGCAATACCCTGGGGAGTCACCGTTGCAGAAATTCGCTCGAACATTGAGTCCGGGATTACCGTTGCTTCCGAAGCGGCTGGAAGGCGAGCGAGGAGAGGGGCGAACTTACTGGCGGCGCTTCGAGCGATGAGCACTGAGCGCACGGTACACGCGCAACTCAGACCGGGCGATTTCCGGTCGTCGGCTGTCGCCTGGATCGCCTCCGCGACCAGCAACGGTCCCTCGAGCGCGATCCAGCCTTCCCGCGTCACGCCCTGGGCTAATGAGCGGCGGAAGAGCTTAATGAGCGGATTCGTGGCGCTGGTGACTTCGCGCATGGCATGAGCTGTCCCGCTCGCCCATCGGCAAGCGCGACAAGTTCGCTTTGCCGGGACCCGGGACGGAAAGGATCGTGGAGAGACGGCTGAGGAAAACCCTGACCTCATTGGGATCTCTGACGCAATAACGAGCGAGCGTGCTTTTGCAGCGCCCCACGCGAATCGTGATCGCCCCTTCCAAAGTTGCAAATGCGGTCTCGTCGGTTGCATCATCACCGACGTAGATCGCCAGCGGACCGTCACCCGCGGCGCGTACCACATCCGCCGCCGCCGCTCCTTTGCCCTTGACCTCAGGGGCCAAGATCTCCCAAACCTTCTTTCCGCGCAGAATGCGCAACTCGGCGCCGTCGGCTTCGAGCGCTCGGTTCACCACATCGCGTCCCTTCGCGGCGGCGGCGGCTGGGGCGCCGCGGTAATTGAGGGCGAGGCTCGCGACTTTGTCCTGCAGCCACACGCCGTCCAAGTGCTGAATACCCTCGCGGATTCCGCGGCCGATGCGTCGCATCAACACTCGCGACGGCGCGCTGAGGCGGACACCGGCCCCGCGCTCCAAGCCGTGCAACCCGATGTATGCCGCATTCACAATCCGGACGCGGCGGCGCAGGTCCTCACGGCGCCGGCCGCTGATGAAGACGAGGCGGACGCGCGGGTTTTCGGCGATGTCCGCGAGCAACCGTCGCATTGAGGGATCGAGCCGTACTTCGGCGGGGTTTTGCTTGAATCCGACCAGGGTTCCGTCAAAATCCAGAAACAGCACCAAGGCGTCAGCGCGGCGAATCCGCTCAGTTACTTGCGTCCAGTCGCTGAAAAGCGGCCGCGGACCTATGTGGTTCGGTCTTCCCATTCAACAAACGTTTGTCGAGGTGGAGCGGTTCAGCCGCTGCTGCTTCGAAGCGCCCGCCGAGGCGAGCCTAGACGCGCGCGCTTTCGACTTTTTTTTCCACGCGGATCTCGGCGAGCTCGCTGATCAGGTTTGCGGCCCACCGGTAGATGTTGTGGTCCCGGACCACGCGCCTCATTCGGGTCATCCGGGCGCTGCGCTCGTCAGGGTCCATTTCCAGGGCGAAATAGATGGCGCCGGCCAGTTGCTCGGTGTCGTAGGGGTTCACCATCACTGCGTCGCGCAGCTCGCCCGAAGCTCCGGTAAAGCGGCTTAAAATCAGCGCTCCCTGCTCGTCCTCGCGTGAGGCTACAAACTCTTTCGCCACCAGGTTCATTCCGTCGTGGAGCGAAGTCACCATGCAGAGGTCCGCCGCCCGGTAGTACCGCTCGATCTCGCGGTGCGTGTGAAGGCGCTTGAGATAAACGATCGGTCTCCATGACGAGGACTGGAACCGCCAATTGATGCGGTCCGCTTCCTGCTCCACGTCCGCCAGCAGGTCGTGATAGCGTTTGATGTGCTCGCGGCTCGGCGCTCCGATCTGCACGAACGTGAACTGGCCTCGAAAGGACGGATATTTTTCGAGGAACCTCTCGATGCCGCGAAACCTCTCGAGAATTCCCTTGGTGTAATCGACGCGATCCACGCCCACGCCCATGAAGGCGGCCTCGACTCCGTGCTCGCGCAGCAGGGCGCGCCGTTCGAGGTAGATCGATCCGTTGGGCGACGGTGTCCCGGCGGGGTTTTCCTGAAAATCCACGCTGATCGGGAACGGCCGCACCAGCGTGCGATGCCCGCCGCGGTTCACCGCAAACCGCTCCCAATCGATGCGCGACTCGAGGGCCGCGTCTACGGTTTCGAGGAAGTTGTTGCAATGCGACTGCGTGTGGAATCCTACCAGGTCGGCGCCGAGTAAGCCGTCCAGGAGCTCGCGCTGCCACGGACAGATGCCGAATGCTTCGGGATTGGGCCACGGGATGTGCCAGAAGATGGCCACCCGGCTGGCGGGAAATCCTTCCTTGACGAGGCGGGGCAGCAGGGCGAAGTGATAATCCTGCGCCAGCACGAACGGGCGCTCCTCGCCCGCCATCTCCTCGAGCACAGCGCGGGCGAATTTCTGGTTCACTTCCTTGTAGCAGGCCCAGTCCTCAGTGCGGAACGTAGGCCGCGTGTGGGCGATATGGCACAGCGGCCACATGCCCTCGTTCGAAAAACCATAATAGTATCCCTCGGTCTCTTCCTTGCTGAGCCAGACGCGGCGCAGCGTATAATGCGGCTCTTCGGGCGGAACCCGGATATGATCGTAGGCATCGACCACGTCGTGGTCAGCATCGCCGCCGCCGTGGGCCAGCCACGTGCCGTCGCAGGCTCGCAGGATCGGTTCGAGGGCCGTGACCAATCCGCTGGCCGGCACCGCGCAGGTAATATCCCTCCCGCGGCGTGAGTGCTCATAGGGCTCGCGGTTGGAGACGGCGAAAAGGCGGCTCTCCTCCAGTTTGCTCTGAACTAAAATCCGAAGCCGCTCAGCCGTCCAGAGCGATTCGCCCGTGGCGCGGAGCCGCGCCTCCTCTTCCGCAGATGCACGCGCAGCGGCGAGGCTGCGAGCGAGGTGCGTGGCCTCTCGCGCCAACGGCTTGAACATGTCCTGGTCCGGCCCGAGCGGCAGCGGAGGCGTTCTGCCCGACCGCAGGGCCTTCATCCACTCGGTCATCTTCCGGATCCGCCCGACCATCGCCCAGCGAACCACCAGGAAGGTGATCGCGGCGATAATTAGCATCTCGACCAGCACGCGGATGAAGGTTTCGCGCCACACGGCAGAACTGCGGACAGCAATGCCGCCGGCGTCGGTCACCACCGCGAGCACGCCCTCAACCTTCCCGTTCCGATGGAGAGGCAGCGCGTAGGTGTGAATGAGCCGGTCTTTGAGCGTGAGGAATGCCCCGGCGCCGCGGTCTTCCGCAATGGCTTCATCAACGACCGGTGGCACCACCTTAAGCTTCTGGGTGAGGCTGGAATTCTCGGCAATCACGTTGCCGCGGTCGTCGTACACCGCCACGCCGACCAACTGCACGCGATTACCAAAGCCTTCGACGAACCGCCTCAGCTCGTGGTAATAGCGGGTTTGGATGAGAGGTTCTACGCTGACGTCCAAACTTTCCGCGAGCAGCTCCGAACGCCGGACGATTTCTTCCCGCATCGCTCTCTGCTGCGACTGGACCTGGTAGACCGCGAAAAAGTAGGACACGAGCGCCATTCCCGCGATCAGCGAGATGATAAGGATCACCCTGATCCGCATAGTGCTAATTGTACTATGTTTAGTCTTGTTTGCGGCCTGGAGGCCGTAGTGGGGAGTCGAGCTCTGTGGCCGTAGGTTCCGAGATTTACCTTCATGTCTGTCGCGGCGGCGGTCGTCGAGTGGCGCGCGTTTGATCTGATGGAGGCTCGCCACGCGAGAGCGTCGTACTTCGCGCTCGATGTGCGCTGGGAATCTTGGCCGTACTCAGTACCCTGACGGCCTGGAAGTATCCGGGGGTGGTGCCGAAGCGGGCGCCACGGTCAGCGGGTCGCGGCCAGCGGCAGCCACTGCTTCCTCACTGTGACCTTGTGGGGACATTTCTTTGGGCGATGTCGCGTGTCCACGGGTCGTGCACGTCCGACCGAATCTTCCTGCTTGCAGTTAATCTGCGACGCCACTAATCCCCGGATCCATCCTCGCTCTTGAAGTGTGGCTTCCGCATGATCCACACGAGCGGCGCCACCAGCACGAAGAATATGGCGAGAATGCGGAAGGAATCGAGATAGCTCAAGACGGACGCTTGGTGCAGGACGATCTGATAAACCTGGCCGATGGCTTGGTGACCCGCCGTTGAAAAATCGACGCCCTTATGTACGAAATCGTTCTGTATGGCAGCGAGCAAACTTCGGAGCTTCGGGTTCGCCGGATTGACGTGCGCCACAAGCCTGTCCTGATGAATCTGGTCCCGGCGCGAAAGCAGAGTGGCGACGATCGCGATGCCGAAGCTCGCGCCGATATTGCGTGTCAGGCCGGTGATGCTGGTCGCATAGCCCATTTCCTGATTGGGGATGGGGTCCACCGTGATGGTGGCGAAGGGAACGAACACGAAGGCGAGACCGGCCCCCATGATCACCTGAGGCCAGAGAAAACTCCACGGACCGGCATTCAAATTCAGGAACGAGAATGAAAGCACCCCCACCGCTGAAACCAGGATCCCGCAGAAGAGAAGCGCGCGCATATCCCAACGGCGGCCGATCAGAAAACCCGCCACCGGCATCAGAATCATGGTCGCAATTCCGCGGGGACTGTTCCAAATGCCCGCGGTGATGGCGGGGAAGTTCAGCACCTCCTGCATGAAGAGCGGGAGCAAGAGGATGCTCCCATAGAGCACGAAAAACAGGACAACGGAAAGACCCACGCCCGCGGCAAACGTGCGGTATTTCAAAAGGCGAAGGTGCACCATGGGATCGCGGGTGTAAAGCTCCCAAATCACAAAGCTGATGAGAGAGAGCACCGCGATCACCGCCAGCGCCACAATCAGGTGCGAGCTGAACCAGTCTTCCTCCTGCCCTTTATCCAGCACGACCTGGAGCGATGCGATGCCCAAGGCAAGCATCCCGAGACCCCAATAATCGATTCCTTTCTTGATGCGGCGGAGGTAAGGGGGATCGAACACAAACATATGGACCAGGATTAGACCCGCGATACTGACCGGTAAGTTGATGAAGAAGACCCAGCGCCAGGAATAATCGGTGGTGAGCCAGCCGCCGAGCACCGGAGCAAGAATGGGCGCGACTACGATTCCAACGCCCCACATCGTCATCGCGTGGCCGCGCTCCTCACGCGGAAAGGACTCGAGAAGAATGGCTCGGGTGGTGGGTTGAAGCGTTCCGCCGAATGTGCCCTGAAGCACGCGGCAGACGATCAAAATAGGAAGCGTCGGCGCCAGGCCGCAAAGCACGCTGGCCGCAGTGAAGCCCGTGATCGCCGTCATGAGGAGTCTTTTTCGCCCGAAGCGGCTTGCCAGCCAGCCGGTCAAGGGCAGCACCACGGCGTTCGAGACGAGATACGAGGTGAGCACCCAAGTCGCTTCGTCGATGGTCGCGGAAAGATTCCCTGCAATGTAGGGAATACTGACGTTCACCGCCGACGTGTCTACCAGCTCCATCAGCGCGCTGAGCATGACGGCGATGGCCACCAGCCAGCGGTAAAGCTTTTCGTTTTCGGGTGAAAACCTGGAATTTGCGGGCATCGGAGGCTGCGAGCGCGTCCCCCAGCCCCGCGCCAGCACGCGGGGGACGCCTCGCGGGAGGAATCAGACGCTAGGCTTGGCGGTGCGCAGGAGTACTTGTTGTTTGTCTTGGAGAAGGCGATCGAGCGCCGCTTTATCGTTATCGCGCTGGGCGCGCTCAATCGCCAACTGGAGAGAAGCGCGCAGCTGCTCAAGCTTCCGCCGCTCCAGAGCGCGCAGGGAAGACATCACGCGCTCGCGGTCCGGCGGTTCTCCGGCCGCAAATTGAAGCTCAGCGACCAGCCGCTGTTCTTCGGGCGAAAGCACGTCTCGGAGCCGCTCGAAATCAACATTTCCGCATGCAGAGTATTCCGCCAGCATTTTCCCGAAGAGGCCGGCGGTCGCAAGTTCTTCGCAAAGCCCTTCCTGCAGGATGGGTCCAAGGAACTCGGCTGCGAGAGCCGGATCCGAGAGGAAGGCCCACACCAGCTCCTTTTCGGCCACGGTCGCTTTGAGCGCGGCGGCCTCGGGCTGGACGCGAATCTCTCGCTCGCCGGCGCGCGCGGCACGCTTCAGCTCCTCGCGCAACAGCCGTTGATCGAGCCTCAGGCGCTCGGCGATTCTCGTCGCCATCTCGTCGCGGAGGAGGGGATTGCCTACCTTCACCAGGTACGGGAGTACGGCATTGGCGGCGCGCACCTTGCCCTCGGGAGTCGCAAGGCCGTGCGCGGCGGCGGCGCGTTCGGTGAGATAGTCGAGATAAGCGGGCGCTCTCGACAACAATTCGCGGTAGGCGGCGGAGCCGTTTTTGCGGATGAACGAGTCGGGATCGAGCCCGCCGGGCAGCGCCAGCACGCTCACCTCAAATCCCTCTTCGAGAAGCAAGCCGAGCGAGCGTTCGGTCGCGGCCACGCCTGCTGAGTCGGGATCGAAGTTCACCACGATGCGCCGCGTCCAGCGGCCGAGCAAACGCACCTGGCTCGCCGTCAGGCTGGTGCCGCACGAGGCGACCACGTAGGCGATTCCGTTCGACGCGAGCCCAATCACATCCATGTAACCTTCCACCAGGATCGCCTCGTCGAGCTTGCGGATTTCCGCGCCCGCCTGGTGGAGATTGTAGAGCACGCGACCCTTGGTGTAGAGCGGAGTCTCGGGCGAATTCAGGTATTTCGGCTCTTCGCCGCCGAGCGAGCGCCCGGCGAACGCGACCACTTTACCGGTTTCGCTGGCGATGGGGAAAATCACGCGGCGCCGAAAGCGGTCTAGCGGTTTGCGCCCGTCGCGTCCGGGCGCCACCAAGCCTGCTTTTTCCATAAGCTCCGGCGCGAAGCCCGCCTCCGCCAGCCGCTCCGCAAGTTTCGACGGCTCCGAAGACGCATAGCCGAGCCGGAATCGAGCCATCGCCTCAGCCGAGACGCCGCGATCGTCGAGGTAGGCGCGAGCCGCACGGCCCTCCACGCTCGCTCCGAGCTGAGAGGCGAAAAAGCGAGCCGCCACTTCGTGCATCTGTTGAAGCGCGGCTTTGTCCTTCGCTTCGGCGTCGCCCTGGCCGTGGCTCCATCGCTCGGGAAGCGCGATATGGGCCTTTTCCGCGAGCCTCTCGACCGCCTCGGGAAACGTCAGATTCTCGATGAGCATCACGAATTTGAAAACGTCGCCGCCCACGCCGCAACCGAAGCAGTGGAAGATGTGCTTGGCCGGATGGACCGCAAAGGACGGAGTCTTTTCCTGATGAAACGGGCAGAGCCCCACAAAATTCGCGCCCGATTTGCGCAGCTTGACGTAGTCACCGATCACGTCAGTGATGCTGAGCGCGGCACGAATTTCGTCCACCGGCTTCATTCAAAGGTCTCGCGAATCGCACGGAAAGATTTGCCCCAACCTGAAAAATGACCCCTACCCGACTTCCGCTGCCAGGCACGCTCTCCCCAAGGGAGAGGGCTCGCATCCAGATATCCCTCCCTTCCCCCCCCCGGGAAAGGGTGGCGAGCGACGCGGGCCGGGTGAGGGATCGCGTCGTCACTTTCCAGGGCAGCCGCAGGCGGTCCTAGGCCAAAAGAATCTTCGGTTCATCTCGCGTAAACGTCCCCGGCTTGAATTGCGAGCGAATGAAATCAAGGAAGGCTCGCCCCTTGGGCCGGCCATTCGACCTCAGCGCGGCGATCTGCGTGAACATCATCAGCACGTCACGAATCTCGGACGCGCCCAGGCGCGAGGGGAGTGAGAGATCGGACCCGCCGTGCTCCTTAAATTCTTTCACTTCGGCTTGCAGTAACTGATAGAGTTCGCGCCGGATGGGATAAACGGGAGGCTGCTCGTACGCGACGCCGTTCGCGAGCGTCTGGTAGGTTTCGGCCAGAGCTTGCGACGCTGCTTGAATATCGGGATCGGCCAGTAAAGGGTTCTCCGCGGCGAACTCGCAGATCACGTAGGAAAGGCGCGTCACTAGCGATTCATGCCGCGCAAAGGCACCGTAATTGAAATCACTCTTCGCGAATGGAATTTCCCTTTCGCCGCTGTGCGGGTGCTCGTCGACATGGCGGCGGCTCTCGATCAGGTGCGGGCAGCCGGCGGGGCAGTCGATCGTGACTTCGCGCTCGGTGCCGCAGCAGATGCTGCAAATCGTCGCGGCCTTCGCCGGGCAGAAGCGTTTGGCTTTTCGTTTACGGCAGATGGGGCAAAGCACGTCGGATCCTCTCCGCGTTCGAACACTGCGATGGTTGCATCACAACTGATGCGGCCGACTGTAGAGCATAACATTTCGCCGCGGCGCGCTGCTGCGGGTTGCCTATCCGGATTTGGCTTTGGCGATCTCTTCGATCAGCGGCGGAACGACCTCGAACAGGTCGCCCACAATTCCGTAGGTGGCGATCTCGAAAATCGGAGCCTCGCGGTCCTTGTTGATGGCAACGATCGTGCGCGAGCCTTTCATGCCGACCTGGTGCTGAATAGCGCCCGAAATTCCCAGCGCCAAGTAAAGCTTCGGCGCCACCGTCTGCCCCGAGCTTCCGATCTGGCGATCCATCGCGAGCCAGCCGCCGTCGCAGATCGGCCGCGAGGCGCCCACTTCGCCGCCCAGCGCGTCGGCGAGTTTTTGCACGAGGCCGAGGTTCTCTTGCGACTTGATTCCGCGGCCCGCCGCGACGATTATTTCCGCCTGCGTGAGGTCGACCGTCTGCCGGGCTTCGCGAAACGGCTCACCGGGGCGAGTCCTGATCTTGCCGGCGGGAATCTGCACGGGGCGATTGACAACCCGTGCGGGCGCTTGATCTCCGGCGCGCTCGAGCGAGTCTTCCCTGAACGAGCCCGTTTGAAACGAGATCAGCCACGGCGGCTCGCCTTGCGGCTCCACATCCGCCTCGAATTTGCCTTGGAAGAGCTGCCGGGTGAAAATCAGCCGACCGCCTTCTTTGCGGTAGCGGAGGCAATCGCTGATTAAACCCGCGTTCAGGCGCGCGGCCAATTTCGGAGCGAAATCGCGGGTCTGATACGTGTGGCCGAAAACGATGTAAGCCGGAGTTCTTTCGGCGATAATTTCCCGAAGCGCGAACGTATAACCGTCCGGCGTATAATTCCGAAGTTCTGGGGAATCGACAACGATCACTTCGCCAAGCTTCGCCAGCGCGAGCGTGCCGGCCAGGGCGGCGACACCTTCGCCAAGCAGCGCCGCCGACGCGGCGCCGCCACAATCAGCGGCCAGCCGCTGACCCGCTGCGATCGCCTCCGAGCAGGTTCTCGTCAGCTTTCCGGCCTGATGTTCGGCGACAACTAGAACGTCATTTGCCATGCTGATGCTTACCCGCTGCTCTCCCGCTATAGCACGCGGGCCTCATTCTTCAGCTTATCCACGAGCCTTGCGGCGGCTTCTTTGGCGCTTCCGTCGAGGAACTCGGTCCTGGCGGTCTTCGCCGGCACGAAGACGCGGGAAATCTTCTGCTTTGGAGCAACGTCCGCTGCGGAAAGTCCCAGATCCCCCATCGAAAGCTTCTGAATGGGCTTCGATTTGGCCGCCATGATGCCCCGCAACGTGGCATAGCGGGGCTTATTGATGCCGGACTGGATTGTGAGCAGAGCCGGAAGCGCCAGGTCGATCCACTGGAACCAACCCGCTTCGAGCTCTCGCTTCACCCGCACGCCTTCTCCCTCGAGGCGGATTTCCATGATGATCGTCGAGTGAGGCATTCCGAGCAGCTCGGCCAGAATCACCCCCGTCTGAGCGAACCCGAAGTCATCCGACTGTAATCCCGTCATGACTAGATCGGGCTTCTCCTTCGCCAGCGCCGCGGCAAGGGCTTTCGCCGTGCCGAAGCAGTCCAAACCCTCTAACGCCGGGTCGTCGAGGTGCAGGGCGCGATCCGCTCCCTTGGCGAGCGCTTCTTTGATCGCCTGCTGGGCGCGGGCGGCGCCGAGCGTACACACAACGACTTCGCCGCCCATGGCCCGCTCCTTCAGCCGCAGAGCCTCTTCGAGGGCGTAGATGTCGGGTTCATTCACTTCGTAGCCGGCGTCGGCCTCCCGGATCCAGGTCGATGCGGAATTGAGCCGGAGAAGAGAATCACGGGCAGGCACTTGCTTCAGGCAAACGGCGATCTTCACGGGAATATCCTGCAGAAGGTGACGAGTGAAAGGAAAATGACGGCCTCATCGCTCACGTTTGATTATACCGCCCGCATCGCCGGGCTCGCTCGCTCGTCACAAGGCAACGATGCGGCGCAACTCAGCCCGTGTACCGCTTAAAGAGCAAGGCGGCGTTCGTCCCGCCGAAGCCGAATGAGTTCGAGAGGACGTATTCGACGTGCGCGGGCCGTGATTGATTGGGGACATAATCAAGGTCGCAGTCCGGGTCGGGATGTTCGTAGTTGATTGTCGGCGGCAGAATCTGGTCGCGCAGCGTGAGAGCGGCGACGCCCGCCTCGAGACCTCCCGCGCCGCCAAGTAGATGACCCGTCATCGACTTGGTCGAGCTGACCGCGAGTTTTAGGGCGTGATCCTTGAAGACATTCTTGATGGCGAGTGTTTCGAGGCGGTCGTTGTAAGGCGTTGAGGTTCCGTGTGCGTTAATGTAATCCACCTGCTCGGGGAGGACTTTCGCATCGGAAAGCGTGTTGAGCATCACTCGCGTCGCGCCGTCCGCGTCTTCAGAGGGCTGGGTGATGTGAAACGCATCCGCCGACATGCCGTAACCCGCTACTTCCGCAAGGATGGGGGCGCCGCGGTCGAGGGCAAAGTTCAATTCCTCCAGAATCACGATCCCCGCGCCTTCCCCGATCACAAACCCGTCGCGCTCGCGATCGAAGGGGCGGCTGGCGCGCTCGGGCTCGCTGTTGCGGGTGGATAGCGCGCGCATGGCCGCGAACCCTCCGACGCCCATCGGGGTGATGGCCGCCTCCGCGCCTCCGCAGATCATCGCGTCCGCATCGCAGCGGGCAATAAGCCGGTAGGATTCTCCCACCGAATGCGCGCTCGATGAGCAAGCGGTACAGGTGGCGGAGTTCGGTCCCTTGGCCCCGAAACGGATCGAAACAAATCCGGCAGCCAGGTTCACAATTGATGCGGGAATAAAGAAAGGCGAGATTCGTCGCGGGCCGCCCTGCATCAGCGCCGTGTGCTCGCGCTCGATTACGTCGAAGCCGCCGATGCCGGAGCCGATGAACACGCCGGTGCGGTTTGCCGTCTCAGGAGAAAGCTTCAGGCCCGAGTGCTCGATGGCGAATTGCGCGGCGGCCAGGGCGAACTGGATGAAGAGCCCCATCTTCTTCAGCTCTTTCTTCTCGATGAACTGAAGCGGATCGAAGCCTTTCACTTCCCCCGCGATCGTGGCCGAAAATCCTGTGGTGTCGAAGTGGGTGATCGGGGCAATGCCGCTCTTGCCGGCCAAAATCGCCCGCCAACTCTCTTCCGTCCCCACCCCGACCGGGCTGACCAATCCGACGCCTGTGATCACTACCCTTCTCGCCAAGCCTGATTCCTTTCGCACGAGATCGCCGCGGCCGGTCAGTTCGCGGTGTTCTTCGCGTGAGCTTGGATGTAATCGACCGCGTCTTTGACCGTCTGGATTTTCTCCGCGTCCTCGTCCGGAATCTCGATTTCAAACGACTCCTCGAGGGTCATCACCAGTTCCACGATGTCGAGCGAATCCGCTCCCAGATCGTCAATGAAATGAGCCGTGGGCGTTACTTCTGCCTCGTCCACGCCGAGTTGTTCCACAATGAGCTGTTTGACCTTATCCTCGACGGAAGCCATCAGTCCTTCCTCCTCGCATGTAGTGGTCAGTCATTCTAGCAGGTGTCCGGTATCGCTTGCCACGCGCCCGTAAATGTGCTTGTCTGTTGCAGTGAGTTCCGCTTCAGCGGGCGCCCCGAACCGAAGCGCTCACGCCATGTGCATGCCGCCGTTTACGTTGAGGCAATGCCCTGTGATATAGGATGCCTCATCGGACGCCAGGAAGCGAACCGCGCACGCCACGTCCCGGTCCGTTCCTATCCTCTGGAGCGGAACCAGGCTCAGGATTTTCTGCCGCACGCCTTCGGGCAGTTGCTCCGTCATCGCCGTCGCGATGAATCCCGGCGCCACAGCATTCACCGTAATGCCGCGGCTGCCGACCTCCGCCGCCACCGCCTTCGTCAACCCGATCAAGCCCGCCTTCGCGGCGACGTAATTCGCCTGGCCGGCGTTACCCGTCTGGGCCACCACGGAGGCGATGTTGATGATTCGCCCGGAGCGCTGCCTCACCATCAAAGGCAGCACGGCCCGAATGCAATGGAACGCGCCGTCGAGGTTCGTCTTCAGTACCGCCTCCCAGTCTTCGCTCTTCATGCGCAAGACGAGATTGTCGCGTGTGATGCCGGCGTTGTTCACCAGGATATCGATCTTACCGCAAGCTCCGATCAGACTCGCAACCGCCGCCTTTACGGAAGCCGCGTCGGCCACGTCGAGACCAAGCGCCACCGCCCGTCCACCGCGGCCTTCAATCTCGCTGGCGAGGCCCTGCAGTTTGTCAAGACTGCGGCTTCCGAGCCCCGTCGCAGCACCGGCGTCGGCCAGCGCGAGCGCGCACGCGCGCCCGATTCCCTGCGAAGCGCCGGTGACGAGCGCAACCTTGCCTTCCAAAAGCCGCCCGCTATCGCCCACCGCGCCTCGCTCGTTCAGCGACTTCGGCCACCGACGCAGGATTGTCGGCGTTCAGGCATTCCGTGCTGCGTTCAATCTGCCGCATTAAACCCGAGAGTACCTTGCCTGGCCCAGCCTCAATCATCAGATGCGCGCCCGCCGCCAGCAGCTTCCGCATTGATTCTTCCCACCGTACCGGCGAAGTCACCTGACGCTTCAGACCGTCGCGAACGCCCTCAGCGGTCCCGTAAAAGCTCGCGTCGAGGTTGCGCACCACCGGGATCTCGGGGGTGGAAATCGGCACTCCATCGAGATCAAGCCCCAGCCGTTCCGCGGCTGGGCGCATCAGGGAACAGTGGAAGGGGGCGCTAACGTTCAGCATCACGGCTCGCCGGACGCCATACGCCGCAGCCGACTCGACCGCCCGCTGCACGGCTCGTGTGTGCCCGGCAATCACGATCTGTCCCGGTGAATTCAAATTAGCGGGAGAGCAAACCTCGCCGCGCGCCGCATCGCGGCAGAGGTTCTCTACCGCCTCCAGACTTCCGCCGAGCAGCGCCGCCATCGCGCCCTCACCCGACGGAACGGCCTCCTGCATGTATTCACCGCGTCTTCGCACCAAGCGGACGGCGTCCGCGAGCGCCACAGCGCCCGCGATCACCAGCGCCGAATATTCCCCCAAGCTGTGTCCGGCGGCAAAATGAGGGCGCACGCCGCTTTCCCGCAGCGCTTCGGCAACCGCGACCGACACTGTGAGAATCGCGGGCTGCGTGTTGGCGGTGAGCTGGAGTTCGGCCTGGGGACCCTCAAAGCAGAGCTTCGAGAGCGCAAAACCCAGCGCGGCGTCCGTCTCTTCGAACACGGCGCGCGCGCGCGGCACGGTCTCGAAGAGCTCGCGCCCCATCCCCGGATATTGCGAGCCTTGCCCGGGAAAGAGAAAAGCGATGACAGGTGATGAGTGATCGGTGACGAGCGATGAGTTGCCCAAGGCTCACCAGCGAATCAGCGCCGAGCCCCAGGTAACTCCTGCCCCGAACGCAGACATCAGGACGAGGTCGCCTCGTTTGACACGGCCGCTGCGCACGCATTCATCGAGTCCCAGTGGGATCGACGCCGAGGACGTATTCCCGATGCGGCTGATGTTCGAGAACACCTTTTCGGGCGGTACTCCGAGACGGTCCCGGACCGCGTCGGTGATCCGCTGGTTTGCCTGGTGCGGGATAAACAGGTCCAGTTCGTCCGGACTCACGCCCGATTGCTCGAGCACCCGGCGCGAAACTTCCTCCAGGCTGCGCACCGCGACCTTGAAGAGCTCATTGCCGCGCATCTTGATGTAGTGCTCGCGGCCTCGCACCGTTTCGCAAGAGGCGGGACGCGATGCGCCGCCGGCTGGAATAAACAGATGCTCGGCGAATGCCCCATCGGTGTGCATCTCCGTCGCCAGAATCACGGAGGGCGGTGTAGCTGGCCCAATGATTCCCGCGGCCACGCCGTCCCCGAAAAGGACGCAGGTGGCGCGATCCGTGTAATCAAGAAAGCGGGACAGCAGCTCCGCGCCCGCGACGAGCACGTACTTTGCCTTGCCGTTGCGAATGAACTGCTCTGCCACCGTCAGGCCAAACAAGAAGCCCGAGCACGCCGCCGCCAAGTCGAACGCCAGCACCGTACGTGCACCCAAGCCTCTCTGGACAAAAGCCGCCGTCGAAGGCAGCGGCATATCCGGAGAAATCGTGGAGCAGATGATCATATCGAGATCGACCGGCTTGAGTCCTGCCATGTCGAGCGCCCGTCGCGCCGCGCGGATGCAGAGCGTCGAAGTGGTTTCAGACGGCGCTGCCTGCCGCCGCTCTTTGATTCCCGTCCGTTCTGTAATCCACTCGTCCGAAGTATCCACGAGCTTCTCGAGATCGAAGTTCGTGACCACCTTTTCGGGCAAAGCGGATCCGGTTCCCAAGATACCGGCGGCCGTCATAAGGCTCCTTCACGCGAGAGAACGCATCCGACCAGGTGCGCTTTCAGGGGCACCAGTCCGGATTTTTCATGGACTTCGGTTTAGAGATCAGGGGGCGCGGTTTCACTCTACTCGGTAATCTTCAATGAGAATGGAGGCTCACGAGCGAGCTTGCGCGGCCCCGGCCAGTTCCCGTTCGATCTTTTCGTTGACGCCGCCCGCCACGAATTCCGCCGCCACGCGGATCGCGTTCTTGATCGCGTTCGCGTTGGAGCTGCCATGCGCGATCAGGCAGACACCCCGCACGCCCAGCAGGGGAGCGCCTCCGTATTCGGAATAGTCCAGCCTTTTTTTGAAATGCCGGTAGGCGCTTCGCGAAAGCACGTAGCCTACTTTCGAGGTCAGCGTGCTTGAGAGGGACTGCTTCAGCAGGCTGGCAACAGCCTCGATAAGACCTTCGCTGATCTTCAGAGCCACGTTGCCGGTGAATCCGTCACAAACAATCACGTCCACGCGGCCGTTATAAAGGTCGCGGCCCTCGACGTTGCCGATGAACCGGAGCGGCAGGGCTTTCAGCACCTGAAAGGCTTCGCGCGTTAAATCGTTGCCCTTGTGCTCTTCGCTTCCAATCGAGAGCAATCCCACTCGCGGCCTTTCCGCGCCGAAGATGACGCGGTAATAGATCTCCCCCATCACGGCAAACTGTTCGAGGTGGTGCGGCCTGCAATCGACGTTCGCGCCCACGTCCAAGAGCACCGAGGCGTTGCCCTTGGAAGTTGGAAAAACGGCGGCGAGCGCCGGCCGATCAACGCTCTCGAGGGCGCCGAGCACAATTTTCGCCGTCGCCATCACCGCGCCCGTGTTGCCCGCGCTTACCCAGCCGTCGGCCCTGCCGTCGCGCACCAAGCGGGCCGCAACGCGCATCGACGAGTCGCGCTTGCGCCGGAACGATTTCGCCGCCGCGTCCTCCATGGTCACCGTTTCGCTGGCATGAACGACCTCGATGGGGAGGCTCCGCGCGCCCTTGCGCGCTATTTCTTTTTTGAGAATCTCTTCCGGGCCGACTAACAGGACGTCCGCCAACCGGTCGCGGGCGGCGTGGATCGCGCCTTCCACCTCGGCCAGAGGCGCGCTGTCGGTTCCCATGGCGTCAACGGCGATTCTCGGCATGGCGGAAAGCCGCGGGTCGGTTCCGAAGCCCGCGTGATCGGCTCTTTCGGAATGTCAAAGCGGTGCGGAAGTCAATAAACCGAGTCGTTCTCGCTGTGAGAAGGGATCGCCGCTCGGCGCTCTTAGGCGTTCTCTTCCACGAGAATCGCCTGCCGGCGCCGGTAGTACCCGCAGTGCGGGCACGCCCTGTGCGGCGGCTTCGATTCGTGGCAGTGAGGGCACTCAGAAATTCCGGGCACGCTCAGGTGATCGTGCGCGCGGCGGCGGTTCTTCCTCGCGTGCGAATGTCGTCTTTTCGGATTGGCCATGAGTAGGCGTTCCTTTGAGTCGAGCCAAACTGCCGGCCAAGCGGGTCACCCGAGCCGGCGTCCCGAATGGCGGCTGGCGTCGTTCAGCGCGACGAATCTTTCAGCAGCGAGCCGAACGGCGATTCATGCTGCGGCTCACGGCAGCGGCAACTGGCAGTGTTCAAATTGGCGCCGCAGACAGGGCACAATCCGCGGCAGTCGGGGTTGCAAACCACCTTCATCGGAAGCGCCAGGATGATCTGCTCCTTCACCACTTCCGTCAGATTCACACCCTCGCCGGAATAAAATCCAACGTCCAGCTCGTCGGCGGGAATCTCAACGTCTTCCTCCCGCGCAGTCGCCGCCAGCGGCCTGTACAGCAGGTCGAAGCTCTGTTCAACGGGCAGCGCCACCGGATTCGCGCAGCGGTCGCACTTCGCTTCGACCAACGTTGCGACCACGCCGTGGATGCGGATGTCCGTGCCAATGAGTTCCGCGCCGCCCTGAACCCGAACCGCCGCCGCCAGCTCAAATTCGTCGCTGAGATTCTGGAACCGGTCAGCGGGATAGGACTTGTCCAGGATCAGCGGGTCAAGCGCCAACTCCTCCCGCGTAATCCGCATACCCGCCTCCAGGGACGAAAGTCCTAGAGTATAGTCTAGGGTTCGGCCTTGTCAAGAAAGCCGAACTCCTTATCGCAGAACCCTTTGGAGGATAGCCCGGCACCCACGAACGTAGCGCTGGGCTTCAGGGCAGGCTCTGAAGGGCGTCGCGACAGCCCAGCGGCGGCGGCAACACACGAGACGCTGAGGGCCAACACGCGCACGCCAGCACGAGCGGCCCTGCTATACTGTGGCGTTGAAGCGCGTTCGAACCGCCGCGGCACATCCCTTACTGCAAGGCACACTTTGACTGCTGATCAAATCAAAAACCTGCTGAGGCAAGTCCGGCGCGGCACGGTGAGCGTGGACGGCGCGCTCGAACGCCTGCGCGACCTGCCCTACGAGGACCTTGGCTACGCCAAAATCGACCACCACCGCGAGCTTCGGCAGGGATTCCCCGAGGTCATCTTTGGCCGCGGCAAGAGCCCGGAGCACATCGAAGGCGTCGTGCGCAGGATGCTGCCGCGCAAGCACAACATCCTGATCACCCGTGGCGATGAAGCGCTTTTTCAGCGCATTCGGGCGCTGACGCCACGCGCGGAATTCCACGCGCTCTCGGGAGCTATCTCCATTCGCCAGGACCGGGCGCGGCGCGGCGCGGGAACCATTCTGGTGGTCTCCGCCGGCACTTCGGACATTCCCGTGGCCGAAGAGGCCCTGGTGACCGCCGAGACGATGGGCAACACCGTGAAGTCGCTTTACGACGTTGGCGTGGCCGGCATCCACCGGCTAATCGGCGAAAGCAGGCTGCTGCGTGAAGCTCGCGTGATCGTCTGCGCGGCAGGCATGGAAGGCGCGCTTCCGAGCGTAGTGGCAGGCCTGGTGAGCGCGCCCGTCATCGCGGTGCCGACCAGCATCGGCTACGGCGCAAGCTTTCGCGGTATCGCCGCCTTGCTCGGGATGTTAAACAGTTGTGCTTCGAACGTCGCCGTCGTGAATATCGATAACGGCTTCGGCGCCGGGTACCTCGCGAGCGTCATCAACCGCCGGTGAGGCGCTCGAGCGATGCTGCTGAGCCGCGCTGGTGCCTCAGTTTCGGCCGCGTAGAGGCGGCTTTATGCCGCCATTCTTCGTGGCGGGGTAAACCCGCCGCTACAATTCAGCATTCGGCATTCACCATCCACCATTTCCTCTACCGGTACTTCCACAGAAAAACGAACGACAGCGTGAACCCCACAATCACCACGAACGTGCGCACGCGGCTCGGATTGAGTTTTTGCGCGTAGTGCGCCGCGCCGTAGCCCCCAATCACCGCGCCGCACAGCATCAGAATCCCCTGCGGCCAATAGATGATCTTCGCCACGACGAAGGCGGCGATGGCGACTCCGTTGATCGCGGCCGCGAGAACGTTCTTGAGGCTGTTCATAGCGTGAATATCCACCAGCGGCAGCAGCGTGAGGAACGCGAGCATCAGGATTCCCATTCCTCCTCCGAAGTAGCCGCCGTAAACGCCGGTGACAAACTGAAGGAGCGTCACTCCGCCGATCAATAGCCAGGAGGGCGTGCGAGGCTGCTCACCCTCTTCGGCGAGCAAGTTGGCCGCGCGGAAGAGCCGCTTGCCGAAGGCGAAAAACAGCGTCGCGGCGAAGAACAGGAACGGGATGAGGCGCAAAAAAATCCCTTGCGGGGTGTGCAGCAGAAGGCTGGCTCCGGCCAGGCCGCCGGCGACGCTTGCGGCAAGCAGCGGCAGAACCAGCCGCATGCTTCTCGGGAACCGCTTGCGGTAGGCCGTCGCGCTGGCCACACTTCCCGGCCACACGGCCACCGTGGAGGTTGCGTTGGCCGGAATTGCAGGCACGCCCGTAAACAGCAAGGCCGGAAAGGTAAAGAAGCTGCCGCCGCCCGCCACCGCGTTCAAAGCTCCGGCGATGACCGCAGCAAGAAACAGAAAAATGCCCGTGATGATCGTCATAGGCAGGGACAAGTTTGTAGCGCCGGGCTTCAGCACGGCACATTTGTTTCCTTTGCCGCCCTGAAGGGCGGCGCTACACCGCTGTCGGAGAAATGGGTGGCTGAACCGCGCCGGGGCCGACGGCCCACCCGCGCAAACATGCGACCGATGCTGTCCCGATTAATCCACGGCTGCAGCAAGCCGGGTATGATCGCACATTCGTCCAGTAACCTCAAATTCGGCATCCGTCGCGGTAGGGCATCGCCGCTCAAAAAACTGTCTCATGCGTCTCGTTTGCGGCCCAACTTCCGGGGCGTCGTGCTACATTAAACCGATGGAGGGCGAGCGGATCGCGTCGCGAGAGAGGCTGTCGACGCAACACTTTTTTGACGGAACGAAGCCTATTGATGCTTTAGAATCAATAACCATTAGCGTCCTCTTATGATTCTGGCTTCCTCTGGGCGCGCGGCGCAGGCGATGATAGCGCGTTCCCGCAGCCGCCGGACGACCCCCGTTTCCACATGCCAAACTGGACCAGAATAGAGGGCAACATTGCCACGCCGGAGGGCTTCTCGGCGAGCGCCGCTCACGCGGGTTTCAAGAAGGACGCCGGCGCGCTCGATTTGGCGCTGATCTACTCGGAAGCAACCGACACGGCTGCCGCGGGCGTTTTCACCACCAACCGAGTCGTGGCCGCGCCGGTGATCCTTTCGCGGCAGCACCTCGTGCAAAGCCGGGGGCGTGCGCGCGCCGTTGTCGTGAACTCCGGGAACGCCAACGCCTGCTGCGGTCGCGCCGGAACGCGCGTCGCCGAGGCGACAGCCCGCGCCGCAGCCGAAGCTCTGGGCGTTCCGGCCCGTAAGGTCCTCGTAGCTTCCACCGGCGTGATCGGCGCGCCCTTCAACGCGGCTCGGATCACAAGCCGCATTCCCGCGCTCGTCGCCTCGCTGGCTGCCGGGAACGCTGGCGAAGTGGCGCGGGCGATCATGACCACCGACACAGTTCCCAAATCGCTGGTGCTGCGGGCAAAGCTTTCCGGCCGCGCCATTCATCTTGCCGGGATCGCGAAGGGCTCCGGCATGATTCACCCGCGCATGGCCACGATGCTCTGTTTCATCACCACGGATGTGGGAATCGCGCCGCGCGACTTGAAGTCGATGTTACGGGCTGCGGCGGACGTGTCGTTCAATCGCATCACCGTCGACGGGGACACGTCGACGAACGATACGGTGCTCGCGCTCGCCAGCGGACTTTCAGAGGTGAGCATCCGGCCCGGCTCGCGCGACGCCGGGTTCCTTCAGGGGGGTTTCTGCGAGCTGGCCACGGAGCTCGCTCTTAAAATCGTTCGGGACGGAGAAGGCGCGACGAAGCTGATCACGGTCGAAGTGCGCGGCGCTCGCAGCGCGCCCGATGCGGACCTCGCCGCCCGCGCGATTGCCAACTCTCCGCTCGTCAAAACCGCAGTCGCGGGCTCAGATGCGAACTGGGGCCGCATCATCTGCGCCGCCGGCTACTGCGGCGCTCAGTTTGATCCTGCGAAAGCCGAGGTTCGCCTGAACCGGCTTCTGTTGTGCCGCGGCGGAACGGGCGCGCCATTCAACGAGACCGCCGCCCGGCGCGAGCTCGACAAGAACGAGCTCACCCTGACTGTCGATTTGCACAGCGGCTCCGCCTCGGCGCGAGTGTGGACTTGCGACCTCACCCACGGCTACATCGACATCAATGCGTCGTATCGCTCCTGAGGTTCCGCATTTTGACTTTGGGATTTGAGATTCGATTTCAGGCCCGGAGTTCATGTGCTATCGCCGCTAGGCGTGGGCGCATTCTCCGGGATCAATCCGGCCTTTCGCAGATCCTCCCAAAACTCGGCGGGGATGGAATGGCTCAACAGCCGGAAATCTTCGTCAAGTTCCTCGGCGCTCCGCGCGCCCGGAATCACGGAAACAACGGCGGGATGAGCGAGCGGAAACTGGAGCGCCGCCGCCTTCATCGGAACGTCGTGGCGGCTGCAAATCTCGCTCACTCTGCGCACAGTTTGGAGAATCGCGGGAGGCGCGTCGGCGTAATTGAATTTTGCGCCCGGGCGCGCGCCCGTCGCCAGCACGCCGCTGTTGTAGGGGCCGCCGATGATCACGCTGATGTGTTTGCCGACGCAGAGCGGAAGCAATTCGCCGAGACCGGTATGGTCGATGAGCGTATATCTTCCGGCGAGGAGGAAACAATCGAAGTCGCCCTCGCGCGCAAAGCGGGCAAGCATCTCCGCCTGGTTCATGCCCGCTCCAATGGCGCGAACCACGCCCTCGCTGCGCAGCTTCGCGAGCGCGGGGTAGGCGCCGCGGATCGCCTGATCGTAATGTTCGTCGGGATCGTGGATGTGCAGAACGTCGATGCGCTCGAGGCTGAGCCGCTTCAGGCTCTCTTCGACCGACCGCATCACGCCGTCGTAGCTGAAGTCGAAGACCGGCTGAAAAGCGAGCGGATTCTTGAACTCATGCTGATCGCGCTCCGCCGGGGCCACGGGCTTCAGGAGACGCCCCACCTTGGTGGCAAGCACGAACGCTTTCCGGTCAACGCCCGCCAGCGCGGCGCCGAGAAAGACCTCGCTCTTGCCGTGACCGTAAAGCGGCGCCGTGTCAAAGAAGTTGAGGCCAAGGGCGAGCGCCCGCTCGATCGCGGCGACCCCGCGCTCTCGCGGCACGTCCTCGAACAGCCCGCCGAGCGGCGCCGTGCCCATGCCCAATCGGGTGACTTCGACTGAGGTCGCGCCTATCCGCACCCTTTCAAGAGGATTCATTGCTTCTCCATCGCACGAATTGAAGGGGTGCAATTTATCACGCGGTTCGAATCGAACACAAGCCGCGCCCCCTTGGCCGGCTCCGGCGTAGCGGTCATTTTCGCCAGCGCGGGAATCCACTACAATGAGTGCTGCCGGCGGCGCTGTCAGTAGATCACGCGCTTCGGCGAACGTCGTTCGCTGCTATCGAGATCGCACAAATCGGAAAGGGTTTATGGAAATCAGGAATCTCGAAGACGTTGCCATTGTGATCCGGCCCGAAAAGGACAACCTGGCCGTTGTCACCGCGGACTTCATCGAGGCGGGAACCGCGCTGCGGCATGGCGACGCGGACTTCACCGTTTCAGGCAGGGTGTTGCGCGGTCTGAGCCTCGCGACCAAGCCTGTCGCCAAGGGTGAGGCTTACATCACCCTCGGCGATCCCATCGGCCTTGCATCGAAGGACGTTCAGCCGGGCGACCCGATCACAGAAGAAAACATCGAAGCGCGCCTGCCACACCTGAAGGTCCGCTACCGGGACAATGCGCCGGTTGTGATCGATGAGCGGTTGGCGAGCGCCACGTTTGACGGATACGCCCGCCCGGACGGCACGGCCGGCGCGCGCAACTTTGTGGGCGTTGTGACCTCGGGGATGTGCTCCTCCACCGAGGCTCACGCGATTGCGTCTCGCGCTATGCGGGAGATCTATTCGCGTGACAAATTCCCGAACGTCGACGGCGTCGTGGCCATCGCACAGGAATCGGGCTGCGGCATGCCGGACGGACGAGCCGTCGACCTGCTGAATGAACTGCTCGCCGACACGCTACGGCATCCCAATCTCGGTGCGGCGATTTACATCGACCTCGGATGCGGCAAAACCTGTGTAGAGTGTTCCGCACCCGTGTTTCAAGCGATGGTTCCCGACTATAACCAGCGCGTGGTGAACCTGGTGATTCAGAACTCGGGCGGCAGCCGCATGTCGGTCGAGCGCGGACTGCAGTTGGTGGAACAGCAGTTGCACTTCGCCAATCGATTTAAGCGCGAGCCGCTGCCGATTTCCAAACTGACCGTCGGCACGAAGTGCGGCGGCTCTGACCGCTGGTCCGGCGTCACCGCAAACCCCGCCGTGGGCGTTGCGGCGGATCGGTTCGTCAAAGCCGGCGCCTCCGTGCTGCTGCCGGAGATTCCCGAGCTTCAGGGCGCGGCGATGGTGGACCTCGCGCAGCGCGCGCGCACCAAGGCCGTGGGGCACAAATTGATGGGCGCGCTGAAGCGTTATGAAGCCTACGTGCGGATGTTCGGCAGCGATTTCCGAGATAATCCGTCACCGGGAAATAAGAAGGGCGGGCTCTACAACATCTATCTGAAATCCGCGGGAGTGAAGGCCAAGGGCGGAAGCTCCGTGGTCGAAGACCTGGTGGAATACGGCGAGTGGCTGGGCGAGCGGCGAGGACTCTACGTGCTGTACACGCCCGGCTATGATCAGATTTCGACGCCCGCGCTTTTTCTCAGCGGCGCACAAGTCGCGCTGTTTACCACAGGCCGCGGCACCGGGATCGGATGCGCGCTCGGGCCGGTGCTCAAGATCGGCAGCAACACGCCGCTAGCTCGCGTCAACGGCGACATCGATATCAACGCCGGAACAATTCTCGACCGCAAGGAGACCATGGAAGAAGTCGGCGAGAAGATTTTTCAGGAAACCCTCGACGTTGCTTCGGGCCGCAAGCTCACCCGCGCCGAGGAAGCGGGCTACCACACCGAATTCAAAATCTGGGAATCCCTATGGCCCGCGCTGTGAAAGGACAACTTGCCCTTCCGCTTATTGGCAGAGCCGCGCCGGCGTGCGGACAAAACTCCACATTTCCGCGTACGTTGATTTGCAGGTTGGACAGGCTTTCATCGCGCTAGCCCGGGGAGAGTAGATGATGGAGAAGGTCACGGGTCCGCTGGAGTGATTGGGTTGAGGGATATTGGCCGGAACTACCGCGTCGTTGGGCACGCATTCCGCCAAGCATTTTGCAGACGGAAGGCGACCTCAGATTCTTCCGCAGCACTGCCCAACGGCTGGGGCGACAGCGCCGTGCTCACCTCCGCGCGCAACGAGGTCGGAACTCCGCAGATGAGAGCAGAGCGAATTTCCTGATCCTGCTCTGGTAGATCGGAAAACCGGCGTAAGACCGCGCTGCCCAAAACCTCAATCCATGACGGCTTGTCGGTTGCCTCGCGGCTGTGGACAAAGCCGCGTGCCAAAGCGGAAACAATACTCTGGTTCGTCGGATCCGCGCCGTGAGCCGTCTCGAAGAAATAGCCATTCATGAGCTGGCGGGCGAGTTCGAGTCTGTCCTCCTGTGTGGTCATATCGGAGGCGATCGCTTTTTCGATCATCGCTGAACCAACCTCCCGTGTCACGGTGCGGCGCCGGCCGATTGAGTCTAGTGCATATTGTCCCAGCAGACTCCCGCTAACGGTCAGGGCCTTCGTCAGCATTTCGCGCCTTACCTCGTTCGGGCCTGAGAAATGCTCAAGCCGATAGCATTCGGCAATTTCCGACAACACCGGATCCGATGAAGACTGCACTTGCCGTCCCGCGATACCGATCCACGCTCCGGAAGACTTTACCGGCCGGCACGTCAGCAGTAGTTGGTTTCCCGGCTCCATCGGAAGGACGTTCCAATAATTCAATCTATTTCGTACCCGAAGTATGGGGCTTACGTTTCGAGCGAACGGAACATCAAGTGAATTCCCGTTTTGAAGCGTCGGGCTGCTGAACACGCGGCGCACCTGCAGTGTAGCCGTCCCCTGCTCCCAACCCGGTTCGGGCGGCGCGGCCATTCGCACACGAACGATCACGGCCAGAACAACGCTCGCGGTCGGATCGGAGATGGACGGGACAAGGTCATTGCCAAGCAGATCCATCGGTCTACTCCCTTCGTGACTTGAAACCACCCCGGCGGCCGCCGGATGGCGCGCCATGCCGCCCACCGAGGGATCGCTTCGTCGTGCGTCCAACGAGCCAGCGGTTCCCGCATAGCCCAGCAGAGCGCCGAGAAGCGCCCAAATGATCACGGTCCTCACCACCTTGGCAGACATCTCAATCGGGAACCCTAGTACCACTTCAATGTCGCGGGCGGATTCGATGGCGGGTCGTTCCAAATTGGACCCATAACCTCGAACCCTGCGTCGCAGGCGTCTTGCCCTCCTGTGGCCGGAGATACAAGCGAGAAAGCGGCGTCCTTCCTGACACTGGGGCCGTCCGGCTTATATCTCAGGATCCCGTGAGAGGTAAACGTTTTGCCCTTGAAATCTACATTCCAAGTCGTCATTGCATGCAATACCAGAGAGTTTGGAGCATCATCACTTATCGATCCGACGGCGGTTTGGAATCCGTAACCGCCCGTGACCGCAGTAAGCGGATTACCCGAAACGTTGTGGTTTGGAGGGAGGCCGTCGGCCGGCGCATCCCCGGCCCAGACTGTTCTACTCGCACCCGTATCGTTGGGCGTGACTTTGAACACACTTGCGTCGGTAAGATAGGGCGGCGGCAAAGATCCCGACGCATTGTTGTTGTCGAGAATAGGCAAGCTTGGCTCGTCGTGCGCTGCCGTGTCTCCCGCACCGTAATGTCCCGTCACAGTATCCGCGGTGCCGTTCTGGAGCACTTTCAAATGAATTTTATCAATACCGATGCTCCCCTTAGCGCCGCCTCCTACGAGTTTCGCGCTGACTTGCGCTTGCCATGGAAGCTTACTCGGAGTGAAGTCTCCGGATAAGAAAGTCACCCATCCAGCCTGCGACTTGTCCCAGAACTGGTTCTCCTTTTTTGTGATGATCGACGTTGAAGGATCGATGTTTACCCAAACGAAGATAACATTCCACACGACCTTGGAGTCGTAAAGCGTAGCGATGACAGAGAATGAGCCGGTCTTGTCCGTTGACAGCTTAATTTTGTTGGTCCCAGTGCTCGACCAGGCAGGCGCAGATTCTTTGTTCTCGTTGGGTTTGACATTCCAGGTCACGGGCTGGTCGGCGGGCGACGTTTGAGCGCTAAGTTCAACCGATGTGCAACCCCGGACTAGAATGACGGCAGCATTCCCCTTCAGCGATTCGTCCGCCGAACTGCTTGGCCGGAGAACATTATTACCGAGGTTCTTACTCGGAGTTCTACGGCTCTTCGTCCCCGGCACCGCAGCCGCAATCTGCGTTACGCGCGGAGGCTGAAGAACGATTATAAACTGAGTCACCACGCCGGACGGCGCGGATTTTGACTGGTTTGCGGGCGCTGGCGTGAAACCGTCCTTTTTTGCGAAGACACTGTACGTACCGGCTGGATGGGTGCCAAAATCGTAATTACCGCTGCTATCCGTAAGCCCCAGCGCGCCCTGCCCTTCAAGAGCCACTGTTACGCCCTGAATAGGATTGCCTTTTGGATCTTGAATGTGCACCGTGATATGCGCAAACGGCGGCGGACACGGCACCGGTATCACACCCGCCACTGGGCCCGGCGCGAAGCACGTGCTGGCATCCTGCTCGGCGCCGGAAAGACCGCCATCGGGAGCGCCAGCATCAGAATCAGATCCGTCGAGCATTCGTCACGCTGGGTTACGGTAGTTCCTTTTCGCCTCGTTATAAAGACGGTCCATGATGATGCCAGGCGCCGCCTGCGTCTTGTCGTGGAGAATCGCCCGGGCCCACGGCAATTCGGGATCATCGGCGAATTCCTGGCCGTACACCATCATGAGATCGATATACTTGCACACGTGCCGCTCCGTGGTGAATCCGTATTTGGCGGCTGTCCTGATGCCATGCCGAATCATTTCGCGCAAATCGGCTTCACTTTGCGCCTGGCATTTTGTGGGGAAGCACCGGCAAAGATGGGCGATCATCCGGTCCTCGTAGGCCTTGAGCGCGGGTGCGCGAAAAACTTCGATCTGTTCCTTGCGAATCGTGAACACTCGTTGTTCTCTACCCGCGATGCCAACGCGAAGCAGTCATGGCTCTAGCTTCTCAAGTTTGGCAGAACGCCGGCCAATCAGGCCTCAGATCCCATTGCATTCTTTAGCGCTTCGCAAGCAGGGCATGGTTCGACAAAGGGAGCTCCGTCTTGCGACGACTGCGCCAGCGCTTGCGCTGCATTCGAGACGGATTCGGCGTCAGCTGAGCCGGACGCGGCCATCGCCTGCGCCAAAAGAACGAGAGGCGGGATGGGCGTTACAACGACCGGCGAACCCATACCCACCTCGCCGATCTCAACCGTAGGCTCGCCCATGATAATAGGATTGACCGGGCCCATGGCCAACCCTGGCTTCTCGACGACGATATCGCCCAGGCGGCAGGCCATCATGTTGTTGATCAGAACTGTGAAACTGCCCATCACGACCGCACCGACGCCGTCGGCGCCGCTGATGCTAACGGCGGGGCAAGCGTGCTGGTCGATAACAGCGCGCCAGGCGGGCATGCCGCCAATCATGACGTCTGCGCTGCCTGGGCCCGGCGCTAACGGTGCACCGTGGGTGGTTGGGTCGGTTATGCGGGCCGCGGGCGGCATGTTGCTTAACTCCAGGGGCACGCGGTTTCAGCGCCCATCCTCCGAAAATTTCGAACGAGACCCCTCACCCGGCTCGCAGAGTTTAGCCTGAGTTTCTGCCCGCTGTCGACGGGTCCATAGTGCCGGGAACTTCGGCGTAAGCCCGCGGAGCGGGCGAAATAAAATAGCCCACGGCGCAAGCCGTGGGACGTGAGTCTTACGCGATGATCCCCGGCGCCGAAGCGACAATTTGGGGCGCTGTCCTCACCCCCGGGCTTACGCCCGGGGCTACTCTATTGCGGCCCTTCGGGCGCTTCGCTCGTCTTCTCGTCGAAGTTTCTGGAGAGCGAAGTCGAAGGGCTCAGGGCAAGCTCCGTCCGCCCGCCGTTACACGAAACGGCGTCATCATGACCTGCAAATGTCAGTAGCGAGCGCCAACCTCGTGAATATGAATCTTTACAGGGATCCCCAGTGATGCCGGTATTATTGCTGTTCAGATGGGCCAAAGTCAATTGGAAAGGGATCGCCTCGCAAGGATCTCGCGAAGTGGCTCGTGCCTATGGCTTTCGTGGGCGAGATGCTCTCGCCACTACTAGTACCTTCCGCTGAGCAGGCGCGCGATGCGTTTTTGAATGGGAGGGTGAGTGGAAAACAGCCCGGAGAAAATCTGGCCGCTGGTGAGCGGCTGCGCGCAGTAGAGGTGGGCCGTCGAAGGCGAAACCCGCATGGGCAGGCGCTTCGACCACTGATCGATTTTCTCAAGGGCGCTGGCGAGGCCCTGCGGATTTCCAGTGATGTGCGCGCCGGTGGAGTCGGCCTCGTATTCGCGCGAGCGTGAGATGGCGAGCTGAATCAGCATGGCGGCGAGCGGCGCCACAATCATCATGGCGAGCGCCGAAAAGATGCCGCCTTCGCCTTCGCGATCACCGCCGCCGCCGCCGAAGCCGCCGAACATCTCCGCCCACATCACCATCTGTGCAATGTAAGTGATCGCGCCCGCGATTGTCGCCACCACGGCGCTGATCAGAATGTCGCGGTTCTTGACGTGGCCGAGCTCGTGCGCCAGCACGCCCTCAATTTCCGTGTCGTTGCACAATTCCATGATGCCGCGGGTCACCGCCACCGACGCGTGCTCCGGATTCCGCCCGGTGGCGAAGGCGTTCGGCGAATCGGTGGGAACCATGTAGATTTTCGGCACCGGAACATTGGCTTTGCCTGCAAGCCGCTCGACAATCTGGTAAACGCGCGGATTCTCCTCGCGCGAAATGGGCTGAGCGCCGCTCGACGCGATCGCAATCTTATCCGAAAAGAAGTAGCTGCCGAGGTTCATCACGGCGGCGAGAATAAGCGCAATCGTCAGCCCTTGCCGCCCGCCCCAGAGATCCCCGATCGCCAGCAGCACGCCCGTCAGGCACGCGAGCAAGAGCGTCGTTTTGAAGTTGTTCCACATACTCCGTTATTCCTCAAAAGCCCTTTGCCCCCCACCGAGACGCAAGCGCAGCCGCCTGCCGCTCATGCACGTCTACCCCAATCCCGTAACAGCCAAACGGCCGCCAAAGCCGGCCGCAGCGCCCGGAACATCTTTTCGTCCGCGGTCAACAAGCCGCTCTGCTCGCGGGCCGCAAGAACTGCGTAAACACAGTCATAGACCGGATGCTGGTACGAAAGTGACATACTGAGGGCCTCCCCAATCAAACTAACGGTCGGAACCAGGGGCAGACTGAGCCTCTCAAACCGCGTGAACAACCGAGCCGCATCAGCCCTTTCAAGCAAGCCCCTCGCCGCAGTCTTCCAAAGCGTATTCGCGATCTCCACGCCAAGCAGGTCAGGCGCCAGCAACGAAACAACGCCGTCATTCCAGGCCGAGAGCACCGCTGCCGCCTTGTCACCATCCTGCTCTGGAAGCAGCCACTTCGCCGCGACACTCGCGTCAACAACCACGGTCACCGGCTGTCCCTGTCCTCTCGGATAAGCTGCACGCTGTCGGTCTGAACCGGGTACTTCTTCGCGATCTCAGTCCGAAGACGGTGAATATCAGCGATCGCCCGGGCCCTTTTCCGCCGCTGTCGGAGCATCTCCACTCGATCTCGTATCGCTGCAATGATCTCCGAATTAAGGCTCCCGCCGGTGCTCTGCGCCTCCCGGCGAAGCGTGGCGTATAGCTTGTCGGGGATGTTTCGTACGATTGTGTTTGCCATGTCATCCCCCAAAGTTTCATGATACCACAATGATATCAACTGTTTCGGCGCGCCCGCCGGCCTCCCTCCGGCTGAAAGCAACTCAGCGAACTGCTCGCGTCAACCACCAGGTTCATCGCTCATTCCGCATCTCGCGGATCAGCTCTACGCTGTCGGGCGCATGAGGATACTTCTTTCGGACCGCCTCGCGCACCGGCCGGAGTTCTGACATGACTGAGTTGATCTGCAAGCGCCGAAGCGCCCAATTGTCCTCATCCGAGAGGATCGCTACCACTTCGACGTTCAAGCTCCGCCCGTGAGCCTTCGCACTTCGCTTCAGGAAATCATAGATAACCTTGGGCACGTTCCGAACCATCAAATCAGGCACCGGCACCTCCGATATCACAACGATATCACTCCACGGACAGACACCCCTCAACTGCCTCGCAGAGGTTCGACAGGCGTTCGTCAAATGTATCTCCCTGCGTCGCGCAGCCGAAGATGGCGGGGACCTCGGCCCAGAATCTACCCTCCTCCGCTTCATGAACGACCACTTTGATTTTCACTGCGCCTCCTTATCTTGCACGGCGGATGCATTGTAACATCCGCCGTTGGTTCCCCAGGGCCGCAGCACGCAGCACCGCTGATGTTCATGAACGGGCGCGGCGAGCCGCGCCCGTACGTGGGGCGGGAGCGGTTAGGAGCGTGCCGCCCGCGCGGCTTCCTTCTCAAACACCATCTCGCCTTTTTTTAAGTCAGCGTCCACCATCAACGAGTCGCCGGGCATCACTTCGCCGTCGAGCATCTTGATGGCGAGCGGGTCCTGGATGATGCGCTGGATGGCGCGCTTGAGCGGCCGCGCTCCGAACTGCACGTCGTAGCCCTGCCGGAAGAGCAGTTCGCGGGCTTTGTCTGTCAGTTCGATGCGGATCTTGCGCTCTTCGAGCAGCCGCCGCAGGTGCTCAAGCTGCAAGTCGATGATCTTTTCAATCTCCGGCTTGCCGAGCGAGTTGAAGATCGCGATCTCATCGATGCGGTTCAGGAATTCCGGACGAAAATGCGCGAGCAGCTCTTCATGAATGCGGCGCTTCACGTCCTCCGTGATCTTGCCCGGCTCGTCGGCCGACGCTTTTTCCCGCCCCGCCGCTTCGTGGATAAAGTGCGAGGCGATATTCGACGTCATGATGATGACCGTGTTCTTGAAGTCCGCGGTGCGGCCTTTGCCGTCGGTCAGACGGCCGTCGTCGAGAATCTGGAGGAAAATGTTGAACACATCCGGGTGCGCCTTTTCGATCTCGTCGAACAGCAGAACGGCGTAGGGACGCCGCCGCACCGGCTCGGTAAGCTGGCCGCCCTCCTCGTAGCCGACGTATCCGGGCGGCGCCCCGATCAGCCGCGCCACCCCGTGCTTCTCCATGTATTCGGACATGTCGATGCGAATCATGGCGCGCTCGTCGTCGAAGAGGAACTCTGCGAGCGCCCGCGCGAGCTCGGTCTTGCCGACGCCGGTGGGTCCGAGAAATAGAAATGAGCCGATCGGGCGCTTCGGGTCTGAAAGCCCGGCCCGGCTGCGCCGCACTGCATTCGCGACCATGCGCAGCGCCTCATCCTGGCCCACTACGCGCTCGCGCAGCCGATCCTCCATCTTGACGAGCTTTGCCATCTCGCCTTCCAGCATTTTCGAAACCGGGATGCCGGTCCATTTGGACACGATCTTGGCCACGTCCTCCTCGTCGACTTCTTCCTTCAGCATGCGGCCGGTTTGCTGCATCGCTTCGAGACGCTGGTTGGATTCAGCGAGCCTTTTCTCGAGGCCCACGAGCTTGCCGTAGCGGATTTCGGCCGCTTTGTTCAGATCGCCCTCGCGCGTCGCGCGCTGCTCCGTGGTCTTCGCGTCTTCGATCTCACTCTTCAACTGGCGGATCCCGGCAATCGCTTCCTTCTCGGCTTTCCAGCGCAGTTTCAGCGGGTCCAGGCGCTCGCGCAGGGCGCGCATTTCAGGCTCAAGCTTTGCCAGGCGCTCGCGCGAGGCGGGGTCATCTTCCTTCTTGAGCGCCTGCCGCTCGATCTCGATCTGCACCAGGCGGCGCTCGATCTGGTCGATTTCCGTAGGCATTGAATCAATCTCGATGCGCAGGCTGGACGCGGCTTCGTCAATCAGGTCAATGGCCTTGTCGGGGAGAAAACGATCGGTGATATAGCGGTTGGACAGCACGGCGGCCGCGACAATGGCCGAGTCCTTGATTCGTACGCCGTGATGAACTTCGTAGCGCTCCTTTAAGCCGCGAAGAATGGCGATTGTATCCTCGACCGTCGGCTGGCCTACGTAAACCGGCTGGAACCGCCGCTCGAGCGCGGCGTCCTTTTCGATGTGCTGCTTGTACTCCTTGAGCGTGGTCGCTCCGATGCAGCGCAGCTCGCCGCGCGCGAGCGCGGGCTTGAGCATGTTCGAAGCGTCCATCGCGCCTTCGGCCGCCCCGGCTCCCACCAGCGTGTGCAGCTCGTCGATGAACACGATCAATTGGCCGCTCGACTCCTCAATCTCCTTGAGAACCGCTTTCAGCCGGTCCTCAAATTCGCCGCGGTACTTGGCGCCCGCGATCAGGGCACCGAGATCGAGCTGGATGATCCGCTTCGACTTCAGCGAGTCCGGCACGTCGCCGGCGACCACGCGCTGCGCGATGCCCTCGACAATCGCTGTCTTCCCGACGCCCGGCTCGCCGATCAGCACCGGGTTGTTCTTGGTCCGGCGCGAGAGCACTTGGATGACGCGGCGAACCTCGTCGTCGCGGCCGATCACGGGATCGAGCTTGCCACGGCGGGCGAGGTCCGTGAGGTCGCGCGCGTACCGCTCGAGCGCCTGAATCTTGCTTTCGGGGTTTTGATCCGTAACGCGCTGCGTGCCCCGCACCGACACCAGCGCCTTTAGAATGGCATCGTGATTTACTCCGAGCCGCGCGAGAATCCGCCCCGCCGGCTCGGCCGGCTTCCGCGTGAGCGCAAGAAGCAGGTGTTCGGTCGAGACGAATTCGTCCTTGAAAGGCGCGGCTTCCTCAAACGCGCCGTCCAGGATTTGCTTGAGCGCCGGCGAAAGGTAGTGTTCGGTAGCGCCGCCCACTTTGGGGAGGCCGTCGATCACCTTCTCAGCCTCCGCCGAAAGCGCGGAGGGCGCGACCCCGAGCCGCGCCAGAACCGCGGGCACGATTCCCTCGGGCTGCCCTAGCAGCGCGAGCAGCAAGTGCACCGGCTCCAACTGCTGATTGCCGTGCTGGCCCGCCAGCTCCTGCGCAGCCTGCAGCGCTTCCTGCGCCTTTTCCGTGTACTTGTCGAATCGTGTCGCCATAACGGCTCCTTTGAAACTCAGACTCCCGCAAAACAGAACCGCGCCCTACCCGGTTGCGGATAGAGCGCGGCAGGTTGCGAGGGCGGCTCTTGTTACTTGCGGGCGGACGCCGCCTCTGCGCCGTTCGAGACGTTCACCTTGATCGTCTTCGGCTTCGCCTCTTCGCGCTTCGCCAAAGTCAGAGTCAGGACGCCGTCCTTATAGTCCGCCTTGATGCCGTCCGTGTTAATCGCTCGCGGCAGCGCGAACGTCCGCATGAACGACCCGTAGGAGCGCTCGATGCGGTGCACGTTCTTTCCCTTCTCCACGTGCTCGGACTTCCGCTCGCCCTTCAGGTAGAGCGTCCCGTCCTCAACCCGAATGTCAACCTCCTTCGGATCGACGCCGGCGAGGTCAGCCTTAATGACAAGGCCCTTCTCGTCCTCGTAAACATCTACCGCCGGGGTCCAGGCTTGCGGCGCAACTTGCTCGTTCCCAAACACGTTGGAGAACGTCTCGTTGAACAGCCGGTTGAACCGGTCCTGGGTGGTCAAAAGGTCTCTGAAAGGTTCCCATCGTACAATCGCCATGGCTCCTGTGCCTCCTTGCAGTTCAATTTGCATATACACCTTAGTAGATTAACATCATAATATATTCGTTTTAAGTTGTCACTATATTGTTAACGCTCATTGTTTCAGCCATATACAGCATGTTAGTTGCACGTAATAAGGCCAGAATAAGCTCATATGGACAATCATCCTACTTGCTGCCAACGCCTAAGAAGCCCCAAAAGTTTAGACGGCGCAAGCTCGGCTGGAGGGTGGCAGGCGATTTCGCTGCAGCACCCATCGGGCCCTCCGGCGCACCCAAACCAACGCGATCTTCACCCCAGCGAAACCGGCGCCCCAAGCCACTCGATTCCCCCCGCCGCTTTTGCGGAGGACAGGCTTCGCGGGAAAGATCCGGTCTCCGCAACCTTTCGATGGAGGGGGGCGGAGCCGCGCACCTGGCATCTGGCCCGTCGCACGCGGTTGCGGATCCGATGGAGGGCTGCGACGGGGCGGTTTTGAAACGGACGGACCGTCGCTAGGCCGGCCCTGGGGCTGACACATGCCGCACGGAGTCTTGACATCACACGGATGGTCCTCTAAGGTACGTTATGCACCAAGCGCCGGGATGCGGCGTTTGAATCCACACCGCGCTGGAAGAGCCGCTTAGAAGAGATGAAGATCGCCTTTGTGGCCTCGGAATGCGTGCCGTTTTCGAAGACCGGGGGGCTCGCCGATGTCGTCGGCGCGCTGCCGCAGGCGCTGCGTGCGCTGGGGCACGAACTGGACGTGATCATCCCGCGGTACCGCGCGACGAAGCGCGGCCCGGTAGAGCCGAATGCGGCGGCGCTCACGCTTCCGCTGAGCTTCGGGTTCAAGTACGCGTCGATCGAAACCGGACCTGAGATAAAGGGAGTGCGGCATCACCTGGTCGAGTGCCCCGAGTTTTTCGACCGCGACGGACTTTACCAGACGAAGGAGGGCATCGATTACGCCGATAACGCGGTGCGGTTCGCGGCGTTCTCGTTCGCGGCGCTCGAAGCGCTCAAGCGGTTTCCGACGCCTCCGGACGTGATCCACGTCCACGATTGGCAGACCTCCCTCGTGCCGGTTTACCTGAAAGCGGTTTACGCGCGCGATCCCTTTTTCACGCGCACGGCAACCGTGCTCACGGTGCACAATCTCGGTTACCAAGGCTTGTTTCCGGCGGACGTTCTCCCGCGGATTTCGCTCGACGGGAGCTTGTTCAACATCGACGGACTGGAATACTGGGGGAAGGTGAGCTATCTGAAGGGCGGCATTCTTTTCTCGGACTTCATCACCACGGTGAGCCCCCGCTATGCGGCGGAAATCCAGGCTCCGGAGCTCGGTCACGGCCTGGAAGGCGTGCTGCGCAAGCGCGCGTCGCGACTGGAAGGTATTCTCAACGGAGTGGATTACGACTTGTGGAACCCCGCCACCGACGCGCTCATTCCGGCTCGTTACACCCCGGAGAACCTCGCGGGGAAGAAGGCGTGCAAGAAAGCACTGCTCGAGCGAATGGGCGCGCGAGATGCGGACCTCAGCCGCCCGGTGATCGGCATCGTCTCGCGTTTCGCCACGCAGAAGGGATTCGACCTGATCGCTCATCTGGCCGAAAAGCTGGTGCGCATGGATCTTGTGGTGGTGGCGCTGGGCGCCGGCGAACCGCAGTACGAGCAGTTGTTCCGCCAGCTCAGCTCGGAATACCCCCAGAAGTTCCTGGTGAGCGTCGCCTATGACAATGCGCTGGCGCACCAGATCGAGGCCGGGTCGGACATGTTTCTGATGCCTTCCCGCTATGAGCCGTGCGGACTGAATCAGATCTACAGCCTGAAGTACGGCACCGTGCCAGTGGTGCGGGCCACGGGCGGCCTGGACGATACGATTCAGGACTTCAACGGCAGGGAAGGCACCGGGTTCAAGTTCGACGAGTACTCGGCTCTCGCCCTTCTGGCGACCCTGGAGCGGGCGCTCAGCACGTATCGCCAGCCGGCGGCTTGGCAGCGGGTGATGCTGAACGGCATGGCCAAAGACTTCTCGTGGGCCGTCTCCGCAAAAGCGTACGCGCGAATCTACGAGCGCCTGAGGGCCGAGCGCACTGGAACCAAACCGCCCGCTGAACATCCAATCAATTGAAGCGGGGCAAGGCCTTGGAGGCGTAAAATCATGGCGGGAAATCATCTTGTGGAATTCACGGAGCAGAACTTCGAGGAGCAGGTGCTGAAGTCGCCGAAGCCGGTTCTGGTGGACTTCTGGGCGCCTTGGTGCGCACCTTGCCGGATGATGACTCCGACGGTCGAAGCTGTGGCGGGAGAATACGCCGACCGGGCTTTGGTGGGGAAGCTGAACGTGGACGACCACCAGGCGATCGCCGGCCGCTACAATATCCGTGGCATTCCAACGCTGCTGCTGTTCAAAGGCGGTGAGGTTCAGGAGCAGGTGGTAGGCGCCACTTCTAAGGAAGTCGTCGCCAAGATGATCGAGAAACATCTCTAAGCATCTCTAATCGGGCGGCGCTCGCCGTGCGCAGATCCCCGCAATCAGACCCTTTCCCGCGTCTCGCCATTCCTCGGCGCCGCTCGGCGGACGACGAAAAACGCCGATCACAAAACCGCGCCAGCATCTTCTTCTCAGCCCGCGCTTCCATTTGAGATCTGTATTCCGCCGCAGACTTGAAATCAGGTTAAAATGAAACACGGCTCACGCACGTGAGCTCCTGCCAAAAATGGCTAACATGGAACGAAGTACGATCTTAGTGGGCGTCCAGTGGGGCGACGAGGGCAAAGGCAAGGTTGTGGACGCCTTGGCCGATCAGTTTGACATTATCGCGCGCTATCAAGGCGGCGCCAATGCAGGCCACACGGTTGTTGTGGACGGGAGGAAATTCGTTCTGCAGCTCGTGCCCAGCGGCATTCTGCGGCCGGGAAAAATCGCGGTGATCGGCAACGGCGTGGTCCTCGACCCTGAGGCGCTGTTCCGCGAAGTCGAAGCGCTCGAAAGCTCCAGCGTGCGTGTTGGCGAGCGGCTGCGAATCAGCGACCGCGCACACCTGATTCTTCCCTATCACCGGATGCACGAGCGCGCGGCCGAGGCGGCGCGAGGCGACGCGAAGATCGGCACCACCTCGAAGGGCATTGGCCCATCTTACGAAGATAAAGCGGCGCGGCGCGGGCTGCGCGGCTGTGACCTGCGCGAGCCGCAAACGTTCCGCCGCAAGTGCCGGGAGGTGCTCGCGGAAACGAGCCGGTACGCGGCGGCCGTTTCGGGCGAGCGTGGCTTGGACGCGGAGTCTCTGATCGACGCGTACTGGGTCACAGCCGAGCGCATCGTCCCGTACCTCACCGACGTTTCAGATTTCTTGAACACAGAACTCGATCGCGGCAGGAGCGTGCTTTTCGAGGGCGCCCAGGGCACGCTGCTCGATCTCGATCACGGGACCTATCCCTTTGTTACTTCGTCGAGCGCGGCGGCCGGCGGCGCCTCGACCGGCACGGGCGTCGGCCCGACGCGGATCGGGTCGGTGATCGGAGTCTCGAAAGCCTATACAACGCGCGTGGGGAGCGGTCCCTTCCCAACTGAAGCGTCCGCGGACGGCGCTGAGGGTTTGCGCGAGCGAGGCGGCGAGTACGGTGCGGTTACGGGACGCCCGCGGCGCTGCGGCTGGTTTGATGCGCCGGCGGCGCGTTATAGCGCGCGTCTCAACCATCTCTGCGCGCTCATTATTACCAAGCTCGACATTCTCGACCACCTCGCCGAAATCCCCATCGGAGTCGAATACGCGCTTGACGGATCCGCCATCAGCTATTTTCCCGCCGAGGCGGCAACGCTCGAACGCGTGACGGTGAGATACGAAACGCTTCCCGGCTGGCAGCAATCGACGCTCGGAATCCGCGACTATTCGGCGCTTCCCTTGAACGCAAAATCCTATCTGCGGTTTCTCGAAGAGCAGACGGGCGTCGAGATTGCCATGATTTCCACCGGGCCGGGCCGCGACCAGGCGATTTGGATGGAAAACAGCCGGTGGATGAGCCGCATGGCGCTGAAGCAATAGCCGGGGTAATTTCCGCAATGCATCTCACCGCACTGGGCGCGGGGGAAATCCGCTCCGCGCTGACCAGCAAGAAAGCGTCGGCCGTCGAAATCTGCGCCGCGCACCTCGATCGCATCCGGCGCGAAGACGCAGCGATCCGCGCATACCTGAGCGTTAATGAGGAGCGCGCGCTTGAGGCGGCTCGCCGCGTGGACCGACTCGTGGCTGATGGCAAGCCCCTGCCGCCGCTTGCGGGCGTTCCCGTGGCCGTGAAGGACGTAATCGTCACTCGCGGCACGCGCACCACGTGCGGCTCCAAGATGCTGGAACACTACATCTCTCCCTATGACGCCACGGCCGTCATCCGGCTCGAGTCGGCGGGCGCGGTAATCCTCGGCAAGACGAACTGCGACGAGTTCGCCATGGGGTCTTCCACGGAGAATTCCGCGTATTTTCCCACGCATAATCCGCGCGACCTTAGCCGTGTGCCGGGCGGGTCGAGCGGCGGCTCGGCGGCGGCGGTGGCGGCGAATCTCGCCACGGTCGCACTCGGGTCCGACACGGGCGGCTCCATCCGCCAACCCGCCGCTTTTTGCGGCGTCGCGGGACTGATGGGCACCTATGGCCGCGTCTCCCGTTACGGGCTGGTGGCTTTCGCCTCCTCGCTCGATCATATCGGCCCTTTCGGCCGCACCGTCCGTGACGTCGCGCGGGTGCTCAAAGTGATTGCGGGGAACGACCCGGCGGACGCCACCTCGGCCGACATTTCGGTTCCGGATTACGAAGCAAAGCTGGGCGCCGGTGTTCAGGGTCTCCGCATCGGCGTTCCGAAAGAATACTTCGAGGGCTTGGGCCGTGAGGTCGGTGAGAAGATTGAGATGGGCATCCGGCTGTTCGAAAGGCTGGGGTGCAGAATCGTTTCTGTCAGCCTGCCGCACACCGCGTACGCCGTGCCCTGCTACTACATCATCGCCACGGCCGAGGCCAGCTCAAACCTCGCCCGTTATGATGGAGTGCGCTACGGCTTCCGCGCTCCCGGGTACGATGGCCTGCGCGACATGTATCGCCAGACGCGCGACGCCGGCTTTGGCGCCGAGGTGAAGCGCCGGATCATGCTCGGGACCTACGTTCTGAGCGCCGGCTACTACGACGCGTACTACCGCAAAGCCCAGCAGGTGCGAGCCCTGATTGCGCGGGACTTTCTCCAGGCATTCGGCGAGGTGGACCTCATCGTGACGCCTACTTCTCCTGTGCCGGCATTCGCGATTGGCGAGCGCAGCGGCGACCCGCTGCAGATGTACCTTGCCGACATTTACACCGTCACCGCGAGCCTCGCCGGAATTCCGGGGATTTCCGTCCCGTGCGGCGCAACGCGCGCGGAGCCCCGCCTTCCGGTGGGCATGCAAATCCTTGCGAGGCACTTCGAGGAAGAAAGGCTCCTCTCCGCGGCGCACGCGTTTGAGACGGCGGGCGGGTTCGAACTGCAATGACGGTAGGCGAATTGATGAAGTTTCCGTTCGATAATGTTCCTGCGCCGGTGAAAAGCCGCGGAGTTAAAAGACAACTCCGCGCTACCGAGCTCAATCGCCAAATCACTTAACCACAAGTGCTCGTTGCTTCAAGGTGGCGCGCAATGGCGGGATAAACGTCGCGCGCGGCGTTTTTGCCGAGGATTGAGTCCGCGTGGCCGTATTCAGGAACCACGGTGCGCGTGTAGAGTTGCCGGCCGTTTTTTTCACACAACATCTGATAGGTACGCTCGCTGCTTTCGGGAAGGAAGCAGCGGTTCTTCGCGCCGGCAACAAAAGCGATGGGAATCGCGAGGCGCTCGAGGTGAGGCAGATAGGAGTTATCGCCATTTGCGGTGACGATGTGGCCCGCGCGAACCATTCTCGCCAGGTGCTCGAAGGCGCGAATATTCGTGGCGCCGAACATCTCGCCGAGCGCGTCGTGCGTGGGGGCGTTGAGCTGCTCGTGCTGGAACACCTGCGAGTACATGAACAGAATCCTGTGGCACACAGGACTCGTGCAGAGCTGGGTCTCGGGCGCGGGATACAAGCGCATCGCCACCTCGGCGAGTTTCCCCTCCCACGCCGCGGCATCATTGATGTAAGCATCGAGGAACCGGATCCCCGCCGCCTCGAGCGCCTCGGGAACATAGAGCCCGCACTTGAGCTCGGTGAGCGGAGCGGTGACCAGATGGGTCGCCACCTGCGAACTCACCGCCGAGCGCACGCCCTTCAGCCCTCTTAGCATCGCCATAAAAAAGCTGACCGACCCGAAACAGTGAACCACCATTTGGACGCTGGGCGCACCGGTGAGAGCCCGCACCTGCTCGACGGCCGCGGGATAGTCGAAGGCCGCCACATCGTCCCCGGTGAATTGCAGATTGTGGGCCGCGAGCTCGATGCTTCCGCGGTAGTCGAGAGCCCAGACGTCGAAGCCGCGGGCCGCGAGGTACTCCACGAGATTCGTCTCCACCGTATCGATCCGAAAAATCAGGCTTGACACGCCGATCCCGTGCGTGAGAATCACGGGACCTTTGTTGCCGCCGCGGTATCGCAGCAGGCGGAGCTCAACTTCATCGGCGGTGTTGAAGTAATGGACTTCCGGAGCGGGCGTGCGCAGCGCGCGTTTTTCGCGTGGCGGAGCATCCGACCTGAGGTATTGCGCCGGCGCGAGAGGGCCGCCATATGTATCCCATAACTTGCCGGCGAATAAGCGGCCAAATCGGGCGGCGAATTCGAAGCGGCGAGACGCGTCCGCGCCGGATATTTCGAAGCTCGCGAGCTCGCGCACGAAGTCGTCCGGCGCCGCGCGCAAAATTCCTCTGCCGACCACCTCACCCTCGGCGAGCCCGCCCTCGTAAAGCGTGAAGTAGAGGGTCGTCATCTGCGGCCAGAGGCGCGTTGCAAGGCTCTCGCGCATCTCCTTGAAACCATCGAAGAAAAAGTTCCGGCCGTCGTCCGACTTCAAGTTCAGCCGGTAAGTCATACGGCTCGCGTCGACTCGTGCTGAGTCGCGCACCCACAGAATCAGCTCGCCCTCCGCTGTTAGAGGCGCGGGCGAAAGCGAAGCGGCTTGCGCGGTTCCGGAGAGCCGGAACGGCCTGCCGGGATTCGCGAGCGCGCCCTCGAGGTCGCCGCCTTCGACGGTGACGGTGAGCTCTAACGGCGAGCGGTCAAGCCCGCTCTTGGCGAGGGACAAGGCAGGGGCATCGTGATTTTTGAGCGCGGCTGAAAAATGACCGCGCAGCGTTTCTTGGAACCTCAGTGAGGTGTGTGTCTGCATGTTTTCAAATCCCTGCCCCGCACCCGCTGGATATCACTCCGCCCAGGGTGCTAGTCTCGTGTGTTTTCAACAACTTGGCAGGATATGCGCATTTCCGCTAGCCCCACCTAAGTTACTGATCTCAAGCACGTTGGGCGCTTTTGAGTCAAAATCCGTAGGTTCGTTCTTAGGTTCGTTTTCGATTAGCAACTTCTCATGTTGTTTATTTTCAGCAACTTCTTAGGTTCGTTTCGCAAATAAACAATCCATTTTTTCGGCCCTTCGTCACTAGCCCCGCACCTCTTGACCAAGGCCCGGCCCGGGACAGGCGCGGGCTTGGATGGCGGCACAAGGCGCTGCAAAATTCGACGGAGCGCGGCGGGCATCACGGGCCATTCTAAGCGCCCCGCGTGATCTTTTGGGGACGGATGAGACGGGTGAGACCAAATTTCAACGGTGATGGCTCTGGCCCGGCAGTGCCGCCCTGATCGTTTTTGAGAAGTGCGGGAGCTTGCTCGCGCTTTCAACGCGGCGGCAAGCCGCCGCAAAGCAACACGCGGACCGCGCGGTGTGTTCAACGGGCCGGCGAACTATCTTTCAAAGACCATTAGGCAGCACCGGTAATTCAAAAAAAGCGGCGGTCTCATTGATTGGGAGGTTGAAAGGCAAATCAGTTGTGGGCTACGCTTACTGCCGCCGGGCGGGGTAGGTTCATGCTAGCATGGGCATCCTGCCCATGCGCACGGGGCGCGACGCCCCTGCTACGCTGATTTGCATTGAACGTGAGTAATCGTAAACAACAGAAATCACGGATCGGCGGGCTGCTCCTCGCAGTTGGAATGCTGCTGGTCCTGAACAGCGCCTATCTCGCGGGGTTCGCGACGCCGGGCTTCTTCTACGTTGGCAACAGCCTGCTGCATCCGGCGCTGGGCATCTTGTGTGCGGCGCTGCTGGCGGCGTACGTCGTTCGTCGCTGGTCACTGTTCCGGCGCGGCGCCGGGCTGGCGCTGATCCTGCTCGCGCTAGGCGCGACAGCATTCGGAATATATCTCGCCGCCGCCGGCATGACGAGCCGTCACCGACTCGCGCTCGACGCTCACGTTGCGTTCGCCCTGGCGACGCTGGCTGCGCTGCTGGTCTGGCTGAGGCGCCGAGCGCGGAGAAGCGCGCCGGAGCCGGTCGCAGCGCCGCCGCGCGGCGATGAGGCTATCGTGGCTCCGCTGGATCATGCGGGATCTTCCGGCGTGATCAAAAGCAGATTCTTCGCTGCGCTCAGAATGACAGGGGCCTCGGTGAAGAACAGATTCTTCGCTGCGCTCAGTATGACAGGAGGGGCCGGAATGATCGGGCGGGGAAGGGTAGGGGCCCGAAGGACCGGACCCCCTCTCGCGGCGGGCGAGCGCGCCGCGTGGCGCTGGGGCTTGGGCGCGATCCTCGCTTCGGCGGCGCTTTACGGCGGCGCGGTTCTCGCGCATCATTACACTTCTCCGGCCGAGTTCAACGTCCGAAATCCGCAAGCGCCGTTGACCATGGCGCAAGAAGGTGGCGGACCGCATTCGCTGGTCTGGCCGAGTTCGGCGCAGATCGTGAATAAGAAGCCTCTGCCGGAAAGCTACTTCATGAACTCGAAGTCGTGCGAGCCTTGCCACTCCGATATCTACCGCCAGTGGGAAAGCTCGATGCACCACTACGCGTCGTTCAACAATCAGTGGTACCGGAAGACGATCGAGTACATGCAGGACACCGTTGGCATCAAGCCCTCGCTCTGGTGCGGCGGATGCCACGATCAGGCGCTCAGTTTCACCGGCTACATGGAGAAGGACCCGATCCGCCAGATCGAGCACACGCCGGCCGGGCAGAACGGCCTCGGCTGCGTCTCCTGCCACAGCGTGGCGCACGTGGCGAGCACGATGGGGCAGGCTGATTTCGTCTTCAAGTATCCCGATCTCGCCTCGTACGCTGAGAGCGCGAACCCCGTCATGCACGACATCGCCTACTACGAGGTGCTGCTCAACCCGAAAGCGCACGCGAGCGTCTTCTTCAAGCCGTTTCACCACCAGCCGCAGGAGGTGGCGAAGTTCTGCTCGGCGTGCCACAAAGTTCACATGGACGTGCCGGTGAACCACTATCGCTGGATTCGCGGCTTCGACGAATACGATAACTGGCAGGCGAGCGGCACGGACTGGCAGGGCGCGCGCTCATTTTACTACCCGCCGAAGCCTGAGAACTGCGTCAATTGCCACATGCCGCTGGTGCGCTCGCGCGACTTTGGCAACATCGGCGGCTTCGTCCATTCTCACCGCTTTGCGGCCGCGAACACGGCGGTGCCCGAGTCCCACGGCGACACCGGCCAAATTGCCGCGGTGGAGAAATTCCTCAAAGGCGCGCTGAGCGTCGACATCTTCGCCCTGGCTGAGGAGCCTTCAGCGAGCGCGCTGGGTCCGGGCCGGGAGCAGCGCGCGAATTACTTCCCGAGCGCGCCCCAGCTCTCCACCGACTTCGCGCAAGGCGAGGAATCCTCGCGCGGCATGATAGCGGCGGTGACCACCGTCGGCCCGCCCGGCAAGCTGATCGCTCCCCTCGGCCGAGTGAAGCCCGCGCTGCATCGCGGCGAAACCGTTCGCGTGGAAGTGGTGGTGCGCACGCTGAAGCTCGGCCACTTCTTTCCCGGGGGGACGGTTGACGCCTACGATTGCTGGCTGGAGCTCAAGGCGCACGACAACAAAGGTCACATCATTTTTTGGAGCGGCGAAGCGGCGAACGGCGGCAGCGGACCTGTCGACCCCTCCGCGCACTTCTATCATTCGCTGCAGCTCGACGCGCACGGGAACACCGTAAACAAGCGGGACACCTGGCTCACGCGGGCGGTCGTCTACACTCACCTCATTCCGCCGGGCGCCGCCGATACCGTCCACTACAAGCTCATCATCCCGAAGAACTGCGGCGACCGGATCACGCTCACCGCGCGGCTCAATTACCGGAAATTCAGTTGGTGGTACACGCAGTGGGCGTTCGCCGGAGTGCGCGCTCCATCGGACGAGCATTACGGCCGAACCTATAATTACGACGACGGCCGCTGGGTGTTCACCGGGAGCCTGGCAGGCGTATCGGCGAAAGAGCCGCGGATTCCCGACGTGCCCACGGTCGTGATCGCACAGCAGTCACTCACGCTGCCGGTCGCGGCAGGAAGCGCGCCGCCGTTTACTCAAGACCTCGTGCTCAATCGGCAAGACCTTATCCGCTGGAACGATTATGGGATTGGCCTTCTGCTGCAGGGCGACCTAAAAGGCGCCGAGCGTGCCTTCCGGATAGTGACCGAAGAGAATCCCTCTTATGCCGATGGCTGGGCGAACGTGGCACGCGCCATGGTTCAGGAAGGCGACACCGCGGCCGCGGAGCCGCTGCTGAGGAAGGCGCTCCGGCTCAACCCGCGCCTCGGCAGCGCGCATTATTTTTTCGGCCTCGCGCTCAAGGCCGATGGTGAATACCCGCAGGCTTACGGCCAGTTTGCTCTCGCCGCGGCGCGCTACCCGAACGACCGTGTGGTGCGAAACCAGATGGGGCGAATGCTGTTCCTGCAAAGGGAATACCGCGAGGCTGCGGCCGAGTACCAGCGGACGCTGGCGATCGATCCTGAGGACCTCGAAGCTCATTACAACATGATGCTCTGTGATATGGGTATGGGTGAAAGTAAGCAGGCGGCGCGTGAAGAGAAGCTGTACTTGCGCTTCAAGGCCAATGAGGCCGCAACGACGATCGCGGGCCGGTACGACCTCGCGCATCCTGACGAGAATAACGAGGCTCAGCCGATCCATGAGCACACGACCGTGCCGCTCACTGAGATCGCGCACCCGCCCGCATCGTGGTACACGCCTTATCAACTGAAAGGTGCTAGGTCTGAGGTGTCAGGCGTCAGGGAACGTGGTTCGTGGTCCGTGGTTCGTGGAGCGTTGCGCGCCGGCCGATGATTCTCTTGCCCGGGAGCCTGATTGATGATACCGGCTACTGATGGTCGATACCGTGCGGCGTGCGGAGCTAAGAATCACGAATCGCGGACCCCGGCTCCTGGTACCTGAAACGTGCTCAGGGAATTTCGAACACGCCCCCTCACCCGGCTCGCTCCGCTCGCCACCCTCTCCCGACGGGAGAGGGGAAGGATGTCAGATGTGAGCGCTCTCCCTTGGGGAGAGGGTGCCCGACGGAGGCGGGCGGGTGAGGGGTCATTTTCATGCTTTGCGGGTGTCGGCGACATGGCTAACTAATAGCTGTGAGTGGAGGTTCACACTGAAGTTCTCCCGTCGTGATTGGCTGAAGTCAACCGGTGCTGTGGCTGCCTGCGCGGCGCTGCGAACGTCGCGGCTTTCGGCTAATATCCCGCCCGCGCCTCTTCGTTACGAGGAGATCACGCGGCGCGCCGGGATCCATTTCGTGCATTATTCGGGCGCGTTCGGCAAACGTTTTCTGCCCGAAACGATGGGTTCCGGCTGCGGCTTCATCGACTACGACAATGACGGGCGGCCGGACATTCTGCTGGCGAATGGGATGGATTTTCCCGGTCACCCGCGTCGCCACACCACGCAGAAGCTTTACCACAACAACGGCGACGGCACGTTCACCGACGTCACGCGCCGCGCCGGGCTTGATATCGAGATGTACGGCATGGGCGTCGCCGTGGGAGATTACGACAACGACGGATACGACGACCTGTATCTTACCGGTCTTGGCGAAGCGCGCCTGCTGCACAACGAGCGCAACGGGACTTTTAAAGACGTTACCCGCTCCGCCGGCGTGAATAACACCGGATTCGGCGCGAGCGCCGCATGGTTCGATTACGACCGCGACGGGCGGCTCGACCTTTTCGTTTGCAATTACGTGAAGTGGTCCGAGAAGACGGACATTTACTGCTCGCTCGACGGCCGGAATAAATCCTACTGCACGCCCGAGGCATACCCGGGCGATACGTGCCGGCTGTTCCACAATCTCGGCAACGGCCGGTTCGAAGACGTCACGGGCAAGGCCGGCATCTATGACCCGACGGGCAAGAACCTGGGCGTCGCGATTATCGACTACAACGGCGACGGGTGGCCGGACATCGCCGTGTCGAACGATACACAGCCTTCGAAGCTCTACCGCAACAACCGCAACGGAACGTTTACCGACGTGGGCGTCGAGGCCGGTATTGCCTTCAGCGAAGATGGGATCGCGCGCGGCGCGATGGGCATCGACGCGGCAGACTTCGATGACTCGGGGCGCCCGAGCCTGCTCGAGGGAAACTTCTCGAACCAGATGCTCGGCCTCTATCACAACGAAGGACGCGGCTTCTTTATCGACATCGCGCCCTCCTCAGCGGTTGGCCGCGCGAGCCTGCTGTCACTCTCCTTCGGGCTTTTCTTTTTCGACTATGACCTCGACGGACTCGACGACCTTTTTGCTGCCAACGGCCACATCGCCCCCGACATCAATCGTGTGCAGCCTCAGGTAAGCTATGCCGAAGTGCCGCTGCTGTTCCACAACCTCGGCGCCAGCCATTTCCAGAACGTCGGCCGGGAGCTCGGCTTCGTCGAACCGCTGGTGGCGCGAGGCGCCGCGCACGCGGATATTGATAACGACGGCGCGCCCGACATTCTGCTCACCACGAACGGCGGTCCGGCTCATCTCTACCGCAACGCGGGCGGCGGACGGAATCACTCGCTTCGCATCAAGACCGTGGGAACGCGGTCGAACCGCGATGGCATGGGCGCGCGCGTTCGCGTGAAAACACCGTCCGGCGAGAGCGAGCGCACCGTCCATTCCGGCTCGAGCTACTGTTCGCAGAGCGAATTGACGCTGACGTTTGGCATGGGAAGCGAGGATCAGGCGGACCACGTCGAAATCGTATGGCCGAGCGGCCACCAGGATTTCGTGAAGTCCTTGCGGGCCGGGTTCACCTACACGATCGAGGAAGGCGGAAAAATCCTGGCCAGCCGGTCATTCAAGCGGTAGCCACGGTCAGTGCTTTTCTGACCGTGGGCTTTTCATTTGGGGCAAAGACCCACGGTCAATCACAAAGCGATTGACCGTGGCTACCGGCTCGTAACCCAAGGGCATGTCATGCTGAGCGAAGCGAAGCATCTGCTTGTCTTCGGCGCGCATTACCCAGCTCGCTATCTTATGGACTAATAAAGTTGACCATGGTAGACTCATCTAGTCTAGGAGCTAAGCCCGTGCAAGAAGTTGCGATCTCCGTATTCAAAGCTAAGTGCCTGGCGCTGCTTGAGCAGGTGCAGAAAACCAGGCGTCCGATCCGCGTGACCCGCTTCGGCAAACCGGTTGCGGAAGTGGTACCTCCTACTCCGCGCGCGGAACATGCCGGCTGGCTCGGTTCCATGGCGGGCAGCGTGGAAATCCGGGGCGATATCGTATCTCCGGTCGTCGAGGAGACCGATTGGGAGGCGCTCAAGGATTGAGATTGCTGCTCGATACGCACGTCTGGTTATGGAGCCTGGCGGAACCGGCACGCCTTGGACGCCGCGTCCGGCGGGAGCTCGCAGACCGGAACAACGAACTCTGGCTATCCCCCGTAAGCACCTGGGAAGCGCTGCTGCTGAATGCCAAAGGTAGAATTCGCCTGCA
>JBOGKE010000046.1:0-45527 GCA_050745265.1 Terriglobia bacterium
CGTGTGGACGGACTCGCTCAACCGTCTCGGCAAAGCGGTGAAACAGGAAGGGCTGAGGCTCTGCTACCACAATCATAGCCAGGAGTTCGAAGATCATCCGCCGCAGATCAGCTACTTTTTCCGCGAAACCGATCCTCGTCTCGTCTGGTTGAATTTTGACGATGGGCACGCTTTCGGGCTGACGCCGAGCCTCGCATCGTTTTCCTCCGAGCACTATCGCCGCATCGCCATTTACCATTTCAAAGATATGAAGCGTGTAGCCGGCGGAAAATCGGTGCAAACGCCGATGAGGAAAGGCGAGGTCAACGTCAGGGGAATTCTCGCGCCGCTCATCCGCAGCAATTGGACCGGGTGGGTGGAAAATGAAGAGGACGTCACGTACCCGCACGCGATCGCCGATCCTGCGGGCGTGTTGCGGCAGTGGATCACTGCGGTGCGGGGAATGATCGCCAGGTGATGCATGGGGCGGGGTCCTAGCCAAACGCGTGTGTTTCGCGAGCTTCGCAGAAGAGCAGCACTCTTCGCGCTCGGGGGTGTCGCCGTAGTGTTCGGGTTTTACCCGCGGAGCGTCGCGAAGCAGTCGATGGCGACAGGAACGTTGAACGGCGAAGTCGGGGTCGAGAACCGTCACGGTGAGCTCGTGCCTCCCACCTCTGCCGGAATCCACCTTCTCTTCGCCTCCCCAACGCCCGGAGACGCCTTCCTGCTAATTCACCCCGATCTGAGCACGGCAGGCGGGCAGTATAGCAATGAGCTCGACGACCTGCTCGCCAAGAACAAAGACCTGAAGAAGCTAGAGGAATCCGCACGCCGGCATCCCCAGCCGCACGAAGCCGATCAGATCGCCGCCTATTACTTGGCAACCGTGGATGAGGCGCTCGCGAAAGCTCAGAGTTGGCTGGAGAAGCACCCGAATCGAGCGTGGGAAGTGAGGACTCTCGCGCCCGATGAACGCGGAAGGTGGTCGTTTGCAAGTTTACCCGCCGGCGAGTATGAGATCGTGGGGCGCGGCGAGATCTCAGGCCATGATGCGGACTGGGAAGCGACAGTCTACCTGCCTCAGGGCAGAAGCATCTCCGTACCTTTAACGCGGCCGCGGTTCTTTCGGCTTTCAGGCAGGTAGATTTCCCTGCGGCTGCATGCGATCGCAAGGCTACGATCTCGAAGCTTCTCCAGGAGCTTGACTTTCTCAGAGAAGGGAAGCGCGCGAAGCTGCCGGCGTGACGCCTCTTTGCCTTCCAAAATTCTCCGCATTTCATCGTTCATTCGCCGGCTCCGGCGAATTTCGCTTTGAACCGCTCCCATTTCTCGGCCGTGCCGGTTGAGAATCGACTCAAGTTTGCGGTCATTCAACACGCTGCTCTTTACAATAGGATGATGGGCGGCTCGGCCAATTTGCCGGCGAGCGGGGCGACATAATCAATATAGCTCCGGCTGATTCCGGCGGGCGTGAGATAACTCGGATCGAGCGTTCGTTCGCGGTTCGCGACCGAAGTCAGCGGAACGAAGCTGTATTGGCAGCGATAAAGTTTGGAATCGGCACGCTGGAGCGACACCATCACGCCGGACCTCCCGTCGAGCGCAGCGCGCGCGGCGGCCTGCCCCGTTTTGTAAGCTTCCGCGGCGTCGACTTTGGACCGGCAGCAGGCAAACGCGCGGCAAAGTAATCCGGGCTTCTCGCTTCGCGCCCGCACTTTCAGGCGCTTCGAAACAAGCGCTGCAAGAGCCGCCGAGCAGTTGCCTGCCAGGGGGCGGCCCTTCGCATCGCGACTGCTGCCGCCTGCGGCGCTGAGCATTCGTCCGCGTGCGTCCCGAAGCCCTTCGGCTACGACACCCACCACCCAGCCCTGTCGGCTGAGCCATCGCTCAACCCGCCCCAGAAATTCATCCGCGTCAAACGGCCGCTCCGGCACGTAGATGAAATGCGGAGGTGCATCGGGCCCATACCGAGCGAGGATTGACGCCGCCGCCAGCCACCCGGTGTTTCTTCCCATCACCTCGCAGATCGAAACCGGGGTAGGCAAGCCTCGCTGGTCCAATCCGATGTCCCGCACCGCTTCCGCCACAAAACGCGCCGCGCTGCCAAACCCAGGGCTGTGATCGGTCTCGCAAATGTCGTTGTCAACGGTTTTCGGAATACCGACCACAACGAGTTCATGATTCTGTTCCTTCGCTGCAATTGAAATTCGCAGCGCCGTTGCCATCGAGCCGTTGCCGCCCGAATAGAAACAGTACCGAATCTCCTGACGCCGGCAGAATCTGACGAATCGATTGATATCCTCGTCCGTGATGTTTCCGCGGTAGCTGCGGATGTAGGAGCCCGGCTGCGCCGCCGCGCGGGCCAATGTGGCGGGCGGCGCGCGGAAAAGGTCCACCGCTCGCACGCCCCTCATTCCTGGCAGTCCCCCCACGCCCGCCCAGAACTGCTTCAGGCGCGCGCCGCGCATCGCTTCGACCACGCCCGCAAGGCTCGAATTCAGCACCGGGGTCGGGCCGCCCCCATGGCTGATGAAAGCATTTCCTGCTGGCATGAGAGCCTCGCTTACCCCGTCTCCGTTCGCACGCCAGAGTGCGATCGGCCGCGGCGTCGCCTTGACAGCAAACTGACATCTGATATATTACATTGCTTTCGGCAAGCGCCGAAGCTTGCGCTCTGAGATGGGCAGAGCTAAACCCCACGGTTCGGGCCTGGAGGCGAGATGAGGCACTTTTTGTTGCACGACGGCAAGGACAACGTCGGCGTCGCGGTGGTAGACATCAAGGCCGGCAGCGAGGCCGCAGGCGTTTCGCTCGACGGAAAGACTCAGCTCCGAATCGAGGCGCGGCAGGACATACCGCTCGGCCATAAGCTTGCCCTGAAAGGCTTCAGGCCCGGTGAAACCATCGTCAAGTACGGCGAGGATATTGGGCGCGTCACTGCCGATATTCAAAAGGGCGACCACGTCCACGTTCATAATCTCAAAACTAAAAGGTGGTAGGCATGGCGATTCCAAAGTTTCGCGGATACCGCCGTAAGAACGGCTCGGTGGGCATCCGCAACTACGTCGCGATACTTCCGGTGGACGACATCTCGAACGCGGCGTGTGAAGCGGTGGGAAAGGTCATTCACGGCGCGCTACCGCTGCCGCATGCCTATGGGAGGCTGCAATTCGGAGAGGACCTCGAGCTCTTCTTCCGCACCATCATCGGCACGGGGGCGAATCCGAACGTTGCCGCCGTGATCGTGATCGGGATTGAGCCGGGTTGGACCGAGCGCGTTCGGGAAGGCATCGCAAAAACGGGAAAACCCGTGGCGGGATTCTCGATCGAGCGCAATGGCGACCTCAAAACGATTGCCGACGCGTCGCGCAAGGCGCTGGAGTACGTACAATGGGCCTCCGAACTGGCACGCGACGAGTGCTCGATGGATGAGCTTTACGTCTCCGTCAAGTGCGGCGAATCGGACACCACCACCGGCCTTGCCTCCTGCCCCACCGTGGGCGAGGTGGTCGACCGGCTGGTCGACATGCACGGAACGGCGTCCTTCGGCGAGACGTCGGAGCTCACCGGCGCCGAGCATATTGTCAAGAAGCGAGCGGCCACGCCGGAGGTCGCGAAGCAGTTCATGGAGGTGTGGTCCGATTACAATGAGATGATTAATACGCACAAGACGAACGACCTTTCGGAATCGCAGCCGACCAGGGGCAATATCCGCGGCGGTCTGACCACGATCGAGGAGAAAGCGCTGGGAAACATTCAGAAGCTCGGCAAGCGCTCGCAATTCGTCGGCGTGCTGAAGCCGGCGGAGGCGCCATCGAGCGCGGGTCTCTGGTTTATGGACACCTCTTCGGCGGCGGGAGAGGCGCTGACGCTGTGGGCGGCCTCCGGCGCAGCCCTTCATCTTTTCCCCACCGGACAGGGGAATATCATCGGGAACCCCATTCTCCCGGTGATCAAACTCTCCGGTAATCCGCTGACGTGCTCGACCATGAGCGAGCACATCGACCTCGATGTTTCGGGAATTCTTTCGGGTGAGATGACCGTCGAACAGGCGGGCGACGCCCTGCTCGATCTGATGGTCCGCACATCGAACGGCCGGCTCACCGCTTCAGAAGTGCTTGGGCATCGCGAGTTCGTGATAACGAAACTGTACCGCAGCGCCTAGCTCGCGTTGAATAACTCCGGCTGGCCCATACCCGTTTCGGCTCCGATCAGCAGGCGCCGTCCGAAACGGTCTGCTGCTCTGAGGTGCGGCGAAAGAGTGTCTCACCCGCCTCATTTGTACCCTCTCCGTCGCGCCGGCTGGTAGACTATTCACCGGAGGAAGGCAGTGCGCCCGCGGCGCCTGCCCGGGAAGGGGCTGTCGCGAGGAACACTTTTTTACGGAACGAAGCCTATTCACGCTTTGTTTTCAACAAGCTTAGAAAAATCTAATACTCGTGACCGATTCGGCGACGCGCGAAGACGGCGCCGGATCGAAATCCGCGGCACCGCATCGCCGGGTAGGTTAAGCGGTCCGAAGTTGGCATGACTCCGGGAAAACGAAAAGGCCTCGAAGCAATATCGGACGCGCGGGGCGTCATCGCCGCCCTCGCGCTCGACCAGCGCGGCAGCCTCGCGGCGCTGATGAAAGGCGCCAGCGGGCGCGAGCCCACGCCCGAAATGCTCCGCGAGTTCAAGCGCGCCATCACGCAGGAGCTCACTCCCGCGGCCACCGCCATCCTGCTGGATCTCCAATACGGCTCTGAAGCCCTCGCGCTTCGCGCCAAACGCACGGGCTTGATTCTCACCTACGAGAACGACGCCTACCTCAATCGCTCTCCCCATCGCATGCCGCAACTGATTCCCGGCATGTCGGTTGCGCGGCTCAAAAACGCAGGCGCCGACTGCGTGAAGCTGCTGATCCACTACACGCCCGATGCGCCGCCCGAGGTGAACGCAGCGAAGCAGGCTTTGGTCGAGAAAGTGGGCGCCGAATGCAGCGCGGAGGACGTAGCCTTTCTGCTCGAAGTGGTCGGTTACGATTCCGGCGGCCGCGGCGAGCAGGAGTTCGAATACGCCTTGAAGAAACCCCGAATCGTCGCTGAGAACACCGCTGAATTTACGCAGGCGAGATACGGCGTGGACGTGCTCAAGATCGAGATGCCTGTAAACCTGCGGTTCACCTCGGGAACGCAGTCCTTCAAGGGGACGTCGGCGTATTCGCGAGACGAAGCACTCGATTTTTTCCGGCAGGCTGCCTCGTGTTCGCTGAAGCCATTCATTTACCTGAGCGCCGGCGTGTGCCATGCTGAATTTGTGGAGGGTCTGGCTTTGGCGGCTGCGGCGGGGGTATCCTACTCAGGTGTTCTTTGCGGCCGCGCCATCTGGCAAGATGGCGCGCGCGTTTACGCCTGTCAAGGCCGCACGGCCCTGGGGGGGTGGATCGAGAGCCAAGGGCGCGAGTATCTCCAGACCATCTTGCAACGCCTCGAAAGCGCACATCCGTGGACGTGGCGCAGCGCGGCCGAGCCGCAATCAAGGCCAGCGTCATCCTGAGTCTGCGGCTGCGCGGAGGAAAAGCTGGAAACGGTCGAATCAAGAGGTCAACAAACGATGGGGAATAATTCAACCAACACAGTCTTTGACGCCGTTATCGTCGGCGCGGGAGCTTCGGGAGGATGGGCGTCAAAGCTCCTGACCGAAGCCGGCATGAAGGTGGCGCTGGTCGAGTGCGGACGGCCGCTCGACGACAGCGAATTTGTAGAGCACAAGCCGCGGTTCGAGCTCAAGTACCGCGACATGGCGCCGGAAGTCGTCGCTCGCACCCGGTTCATCCAAATCCATTCCGGCGCATGCGACGAGTTCAACTACACCTGGTTTTGTAACGACATCGAGGAGCCGTACACCACTCCGCCCAACATGCCGTTTTATTGGAAGGGCCGCCTGCGGGTGACGGGGGGGCGCACGGTGGTGTGGGGGCGGCAAAGCTACCGCTTCAGCGACCTTGATTTCAAAGCCGCATCCTTTGACGGGTATGGCGTCGACTGGCCGCTGAGTTACAAAGACCTCGCGCCTTACTACGACCGGGTGGAAGATTACGTCGGCATTACAGGAATGCCGGAGGGCGTCCCCGAACTGCCCGACGGCCACTTTATGCCGCCGATGGGTCTCACGTGCGCCGAGACGTTTTTTCGCGAGCGCGTGGCGCAAAGGTTCGGGCGGCATGTGACGCTCGGCCGTTCCGCGAACATCACGCGCGGGATCAACGGCCGCGCCCCCTGCCATTATTGCGGCCCGTGCAGCCGGGGCTGCATCACGCATTCCTACTTCAACGCGAGCTTCACCACTCTCGCGGACGCGCTCAAGACGGGCCGCTGCACGCATATTCCGAACGCGATGGTATGGAAGGTGCTCACAGATCAGGCGAGCCCGCGCGCACGCGGCGTGCTGTACGTCGACCGGCAGACGCGATCGGTGCACGAGGTGCGCGGCAAGGTGGTGATTCTCTGCGCGACGGCGCTCGAATCCGCTCGCATCCTGTTGAACTCCTCGACGCGCGAGTTCCCGAACGGCCTCGCCAACTCGAGCGGCGTTCTCGGCCATTATTTGATGGACCACGTCTTCGGAGCCGGTGTAAACGGCGAGCTCCCCAATTTCTCCGGCAAGCCCAACATTAATGGCCCGCACCGGCCGGACGGCATCTACGTGATTCGTTTTCGCAACACCCCGAACGGCGCCCGCTCGAAAAATTTCCTGCGCGGCTACGGTTATCAGGGCGGCGCGCGCCCCAATTTCAATCTCGGAGCTTATGGATTTGGCGAGGAGTACAAGACGGCCGTGCTCGATCCCGTCACGACGATCGGCATCAGTGGCTTCGGCGAATGCCTCGCGCGCTGGGAGAATTACGTGGAAATTGATCCGAACGTATCGGACATTTTCGGCATTCCCACGCTTCACATCCACATGGACCACGGCGAAAACGATCTGGCGATGGCCAAGGACATCGTCGACTCGGGCGCCGAAATGCTCGAAGCCGCGGGAGCCAAGAACATCCGCACCCGTCCCGTCCCGCAGCCGCCCGGCTCTGCGATCCACGAAGTCGGCGTGGCGCGGATGGGAGAAAATCCGAAGACGTCGGTGTTGAACCCCTTCCAGCAAACGCACGATATCCAGAATCTTTTCGTCATGGACGGCTCGGGCTTTCCGTCGAGCGCGTGCCAGAACCCCACGCTCACCATCATGGCGCTGTGCGTCCGTTCGTGCGATCATCTCATTCAAGAAATGAAGCGTGGCGACGTGTGAGGCGCACCGCGGCGCTCCATGAACACTGACGATCTCTCGCTGAGGCGCCGATGGTCGATTGTCATTGTGCTTTCCGCGTCGATTGGAATCAACCTGGTAGATCGCCAGGTGCTTTCGGTCGTCGCGCCCGTCCTGCGACAGCAACTTTCGCTCTCGAACACCGAGTATGCGTACATCATCCTGGCCTTTCAGTTTGGGATGCTGCTCGGTCAGGTTCCGGCCGGAGTGTTCCTCGATGTGATGGGACCGCGGCTGGGCTTCATCTTCATTTTTGTTTCGTGGTCGATCACGAACGGGCTTCACGCCATCAGCCGGGGCTTGGCGAGTCTCGCGGGGCTCCGGTTCATTCTCGGTTTGGCCGAATGCGGCGACTACAGTGGCGGCATCAAGGTGGTGGCCCAGCTTTTCCCCGCCGAAAAGCGGGCGCTCGCGGGCGGGATTTTCAACGGCGGCGCGCAGCTCGGCGCCGTCCTGGCGCCCCCGCTGGTGGTGCTGATTACAATTCACTGGGGCTGGCGCGCGGCGTTTCTTCTCCCCAGCGTGCTCGGTTTGCTATGGCTCTGGCCGTGGACGAAACTCTACCCCAAGAGCGAACGCCGGCTCGATGCGTCGGAGTCGCAGCATCATCTGCCCGCGCATCGCTCGAACGCGGGGCTCGTCCGAAAACTCCTGAGCAGGCGGCAGGTGATCGGGCTAATGATTTTTCGCGCCTCGTCGGGGCCGCTCACCAGCTTTTATTGGTACTGGCTGCCCGCGTATCTGCGTCAGGGCCGCGGGCTGCCGTTTATCGACATCGGACTTCTGGCGTGGATTCCCTACGTCGCAGGGGGCTTCGGGAATGTGGCGGGCGGATACTGCTCGGATCTCCTGATCAAGCGCGGCGCGAGTCCCGATGCCGCTCGCAAGGCGAGCTTCATTTTTGGCGCGGCGCTCTCCTCGCTCAGCCTCGCTCTTCCGTTTATCGGCAGCACCCCGCTCGCGATTACCGCCATTTGCGTAATCGTCATGGGAAATCAGTGGATGGTGGCAACCTATATCGGGATGGTCGGAGATATCTTCCCCGCGCGGGTTGTCGCCACGGTGAACGGCCTCGGCGGACTTGCGGATAGCGGCGTCGGAATGCTTGCCATGCTCTTGACCGGCATCGTCGTCGACCGGTTTTCGTATTTGCCGGTGCTCATCGCCGCCGGAGTGCTTCCGGCGATTTCGGTTCTCAGTGTGGTGTTCGTGATCAGACGTATCGCCCCGATCGAAGTTGCCCTCTGACGCGGACCCGCGCGAGCCTGGAATTTGAACTTTTTGATTCCGTTGCGGCTCTGCCGCGCCGTAATCCTTGACCTCAACTCAACGGAGGAACGAATCAGATGCCGCACATGACCCAGGATGCTCCAAAGCGTTCCGCTCGAGAAGGCGCGCAGCCGGTGGAAACGCCGCACGCGCGGCCGGCGCGCCTCATCCGGGCGTCAGCGCCCAAAGCAACCTTCCGGCAGCACTTCACTCCGCGCGAAGCCGACATGGCGTTTCTCAGTTGCAGCGAATTTGAACTGCCGCCTGAAACGGAGTCGCAACCGCTGTCGTTTCCTGGCGAGGAATCGCTGTTATTTATATGGAAAGGTGAGGCCGCGGTTTCGCTCGACGGCCGGGACTACGAGCTGATGACCTACGACACGCTTTATATCCCACTGGACAGCGCGTCCACGCTCGTCAACCGCTCCGGGACGACCAGCCGCATCGTTGCTTGTTCTGCGCCGGCCGAAAACGTTCATCCGCCCTTCCATTCGAGCTTCGCGACTTTCTCGAAACAGGAAGAGCGAATTCGACGGCTGAAGGGCAAGGACGTTTACCTGATGTTCGACGTTTCAGAGAAAGCGGACAAGCTGGTGGCGGGATACACTTTCTTTCTGCCTTATCAACGCTCGTGGCCGCCTCATAATCACACCGATCAGGAAGAGGTATATTTTTTTGTCAAAGGAAACGGCGCGATGGAGGTCTACGAATCGCCCGAGACGCTGAGCTTTGTCCACGCCGTGAGTGAAGGAGACATGGTGACGATACCGTTCATGAACTATCATCCGGTGTTTTCGCAGGAAAATCCGCTCGAGTTCATCTGGTGTATCGCGGGCGAGCGCTATTGGGTAGGCGACAAGAAGAAAGAGTTTATGTCAGGCACGGGACCCGCGCTGACGACGTAATCGATTCGAACAGGGAATGCTATGGCGTCAGGGAGGAAGGTATGCCGGATCGGCCGCAACTCAATCGCAGGGAATTTCTGAAGACGGGCGTCGCCGGCGGTTCCGGCATGGCGGCGCTGGGCGGTGTCAGCTTTATCACGCGGCCCGAGCGCGTGTTTGGAGCGAACGACCGCGTGCGCGTGGCCATTTGCGGACTGCACGGGCGGGGCATGGATCATGTCCAGAACTACAGGAAGATCCCGAACGCCGAAATCGCGGCCGTGTGCGATGTGGACGAGAACGTCCTCAGGCAGCGGCTAGCGGAAATCGAGCGGATGGGCGTACCCAAACCGGTCAGTTACATTGACGTGCGCAAGCTGCTCGACGACAAGTCGATCGATGCGATCTCAGTGGCCACGCAAAACCACTGGCACTCGCTAATGGGCATCTGGGCTTGCCAGGCGGGCAAAGACGCCTATATCGAAAAGCCCTGCTGCCATAACATCTGGGAGGGACGGCAGCTCGTGCTCGCCTCGAAACGGTATGGCCGCATCGTTCAGCACGGGACCCAGCTTCGCTCCGCCCCCGCGCTCCGCGAAGGCGTGCAGAAACTCCACCAAGGAATGCTGGGAGATCTTTACATGGCGCGCGGCTTATGCTTCAAGTGGCGCAACACGATCGGCCGCGCACCCGTCGAACCGGTTCCGCCCGGAGTGCACTACGACCTGTGGACCGGTCCAGCGCCGGTTCACGCGTTTACGAAGAACCGCTTCCATTACAACTGGCACTGGTTCTGGTGGTATGGCAACGGCGATCTCGGCAACCAGGGCATTCATCAGGTGGATATTGCCCGATGGGGGCTCGGCGTACGTTTTCCCAACAAGGTTTCGGCGATCGGCGGCCACTTCATGTTTGATGACGACCAGGAAACTCCCAACGACCTGTCGTGCGCGTTCGAGTTCGACTTGCCGGAAGGCAAGCGGCGAATGATGACCTTCGAGGTACGCCATTGGATGACAAACAACGAGGCGGAGGTTGGAACGCCCGCTCTCGGCGCGCCGATGCCGCGTCACAGCGCTGGACCGGCGTCAGGCTCGCGCGACACCATCGGCGATATGTTTTACGGATCGAAGGGCTACATGACGACCGGAGATGAAGACGCGCAGACCTATAAGGTGTGGCTGGGCGAGGAGCGAGCACCGCAACCGAGCGTGCACACGGGGAACGACGAGCTCGCGCACTTCACGAATTTCATTGACTGCGTAATCAGCCGAAAGCAGGAGAATCTCAACGCTCCCATTGAGGAAGGTTACATTTCCTGCGCGCTGGTGCACCTTGCTAACGCTTCGTACCGCCTGGGCCGCACGATCGACTTCAACCCGGAGACGCAGGCAGTCATCGGCGACCCCGAAGCGGATCTGCTGGTCCGCGACGGGGATCGCGGCTATCGGGCGCCGTTCGTGGTGCCTGAGGAAGTGTGATGCGCTGAAGAGCGCGGGCCGCCGCGATCGCACCCACTCTGCCGACCCTTTCACGCGGTGATGTGCAACCGCTCCGGGCGCGCCTTCTTATCGAGCCCGCTTGAATCACACCAGCTTCTTGCGGCATCTCCCCATCAAGTACCCGAGCAGCAGTCCCGCAGCTACGCCCGCGATCAGCTTCCGCGTCAGCTTGAACGAAATGAAGCGCGTCGAATGCTGGGTGATCTCAACCACGCCGACGGGAATGACAGCGCAGCCTCCCCCGCCCCCTCCGCCCTCGTCTCCCTTCTCTTGGGCCGCCGACTTTCCGCCGCGGCTTCCCCCGCCCCCGCCGAACCCGTAGGCGACTCTCGCGACGGGCACGACCCGCTTGCCGTCAGCGACAATGGGCTCTCCAAAGACAGTCTTGACATTCGCCGTGCTCTGCAAACGTTCGGTGATCGAGTTGAAGAACTCTTGAATTGCCATAGCCACCTCCACTCGGCTGATTATGGCTCATGGGGTTTCATCGGAGCAATTTTGCGAGCCGGTCTGGAGTCATTAGCACAAGAAGATCGCAGAGTCGCAAACGCCAGGGGCTGAGCGACCGCCGCTCGCCGCGCCAGCAGCGCCCGCGCTGCGCTTGGTCATAGGGGCGAACAATGCGATAATGCCCGTCATGCTGCACCTGCGCGTCGGTAGCCCGGAAGAGTTTGCGAGCGTTCACCAGTTCCTGCGTGAATCCGGTTACACCGAACCCGCAATCTGCGCACGGCTGGAGATCGCTTCCATTCACCAGCTCGTCGGACAGCCGGACATCAGCTTCCCCACACTCGCCGAGGACGAACCTCTGGCGCTGCTCATTCGGATTTTTCTTATGAGCGAGACCGCGAGCGTCGCGACGCTGGACGCGATGTTTCAGTCCCCGGTTGTGAACGCGCTGCGAAGTCTCGGACTCTTGACGGAGGCCGCGGAACCGGGTTGGCTCCGGGCATCGATGGCGCTCTATCCCGCGTACGGTCTCTATTTCGTTTCCGATTTGTGGATCAACGTGCCCGGGGGTGCGAGCGATATGATCGCCGATCTCGTCTTTCCCGCGATCGGCCCAAACACGCGCGACTTCTGCGACATCCTGCCGCAAGGTCCTTGCGAGGATTTCCTCGAACTCTGTTCGGGCACCGGAGTGGCCGCGTTGCTGGCGGCCTCGAACTATGCAAGCCGCTCCTGGGCGGTCGATATTACGGAGCGCTCCACGTTTTGCGCGGAGTTCGGCCGCCGCCTGAACGCGATCGAAAACGTGAGCGTGGTTCGGGGCGACCTGTACGCGCCTCTGGACGGCAGACGCTTTGACCGGATCGTCGCGCACCCGCCCTACGTTCCGGCTCTTGAACCCGACAAGCTCTATTGCGACGGCGGTCCAGACGGGCAGCGTATCGTGCAATCGATTGTGCAAGGCGTCGCGTCGCACTTGAATCCCGGTGGACGTTTCCACTGCCTGACCATGGGGATTGAGCGTAAGGACCTCGCGTTCGAGCAGCAAGTCCGGCAGTGGCTCCCCTCCCCAAGGGCCGAGTTCGACGTTATCTTCTTCGTGCATAAGACGCATTCGCTCGCTGAGTTCGCGCACCAGAACACAATCAGCCGCCGGGGAGACCGCAAGCTGGTGAAGCGGTGGATCGCTCATTTTGAGAGTCTCGGAATTACGAGCCTGGCCCTCGGCGAAGTCGTGATCCGCCGCGTCTCGGCCGGAGATGGCGGAGTAACGCTCCGCCGGGTCCGGGGCGCGCGCTCGGGCCGCGCGGAAGTGGAATGGCTTCTGCGCTGGCAATCCTTCATCGAGCGGCGCGACAGCGAATGGATGCTCGACTCCAGACCCGCGTTATCCCCTGAGGCCGAGCTGTGCGTGAAGCATCGGCTTCGCAGCGGCGTGCTCGCGCCCGTTCAATTCACTCTGCAGGCCGAGTATCCGTTCAGCATCGAATGCCAGACGGAACCGTGGATGGCAATCATGCTTGCGCGATGCGATGGGATGAACACCATCGCCGCGATTTTCGAATCGTGCCGCAAGGACCGGCTGATCCATCCCGAAGCGCCGATCGACGAGTTTGTTAAACTCATGTGGACGCTGATCTCGGGCGGATTTCTGGTGGTGGAGGGATTCTGTCCCCCGCAGATGGCCGGCAAGCCGCTCGACAGCGACCGGCAATCCGATGCCATCCACGCATCGGTCGCGCACGGCTAGCGCCGCGCCGCGGCCGGGTCACGGCGCGATGCGGGAAGTGGGGCTTCATAACCTGGGTAAAAAGCGATGCGTATTGCCATTCCGCCCTGAAAAGTTCGGCGAAGACAGCGTATCAGGGCGCGACTTTTTAGTCGTGCCGTTGGTAGAACCCTGATTGTTTCGGCTTTAGCCGCTGAGGGCCCTCACCCGACTCGCTCCGCTCGCCGCCCTCTCCCCTTGGAGAGGGCGGGCATCAACCGGAAAGCCCCACCCTCTCCCTCGGGCAGAGGGCGCCCGAGGTACGAGGGCGGGTGAGGGGTCCTTTTCATCCGTCGGGGTGTCGCAAAGCGACATGACAACTCTCCAGAAACTTCAATGAGGAGAGGAGCGAAAGGTCCGAAGGGCCGCAATAATGTAGCTCCGGGCGAAAGCCCGGGGTTAAGGACAGAGTACCAAATGTCTTTCCCGCGCCGATCGGCCGGTGCATGCAGCGGGCGATCGGCGCGGGAAGAAGATCGTGTGCGACTCGCGTCCCCACGGCTTGCGCCGTGGGCCACACTATTTCGCCCGCTGCGCGGGCTGACGCCAAAGTTTCCGGCGCGGTGGACCCGCCATCAGGCGGGCGAACGACTCAGGGTAAACTCCGAGAAGAATCTCTGCATTTAGGAACCAAACAAAAAATCATGGCGAAAGCACTCGACTTCGGCAAAATCAGTTTCGACGTACAACCCGGCAGCGATCCGGCGACCGAAATTCAGAGCCGTCCGTTCCGAATCCTGATCCTCGGCGACTTCAGCGGCCAGGGGGAAAATCAAGGTCCGCTTGCTGGCCGGCGCCCCTGCCTTGTCGATCGCGACAACTTTGACGACGTGCTGAAAAAACTCCGGCCGGCGCTGACCGTTCCGCTCGGAGAGGCGCGCGTTGACATTCACTTTGAAGGCATCGATGATTTTCACCCGGACCGCCTCTTCGAGCGCGTCGTGTTGTTTCAGAAGCTCCGCGAGCTACGAGAGCGGATGTCGAATGCCTCGACATTTCCCGAGGCCGCCGCTGAACTCGGACTTGCGCCCCGCCGGGACGCTCCGGGAAACGCTGCCGAAACGGAACCGCCGCGAGCTGCGGACGCAGCGCAGATGGTTGCTCGAAATCTGCTCGAAGACGCGATCAGCGCAACCGAGGGGCAGAGCGCCGGCCTTGTGCGGCCTCAGCGGCCGGGCGACCTGGCGTCATTTATCCAGCGCGCGGTGGCGCCGCACCTCACCGCTCGCCCCGATCCTCGCCAGGCCGAGTGGGTGGGCATCATCGATCAGACAGCAGCCGCCCAGATGCGCGCCCTGCTCCACCTTCCCGCGTTCAAGGCTCTCGAAGCCGCGTGGCGCGCGGTCTTCTTTCTGGTGCGGCGGATCGAGACGGATGCCGCGCTCAAAATCTATCTGCTGGACGTTGGCAAAGGCGAGCTCACGCGGGATCTCGGCCTGGCGGAGAATGCGGACAAAATGCGGCTCGAGACGCTGGTCGTCGACGAAGCCGCGGGCATGCCGGGAGGCGAGCCGTGGGCGCTGATCGCCGGGAATTACACTTTTCACAGGACGCTCGAAGATCTCACGCTTCTCAGAAGCCTTGAACGGATCGCTCATGAGGCCAGTGCGCCGTTCGTCGCTGACGCGGGACCTGACCTGGTGGGATGTGCCTCTCCCGCCGATCTCGCCGAGCCCCGCAAATGGAATGCGGCAGACGACTCCAACGAGGACCGGGCTTGGCAGGCGTTGCGGCGGTCACCCGAGGCTTCATACCTGGGACTCGTTATCCCGCGCTTTCTACTGCGGCTGCCCTACGGGAACGAAACCGATCCGGCAGAGCGATTTGAGTTTGAGGAGATCATGGGCGCACCCGATCATGACGACTATCTCTGGGGCAACTCCGTTTGCTTGTGCATCACCGCGCTGGCGGATGAGTTCGCGGCGCACGGCTGGGAAATGCAGCCCGGCCATTCGCACGACACTGGCGGCCTACCGCTGCACGTTTATCGCCGGGACGGAGAAGCAGTGGCTGCGCCTTGCGCCGAAGTGTCGCTTACGAATGACGCGGCCGAGCGAATCCTCGACGCGGGCCTCATGCCGGTCGTTCCCCTGCGCGGCCAGGATGTCGTGCGCCTCGTGCGGCTTCAGTCGATTGCAGACCCCCTGCGCGGCCTCTCGGGACGCTGGCGGTAGCGCGTGATTGCGACCGAACCTCGCTCTACGCCCACGTACCCGCTCAGGCCATCAACACGGCCATGCGCGCTATCTTTTGAAGGCTCTCTTCCAACTTTTTCAGGTCCGCCGTTTGCGGATCGGCGTGGTCGTTCAGGGGCCGGTCCGCCTCCGATGCGGCGGAAGCGCGTTCCCTCTTTAGCGCCTCAAGCAGAGCCGTCCGATCGCGCGTGCCATCAAGGAGAAGGATCAGGCGACGGAGCGCTTCGTCCTCCAGGTCGATCCCTTCGTGACGGAGGTTGGTGACGTAGCTGCCTTGGCGAAGCATCAGCCTGGCTAGCGCACTGGCCAGCGGGCGTTCGCCGGCGCGCTCGGAGAGCGCCGGCTCATGGCTGTGCAATTCCACCATTTGGCTTCCGTACATGTTCAGAAGCACCTGCTCGAGCAGCGGTCCGGAGCGGGCTTCGCGGGTCGATTGCGACACCTCGAGCGCGCGCGCTTCCAACTCGTTAAACTTCATGCGCCCTGGCCAGCGCGAGCCGAGCAGCCAGAGCGCCGCTTTGGTCAAGGGATGGTTGGTGGTGACTTTAAGGCCGAGCTTGCGCTCCTTCAGGCGGAACGTTTCTTCAGCCTGCGAGGTGAGGTCCGGAGCGGGCGACTCCGGCTTCACCGCGGAGGACGCCCAGAGCGGCCGCACTCTCTCGGGCTTTAGCGACCGGTCAAGCTTTACTTCTTTATGGCACAGAAGCGTGGCGCGGAAGTTGCGAAACATTCTGAAATCGAGCATCTGCTCGCCGCGAATCACGTCGAGCCCGGCGAGGTCGCGCTGTCCGAAGAGCGAAACCTGCGCGATCCACATCGCTGCAAGGGCCGCTTCGCCCAGGTACTGCAGGCCATGACCTTCGGCGCGCCCGATGAACTCGTAAAAGTAAACCGGCAAGTAGAATTCGTTGAAGTCGTCGTGGAACAAGGACTCGGGCTGGACTTCGCGCATTCGGTCGCGCTCCGGCTCGATGATCACGCGGAACGGGTCCGACGGCTTGAGCGATTCGATGAGGCTCTGAATCAGATCGAGTCCACGGCTCACGCGCTCGCGCGGATCGTCCACGCCGCGCGCCGCGTAGAGCATCATGCCGCGCAACATCTCACGCACGTGGCTTCCGGGATAGGCGTTGTAACTGACGTAAGCGACGCCTTGCGGGGCGAGATTCGCCGAGCAAAGCGCGAGGAGCTTCCGCTGCACGTCGGCCGGCACCCACGAATAGAGGCCGTGCGCGATGATGTAGTCGAACGTTCCGAAGCCGGGCGCGATATCGCGAAGGTCCATCTGCCGCAGCGTCACATTGCGTAAGCCGAGCGCCCGCGCCTTCGCCTGCGCCTGTTCGACCGGGCGCGCCGCAAGATCGATGCCTGTGCACTCGCTTCCCGGCAGGCCGAAGGCGATGGGAAGAAGATTCCCTCCGCTCCCGCAACCGAGCTCGAGCACGCGGCAGCTCTCGACGGGCGCGGGCGACATTCCGAACATCATCGCCTGCGTCGCAAGCCGGTCGGGATGGCTTTGGCGGAACGATACGCCCGGGTAGAGCACCTGGTCGTAGGAATTGGCTTGGGCTGGCGACGCCGGCGAGGCTGAGTTTCCCATGTTAGAGCGGTAGCGGTGCGGCACGCCAGAGAATCAAATCTCCCGGCGCCCTTCCATGGCCTTGAGCATCGTCACTTCATCTGCAAACTCGAGCTCGGAGCCGACCGGAATTCCCATCGCGATCCGCGTCACCTTCACACCCAGCGGCTTAATCAGCCGCGAGAGGTAGAGGGCCGTCGCTTCGCCTTCGACGTTAGGGTTGGTGGCCACGATAATCTCCTTCACCCTGCCGCCCTTCAGCCGCTCCATCAGGCTCTTGAGCTTCAGTTGGTCGGGACCAATGCCCGAAAGCGGAGACAGCGCACCGTGCAGGACGTGATAGAGTCCGTGGAATTCGTGCATGCGCTCGATGCCCGCCACGTTGTACGGGGTTTCAACGGCGCAAATCACCGTAGCATCGCGCGCCGGGTCCGAGCAGATTTCACACGGGTCGTTTTCGGTGAGATTGTTACAGACGCTGCAGAGACGGATCTTGTCCTTCACCTCGATGATCGCCTGCGCCAGCCGCTCCGCCTGCTCGCGCGGTGAACGCTCGATGTGAAAGGCGATACGTTGTGCGGATTTTTGGCCGATGCCGGGAAGGCGCTTGAGCTCATCGATCAGCCGCGAGAGCGGCGCGGCGAAGATAGGCATGATGAACGTGGGGGCTGCGGGCGAAAGCTCACTCAGGAACTCAGCTTGGTTCTGATGCGGGGCTTTCGGCGATTCTCCAGAGCATCCAGGACGGATCGACCGCGCGGGCAACCAGTCCCCAGTCTTCGAGGCACGGCGCGCTCGTTTTAACTCCATACCGGGATGTGAGGTCGAGGGCCACGATGTGCTTCCACCAAAGACTCACGTCCGAGACGCGCAGGTGCATCACCATGTTATCGGCCCACTGCGGCACGTAGTAATCCTGCAGGATGAAGGAGTACGGACCCAGGGACATTTCCACGAGCCCGTCGGTGAGGACTCTCGGCTGAAATCCGAGGTCTTCATAAAACTGCTTGCTGACTTTGAAATCCTTCGCGGGAACCATCGGCCGCATCGCCCTGGCCGTGTTTGCCAAGTTCGCCACTGCGGTTCTCGTGTCGACCGCCATTACGAGCGCCTCCTCAGCGCGTCGATTTCTCCCTCGTGCCGGCCAAGATCATGATAGAACTGCCTGAGGTCGGCCTCGATGCGGTCGAGACGTGTGCCCATCTCGGTTCGCAAACTCGCCATTTCGACGCGCATCTTCGGATCGTAGAATGTCGATCTCTCCGCGAGTCTCCTTTCGCAGCGTGTCAATCTCTGTCCGCAATCGGTCTGTAGCTATGAGATTCCAGAGGATCCCCAGCAAAACCACAAACGTCGGAATGCCGATCGCCAGCCACTCGTTCACCACGGCGGCCAACCCTCGTCGACGACCCCACCTGGAGCGGCTTACATCAGGCCCGGAATGTTGAGGCCGTTCGCCAAGCCGCCCATGCGCGAGCTCAGGTGCTCATCCACCTTGCGCGTGGCGTCGTTCACGGCAGCCAGGACGAGGTCCTGCAGCATCTCAACGTCCTTGGAAGCGAAGACCTCGGGATCGATGCGGATCGAGAGCAACTGCTTCTGGCCATTCATCTTGATGGTCACCATACCGCCGCCGGCATTTGCCTCAACCATCAGCTCGTCAAGCTGTTTCTGCAGTTGCTCTTGCAATTGCTGCACCTGATTCATGATTTGCTGCATCTGCTGCAGATTTTTCATGGGCTTTACCCCCGGCCGAGATCTTCGACGTCGATCAGAACACAGTCAAACCGCTTCTGCAGGGCTGTCACCGCCGGATCGCGCTCAGCCCGTACGCGAGCGCCCTGCTTTTGCGCCACCGGGCCCCGCTCTTCCGTGCTCAGTGTAACATGAATCTTCACCGGCCCGCCCAGCACCTTCTCGCACGCCGCGCTGAGTTTCTCCTGATGTTCGCGCCCCTGCAGCAGGTCGGCCGCCCAGGCGCCTTCTTTCGAATACAGGAAGTGGACGTGGCCGTTTTCGAAGCGCCAGGCGGTGACCGGATTCAAGCAACTGCTGAGGAACTTCGACTGCTCAAATAGGACGGCCTTGATCGCGGCGAGGCGAGCGTCCTCGGATGCTGGCGGCGACGCCGATTCGGATTCGGGCGCCGCCGCGGTCAGCCTCTGGGCGGCCGCGTGCGAACCCGCATCAAGATGCTCGCGCTCCGGAGTCTGAACCGCATGGGCCGGCCGGGCTGGCTGAACCGGCTCGGCAGGCGCCGCGCTCTGCGAGCTCACGTCAGAATCAGGCGCACGCTCGCGCGCCGGACTGACCGCGGGGCCGGCGGTTCGCGCCGAATCGCTCCGCTTCCAAGGCGGAACGGGCGCGCGCGGCACGTCACGGGAAGGCGGCGCGGGAGTGCGTGTCGCGGCCGGTGGCGCCGAAGGAGCTTGCGGCGAAGTCGGGCGGCCCGCGCCTCCGCGGCCCGGTTCCGACGAAGAAGGCTTGCTGACACTTTCGACCGCCGCCAGCAGGCTCTCGACCGCCACCAGTTTCGGCGCGTGCGCGAGCTTCACCAGCGTCAGCTCCAGGTGCAAGCGCGGTTGCAGAGCGTAGCGCAGATCGTTCTGGGCGCGCAGGAGCGCCTGAAAGAAGCGCGTGAGGTCTTCTTCGCTCAGCGTCGCCGCGAGTTTTTTGAGCGTCGCGCGCTCGTCGTCCGGGACCTCGATCAGCGGGCTGTCGGCGCCGCAGCTCCTGGCCACCATCAGGTTGCGAATGTAGCGCGTCAGTTCGGTCGCGAACGCCGCGAGGTCGTGCCCCTCGGAGGCGAGCTCCTCCACCCGCTCGAGAACGCGGCGCGAATCTCCGGCTTGAATGTCGCCCACCAGCCCGGCCAGAAACGCCGCGGGCACCAAGCCGAGCATTTGCCGCACCGCGCCTTCCGTTAACGCGGGTCCGCACGCGGCAATCGCCTCGTCGAGGAGCGAGAGCGCGTCGCGCAGGCTGCCCTCGCCGGCCTGAGCAATCAGCCCGAGCGCTCCCTCGCCGGCTTCGACTCCCTCGCGTCCGCAAATCTCCTTGAGCCGGGTGAGGATCTCGGCGTAATCGAGCAGGCGGAAAGAGAAGTGCTGGCAGCGCGATTGGATCGTGGCCGGAAGCTTGTGCGCCTCGGTGGTGGCAAGGATGAAGAGGCACCGCTCGGGCGGCTCTTCGAGCGTTTTCAGCAGCGCGTTGAAAGCCTCGGTGGTGAGCATGTGAACTTCATCGATGATGAACACCTTGTAGCGGTCCCGCGCCGGGAGGTAACGCACCGCTTCGCGCAGCTCGCGAATTTCGTCGATGCCGCGGTTCGAGGCGGCGTCGATTTCAAGCACGTCGATTGAATTGCCGGCGGCGATTTCGCGGCACGAGGCGCACTCGCCGCAAGGCTCCGCTGTGGGCCCGCGGGAACAATTGAGCGACTTCGCCAGGATGCGCGCCGTCGTCGTTTTGCCCACGCCGCGCGCCCCGGAGAAGATGTAGCCGTGCGCCACGCGGTTCGAAGCGATGGCGTTCTTCAGCGTCTCGCTGACGAGGCGCTGCCCAGCGAGTTCGTCAAAGCGCTGCGGGCGGTATTTACGGGCGATGACCTGGTAGGACATTCGATTTTAGATTTTGGATTTATGACTGGGCCTTGGAATAGCGTTTCGCCCCAAGACGATTTGTATAGCGAACTTCGAACTCAGAACACTCATCACGCGCCACTGCCTTTCTGATGTCAGGCTTCGGGGATCCGCGGCACACGGAGAGGCTCGTTACCGTTGCTTCCTTCCGGACCTGGCGGGGTTCGCGAGCATCCATTGCACGGAACCCGAAGCCTGACGCAATGGCCGCATCGAGCGACAGCGTCGTTGGACGAACGGGCGAGCGGCGTTAAAAATGTTAGCACGCGCCGCCGTCCGCCGTCGATATCTCCGCCCGCTGGTGAAACCTACTCACATCGGCTCCCCTGGGAGTTGCAGCGAATCGGCACGGGATGATTTTGATGCTGCGGCCATTTCCGGTTGTTCGCGCCCGAGCCTACCTGCTTACCTCCGCTGGAGCTGCGCCGCATCCGCCAAAAGCCGGCGCAATGAAGTGACCGTGTCATCGCCGAACCTATCGAGCCAGTCCCCTTCTACCGCACTTATCCGTTCGGCATAAGCTTCATTCACAGCGCGGCCTTTGCGAGTCAGGGTTGCGGCCTCGCCCAGGACGCGCACGAAACCGTGACGCTGCAGCGCGGCGATTCCCGCAGCGTTGCCGAACTCTCCAAGCGGCGTCCCCTGCGGAGGGATCCGGTTGGTTATCGTTGTGCTTAGCAAGAGCGCAACCGGCGACTTTTCCTCGTACTCCATCGCGAAGGCGACGATCACTTCGGAAATCAAGGCTGAAAGCGGAAGATGCGATACAGTATCTCCGCGCGCGCGGGGAACTGCTGTCCAGTCCCGCCCGTTTCCGCCCGTGATGCTTGGGTCCGCCGCTCCATAACCCGCCGGGTAGTGAGGATATTCCAACGGCAGCGCAGAGACAAGTTTTTCGAGTGCTCCGCGCAATCTGGCCGTCCGCTCAACCCCGATCGTCGCCTGCCAGCGTTCTTCGGCGGCATCTTGCAGTGACTTCCACCCGGCCGCAATGTCAGACCCTCCGCTCGTCAGGCGCACGGTTGCCCAGCTCCGGCCCGCTCTCAGCTCTTCGACCCATCCATTTCTAACAGACTGCAATATCCTTGATCGCACAGCCCGCTTCGACAATCGGACCATTGCCGGAAGCTCCCGGCGATCGATACCCGCTTCATCGAGCGCTCGCAGGAGGTTCGCCCAGTAGTTAAGCGACGGCATGCGGCCCTCGCCTGCTCCTTCGGCGATGTAGGCCCGCTCAAGCCCGCTCAGGGCGCCCCAAAGCAGTGACGGGAGACCAGCGGATGCGGTCATGTCCTCTATCGTATCGCACGTGTCTCCATAATATAATTCGGCGGCTGGCGCAGACCCTTTGGGTCTGCGTTATCCGTCAAATCGACGCTCGAGCGCCCCAACTTCCGGGTGTCCACGAGGGAGGGACAATGGAATCGCTATCCGATTTTCTTCTTGGTCCATGACGCCTAAAGGGGTAGAATCTCCGAAATTCCAGGTGAATCGTCATCATGTCAAAATCCGCAGCCGGCAATTCCCGGTCTCCGCGTCTGAGTGCATTGATTGTCGTCGCCACGCTGGCGATGGTTACAGTCCCGGCGGCGATCACATTGAACACAGTTCAGCGCCCCGCCGTGCTCAACATCCCGCAGGACCCCACGCCGCACGGCTATACGTGGAGCCTGCTGTTGTTCATCATCCCGATCGTGGTGATCGCGTTCTGGTTCCTGCCGCGCGAAGGGGTCGAAATCCCGCGGAAGGCTTTCTGGTGGACCATCGGCATTCTGGTTCCGCTTGGTTGGGGCCTGGATTTTTTCTTCGCCCGCTGGTTTTTTCGCTTCCCTTACCGCGGTGCGACGCTCGGCATCCCCGCGCCCGCTTTGGGCGGAGCGGTCCCCATCGAGGAATATGTCTTTTATCTGACAGGCTTCATTGCCGTACTGCTGATTTATGTCTGGATGGACGAATACTGGCTGGCGGCCTATAACGTGCCGGACTACCCGGGGGAGGCGAGGAAAATTCGGCGTCTTTTGCAGTTCCACCCCACTTCGGTCTTTCTGGGACTGTTCTTGATCGTTCTGGCCATCGTCTATAAGAAATTCTTTGCCGCGAGTCCGGTGGGGTTTCCCGGTTACTTCGTGTTCCTCGTCGTCGGCGCTCTCATCCCCGCCGCCAGCTTTTTTCCCACTGCGCGGCGGTTCATCAACTGGCGAGCCTTCAGCGCCACGCTCTTCTTCGTCCTGCTCGTCAGTCTCCTCTGGGAAGCTACGCTCGCCGTACCTTACGGCTGGTGGGGCTATCAGGAGAATCAGATGCTCGGTATCTTTGTCGGAGCCTGGTCAAGGCTGCCCATCGAGGCCGTCTGCGTCTGGGTCGCAATAACGTACGCGACCACCATCGTCTTCGAAATTTTCAAGCTCTGGAAGGCTTCGGGTCGGCGGGTTAGGGATGCGTTTTGGGGCGTGAAACTATAGCGGGTAGCGTGGAGTTGTTTGTAAATCCGCGGCTTGTGGCGCCGGCACCATGAAAGGCCGCAGAGTTTCTGAAAAGGGAAACTCTGCGCTACCGGCTATGCAGCAAGTGCCGAGTATACCGCCTGCTGCATTTTGGCTAGTCCGGTGCGGGCCGTTTCGAGGGGGGTTGCCTTCCAGTATGCGGGATTGAACAGTTCAAGCGACAGCACGGCCGACGGGTTGATGAGGTGCAGATCCCCCAGGATCTGTTTCATGGGCGCCACACCGTCGCCCGGATAGACTCGATCACGGTCAGTAATCGTCTCCCGCGGCGGGGACGCGGGATAGTCATTCAAGTGAACAACCTGGACCGCCTGGCTGCTGAGCAATCGAAGACCGAGAAAGCCGGACTGCCCTTTGTAAAGGTGAAACACATCTGCTAGCACACACGCCTTCGGGTGATCGGCCTCGATGGCGACAAACACCGCCTGGGCCAGTTGCCGCAGGTTCACCGCCGTTCCCCAAAACTCCAACTCCGGGATCACCCCCAGGTGATCGCCGAGTTCGAGAAGCGCGCGGTATCGGTTGGTGATTTCCAGTAAATCAATCTCAGGTCCCTTGTTGGCCCCTGCCGGGGGCGCTGCGATGCGTTTGCCGCCAATCCGGGCCACCGCATCCATATCCCGCTTGGCCTGCTCCATGCCGATCGCCCGCTTGCCCGGATCGTCCACAATCCATTGAGGGAAGGCAATGGCGCTTTCGACGGTCAGGCCGAGATCCGCAATGCGCCTGCGCAAATCCGGCAACGACCCGGCTTGGTCCTCGTAGGCATGCAGCCCGCTGACCCATGGCTCGATGGCTTGGTACCCGGCCTGGGCAGCTACGTGGACCATTTCCACCAGGCCGGATCTGTATCCCTGTAGCGTGGCAAAATTCAGGCAATACCGGAATCCCGGCGAGCCTTCGGGAGAGGCGGCGCTGGCGGCCTCCAGCGTTGATCCGCATACACCCGCTCCAGCAAGAGTTGCGCCGGCCGCTAAGAAGTCCCGCCGCGATGGTTGTGGTTGCATGGAGCCAGCTTCTCATGGCCGCCGCTTCTGATCCAGCGGAATTAGACGATCCAAACACGGAACGCCGGAGGAATAATTCCCGGCCGTGGGTTGCCGATGACATGCCCGGAAGCACGAAACACGACATCGGCGCATAGCCCGTTAGAACTAAGCCGCTGGCGCGGCGGACATACTTTGGTGCGTGAGTCGACGGGTCAGGTGCGTTAGCTTTGGGGTTACAGATCGGAAGTGCCCCGAGCTCACCACTCCGAGTCCTCATCACCATTCATCTGTCGGGGCACTTCCGATAGAGAACTAGCGTTAATCGTCCACTCGACGGCGATACGGCCTGGAAAACGTCACCACCTTGTGATAATTTCAGGCGCGTCGGGACGGAAAGGAATCGTCGTGAACGGCAGCTTAGCCAATTCGCCGGCAGTCGTGGCTCTCCTCGCAATTCCCAGCCAGGTGATTTGGTCGTATTTTGCCTTTGGAGTGGTTTTTGCAATCGGGTTGGTCGCAATTTTTCTTCGCAGCGATTGGCAAGAGGCGCGAGGATTCGACAAGCTGATTCTGTTCGGGCCGCTTTTCTACGCGGCACCCATCGCGGCATTCGGCACCGAACATTTCACGGGGACACAATCCATCGCGTCGCTCGTACCGGCGTGGATTCCGTGGCATCAGTTTTGGGCGTACTTCGTAGGCGCTTGCTTTATCGCAGCCGCGCTGAGCCTGGTGACGAGGATTCAGGCGCGTCTCGCGGCGAGTTTGCTGGCCTTAACGTTCTTCCTTTTCGTAGTGTTGATGGACGCCCCGGGTTGGGCGCGAAATCCGCACAATCGGTTTGCGCTGGCGCTGGCGCTGCGGGAACTATCCTTCAGCGGCGGCGCTTTGGCGCTGGCCGCCAGTCTCACCGGGCAAGGGCGCGAGGGCGGCGCGCATATCCTGGCGACGATTGCGCGATACTCCATGGCAATTCCCGTGCTATTTTACAGCTTCGAGCAGTTCACGCACGGCGATTACGTTCCCGGCATTCCTCTGGAACTAGTAACTCCGAAATGGATCCCCGGACACGCCACTTGGACGTACCTGGCGGCTGTGGTTTACGCGGTCGCGGGTAGTCTGTTGCTGGTCGGCAAGAAAACCCGCGCAGCCGCGACGTGGCTGGGCTTGACCGTGCTCTTCGTGGTGTTGATCGTGTACGTGCCATTCGCAGTAGCGGAACGCGCCAGCGTGGAAGGCATTAATTACCTGGCGGATACGCTGATGTATTGCGGCGCAATTCTTCTGCTCGCGGGCGCGATGCCTCGCGAAGCGTCGCGGCGGGAATAATCGGCTGATCAGCGGCCCCGCGAAGTCCGCGCCCCCAAAGTAGCAGGCTGATCCACTTCACCTTCCCTTTCGCAAAGATAGCGGAGTGCACAGTTCGCCTGCTCTGACAGAGCGGCAGAAAGCTGAGGGCGTGCGCAGTTGGTTAGCTGACGCTGTGAGGGCAAATCCTGCTCTGATGTTGGCCAGTCGATGATTAGTCGGCGGAATGCGTACGAAGAGCCAAACCCCACCGACCCCGTCGTCCGAAGGAGAGCATAGCCCGTTTATCGGCAGAGTGGGTCATTGCGTGTAGCTCGTTCGGGAACAGCCGACCTTAGAGGATAGCAGAGGGGGCTGAGACGCTGTAGACAGGTGAGACTAATGAGACAGGATCGTTGTGGCGGCGATCGAAGCCTGCCCTGACGCAGGAAGGGATCGCAGTAGCGCGGACCTGCGCGGTTCAGGTCCGCGGGTGCTTCGCGGATACACAAAAACCGCGGACCGCAAACCCAGCGGTCCGCGCTACTGGCTCCGGGCGTGCGGCGCGCTGCGCGACAGAGGGTAGCCACGGTCAGCGCTTTCCTGACCGTGGGTTTTTGTTCGAGGGAAGAGCAGGTAGCGCACAGTCGTATGTTAACTCTGCGGTTTTTTGATTTTATTAAATCCGGATCTTCGCGTCGGCAGGCAGTGGTACGCTGTCAACTTTCAGACTCGCAATTGCGTATTCCGCGTAGCTCGACCATTTCCATTCCCCAGGGTGTGTGACCAACCCGAGCCGGACCTAGCCCACAGCTTCCTTGCCCCGAGACGCGCGTGAGTAACGGCGGCGCGTCGTATCATTCCAGCGGTCTGGGGCGTGCTCGCCGGTTGCCGGGAATTCCCATAAAGAGCAAACCCTTTCCTCCGCGCGCCACATACTCTTCCCTCCAAAGTTGATTACCTGATTAACGGCTCGCTGCGTAATCGCTCTTAAGTGCTCATGGATCGAACCGGATGGAGGGAGAGCGGGGTCTGGCGGATTTGGTCTGTGCCGTGCATCCACTCTATTTCGCAAATCAATTAAGTGGAATTAACAATTCAGTAACTCGAGAGGAAGAAATGAAGCGATCCCTGACGCTTTCGATTCTATGCTCGCTGGCTCTTGCGTGCCTCGCGTGCCCATCCTTCGCGACGAAGGTCACGGTTAAACTGACCGGCGTGAATGGCGCCGTTCAGGGTGGTGTTTATGTAGATCCATATTCCGGAACGATCAATGGCGTGCCTGCGCCCTTAGTCTGCGATGATTTTAGCCACGAAACCTACTTCAACGAAACCTGGCAAGCTAATGTGTCTACTTTTGCCGACCTAAGCGACGTGCGATTTCAACAAGGTACTCCGGCTGCCACGTTGCTCGCCTACGACGAAGCTGCGTACCTGTACGGGCAACTGGGGGCGCATCCTTCGGACATTGGCGACATTTCGTTCGCCCTTTGGGCACTCTTTACGCCTAGCGCCAAGCTCTCTTCCGGTTTCACTACGGGCGCGAGCAACTGGCTAAGCACGGCACAGGGCCAAACGTATTACGCCGGCGAATTCTCGAACTTCGAGATTCTTACTCCCGTCATCTCCGGCTCCAACTCGCCTCAAGAATTCCTGACGACGACTCCCGAACCCGCGAGCATTATGCTGTTTGGCACGGGACTGCTCGCGCTCGCGTTGGCGTTGAGGAAAAGAGTGATGGCGTGAACGCCGCTTACTGAGGACTGCATGTTATAGTGACGCCGTTTATTGTAGCGGCGGCCTCTGGCCGCGGGAATTCCGGCGCTCGGAGAGCGCCGCTACAGCGAGCGCCCGTCACCATAATATGCAAACATCAATAGGTCCCTTCGAGATCGCAGACTCCAAAAAGCGGGAGTCTGCGCCAGCCCACCAAGCCGCTGGATTCCTGCTTACGCACGTATGACTGGTCCCGGCGGCTCTATGCCATAATGGGTCTCTCAAAGCCGTTTGGAGCTCCTCTGTGTCAGGCGCGCATTCCCATTCCCACGGCGCTCACGCGCATTCCTATTCTCGCGGCGCCAAGGTTTGGCTGCTGGTTGCGATGGCGATCACGCTGGCGCTCGTCGCGACGGAGTTCACCGCCGGCACACTTGGGCATAGCCTGTCGCTGATCGGCGACGGCTGGCACAATCTTTCCGATCTGCCTTCGCTATGCTTCGCGTGGTTCGCGCTTCGCCTCGGCGAGCGGCCGCCGGATGAGCGCAAGACGTTCGGGTATCAGCGCGCCGGAGTCCTTGCGGCGTTCGTCAACGCCCTCATCCTCCTTGCGGTCGCAGGCCTGATCGGTTACGCGGGGTACGGGCGCATCCGCCATCCTTTGCCGGTCGCTTCAGGCTTGATGATCGCGGTTGGCGTGGCGGCGCTGGCGGTGAACGGCTTCATCACGCTCAGCCTGATGCGCGGGAGAGAGGATATCAACGTCCGGGCCATTTTCATCCACAGCCTTGGGGATGCCGCGTCGAATCTTGCGATTATCGCGGGCGCGATCATCATCCGAACGCTTCATTTGAGGATTGTGGACCCGATCGTGGCGTTGCTGATCGCTGCTTTGATTCTGTGGAGTGCCATCGGAATCCTGGGCGAATCCACGAATATCCTGCTCGAAAGCCTGCCCAAGGGAATGAGCGTGGCGGACGTGGCGAACGCAATCCTTCAGTCGGAAGGCGTCCAGGAGGTGCACGACGTCCATATCTGGAGTCTGAACGCGAGCTCCCACGCGCTGGCTTGCCATATTCTGATTCTCGATATGCCTACTTCCGACAGCGAGCGGCTGATCCGCGAGATTCAGAAAGTCCTCGACTTGCGCTTTCAAATTACCCACTGCACGATCCAGGTGGAGCACACGCACCCGCCCGGCGAGTTCCACACCTACATGCCCGAACCCGCGCGCGCCCGGCCCGGTGAGAAATAGACCCGTACCCGGGTGGATTTCTTGGACCGTCGAAGCCATCACGAGCGGATATCAGACGGATTGAGCATGAGGGTTCCAATACGCGTGTGGTGTTCATCGCGGCACGAACACCGCCGAACCCGCCCAAGCTTCGGCTTTATCCTCGGCAACTCGCACGCGCAAAGTCGCTTCGAAGGCGTACACCCCGGCCGCCGTTTTCGAGCCAAGATGACCGGGCGACACTCCGCGGCGCGCGCATTATAATGGTAGGGCACGCATGAATATCCCCTCGCCTATTGGCGCCGGACGCCCGGCGTCCGCGCTTGTGTTAGCGGCTCTGCTCATCTTCAGCTCGGCTGCGGCCGGCCAGTCCATCACAAGGCTCTATCTCAAGGACGGCAGCTACGAGCTGGTGAAGACCTGGCAGACCGAAGGAAATCGCGTGCGGTATTACAGCGTCGAGCGCTCGCAGTGGGAGGAAGTGCCTCAGTCGCTCGTCGATTTCGCCGCCACCCGGCGCTCACAAGCCGAACGCCAGAATCAGCAGAAACAGGGGCTCGAACAGGCGGAGAAGCTCGCGAAGGACACCTACCAGTTGCCCCCCAACACCGGCGTCGTGATCGCTCCCGGCGTGCGCCTGCCCGCGCGGAACGGCGTTTACGCTTACGATGGAACCCGCCTCGTCACCCTGATTCAATCGCGTGGGTCGGTTGAGGAGCACAGAACGGCGCTCCACCTGGTTGTTCCGGGTGCGATTCTGAAGCCCCGCTCGCTCGTGATCCTCCCCGGACCCGCGGCGGGAGTCCGTATGCTCAGCATCAGACCCGTATTTTACGTGCACCTCAGCGGCAGCGGCGGCGCGAACGTTCAGTTGCTTCGCCTTAAGACGCGCAAGAACGACAGAGTGGTGGAAGGCCTCGAATACCGCTCGACCGGCGCTGCCCCGGCGCTCCAGGCGGTGGTGCCCCTGGAACTCACCCTGGTGGCGCCGGGAATTTACAAGCTGCAGCCAGCGCAGCCGCTCTCACCGGGCGAGTACGCGTTGGCCGAGGCGGACCAGCAGGCTCCCAGCCTTGAGGTTTGGGATTTCGGAATCGATTCGACCGCAATCAAGCCCCGCCGTTAACGAGGCCCCACCCGAAATTTTGTGTTCGGCCGATTGTTCGCGGAACGACCACTCGATGCCCTCTCATCGGCCTGCTGCCAGCCGGCCGGCGGAGACGGCGGACTTCGATCGGACGCTGTGGGTTACGGCGCCCGAAAGCTCTGCTGCAAGGGTCGGAAGAGAGGAATCGGGGAGGACGAGCACCAGCGCGCGCAGCGCGAGTAAGGCTTGCTTGATGACGAGATCGAAGTCATGAAAGGAGGGATCGATGCCCTGCCACATCGCATCCAACCCGCTGGCCGGGTGCTGCTGAGAAGTGAAAGCTCCCCGGAATTGCTCCGTGAGGATGTCCATCGCTTGCCGCACGATCCTAATGTGGGATTGGTGTCGCGGAGTCGTGTGAAAAATGACCTGGTGGACTTTGGCTTGTTGGTTCGTGAACTCGATCATGGCGCGCGATTTGAACTGGTCCGCGCCCAGCTCCTGGAGAGAGCCCAAGGACGTCACCACGGGAAAATACCCGGCAACGACGTTCAGGAGGCCGCCGGCATCCTCGGCCAGCCAATCCCATTGGCCGATAGCAAGACGCACGAGGCGCCAAGCGTTTTCTTCATTGCCGCTATCCCGCTCACCGAGTGCGTCATTGAGAGAGATAGCGAGCAAAGCGATCTGGGTTTCGAGTTCCAGGGAAACGGATCGATAGATCTCGTCGCGCTCAGGGGGAAGAGGAGGGAGACCCTTGCGGGGCCGAGGATCGTCCAGCCGCAGTATCCGGCGGAAGACGTAACCGACGACGACGAGCGTAAGGCCAGCGAGCGCCCAGTCCACCGCCGCATAGTATAAGCTATTTTAAATCTGAGATCAACAAGAATCGCGCCGGCCTAGAATTTCCCGCCGTTCGGCCCTGCGTCAGTCCTCGCCAGCTTCTAAAAGCCCGAGCCCGAGGGCCGCGGCGCCGTAGAGCGGCGACTCGCTTCCGAGTCCCGCGAGAACAATCTCCGTGGTATAGGGGAAGTGATCCGACCACCACCGCTTGAGCGCGTCCCGGAGCGACTGAAGCAGGAAATCGCCCGCCTCCGTCACGCCGCCCCCTAGAATGATCTTGTCCGGGTCAAGCAGGCGGATGACCATTAGCAATCCCAGGGCAAGGTTCCCGGCCGCTTCGCTAAATATTCCCGCTGCGGCGGCTTCGCCCTCCGTCGCCGCTTGGATCAGCTCGCGGGCTGACGCCTTTTCGGGATCGCCCCCACACAAGCTCAGCAGACGAACGGACTGTTCCGGACGGGTTCGCGCCAACTCGCGCGCTTTGCGGTCGAGCGCGCGGCCGGAGGCGAGTGCCTCAGTGCAGCCGGTCTTGAGGCCGCACGTGCACTCCTCCGCGGACTCGCGGAGCGGCAGGTGCCCGACTTCGCCCGCCATTCCGTCTTTACCGCGGTACAATTCTCCGTTTACGATGATGCCGCTACCGATTCCGGTGCTGTGCGTGATGTAGACGATTGATTCGGCGCCCCGCCCGGCGCCAAAGCGAAACTCGCCCAGCGCTCCGGCGTTTGCGTCGTTGTCGACGCGACAGGGAACGCGCAGCGCGTTTTCGATCCATTCCGCAAGCGGGAAATTCTCCCAGCCCGGCGTGTGAACCGAGGTGACCCGCTGGCGTTTATAGTCGACCGGGCCGCCAAAGCTGACGCCGCAGGCGGCGGGCGGCGGAGAGCTTCGAAATTCGTCGAAGCGCGCCCGAATCTCCCGCAGCATCCATTCGCGTCCGCCCGAACGCAGAGTTGCGCCCATGGACAGCTCGAGCTGCTCGCCCTCCTGATTAAAAATCGCGGTGCGGAAATGCGTGCCGCCGATGTCGATGGCGAAGACGTTGGGCATTTGACCACCTCAGCCGGTCAGGTATCAGCTATCAGCAGTCGAACTGTTTTGTCAGCCGTCGACCGCCCAGCGCTTGAAAATTCGCCACCGACTGAAAGGCTCAAGGCTGAGAGCTGATCGCTGACAGCTACCTCAGGCGCGGCCAATATCCCGGTGCGTGAGGCGCGTCTTGTAACCTTGCTCGCCGAGCGAGGTCGCGATCTGCTCGGCCAACGCTACCGACCGATGCCGGCCGCCGGTACAGCCGAGGGCGATTGTTAGATAACTCTTTCCTTCGCGAATGAAATGGGGAAGGAGGTAAAGCAGCATATCCGTCAGGCGTCGCAGGAACTCGCGAGTTTGCGGATAGCGGTCCATATATCGCCGCACCGCCGGATCTTTTCCGGTTTTTTCCTTGAGACGGGCGACGTAGTTGGGATTGGGGAGAAAGCGCACGTCGAAGACGAGGTCCGAGTCCAAAGGAAGCCCGAACCGGAATCCGAACGAGGTCACCGACACGAGCATCGACTTGCGAGCTTCCCGTCGTCCAAAGCGCTGCTGGATCATCTCGCGCAGCTCGTGCGGGTTGAGCCGGCTGGTGGAGATCACGACGTCGGCGAGCTGGCGCATCGGCTTCATGAGCAGGCGTTCGAGGCGAATGCCTTCCCGCACCGGCAGGTGATGTCCCAGCGGATGCGGCCGGCGAGTTTCCTCGAAGCGGCGCATCAAGACCTCGTCCGAGGCTTCGAGAAAAACGAGCGAGGGCCGCGGCGGCTGGCGCGATAATCGCTGGTAAATCGAAGGGAGCAGGGTGAGCGCTTCGCCCTCTCGAATGTCCACCACCACGGCGGCGCGATGGATGCGGCCACCCGGCCGGCGCCACTGCTCCGCAAATTCCGCCATCAAATCCACAGGCAGATTGTCAATGCAGTAGAAGCCGAGGTCTTCGAACGCCTTGAGCACCGATCCTTTGCCCGACCCGCTCAGGCCCGTAATGAGAACAAATTCCTTACGCGCTTTCTCAGCGGGTTTTTTGCCGTGCGCTGGGGAGCGGCGTTTTGGCGGCGGCGATCGGGTAAGGTGAGGGGAAGTCACGATGGTCGGGCTTAAACGCCGGAGCGCCACGATGGGTGACGGTGATGACCGAGTCGCGCAGAACTCAGCTTGGGTTTGCGGCTTTCCGCGGCCGGAGGAAAACCGCGAACCTGGAACCGTAGGCCCGCGTTATAGTTTCCTACGGTTCGGGCTCGATGAGCACCAGCGAGCCATCGCGCCGGAGGTGAACGATGTTGACTCGCTCGGTCTCGGGGTTGCGGAAAATAACCAGCTCTTTCGAATCGCGCCGAAGGATTGCGACCGCTTCCTCGACCGAGAGCGGCTTGATCGGAATCTTTTCGGCAGCGAGCACCTCGCGGTCTTCGCTGCTGCCCTCGAGCTCTCCAAGCACGTTGAGCGTGACGGCTGATGTGGGACCCGGCCGTCGCTTCCGCGTCCAACGCCGCTGCAGAAGCCGGACCGCCTGCTTCTCGAGCTTGGCGAGGGCGGCGTTGATCGAGGAGCGGGCGTCAGCGGTCTCCTCGCGTCCGACCAGAGTGTGATCCCTCCATTTGACGGTGATTTCAGCGGTCCGGCGACGCTTGGCGGCCTCGAGGATCACGTGAATGCTCGAATGGTCGCGGAGCAGGCGGTTGAGTTTTCGCAGGCGCTCTTCGGTGTACTGCCGAAGGTCTGAAGTGACTTCCATCTGGCGCCCTGTGTACTCGATACGCATGAAAGCTTTCCTTCGGAGGTTCGGAGGCGTTCACACCCTCTTCCGGCGCTGATGCGTGCTCGGAATCTTCAGGTCTTCCCGGTACTTGGCAACCGTCCGCCGCGTCACGTGGATGCCCTGCTCGCGCAGGCGCTGCGTGAGATAATCATCGGTGAAAGGATGGGAGGAATCCTCCTGTTGGATCATCTTGGCGACCCGCCGCTTGAGAATGATCAGCGACGTCGTTGCGCCGGACGGCCCCTGCACCGCTTCGGAAAAGAAATACCTCAACTCGAACACCCCTTGTGGAGTGTGGACGTACTTGTTGGAAACCGCGCGACTCACCGTTGAGGGGTGGACCCCGACTTCTTCGGCCAGTTCCTTGATCATCATCGGGCGTAAGTAGTCGAGGCCCTTGTCGAGAAATTCCGCCTGGCGTCGAATGATGATGTCGCAGACGCGAACGATGGTCTGCTTCCGTTGCTCGATGTTCTTGATGAGCTGAAGCGCGGAGTTGAAGCGCTCGCGAACGTACTTCCGCACGTCGCCCGCGGCGTTGCCGTCCGCCAGAAGGCGCCGGTAATGATGGCTGAGGCGGAGCTGCGGCAGGCCCTCTTCGTTCATGACCACTCGGTATTCATCCCCCACCTTGACGAACGCCACATCCGGCTCGATCAGCCGGGGCTCGGGGATGTTGTAGCGCTGGCCGGGTTTCGGATCCAGGCGCCGAATCATTTCGAGGCACTCTTCCACTTCCTCCACGGTCGAATTGAGGGCGGCGGCAATCTTGCGATGCTGCTTGATCTCCACCTCGGCGAGATGATCCGAAACAACGGAAGCAGCGAGGCTGTTCCCCTCGTCCATCATGCGCAATTGAATCAGGAGGCACTCGCGCAGGTCGCGGGCTCCGACCCCGGCAGGGTCCAATTGCTGCACCAGGGCGAGGGCCTCTTCGACGTCGCTGAGCTCGTGCCCTCCGGCCTGCGCGGCCTCTTCGAGCGTGGCGGTAAGATAGCCATCCTCGTTCAAGTTCCCGATGATCGAGTAAGCGGCGTCGCGAACGCTCTCCGGATAGGAAGAAAGGTTTACCTGCCATTCGAGATGCTCAGCCAGAGAGGTTGGGCGCGAGATGAAGTTTTCGAAGGACGGGCGCTCCACGTCCTCGGCGGCGGGTGATTTGTAGCCCGGATCGAGGTAGTCGTTGAAGAACGACCCGTAATCCACCTCGGTGAAGGAGTCGTGCTGGTGATCGGCGCTGAGGACCTGGGCGTCCGCAGCCACGGCAGGGGAAGTCTCGGCTTCGGTTTTCTTCTGAACCTCTTCGAGGACCGGAACCACGTCCGTCACCTCTTCAAGCACCGGATTCTCGACCATCTCCTGGTTGATCATCTCTTTCAGGTCAAGCTTGTTCAGCGCCAGGACGGTGACCATTTGCACGAGGCCCGGAGTCAGAATCTGCTTCTGAGCCACCCTGAGACTCAAGCCGAGTTTGGGTTGAACTTTGCTCATCGGATCGTTGTTCCAGCGGCGGTTCGCGATCTCCGCCCTGCCCGCCCGCGTAGCGCCGGGCGATATGCCCGGCGTTTGCCGCCCTGGAGGGCGGCGCTCCCAACATCATTTGCCGCCTCTTCGCCTCGCTCAGGGCGGGCTCCGAAGGGCGGCGCTACCCGCTAAATCGCCAATCTGAAGTTATCTCCGAGATACACTCTCTTCACTTCATCGTCATTTCCGAGTTCTTCGGGCGTACCCGAGCGAAAAATTCTGCCCGTGTTAATAATATAGGCTCGGTCGGTCACCTGAAGGGTCTCACGGACGTTGTGGTCGGTGAGGAGAACTCCAATGCCCGACGCCTTGAGCTGGAGAATAATCCTTTGGATGTCGACGACGGCCAAAGGGTCGATCCCGGCAAACGGCTCGTCCAGCAAAACGAACGACGGCGAGATGACTAAGGAGCGCGCCACCTCCACACGGCGCCGCTCGCCGCCCGACAGCAGATAGCCATAATTCCGGCGCACCTTCTGAAGGCCGAATTCCTCGAGCAACTCTTCCAGACGCTCGCGCCGTTCGTGAGCCGTCAGAGGGAGCGTCTCGAGGATGGCGACGATGTTTTCCTCCACCGTCAGCTTTCGGAAGATCGACGGCTCCTGAGGCAGGTAGCTGATTCCGTTTCTGGCGCGGAGGTACATCGGAAAGGCAGAGATGTCGACGCCGTCGAGCAGCACCTCGCCGGCATCAGCGCTCGTGAGCCCCACGATGATGTAGAAGGTGGTAGTCTTCCCCGCGCCGTTCGGGCCCAGCAGCCCGACCACTTCGCCCTGAGAAATCCTTAAGCTAATGCCATCAACAACTTTCCGGCCTTTGTAAGACTTCGTGAGGTCAACGGTCGAGAGAATCTGCATGGCTCATTGTCGTGGGATGGCGTGCTTCGAAAGGGTTCGCGACCTCTGTCCTCCATCTGCGAAAAGGCTAGCATCGCGTATAAAGAAAGTCAAACGCTTACCAGTTAGTGAACCCTGTTGACGATCGTTCAAAACCGGCGGACCACCGGTCAAAACCACTTTCCCGGTACCAGCGAAATACTCGGCGTGCTCACCCGAAGCCCGGCGGCTGGGGCCCTGGCGCACCCGAACGTTGCCGTCTGCGACCGCTTTAGTCACGGCTGCGTCCTCACTTCCGCCGGCTCTCGAAAAATAGATCTCGAGGCGGTTCGCTTGCAACACCGAGTCCGAGGAAATCATGAACACGTTGCCCTCATAAACTGCCTCTCGGCCGAGATTCAGATAGATCAAGCGGTCGGCGCGGATCGTCACGGGCTGCACAGGATCACGTCTCGCGGCAGACTTGGGGCTTCCAGAATCACGCGGAATCGCCGGCGAAGGCTCGATGATCGACGTTACTACTCCCGGCCCCGCAGTCACGCGCTGACTTTGCTTGTAGAAATCCAGGGCCCGCGCTTCGAGCACATCGGCGCCGCGCCAAGCGCGGACGTGCCCGGCATAATGCGCGTGCTCGTGTTCCCGGTCTGCCAGGACCTGATCCGCGACGACAATAACGTCCCTTTGATCCGTCCGTCCCTCCCGGGCCATCGTGCCGGACGCCGCGAAATCGACGGACTGCACTCCGCCCCAGGCGTGCGCGACGCCCGTGGCCAAATTGATCTGCATGAGGCGGGCGCGAATCCTTCCGTTGGGATCCCAAGCCTCGGGGTTGCCGGAGAGGTCCAGTTCCTGATCGCTGGCCCGGTAGACTGCCTGATCTGCGCGCGCCTGGCTGCTCCCCTGTTGATACGTGAAATCGCCCTCCTGCCTGATGGACGTGATTTGTCCTGAGGCGGAATCCATTTTCGCCAGGAGACGCTTGGACGCGGTCACTCGCGGCGGAGCGGCCGAGGCCGCGCTGGCGGATGCTGCCGGCGACGGCGCTGGTCGCTCGGTGACGCGCACCGAGGAAGCGCCGGCAATAGCTTCGAGCCGCCCGGACGCGCCGAAGGCCATGCGAAGCTTTCCGGCGGTTAGCGTGTCGCGATCACCGCGAGATTGAGTTGGGAGAAGGTCCAACTCTCCCGGTCCAATGGTATGCGCCTCGGAGATTGCTCCATTGGCTCCGAAGCTGAAGACCAGATCCGATGCGGTCAGAGTTCGCTTGCCCGCAGCGGAGCCAGGTTTGACGGACCGGCCCGGGCCTCCGAGCGCGGCTGATCGGATCAGCAGACTTACATCTCCGCGCGCCTCAGCGGATCGAGCAATGGATCTTGGACCCGCGAAACTGACTGTGAGCGTGCGGGCGGCGAGCCTCCGCAAGCTTCCGGCGCTCGCCGATGCTCCACGAAGGAGCTCTTCAGCGCGAACGCTTCCGGAAGCGGACAATCCTCGCACCTGACCGGTTCGAGGGTCGAGTTCCACCTCGACGTTCCGTGCCGTCCCGCTCAACAGGCCGCCGCTGAGCGCATCCGACCCTCGCGCAGCAGAGAGCACGACGCGCGTGGCGTGACCACTCGGATCGAAGCGGATCGCTCCGGAAGCGGCGGCGATGCTCCGCCCGCTCTGCGTGAAGCGCAGGGGAGAATTGAGGCTAATCAAGCCGGCCGCCTTCTCATAGACCAAACCTCCGGCTGACAGCTCGGCGGGAGCTTGGACAGCGACGCGGCCGGACACTCGATCGGATTGGTCCTCGGCGGGCAGATGGATCGACACGTTTCGCTGAAGCGTGAGCCGCCCGGTCCGCGTGTTGTAAGTTAAACCCACCGCCTCCCCGGAAGCGGGGCCGTATCGAAAGCGTACGTTTTTGCGGGTTTCGACCGTAAACTCTGCCGGGTCATAGCGGATATCCGAAGTTTCGAGGAACAGGGGCTGCCGGCCCTCGAGTGCAGGCTTCGAACTCATGCCCTGGATGGACGCGAGCTCGACCGAGGCATCGCCGGGACAGGCCAGCGCATTCGTCTCACTGTTGTAGCGGCAGCGCTCGGTTGAGACCTCGTCGCGCTGCTTCCCGTCGTGGCCATAAAAGGTCACGTGAACGCCCTCGAGCTCCATTCGCGCGCCTTTTTCGAGCGAGTCGCTGCGTTCTGCGTGGATGCTGAAGATCTCGTGTCCCGCTTCGTAATGCGTGTAGTTCTCAGCGGAAAGCCGGCGGCTCACATCGTGAGGCAGCGCGGCAGGGGCGCTCACGGCGGCTTCCTTGTGGCGGCGGTCCGCCCACAGCGCCAGCACGATCACGGCGACCGTGACGAAGAAAACGAGCCCGAGAAGCTTCATCAGCCGCTTGCGGCGGGCATCGTAGCGCTTCTCTTGCATCTCGAGTGGCGTCTTTTTCATGCTCGTTCTGTTTGAAGCGCCGCATTCCGGCGCAACTTCGAACCAAGACTGCAAATCCAAACTCAAAAATCAATCGGCCGGCCGAACGTCTTTGAGCTCCAATTGCAAATCCGTCACGCCGTCAAAAGTATTTTCCGCAATACTGAATGCCAGCGAGAGCCGTCCTCTGCCTTCGAGCGCCGCGGCATATCCGGCCATACCCCAGCCGATTGCCGAGAACTTTCTCTTCGAACCCGCCAGCCAAAGCTTCAAATGCTTCTCCTTGAGCACCCTGGGAGGAGATGCGAGACGGGCTTCCGCAGAGAAAACAGGCGACGGGTTTCCGCATCCGAAAGGCTCAATCCGCTTGATCTCGGCAAGCAGCTCCCGACTCACGTCATCCAGGCTGATGGCTGAATCGATTCGCAATTCGGGCTCGAGGTCGGCCGGCGTCAGCACGGAGCGCGCATGACATTCAAACTGCTGCTCAAGTTGTTGGATGCTCGCGGCGGGCAATGAGAACCCCGCCGCCTGCGCGTGGCCTCCTACGCGGTCAAAGAGCGGGCGCGAGCGGGTGAGCGCCTCGAGCAGATGAAAGCCGCGAATGGAGCGCCCCGACCCGTGCGCCGCGCCGTTCTCAGTCGAAATCACCAGTGTCGGACGATGAAACTGCTCCGCGATGCGCTGCGCCGCAATCCCGATCACGCCGCGGTGCCAGCCGTCGCCGGCGAAGACGAGCGTGAAGCGGTCTCGGAGCTCCGGGCGCAGCTTCATCTGCTCGCGAATCGCGGTCACGATTTCATGTTCAGAGCGCTGCCGGCTGGCATTCAGTTCGTCCAGGCGCAGGGCCACTTCCCGAACTCCGTCTTCGGCGGAGCGGCTGAAGAGCTCGATCACATGGCGCGCGTTCCCCATGCGCCCAGCGGCGTTGAGGCGCGGGGCGAGGCGGAAGGCGACGTCGCCCGCAGAGACAGTTTTCCCTTCCAGCCCGGCCACCGCGAGCAGAGCCGAAAGCCCCGCGCGCCCCGGCGAGCTGGCGGCGAGCGATCGCGCCGACTGGGTCAGCCCCGCAAGCCCGTAGTGCGCGATCACGCGGTTTTCGCCGGTCAGAGGAACCACGTCGGCGATGGACCCGATCGCAACCAGCTTGAGGTAAGAGCGCAGCACCGCCTCCGAAAACCGAGCTCCCATCAGCGCCTGCGCGAGCTTGAACGCTACGCCGGCGCCGGCAAGATTTTTCTCGGGATACTCGCAGCCGGGGCGGCGCGGATTCAGGATCGCGTGCGCATCGGGAAGCAGAGCCTCGGGCAGGTGGTGATCGGTCACAATACCGTCGATGCCCAGTTCTTTCATGCGAGCGAACGCCGGATGCTCCCGGATGCCGTTATCCACGCTCACGATGAGGCGAGCCCCCTCCTGGGCCGCGCGTTCAATCACCGAGGCCCTCATGCCGTAGCCATCGGCAAAGCGGTCTGGAATGTGGACGTCGACGCGCGCGCCTTGGGCCCGCAGCGCGGCGAGCAGCACGACGGCCGCCATCGTTCCATCAACATCGTAGTCGCCGTAGATCAGGACCTTTTCCTGAAGCTCAATCGCGCGCGAGAGGCGCGCGACCGCCCGAGGCATGTCCCGCATCAGAAGGGGATCGTGCAGATGGTCCAGACGGGGAGAGAGAAAACGACCGGCGCGCTCGGGGTCCGTCAAGCCGCGCGTGGCGAGCAGGTGGGCCACTCGCGACGAGACGCCGAGCGCCTCCGTAAGGAGCCTCACGCAATCCGGATTCGTCTGCGAAATGACCCAGCGCATCCCCAGCGCTCCACTCCAGCCTGACCTGAGGCCGTCCAAAAAACAGAGCGGCACCGGCAGCCGCGACCCCGTTCGCCAAAGCACCAAAGCGAAAGTTCGGCGATCATCGCCTGCCGCCATAGCGCGAACGCTTCAGGGCATCTCAGATTCTAACTCAGAGCCGCTGGCGGTTGTTTGGGCGGGATGTAAACCGAGAAGGCTTGCGTGGCCGGCGCACGCGGGCTGGCGCGAATTGATACACTGCCGCCCGCGCGTCCCGAGTTCGGAATCCGCGCGAGACGCTAAAGCAATCAATGAATGGGAGGAGAGACCGAGTTAGTCCGCTTGGCCGCGCACACGGACTGCACGCATGCCCTTGTTGCCCCGCTCCACTTCAAACTCCAGCTTTTCTCCCTCGTGCAGTTTTTCGAAATCCAAGTCTTGCAACGTACTGCGGTGGAAGAAAACTTCCTGACCGTCATCGGTACGGATGAATCCGAATCCACGGTCACGAATCAGCCTCTTAACGGTGCCTTGCATCTTTGAGCCTCTTTTGCAGAGAGAGGAAGCGTGCGCAATCGACGACGGACTGTGATCGCTGGCTTGAAACCTCTTCTACGCTATGGGGACTGTACCAGCAGGCAGGCCGTTTGTCAAAGGCAACGCACAATTTGGACTTCCATAAACCAAATCTGAAATAATGAGCAGCCAGGGAGCGCCCGGAACGAATCAGACGGCGCCGCGCCGGGGAGAAAAGAGCGAACATGAGATTGCGTCCCGAAGAAGTTCTAAGGGCGCTTCAGACCGTCAAGAAGCGGGATGAGGAGCGCGACATCGTCGCCCTGGGAATGGTCAAGGATCTGGAGGTGGGGGACGACCGTGTTTCGTTCTTGCTCGAAGTGGGCGGCGCCTCGGGCGCCGCAAATACGGAGTTGACCAGGCAAGCAGAGGCCGCCATTAAAGCCCTGGGGGTTTCGGAGGTGCGCATCGAGGCGGCGCCGCCGCGGAGCGCGACGGCCGCGAGCATGGCTCAAGGGTCCGCCCTCATTCCGGGCGTCAAGAGCACGATTGCGGTGGCCAGCGGCAAGGGAGGAGTGGGCAAATCGACGCTGGCGGTGAACCTGGCCATAGCACTCCACCAGCGCGGCGCCGCAACAGGGCTCATGGATACGGATGTGTACGGGCCGAGCGTGCCCCAACTAATGGGTAGCCGCAACGCGCCGGTGGTTGTGGAAGGCAAGATCGCTCCGCCGCTCGAGCACGGCATCAAGATCATTTCAATGGCTTACTTTCTCCCGGGCGACGAGGCGGTGATCTGGCGAGGCCCGATGCTGCACAAAGCCATTCGCCAGTTTCTCACCGATGTCCGCTGGGGCGAGCTCGATTACCTGGTGATCGACCTGCCTCCGGGCACCGGAGACATTCAACTGAGCCTGTCGCAAACGATACCGCTCACCGGCGCGGTGATCGTTTCCACGCCGCAAGACGTGGCACTCACCGTCGCGGCGAAGGCAATCGCCATGTTCAATAAGCTCAACGTCCCGATCCTCGGCATCGTCGAAAATATGAGCTATTACGTCTGCCCCCACTGCGGGCAGCGGGAAGATATCTTCGGGCATGGCGGCGCAAGGCGCGCGGCTGAGAAGATGCACCTCGGCGTTCTCGGCGAGATTCCACTTGACGTGAAACTCCGCGCCTCGGGCGACGCAGGCCGCCCGCTTGCACTCGACGAGTCGAGCGCCTGCGGCAAGGCTTTCGCGGGCATCGCAGACGCTCTCGTTGCCGAAGTCGAGCGGGCGCGGCAGCCGGCCGAACATCAAATCCAAATCGAGTGAAGCGAGCAAGAGAGTGAAGGGTGATGAGTGATGAGTGACGAGCAGGTCCGTCGCGCTGCTCGTCACTCATCACTCATCACTCTTCACTCACTGAGGCTTTCCATGCCTCCTGTACCGGTAAAGGTGAAACTCGACGCGGGCTCGAACACGCTTGCCATCGAATGGCAAGACGGCCACTCGAGCGTGTATGCCTACGCGGAGCTTCGCGAGCGCTGCCCCTGTTCCGTCTGTACGGCCAAGAAGGCGCCGAAAGCGGCGCCCGCGTTGCCGATGTTCAAACCTGCCGCGCGCCCGCTGCGCGCGGAGGCGGTGGGCCGATACGCCCTGCAGATTTTCTGGAGCGACGGCCATTCCTCGGGAATCTACGGATTCGATTACCTGCGCGAGCTTTGCGGCTGTGAAGACTGCAAGAAACTTCCCCGTTGACGCGCCGCGCGTCTTTGTGTTTGAGTGAAGTGATTCCCAGCGAATCGGTTTAGGAGGAGAATATGGCTGGCTTGACGACGTGGATCGTATTGACGTTCAGTGCGGGAATGCTGCTCCCTCTGGGGCTTCGAGCGCCGCGGCCGGCGAGCGGGGGCAATCTGCTTCTGGTGGTGAACAAGGGCGACCAGACGCTCAGCGTGGTGGACCCGCGCGCGGCGAAGGAGTTGGGCACGGTGAAGCTGAGCGGCTTCACTGGCCACGAAGTAGCCGCGTCGCCCGATGGGCGGCTCGCCTATGTGCCCATCTATGGCAACTCGGGAGTGGGAGCGCCCGGGACCAACGGCGACACCATCGACGTCATTGACCTCGCAGCCAGGAAACGCATCGCGGAAATCAAGCTCCCCCACCCGGTGCGCCCGCACTGCGCGATTTTTGCCCCCGATGGCATGTTGTACGTCACGGCCGAGCTCTCCGACGCTATCGACGTGATCGATCCGCACACTCGTCGAGTCGTTGGATCAATCCCCACGCGCCAGAAGGAATCGCACATGCTTGCAATCACCAGCGATGGAAAGCGAGGTTACACCGCCAACGTGGGCGCGGGCTCCGTGACGGCTCTCGACCTGGTCGATCGCCGCGCGCTCGCAGTGATCCCGGTGGCTAAAACCGTGCAGCGCATTTCCATTTCGCCCGACAACAGCATGGCGTTCACCTCTGATCAATCGCAGCCGCGCGTCGCCGTCATCGATACCGCGACCAACCGGGTCAAATCCTGGATCGCGCTACCCGGCATTGGGTTTGGCACACGGTCTACCCTCGACGGCCGCTGGCTCCTCGTCACCGTCCCTCATCAGAATCTCATCGCGGTCGTCGATCTTCAATCCCTTCACGTCGAGCACACGATTCCTGTACCCCCCGAGCCGCAGGAGATTCTGATGCGCCCCGATGGCAAGGTGGCCTACGTATCCTGCGACAAGCGCCGCCAGGTTGCGGTGCTCGATCTCGATCGCTGGAAGGTTGCCGGACTGATTGCGGTGGGGCGCAACGATGATGGGCTCGCCTGGGCGGCGCACGAGTAGCGTCGCAAGGTAGCGCGGAGTTGTTCTTTAACTCCGCGGCTTTTTCTCGGTGGATCGGAAAAGCGGCAGAAGCAAACCTGCGCTATCTCCCCTTCGCCACGGCTGACGAGTCTGTGACAACTCGCATGTATAGCGCTTAGCTTTGGAGTCTGTGGGGTAGCGCCGACCTTCCGGCTGTAGCGACGATCGGAGCCTGCCCTGACGCAGGAAGGGATCGCCGAGAGGCCCGGCGAACGCAGTACGCCGCTTGTATCTACAGCGGGGAAACAGTTCTTCGATACAGGGCCGTCGCTTTTAGACAATCTCCACCTGACAATTCCTAGCGTGTGATTTGAACGTTTGCGCGTCGGCCGCCGTGCCTACGATTGCGTCGTAGTGCATGGGCACGGCAATTTTTGGGCTGATGTCGCTGGCCGCCTCGGCGGCTTCTTCCGCGGTCATCACGTAGGTGCCCGAGACCGGCAGCAGCGCGACGTCGCAGCGGAAATTCTTCATCTCCGGAATCCGATCGGTATCGCCCGCGTAGTAAACGGTGGTGCCATCCATTTTCACTATGAATCCGGCGCCGTGTTTCTCTTTGGGATGAAACGGCTGGCCCGGGCTGCGGAACTTATTCACGTTATAGGCAGGGACGGCCTCGATCTCGACGCCGCCGGCCGAGGTCTTCTCGCCCGGCTTGAGGTATTCCACCCTGACGTCCTTCATTTCCTGGAGCCGGTCCTTGCATAACGGGCTGGCGACGATGTGGGTTTTGCCCGTGCAGACCTTCTTCAGGTCTTCCAGGCTGAGATGGTCTTCGTGATCGTGAGAGAGCAGCACAATGTCCGCCTGGTCCGTGTGTTTGACGCGGAACGGGTCGGTATAAATCACCTTGCTTCCGGATATCCGAAAAGTGTCGTGCGCAATTCGTTCAAAATCGAGGTTGAGAAGTTTCACGTCAGCGCCTCCTTGGAGCTGGAATCGGCGCGCGTCTTCGCGTGAAGGCGTGCATGAGGCTAGAATACCACTCCCGCAAACGCGCGCGCCCTGGACGCCCGTGGCTGCACCGGCGAGCGCTGGATTTAGGGTTCGAAAAGGCGGACAATAGTTCAAAGAGGGATGGGGGAACATCCTTCAGGATCGCGGCTCAGTTCGTGCGCCCTCACGGCATAGGCGCGCGAGAGGTCATCATGGGTCTTTCAAGCCAGACAGTTTTGCCTCCGGCGGATGCGCAAGCATCAGCCACGGACGCTGAACAGCGGGCAAAGCGGGGACACTTCTGGGGCGAGGACGAGAGCGCGTGGGATAAGGTGCGCGAGATTGCGCTCGACCGTCTGGACGAGATGATGAACCTCGAGCCGAAGGTCCTGCGCGGCGAAAAAGCGGGAGCGATTCACGACTTTCGCGTGGCCAGCCGGCGCTTCCAGCAGGCGTTTGATCTATTGTCTCCGGCAGATCCTCCGAAAAATCTTCTCCGCATGAGGCGCAGCCTCGCGCGAAGCCGCAAGGCGCTGTCGCCGGTTCGCACCCTCGATGTCTTCATTCGCAGGGCCGACAGGATTCTGGCCCGCAAACGCGCTCCCCGACGGCCGGCGTGGGACGCGATCCGTGAGTACCTTGCCGCCGAGCGCGAAAAGGCGTTCGCGCGCGCGACCAAGAAAATCGGGAAGTTGCGTTTGGCGCACGATTACGTGCGCTTGCGTCGTTTGCTCGATCACGGCGCCTGCTCCGAGCGCAGGAACTCCGAGGCGTCACCGGCGCACGATGGCGCCCGTCTGGGCGACGGCCCGTTCGAAGAGCGGCTGACTCAATCGCTCACGAAGGCTTGGGAAGGATTTGAAGAAGCCGGCGCACAGGCGCGCAAGTCCCCGGAAGGGGATGCGGTCCACGCGGCGCGGCTGGCGGCGAAACGGCTGAGATATCTCATGGAGCTGGTCCACGCCTTCGAAGACCCTCACAGCGGCCGCGTGATCTCACACCTGCGCCGAGTGCAGGATGGCCTCGGGGAATGCCACGATTACGAAGTCGAAGAGGAAGTGCTCGCCGGAATGGTGGCGCGACCCGAGTTTTTGCGGAAACACCTGGATCTCGCCTTCGAGATCCTCAAGCTGATGGCGCAGCACCGCAAAACCAGAGAGCGGCTGGCCGCGGCTTTTCCGGACGAGTTCGACCGCGAGGCGAGCGAGCCGATCAAGCAATCGGTGCTGGCGCTCGCGGCCAAAGACTGACTCCGGACTGGGTGCCCTGAGTGCAAGCTTAAACGGCGGCGCTGTGGGTGAGCGGCACTCCCGCGCTGGCGCTAAAAGGCAGACCATCGTTCAGCCAAACCGCCAGCAGAAGGACGTTTCCGCGCGGGGAAATGTGGATGTAGAAGATGCGTGCGCCGTCTTCAACCTCATAGAAGTTATCGCGGTTGGAATCCTGACGCGCGTTGGCTCCGCGCACCAGAACGTTGCGCAGCCGGCGAACCTCTTGCGGCGAGTGCCGCCGCAGGTCCTCGATGTGTACTGGCTCATTCAATTTCAGCCGCATAAGTCCTCGCTTTCACTTCTCCGCCCGTCACACCATTAATACGTTTCGAAATCTCCGGAAGTTTCCAAAATATCGCCTCCCGGTCACATT
>JBOGKE010000047.1:0-32810 GCA_050745265.1 Terriglobia bacterium
ATCCGCCGCACTTCGCGGTTCTTGCCTTCGGTGAGCACGATTTCGAGCCACGTGTATTTGCCGCGGTCTTCGAGGCGCCGCACGCGCAGCGGCTTTGCCAAATCGCCACGTTTCAGCTCGAGGCCGCCCTGGAGTTTCGCGATGACGTCGTCCGTGAGCAGCGTATTCGCCTTTACGCGATAGGTCTTCGCCACGCCGGAACCGGGCTTCATAACAAAGTCTGCGAAAGCGGTGTCGTTGGTCATCAAGAGCAGGCCGGACGTATCCTTGTCGAGGCGACCGACCGGAAACACCCACTTCCCAACGTCACCGAGTGAATCGTAGACCGTCGCGCGGCCTTGCGGATCGCCGTGGCTAGTGATGAGGCCTTTGGGTTTGTAGAAGAGCAGGTAGACCTTGCGCGCGGGCTTCAGCCGCTGGCCATCAAATTGAACAACATCTTCGCCGGGGCGGACCCAGAAATCGGGATCCCGAACGAGCCGGCCGTTCACCTTCAGGCGCCCATCACGGATCGCCTGCAGCGCTTCGGTGCGGGAAGCCAGACCGAAGCGCGAGAGCACGCGGTCGAGAGTCATCGCGGGTTTGGCAGGCATCGGAGTGATCGGCGCCGAGCGCGATCGCAATTTCAGCTTTCTCACCGTGACCGGCCGATCCCCTACTGTTCCAGCGAGATTTCATCGAGCTCGACGAATTCCTTGATCAGCGGGTCCGGGCAGGAATCGATCTCGCGCATCGGACCGAAGTAGGCGACGCGGCCGTCGGCGAGAAACACCACCCGATCCGCCAATTTCTTGGCGAGCCGGACATCGTGGGTCACCACGACGGAGGTCAGACCTCGCTTGCGCTTCAGCTTGAGGATCAGATCGCCGACCGTATGAGCCATGAGTGGATCCACCATGGTAGTGGGTTCATCGTAGAGGATCGCCTCGGGCGCTGCGGCGAGCGCGCGCGCAATGGCAACGGCCCGCTTCATGCCCGTGCTCAAACCCGAGGGCAGCAAGTTGCCGACGTCTTCGAGCTCGACGAGACCCAGCAACTGCTGAACACATTCCTGGATGGCGTCTTCATCGAGACCGTCCGGCTCCCGCAATGCGCGCTCGCGCAGGGGATAGGCGACGTTCTCGCCGACGGTGAGCGAATCGAACAGCGCGCCCGACTGAAACACCATGGTGACGCGGCGGCGCATCTCCGCGAGTTCAGCCTCGGTCATCTGGGCGACCTGCCGCCCCGCAACCCACACCTCGCCTTCGTCCGGCTCGAGGAAGCCCAGAATGTGTTTGAGCGTTACGCTCTTGCCAACGCCGCTTCGCCCCAGCACCGCCAGGGTTTCGCCGCGCCGCACGTCAAAGCTCACGTCCTCAAGCACCGGCTGGTCGCCAAACGATTTCCAGACATGCACGAACTGTATGAAAGGCTCATCCTGCATCGCAAACCCTCTCGCGCCGCGCTTCGCAGCGGCAGGACGCAGACTGAAAGCCGGCCCTACAGCGCTCGGTTCACAGCCTCGTAGTCTTCGGGCGTGTTCAGGTTGATGAACGTTCGGGTCAGAAAGCCGGCTCGGTAGATCTCCGGCCAGGGAATCACGGCGCATCGCACGCGGGCATAGAAACCCGAAGTCTTATTCAAGCCTGCGTCAAGACTCGCGCGAATAACGTCTCTCGCGCACCTCCGGTAAACCGCGCTGAGGGGCTGAAGCCGCCGGTCGCTCGATTCAGGAACAACCACGTCGGCTCTTCGAGCCTGAGAGCAACGGCACAAAAAACGAAGAAACGCGCGCGTCACAAACGGCATATCGCACCCGACAAACAGATTATATTCCGTCCGCGTCAGGGCAAGTCCGGTGTAAATGCCGCCGAGCGGTCCGAGGCCCGCCTGCTCGTCCGGATAAGACGCGGCGCCGTCAATCGGCCGCGAACTCGAGCCGACAATCGCTACGGAGCCGCAAACCGAAGCGAGCCGTTGGACCTGCCACGCCAGCAGCGGCATCCCGTGGATCAGCAGCTCCTGCTTGGGCCGGCCCATGCGCCGGCTCGCGCCGCCCGCCAGCACGAACCCCGTGATTTCGCGAAAACGATCCGGCATAGTTGCGCGCGACCCATTCATTATGGACCAAGTGGCCAGTGCGGGCGCCCCGGCGAGGTCGCGCAAGCGCCGCCGGCGCCTGGCGCCGTGCTTCGCGTATGGGCCGCTCCCGGCAAGGGCGGCTTGCAGAATTTGGTAGAATCGGACGATGGCAACAACCACCGGACGCAGGCTCGCGCTTGCATCAACGTTTGGCGTTGCGAACCAAGTTGTCGCTGTGGTTATCGGTTTGTTCATTATGCCGTTCATGGTGCATACCCTGGGCGACCACCTTTACGGCATGTGGAGCTTGGTAGCGGTTTTCGTCGGCTATTATGGCCTGCTCGACTTGGGGCTTTCGTCGGCGATCAGCCGGTACATGTCCGCAGCTCTGGGAGCTGCCGATCACGAGGAGTGTAACCGGGTTTTCAATACGGCGCTGCGGCTGTTTATCGTCTTAGGCGGCGCGGTGGTGATCGTCAGTGGAATCGTGGCAGGTCTCGCCGGTGTATTTTTCAAAAACTCGCAGGACGTTTCGATCTTTTGGAAAGCTGTACTGATCCTGGGCATCAGCCTCGCGTTAGGATTCCCGCTGCGCGTCTTCGTGGGCGCGCTCAACTCGAATCTGCGATATGACGTGACGGAGGTCCTGGATTTAGCCGGGCTGGTGCTTCGAGCGGTTTTGGTTGTCGCAGCTCTCCTCCTCGGCTATCAGGTGGTGGGACTGGCGTGGGTGACGTTAATCGCCTCCGTGCCGTTGCTTTTCCTTTACGTATATTTCGCCTTCAAGGAGCTGCCCTTTCTTCGTATCGACTCTGCGTACTGGGGGAGGAAAACCGCCAAGGCCCTATTCTCTTACAGCTCCTACAGCTTGATTACGCAGCTTTCCAACATTCTGCGCTTCCAGGTCGACGCCGTTGTGGTGACGGCGGTCGTAAGCTTGGCCGCTGTAACTCACTACCGCATCGCCGGCGCCATGGCGCAGTATTTCCTGGGATTCATGATCGCCTTCATGGGGGCTTTTGGGACGGTGTTCAGCCGGCAGGAGGGCGCTGGGAATTTTGAGGCGATCCAGAAGACGTTTCTGTTCGCCACCAAAATTTCGGTTTGTGTTTCGAGCTTCATTGGCTTCGGATTGATCGCCTGGGGCAAGCCCTTTATCGAGCGCTGGATGGGCCCGCGGTATTATGACGCGTATCCTTGCCTCGTCGCGCTGGTGGCCGGCTACCTGCTTGCTCTCTGGCAGCAGCCCTCGATCGGCTTGATGTTTGGCATCTCAAAGCACCGCTTCCTAGCCGGGCTCAGTATGGCAGAGGGAATCGCCAATCTGGGTCTCAGCATCTTGCTGGCCCGCAGCTATGGCATTCTTGGCGTTGCGCTGGGCACGATGATCCCGCTGGTTGCGAGCAAGCTTCTGATCCAGCCGCTGTATGTTTGCCACATTGTTCGAATCCGGCCCATCGAATATTTGGGCGTAATGGCCAAAACGGTAGGGTTGGCGGCGGCGGCGCTTGTCGTTCCGGCGCTGGTTACGCTCGGGTTGGCGCGCCCGCGTTACGGAGATTTGTGTTTGACGGGTATCATCTCGCTTGCCTGCTACGGCGTTCCCTTACTGCTGCTCGTCTTTAGCTCTGAAGAAAGGCAAATGATGTGGCGAGCGGCTTGGCGGCCGCGGCTGGCCGCCGGAGCATAATTCAATCTGGCTTCTTGCGGGTTTCGAACATTGCCGGAAATCGCCCGAGATCGGGCGCAGCGAGCCTCGCCTGCAATGGTTCAAGAATCGAACACCATGAGCCTTTATCATTGCCCCGAATGCCTTGCCGAGCTCGTCTCAGCTTCCGCTGATCTGCGATGCCCGGCTTGCGCGGCGCATTACCCTGTTGTTGACGGCCTGCCGTTGCTGTGCCGCCAGAGCGATTTTTACTATGGCGAAGTCTCAAGAGATGTGATGGACCGATTGCTCGCGAGAGCTCGCGAGGCGGACTGGCATCGGGCGCTCCTCGAACACGCGGACGCCGTCGACGGAATGGACTTCTACGATTACGCCTCCTCGGACACTCGGTCCGGCTTCAAATTCCTTCTGGATCGGTTCGAGAATGGAACGGTCCTTGACTACGGCTGCGGGCCAGGGACGATCACCACCAGCCTGGCGCGCAACTTTGCCCACGTCTTCGCCACCGATTTAACGTACGAGCGGGCACAATTCACGCGTTTGCGAGCCACCCAAGAAGACCTGCTAAACATCACAGTGTTTTGTTCCGGAGATACTCCGCACATCCCGCTGCCCGGCAAATCCATGGATTTGATCATCCTGAATGGGGTGCTCGAGTGGATCCCGGATTTCCGCCCCGGGGAACCGCGAGCGATTCAGATCGAATTCTTGAAAGAGATGCGCCGGGTTCTGAAGGACGACGGATTTCTCTACGTGGGAATCGAGAATCGCACCGGCTACGGATACTTTTTCGGCCAAAAGGAGGAACACACACTCCTGCGCTTTGCATCACTACTGCCCAGGCGCGCCGCGGATTTCTACTCGAGACGGGCTCGCGGCAAGCCATTCAGGACTTACACCTATACGCAAAACGGCTATAAGGCGCTGCTCGCGGCGGCCGGTCTCGAACGGACGCAGTTTTTTGGGCTGTTACCGAATTACCGGGAAATCGAAAAGGCATTCCGGACCTCTGACCGGAACATGGTGCGCGAGTCTCTGCTCGGGAAGCGCGGCGGCAAACGAATTAGAAATGCGCTGGTGCGCCCGATCTTTCCCGCCATCGTGGGCTCTTACGGAATTCTGGCCGCTAACCAGCCCGTCCGTCCCTATTTTGAGAGGCTTGTGGACCACGTCTCAAAAACCCGTCTGGCGGGGGATCGTCTCGAAATTCCGAGCTACGCGGTCTCACACGCCGGCGCGGTGCACCTTAAGATTACCGGCCGCCGGGGCTCCTACTATCTCAAGCTGCCCCTCTCGAGCCGCATGGAACGGCGAATGGCGCGGGGTGTGGATGGGATGCGCAATCTTCAAGCCTTGGCCGGCGAATCCGCTGACGCCCTTCTGATGCCGTATCCGGTCACATGGGATAAGTACCTCGGGCAAGCTTTCCTTCTCGAGCCTCTGATGCCGGGAGAGGCGCTCGACAAGATGATGCCGAAGATGCCGCTGAGCGCCTCGGTTCCGAAACTCTCTGCATACCTAGCCCTCCTCGGCAAGAGCACTCGAAGGATGGGTGGAACGTGGGCGGAAGTACTCGCAAATAAAGCGGCCGACTACGGAATGCGATTGGCGGAATCTTACCAACTGCGGGGATTGCCCGATATACAAGTTGGGACTAAGGTTCGATCCATCGCCGATTATACTGGAGCGGCGGCGGACGGCGCGCAAGGATTCCATTGCGCGATTCACGGCGATTTCTGGCACGGCAACGTTCTGTTCGACGGAAAAGAAATGACGCTCACCGCCGTTATGGATTGGGACTTCTATGAACCGCAGTCCCTGCCCTTCCTGGATCTTTTCAACCTGCTCGTGAAAGACACGCAGTATTTCAGGAATCGAGGGCTTGGCCAGACGATTATCGAACTGCACAGGCGGCTTGCCGCGCAATCCGCGGAGCGCGCCCGCATCGAGCCATACGCAGCAGAAATGGGCGTGGACAGCGCGCTTGCACCGCTTTTTCTCGTCGTATACTGGATCAGGCAAAGCCTGCTGCTGCTGAATGTCGATCTCCCCAAGCCGGCGTCCGCTTATCGCGAAGCGATCGGCGAACCCCTGAACTATTTTTACGAGGCAGCCACGAAGCAGGCGGCTCTATAGCCGCAGCCTGCGAGGCGGCGCCTGAGTTGAATGGAGCGCGCGGATTGAACGAGCGAAGAACAACCATGGGCGTCCGACAATGCCGGCGGCATTACTCACCCGCCGGCTCGCCGAGCTTCGACTCGCGGGGTGAACGATCCGGATGAGCGGCAAAATCCGCCTGGGAATCTTCGGATGCGGTGCGATCACGCGGGAGAACCATTTGCCGGCCGCCGTATCGCATCCGCAGGTCGAGGTGGCGGCGCTGGTGGATATTGACGTCAAGCGAGCCGAATCTTTGCGCCAATTCTACACCCTGAACTGCCGGGTCACTCCTGATTACAAGGTCGCTCTCGCAGAAGTTGACGCGGTGATCAACGCCCTTCCGAATTTTTTGCACGCCGCCGTTACTCTTGATGCGTTACAGGCCGGTGTGCACGTCCTTTGCGAGAAACCGCTGGCAACCACTGCTGCCGAGGCAAGAGCGTGCTGTGAAGCTGCGGCGGCTCGAGACGTTTTATTGGCGGTCGGAATGCACCGGCGCTTCTACGAAAGCAGTCGTATCCTGCCTGCCGTTCTGGATGAAGGACTGCTCGGAGCGCTGCAGGATTACGACTGGGAAGAGGGCGGAGCATGGGGCTGGAACACCGCGTCCGGCTTCTATTTTGATCGCGCCCGCGCCGGGGGCGGCGTCCTCATCGATTCCGGCGTTCATCTGCTTGACAATCTGTTTCAGTGGTTCGGCCCCGGCGAGGTCATCGAGTACCAGGATGACAATTGGGGCAGCGGCATTGAGGCCAACTGCATGCTCGCTCTGTGTCATGCTTGCAACTACGGCAAGATCAGGGGCCGGGTGCGGCTGAGCCGCACGTTCGCTTTGAAGAACCGTCTCGCCGTGCGCGGCGAAAGCAGCCGGGCGGAAATCCACGGAGGCGATCCTGACGTGGTGGTCCTGCGCCGCAGACTCGGGGACCACGAGGTCACCATGGCCACCCGCCTGGCTTCGAAAAATGGCGTCGCGTCGCGTGATCCCTTCTACAAGCAATTGGATAACTTTATTGCAAGCATTCGAGGCGCGCAGCTCCTGGCGTCCGACGGCTGGCAAGCTTTGCAAATCCTGGAACTGGTGGAGCGTTGCTACGCCGGAGCCGTCAGGATTCCGGAACCCTGGTCGGACGCACCGGGAATCTCTCCCGAGCTGGGATCATGAGCTGGCTTGAGAAGACCATCTTCGTCACGGGCGCCACCGGCTTCATCGGCGGCAGAGTCTGCGAGCGCCTGGTGCAAGCAGGCGCGCGGGACGTGCGCGCACTCGTTCACTCCGTGCAGCGATCGCCGAGGATCGCACGGCTCCCGATCCGCCTCTGCCCCGGCAATCTCCTCGAGCGGACATCGCTCCGTGATGCGCTGGGGGACGCGCAGGTGGTCATCCACTGTGGCCTGGGCGATGCGAGGGGCATTTTGCGCGGAACCGAGAACATGCTTCGCGCGGCCGAATCTCGCGGCGTCCAGCGGTTTGTGCATATGAGCACGGCAGCAGTTTACGGATATACGCCGCCGCCGGGTTCCGAAACCGAGGACGCTCCGATCCGTCCCACCGGCGATACGTATTGTGACAACAAGGTGCGCGCCGAACGAGCGGTCAATCGCTACGGCCGCCGCGGACTCCCCGTCGTGATTCTCCGGCCATCTATCGTGTATGGGCCCTATTCGTTCTGGTCCACGCGCCTGCTCGGCGAATTGCGCGCGGGCGAGGTTGCTTTGATAGATGACGGCGCCGGAGCCTGCAATACAACCCACGTCGATAACCTCATTGACGCCATCTTTCTCTGCTTGGATAAAGAACAATCGGTCGGAAAGACGTTTTTCATCACTGATGGCGAGCGCGTGACGTGGGGAGCTTTCATTCACGCCCATGTAGCGATGCTCGGGTGGGCGGACGACCTTCCGCGGGTTTCCAGCGCCGACCTCGAAGCCTACTACAAGGCGCAGCCCGGCATCTGGGCTGCATCCGTCCGGGAGGCCCGGAGGGTGATCTTCAGTCCCGAGCTCCGCCGCCTGCTCATGCGAATCCCGGCGTGTGAGCGAATGCTGGTGCGCGTGTGGGGCCGTTTTCAGGCCATCGAGGAGGGCAAGAAGGAGCGCCTTCGGAGCCGTCTGCGTGGCAATGGAGCTCGCCGCGTACTCCCCGCATCGAATTTTAGGCCAGACCGGATCACCTTGGCGACCCAAACCGGAACGGTGTACTTTTCCATCGAGAAAGCCCGCACGGTGTTGGGGTACGAGCCGCGCGTTCCATTTCCAGCAGGAATTCGCGCCGTCGAGCAGTGGCTGCGCTATGCGAGCTATCTCTAAAAAGCTGCGTTCAGTCCGGAGCGCGGTCAGCATCAGGCTGATTATTGATGTTGCGCTCAATTGACAGTGTGCGGACGTGTGCTATACTGGGCTTTGTTGGGGGTTGAGCAGGTTTCAAGCGACCTCAGGACTCGGGCTCAGAACGAATTTTGCTCTGGGCTCGAAACATGAGATTAACCTCGCCGCGATCATTTCACACTTCAATTCCTAGCTTCGAGGAACCGTGGAGACGGATACCTGCAAGCGAGAACTCGTAATCGAGATTCCTCCCGATATCGTCCGGAAGGAGTCGGAGAGCAAGGCTGCGGAAATCGCGCGCAAGGCACGCGTTCCGGGGTTCCGGCCGGGCCGGGCGCCGCGCGACCTAATCCTGCGCCGGTACCGCGATGCAATCCGTGAGGAAGTCGCCCAGGTTCTCCTGCCTAAATTCTTCGGCGATGCGGTCAAGGAGCAGCAGTATTCCGTGGTGGGCAAGCCGAGCTTCGAGGAGCTGAAATTTGAGGACGATCAGCCGCTGAAGGCAAAAGTCTCGTTCGAGGTATTGCCCGCGATCGAGCTCGGAGAGTACAAAGGGCTGGAAATTGCCGAGGATGATGCGGCGGTGAGCGAGGCAGAGGTCGAAAAAGCACTGGAGCAGAGGCGCGAGCAGGCCGCGACGTATGAGGTGGCCGACAGTCGTGCCGCCGAGGATGGCGACTTGCTCAGTGTCGACTATGAGGCTTGGGACTCGAAGCTCCCGAGCCAGCGCTTGTTCGACGTTAAGGACGGCACCGTCCGCATCGGCGAAGAGCACACCGTCCCGGAATTCAGCGCGAACCTGCGCGCCGCCCGGACGGGCGACACCCGCGAGTTTGAGGTGAATTATCCCGACAACTTTCCTGAGCCGAAAGTCGCCGGGAAACGGGTGCATTTTCAGGTTCACGTACTCGCAGTAAAACGAAGGATTGTTCCGGCGCTCGATGACGAGCTGGCGAAGACGGTGAGCGAATTTTCGACCCTGGACGAGTTGCGCAGTTCTATTCGCAAGGAATTGGAAGCTCGGAAGGGCCGCGAGGCGGAAGCCGCCTCCAAGCAGAAGCTGCTCGAGGTCCTCGCCGGCCGAAAGGCATTCCCGATTCCCGAGGTGCTGGTTGAGGAGCGCCTGGATCAGAAGCTCAAAATGGCCGCCGGGCAGTTGATCGACCAGGGGATCGATTTGCGCGCGACGGGAATCGACTGGCACGGGCTGCGGGCGAGCCTGCGGGACGACGCCATGCGAGACGTGCGGAGCGCCTTGATCCTCGAAAAGCTAGCGGACGAGGAAGCAATCGAGGTCTCTCCCGAAGAGACCGACGATGTGATTCGGGAGCTTGCGGCGGGGGGTGAGGAGACGGCGGCGGCGCTGAAAACCCGCTTGACACAAAATGGAGGGCTGGCTAGACTGCAATCTAACCGCCGCAACCTGAAGGCCCTGGATTTCTTGTACCGCAGCGCTAAGATTCTTCGCTCGCCGAGCCCGGCGGATTCCTCGCCGTCTGCGGGAGTAGAACAGCAACCATGAGTAAGCCTGACGCCACGATGACGCTGATCCCTATGGTGGTCGAGCAGACCAATCGGGGTGAGCGCGCCTACGACATCTATTCCCGGCTTCTTCGCGATAACATCATCTTTATCGGTACCCCGATTGACGATAACGTCGCGAACTTGGTGACGGCGCAATTGCTTTTTCTCGAGGCGGAGGATCCCGAGAAGGACGTGCAGTTGTACATCAATTCGCCGGGCGGCTCGGTCACGGCAGGCCTCGCCATTTACGACACGATGCAGTTCATCCGGCCCAATGTGGCTACGATCTGCATCGGCCAGGCGGCGAGCGCCGCCGCGCTGTTGCTCGCCGCGGGCACCGCCGGAAAGCGGTATGCGCTCCCGAACTCGCGCGTTCTCATTCACCAGCCGAGCATGGGCGGGCTCTCGGGACAGGCAACCGACATTGATATTCATGCGCGCGAGATTCTGCGCATGAGGGCGAACCTGAACGAGATCATGGCGAAACACACGGGCCAGAACCTCGAAAAGATTGAGCACGACGTGGAGCGGGACTTTTGGATGAACGCCGACCAGGCCCACGATTACGGCATGATCGACGAGATTATTTTCAAGCATAAGTAGCGCTGTAGCGGCGATCTGCGTTGCGTCGGGCGTTCCGGCGATCATAGATCGCCGCTACAGTGCTACAGAGGCAGGCCGTGAAACGTACCGGAACTGATGAAGTTTTACGCTGCTCGTTTTGCCATAAAAGCCAGGAAGCCGTCCGCAAGCTGATTTCCTCGCCCGATGACCGCTTCCGGGCCTACATCTGCGACGAGTGCGTGGTCGCCTGCAACAGTATTCTCGAGCGGGATACGCCGGACCGCACGCCGCTCCCGCAGGCCAAGCTTTCGAAGCCGGTGGAAGTGAAGACTTTTCTCGAACAGTACGTCGTCGGCCAGGAAAAGACGAAGAAGAAGCTTTCGGTGGCCGTTTACAACCATTACAAGCGCATTCTGATGTCGCGCACGCGTAGCGAGGTCGAGCTCGCCAAATCCAACATCCTGCTGATCGGGCCCACGGGAACCGGCAAAACGCTTCTCGCGCAGACGCTCGCCCGCTTTCTCGAAGTTCCGTTTGCCATGGTCGATGCGACCACGCTCACCGAGGCCGGCTACGTCGGCGAAGACGTCGAGAACATCATCCTGAAGCTGCTGCAAAGCGCGAACAACGACGTGCCGGCGGCGCAGCAAGGCATCATCTACATCGACGAGATCGATAAGATCGCGAAGAAGGACGAAAATCCGTCGATTACGCGCGACGTTTCCGGCGAGGGAGTGCAGCAGGCTCTGCTGAAGATTCTCGAAGGGACGGTCGCCAACGTCCCGCCGCAGGGCGGGCGCAAGCATCCGCATCAGGAATTCACGCCGGTTGATACCACCAATATTCTGTTTATTTGCGGCGGCGCATTTGTGGGTCTCGAGCGCATCATCGCGCGCCGCGCCGGGAAACGAGCGATGGGTTTTCACACCGCGCCCGGAGATCCCGCCGCTTCGGCCAGCCGCAGGAATATCGAAACTTTGGAACAGGTTCAGCCGATAGACTTGATCAGGTACGGGTTGATTCCGGAGTTCGTGGGCCGCCTCCCGGTGATCTCCGTTTTGAGCGACCTGGATGAAGCGGCGCTGATTGAGATCCTGACGCGTCCGAAGAACGCGCTGACGCGCCAATACCAGCGGCTGTTTGAGTTCGAAAACGTCAAACTGCGGTTTACGGACGATGCCCTAAGCGCCGTCGCACGCCAGGCGCTCGAAAGGAAGCTGGGGGCGCGGGGGCTGCGCATGATTCTCGAGGAGCTGATGCTCGATTTAATGTATCACCTCCCGAGCCAGCGCAAAGTGCGCGAGTTTGTCGTCACGGAAGAAATGGTTCGCAACCACGAAATTAATTTCGATTCTCTCATGCTCGAAAAGGCAGGCTAATGAGTTCCTCAATCTTACCTGGACGTGAAAAGAGTGATATTCGGACGCTTCCGATGATGCCCATCCGTGACGTCGTCATTTTTCCGTATATGATGACGCCGTTCGTGGTGGGCCGCGAAAGCTCCATCAACGCTCTCGAGGAGGCGCTTGCGGGCGACAAGAAGATTTTTCTCGCCACCCAGCACGACGCGTCGGTAGACGACCCGAAGCCGAGCGAGATTTATCAGGTGGGAACCATTGCCACTATCGTCCAGAGCCTGAAGCTGCCCGATAGCAACATCAAGGTGCTCGTTGAAGGCGTCGAGCGCGGTAAGGTTCAAAAGCTTTCGAACGACGAGGGCTATTACCGCGTGGTCGTCAAGACGGCTTCCTACCGGATCATCAATACGCCGAGCGTCGAGCAGCTCGTGCAGCGCATCGTCTCCCTCTTCGAGCAGTACGTGAAGCTTTCCCAAAGCCTCAACTACGAAACAATGATCGCCGCCGTGAAGGTGGATGAGATCGGCAAGTTTTCGGATACGGTGGCGGCGAATCTGAACATCTCGATTGAGGAGAAGCAGGAGCTACTGGAAATTTTCGATCCGGTGGACCGGCTGACGCGCCTGGCGGATATCCTCGATATCGAGATCGAGAAGCTGAACGTAGACCGCACCATTCAAGGACGCGTCAAACGCCAGATGGAGCGGGCCCAGCGCGAGTACTACCTCAACGAAAAGATCAAAGCGATTCAGAAGGAGCTCGGACGCAACGAGAAGAGCGAATACGACGAGCTGAAAAAGAAAATCGAATCCGCCGGAATGGCGAAGGACGCGCGCGAGAAGGCTCTGACGGAGCTCAAACGGCTGGAGATGATGCCGCCCATGTCCGCCGAATCGACCGTCTCGCGCAACTACATTGACTGGCTGCTGGCTGTCCCGTGGAAAAAGAAATCCCAGGAAATCCGCGAAATCTGCCGCGCCGAACGAATCCTTGAGGAAGATCATTACGGACTGGAGAAAATCAAAGAGCGGATTCTTGAGTTTCTAGCGGTGCGGCAGCTCGTGAAGACGCCGAAGGGTTCGATATTGTGCTTTGTCGGGCCGCCCGGCGTTGGCAAGACGTCGCTCGGGCGCTCGATCGCGCGTGCGACCGGGCGCAAGTTTGTGCGGCTCTCGCTCGGCGGCGTTCGGGACGAGGCGGAAATCCGCGGCCACCGGCGCACTTACATCGGCGCGCTGCCCGGCCAGATCCTGCAGATGATGAAGAAGGCTGCGGTCGTCAACCCCGTGTTCCTGCTCGATGAAGTGGACAAGATGAGCATGGATTTCAGGGGCGATCCCTCGGCGGCGCTGCTCGAAGTGCTTGATCCCGAGCAGAACAATACGTTCATGGACCACTACCTGGACGTGGAGTATGACCTCTCCAAGGTATTCTTTATCACCACCGCGAATGTGATTCATACCATTCCCCAGCCCCTTCAGGACCGGATGGAGATTTTGCGCCTTTCCGGTTATACCGAACCGGAGAAGGTGGAGATCGCCAAGCGCTTTCTCATCCGCAAGCAGCTTGAGGCGACGGGACTGAAGCCGGAAAACCTCACGCTGGCTGACGATGCTGTTGTCGAGATTATCCGTGGCTATACGCGCGAAGCGGGCGTACGCAATCTCGAGCGCGAGATTGCGAACGTCTGCCGCAAGGTGGCTCGCAAGGTAGTGAAGGAAGGTAAAAGCTTCCGGGTGACGCTCGGGAAAGACGATTTGAAGGAGTATCTCGGCGTCATCAAATTCCGCGACACGAAATCGGAAGAGCGAAATGAGGTCGGGCTGGCGACCGGCCTGGCCTGGACCGAAGTAGGAGGGCAGATCCTGCACATCGAAGCCACGACCATGCCGGGAAAGGGAAAGCTCATCCTCACCGGAAAGCTGGGCGATGTGATGCAGGAGTCGGGCCAAGCGGCTATGAGCTACGTGCGCTCTCGCGCCGCGCGTTTTGGGCTTGAACCCGATTTCTACCGCCGCCTCGATATTCATATTCACCTGCCGGAAGGCGCAATTCCCAAGGACGGCCCCTCCGCCGGGATCACGCTGGTGACCGCCTCGGTCAGCGCTCTGGCGAAAATTCCCGTGCGACGCGACTTGGCGATGACCGGCGAGATTACGCTGCGCGGCAAGGTGCTGCCCATCGGCGGAGTCAAAGAGAAGCTGATGGCGGCGCATCGCGCGGGCTGCCGGACCGTGCTCCTGCCCCGCGACAATGAAAAGGATCTGTCCGACGTACCGGAAAGCATTCAGCAGGAAATGGCCGTCCGCTTCGTCGATACGATGGACGAGGTCCTTGATCTGGCTCTGGAAGGCAAAGTGGATGAGCGGTCGGGGCTGGCTTCCGAACCCCCCGCCCCGCCGGTGCTCGAGCCGGGGCCTCGCGAAATTGAGCGCGAGCCTCTCGCAAACTGAGCGCTTGCTTTCCCCAGTCGTGTGTGGAAGGTCAGGCGGAGCCCGGGCGGGCGTGAAACCCGCCGCGGCCAGCGCGCATCCAACCACACGGCGTTGGATTCACTAAGTTCCAAAGACCGGCAGACGACGCGAATTCCCGCTGACCCCGCGGTCTGATACCCAAGACGTGAAAACCCATGCAGTTCCCTTTCTTGGCTGTCATCTTGCCGTGCTGACTACCTTTGCAGCGGTGAAATCCCCGTAGAGTACCCGAAGGCCGAGCCCGCGAGTGGCCGCAAACTTGGTAAAATCCGGAAGAATCGGCCGGAATACTGGCACATTGAGAGAAGAGGTTATGCCCGCAAAAAGACAAGAAGACGAAGAACCGGAAGAAAAGTCGCAGGGCTTCAAGGACGGCGAAGTTCTGGACATCGCCAAGCTAAAGGAGATGAACATCACCGCGCTCGTCTCCGTGGCGAAAGACCTCGCCGTGGTCGGCGCAAGCACCATGCGCAAGCAGGAGTTGATCTTCAAGATCCTTCAGGCGCAAACGGAGAAGAGCGGCCTCATCTTTTCGGAAGGCGTGCTCGAGTGCCTGCCCGACGGCTTCGGCTTCCTGCGTGCGCCGGACTATAACTATCTGCCGGGCCCGGACGACATCTACGTCTCACCCTCGCAGATTCGAAAATTTGACCTGCGCACGGGCGACACAATCTCCGGCCAGATCCGGCCTCCCAAGGAGGGCGAGCGTTACTTCGCGCTGATCAAGGTCGAGGCGATTAACTTTGAACCCCCGGACGAGTCGCGCAACAAGATCTTTTTCGACAATCTGACGCCGCTCTATCCGCAGGATCGCATCCGGCTCGAGACCGCGAAGGAGAACACGTCGGCGCGTGTTCTCGACTTGCTCACGCCGATCGGGAAGGGGCAGCGCGGATTGATCGTGGCGCCGCCCCGTACCGGAAAGACGATGCTGCTGCAGACGATCGCAAACTCCGTCAGCACGAATCATCCCGAGATTACGCTGATTGTCCTGCTGATTGACGAGCGGCCGGAAGAAGTGACCGACATGCAGCGCACCGTGAAAGGCGAGGTGATCAGCTCGACGTTTGACGAGCCCGCCGCGCGGCACGTTCAGGTGGCCGAGATGGTGATCGAAAAAGCCAAGCGGCTGGTCGAGCACAGGCGAGACGTCGTGATCCTGCTCGATTCGATTACGCGCCTGGCGCGCGCTTACAACACGGTGGTGCCGCCTTCGGGCAAGGTGCTCTCAGGCGGAGTGGATTCGAACGCTCTGCAGCGGCCCAAGCGCTTCTTCGGCGCGGCGCGCAACGTGGAAGAGGGCGGGAGCCTCACCATCATTGCCACCGCTCTTATCGATACCGGCAGCCGTATGGACGACGTAATCTTTGAAGAGTTCAAGGGCACCGGCAACATGGAAATCAATCTCGACCGCAAGCTGGTCGACAAGCGCATCTTCCCCGCCATGGATATCAACCGCTCGGGTACCCGTAAGGAAGAGCTTCTGGTTCCCAAGGACGAGCTGAACCGCATCTGGGTTCTGCGCAAGGTTCTGAACCCGCTCTCGCCCGTCGAGACGATGGAGCTCATCATCGACAAGCTGTCGAAAACCCCGACTAACTCACAGTTCCTGGCGTCAATGAGCAACGGAAGCCGGTAAGCGGAATTCCGGAAACGTAAAGCGGACACCGGCGTTTTGATCTACAAAGCCCCGAGATCCGTGGGAAACCCGCGGCGCCCCCGCCTCAAGCTTTTCAAATCTCAAATTTCACATTTGCTCTCTCACGTCTCAGACAAACTCAAGTCTGAATTTGAGACTCTTCCGCGCGTCTACCGGTGTGCGACCGGCTCGGGGGCTTCCATTATCTCGGCGGGCTCGCGTTTGCCCCCGCCAAACATCCGGCTGATGAAGCCGGCGAACGAATCGAGATAAGTGTAATAGACGGGCGTGATGTAGAGCGTGATGAGCTGGGAAATCACAAGGCCGCCCACGACTGCAATGCCGAGCGGCTGGCGGGCGCGGCCGCCTGCTCCGTAGCCGAGCGCGATCGGCAAGGTTCCGACGAACGCCGCCACCGTGGTCATCATGATCGGGCGGAAGCGAATCAGGCATCCCTGGTAGATGGCGTCGTGCGTGCTCTTCCCTTCTTTCCGCTCGGCTTCGAGCGCGAAGTCGATCATCATAATGGCGTTCTTCTTCACGATGCCGATCAGCATGATAAGTCCGACAAATCCGTAGAGGTCAAGATCCATCTTGAAAAGCATCAGGCACCACAAAGCGCCAAGGCCGGCGGCGGGCAATCCCGAAAGAATGGTGATGGGATGGATGAAGCTTTCATAGAGGACACCGAGCAGGATATAGATCACCACAATCGTGATAATCAAAAGAAATCCCAGACTCCCGATCGATTGTTCAAATTCCTGCGCGGTGCCCTGGAAGCTCGTCGTGACGCTCGCCGGTAAGACCTTGCGCGCAAGCTGCTCGACCTCGCTCACGCCTTGAGAAAGCGAAACCCCAGGCTTAAGGTCGAACGAGAGAGTAACCGAAGGAAGCTGACCCGTGTGGTTGACCGCAAGCGGTCCCAGGTTCTCCGTAACATTCGCGACCGCGCTCAGCGGAACGAGGCTGCCATTAGAAGACCGGACGTAGAGCTCGGAAAGATCGGCCGGTCCCCGCTGGTACTGCGGCAGAAGCTCGGCGATCACCCAGTATTCATCCTGCGGTGCGTAGATCGTGGAAATTTGATTATCGCCAAACGCGATCGAGAGCGCCGTTTCAATTTGCGCCGGGGTCACGCCCAGGGTCGCGGCTTCATCGCGATTGATCTCTACGTTCGCCTGCGGATTACTCATTTGCAGGTCGCTGTTCACGTCCACGAGATCGGGGAGCCGCGCCATCTCGCCCGTAAAGACCTGCGACTGCCGATAGAGCTCATCGGTGTCCGGGCTCTGAAGTGTGAATTGATACAAGCCGCGCGTCAAGTGACCGCCGATCTGGATCGGCGGCGGGTTCTGCAGGAAGGTGAGAATCCCGGGAACCTGGGCGAGCTTCGGCCGCAGCTCTGCGATCACCTGGTCGGTGGTGAGCTTGCGCTGCGGGTGGTCTTTCAGGTGCATGAACACCAGCCCGCCGTTTCCTCCGGCGCTGGGACCGCCGGCGCCCGAGAACGACATCAGCGATTCGACATTCGGGTCGTCTTGGCAAATTTTCGCCACTGCCGCCTGGTGGCGCGTCATCGAGTCAAACGAAATCCCCTGCTGCGCGAGTGTGAAGCCGACGGCGTTGCCGGAATCTTCGCTGGGCAGAAATCCTTTCGGAATGATGATGAAGATGTAGGCCGTGACGGCCAATACCACGAAGGAAGCGAGCAGCGTCGCGAGGCGGTGGTTTAGGACTTTTTTCAAGCTCCAGTCGTAAACGCCGGCGACAGAGTTCCAGGCCCGCTCGCCCGCCTCGTAAGCGCCGCTGCGCCGTTGGCCTCGGTGCGAGCGGATGAAGCGGCTGCACAGCATCGGCGTAAGCGTCAATGAGACGAATCCCGACACCAGGATCGCCACCATGATCACCACGGCAAATTCGTGCAGCAGCCTTCCGATCATGCCGCTCATAAAGAGAATGGGAATGAACACGGCGGCAAGCGAGAGCGTCATGGAGAGAATGGTGAAGCTGATCTCCTTTGACCCCTCGAGCGAGGCCTGCCACACGCTCTTTCCCATTTCGACGTGCCGCACGATGTTCTCGAGCATCACAATGGCGTCATCGACTACGAATCCCACCGACAAGACGAGGGCCATCATCGACAGATTATCGATGGTGTAGCCGAGCAGGTACATCACCGAGAAAGTCCCAATAATGGCCATGGGCAGAGCAAGGCTGGGAATAATGGTCGCGGACAGATTGCGCAGGAACAAAAAAATCACGAGGATAACCAGGGCAACCGCCAGATAGAGCGTAAACTTCACATCGTGGATGGAAGCTTGAATCTGCTGGGCGCGGTCGGTAAGGATGCCCAGATGGATCGAGGGCGGGATCTCGTGCTCAAACTGGGGAAGAAGCTGGCGCACGGCCTGCACCACTGCGACGGTGTTGGTGCCGGGCTGCCGCTGAACCGCCAGCACCATCGAGTTGTGACCGTTGTACGTATTTGTGACCTTGTCTTCCTGGACCCCGTCGATGACTTGGTCGAGCTGGTCCAGCCGCACCGGCGCTCCGTTGCGGTAAGCCACCACGAGGGGCCGGAATGCGGCGGCGTCCATCAGTTGCCCCGTGGCCTGCACTGTAAAAGCCTTGTGGCTTCCGTTCAGTGTTCCCACCGGAAGATTGACGTTGGCGCCGCGGATCGCACTCGCGACCTCGTCGAGGCCAATGTTATACGCCGCGAGCTTCTTCGGATCGAGCTGCACGCGAACTGCATACTTTCTCGCGCCGTAGACCTGCACCTGCGCGACGCCGCTGATCATCGAAATGCGCTCGGCCATCACCGTTTCGGCGTACTCATCGACCTGGTAAACCGGCAGCACGTCCGAATACACGGCGAGATAAATCACGGGCTGCTCGGCGGGATTCACTTTGCGAAACGTAGGCGGGCTCGGCATGCCGCTGGGTAGCTGCCCGCCCGCGGCGGTGATCATCGCTTGAACGTCCTGCGCCGCCGCATCGATGTTCCGGCTCAAATCGAATTGCAGCGTGATCGACGTGCTTCCCAACGAGCTGGTCGAGGTCATATTGCTCAAGCCCGCGATGGTCGAGAACTGGCGTTCCAGCGGCGTCGCAACCGCAGAGGCCATCGTCTCGGGACTCGCGCCGGGCAGGCTGGCGCTGACCTGAATGGTGGGGTAATCCACGTTCGGAAGATCGCTGACGGGAAGCAGCCGGTAGGCGAATACGCCAAAGATGACAATGCCGAACATGACCAGGGTGGTCATGATGGGCCGGCGGATGAAGAGCTCGGAGATATTCATGAAGGGGGCCTTGCCGAGCCACGAGCGGCTTTACTCTCGCTCGTCACTCATCACTTATCACTCGTCACTGCCTTTTAAAGGGTCGTCTTCACCGTTACCTTAGCGCCGGGATAGAGCATGAGCTGGCCGTCGGTGACCACGTGGTCGCCGGGCGCCAGTCCCTTATCAATAACCGTCTTGCCCTGATAATTCGAACCCGCAGTCACTTGTTGATATCGCACGGTATTATTGGACTCGAGCACGTAGACGTATTTGCCCTGCTGCCCCGTCTGAACGGCGGTCGAGGGTGCGACGATCGCGTTCGGCTGATTCGCCAAGTCCAAGATCACGTTGGCAAACTCTCCCGGCCACAGACGCCGCTTCGGGTTCGGAAACGTCCCTTTCAGCAGGACCGTGCCCGTGTTCGCGTCAACCGTGTTATTGATGAAGCTTAGGGTGCCCCATTCAGGCTGATTCGGCTCATGCGGGATCACCGCCTCCATCCGCAACGGTCTCACCGCCTGACGTTCTTTAATCTGCTGCAGATACTGCTGCGGAACCGAGAAGGATACGTAGATCGGCTCGATCTGATTGATCACCACCATGGGCACGTCGTTCACCTTCACGAGGTTGCCCTGGTCCACCTGAAAAGCTCCGGTCAACCCGTCGAGCGGGGAACGAATCGTGCAATACGCGAGCTGAATCTGGGCATTCTGAACGGCTGCTTCATCCGCACGCGCCGAAGCCTGGATTTGGGCTGAGTTCGAGTGGTACTGGTCGTATTGATCTTGCGAAACAATGCCCTGCTTGTAAAGCTCGGTATAGCGCTTGTTCTGGGCGGAGGCGTATTGCAACTGAGCCTGGTCCTTGGCGAGAGTCGCCTGAGCTTGGGCGAGCGCGGCCTGAAACGGCGCCGGATCGATCGAGTAGAGGAGCTGACCCTTCCTGACGTATTGTCCCTGGCGGAAATAGACCTTCTGGACCTCTCCCTGCACCAGCGATTTCACAGAGACGGTCGCATACGCCTCGCCGGTTCCGATCACATTGAGCTCGACCGGAATCGTCTGCTCGACGACTTCTCCCACCATGACGGGCACCGCTGGACGCGCCGGGGGCTGAACGGCATTTCCTTCGGCTTGCTTGCTCGAACACGCAGATAAGAGGGCCACGCCCAAGGCCAGCAGGGCCGCACAGACCACGGCCGCCTTCGCGTGCCCGCTGCTAGCAGCGTTCCACCAACGTGGTGAACTTGGCATCTCTATTCCTTCCTGAGGTTGGATGCGACTCCCAATGATATTGATACGTGGCGGCAAGGGGGTAGGTTTCACGCCCGGGGCGACAATCCCGGCGGCTCAAAATGAATCCGCCGCCGCGCCTCGCCGGTCCAGTACAATGGGAAGACCCGCGTCGGAAGTCGTTTCCTCGCGCGGTTACGTAATGCCGTGCCATGAGATGGGCGCCCGCGCACGCGCCGGAGAAACTAAGTGACCATCAACTCTCACGTAATCAAAAGCACGGTGGTCGGCGCGCTCGGAGGGTTTCTCTTCGGGTTTGATACCGCGGTGATCTCCGGAACTACGCACTCATTGACGGTCACTTACCACCTTTCGCCGGCCCTGCTTGGTGTCACCGTTTCGAGCGCCTTATGGGGCACCGTCCTCGCGGCGATCACCGCCGGATTTCCGGGACAGTGGTTTGGACGCCGCGCCAGCCTGCGCGTGATGGCCGCCCTGTACGTCGTTTCGGCCATCGGCTGCGGGCTTGCCTGGAGCTGGCCCGCGCTGATCGCCTTTCGCGTCATCGGCGGTCTCGGGATTGGCGGCTCCTCGGTGCTCGGCCCCATGTACATCGCCGAAATCGCCCCGCCCGAGTGGCGCGGGCGACTGGTGGGTTTCTTCCAGGTCAACATCGTGGTCGGCATTCTGATCGCGTATGTTTCGAATTTTATCATTGGCACGCTCCATCTCGGGCTCGCCGAATGGCGCTGGCAGCTTGGCGTCTCCGGAATTCCGGCAGCGATTTTTCTGATTACGCTCTTCTTTATCCCCCGCAGCCCGAGATGGCTGGCGACGCAATCGAAACTGGATGAAGCGCTCGATGTGCTTCGCCTGACGGGCGTCAAGAAACCTCGCGAGGAGCTCGACGAGATTGTCGCTTCGATTCATCTCGAGCGGTCGGGATCGCCCGATCCGCTGTTTTCCAGGCGTTATCGCAAGCCCATCATTCTCGCGGTCACGGTGGGCATGTTCTGCCAGCTCTCGGGAATCAATGCCGTTCTGTACTACCTGAACTACATCTTCTCTCTTGCCGGTGCGAGCGCCATCTCCGGCGATTTGCAAGCCGTCGCGGTGGGCGCGACGAACCTGGTCGCCACGCTCATCGCGATGTCGGTGATCGACCGGTTCGGCCGCAAGAAGCTGCTGCTGGTGGGAACGGCGGGACTCACGTTTTGCCTGGGAATGATTTCGGCTCTCTTCCTCCTCCGGACTCACATGCAGTGGCTGGTGTGGCTGCTCATGGGGTATATCGCTTGCTTCGCCATATCACAGGGCGCCGTGATCTGGGTGTACATCAGCGAGGTGTTTCCCACCCGCGTGCGATCTAAAGGCCAGAGCCTCGGAAGTTCGTCTCACTGGGTGACGAATACGATCATCTCCGCGGCGTTTCCACTGTTCGCGACGGCTTCTGGAGCGTATCCCTTCATATTTTTTGCCGCCATGATGGTGGTCGACTTCTTTCTAGTCCTCTTGTATTACCCCGAAACCAGCGGCATCTCGCTCGAACAGATGCAACACCGGCTGGGCATTGACTAGCGGTGTAGCGGGATGCTGAAAAACGATTCTGAGCGCTGTCATTCCGAGCGAAGCGAGGACTCTCGCTCTGAAAGAAAAGCACTGCGAGATCCCTCGTCGCCTGCGGCTCCTCGGAATGACAGCTCCTGGGCGTTTTTCAGCAGGCCGCCACCCGCCCTGCCGCGTCACTTCGCCCAGTGTTCACACCATAATTCGAAGCACAGGAGCGCCCAAAGCGCCTTGCGGTGATCTGCCTTGCCGCTTCGATGTTCTTCGAGGAGGCGCCGGACCTGCGACGGCGCAAAGAAACCCGCAGCCTTAATGCGGCCTGGTGACAGCATCTCGTCGGCGAGCGGGTACAATTCATTGCGCAGCCAGCGAGCAATCGGGACGGAAAAGCCGCGCTTGCGCCGGGAAACGATTTCGCGGGGCAGCCACGGTTCTACGGCTCGCTTCAGCAGACTCTTCAGTTCGAAACGGGGGAGCTTCAGCTCGGACGGCAGGCCGGCGCAAAATTCGATCAAGCGATGGTCGAGAAAGGGCGTGCGCACCTCGAGTGAACAAGCCATGCTGGCGCGGTCAACTTTCACCAGGAGATCGTCGGCGAGATAGAGACAGAAATCGAGGTACATCGCCTCGGCCACGGCGTTCTCGCAGTTTGCGTTCGCCGCTTGGAGCGGTTTCGAGATCGACTCGAGCGCGGACGTTGGTTCGCCGGAAGGCGCGAGGATTTCGACTTCCTCGGGCGCGATGATGCCGAACCAAGTCTGATGCCGAAGAGCAGACGGCTTCCCGGCATAGCGGAGGAAGCGATCCAGAAGAAAACCCGCGGGTACCGCGCCCGCAGACCTCGGCAGCAGGGCTTTTGTTCCGCTCAAGAGCACGCGCTTCACGAACCCGGGGAGCCGCATATAGTGAGGCGCGAGCCTTGCTCCCAGATAGGTGGGATAACCGCCGAAAAGCTCATCGCTGCCCTCGCCGCTCAGCGCGACCTTAATTTGCCGCCGCGCAAAACACGAAAGCAGATACGTGGGAACGACGGCGGGGTCGGCGAGCGGCTCGTCGAGCTTGGCCGCGAGGCTGACGAGTCCTTCGAGCAGCGCCGCCTCATCGGTTTCTAAAACGTGATGTCGGGTGCGGAAGCGCCGCGCGACGAGCCGCGCGTAGCGTTCTTCGTTAAAGGCTTTTTGCGAGAACGAAACGGAGAATGTATTGACCTGGCCGGGCGCGAGCTCGCTCATCAGCGCAACGAGGGTGGACGAGTCGACGCCGCCGCTTAAGAAGACGCCGAGCGGGACGTCGCTCACCAGGCGCGAAACGGCTGCCTCGCGCAGGCGCCTCCTCAACTCATCTACGACCCCATCCTCATCCGGCCGGCGGTAAGCCGCCGCACACCGGGGGCGCAGGAAGTTTTTCAGTTGCCAGTAGGGTTCGAGACGCGCACCGGCGGAGTCCACGATCATTCGCGAGCCCGCGGGAAGCTTACGAATTCCGGCAAAGATAGAACGCGGGGCAGGAACGTAGCCGTAGAACAGATACTGGAGAACGGCGTCGCGGTCGATCTCCCGGCTCACGCCGGGATAGTCCAGGATGGCTTTGATCTCGGACGCGAAGACCAGGGTCTCGCCACAGCGCCAGTAATAGAGCGGTTTCTCGCCCGCTCGGTCGCGCGCGAGCACGAGCTGCCGACGCGCCTCGTCCCACAGCGCGATGGCGAACATTCCGTTCAGCTCGTCGACGAAATTTTCCTGTCGCTCTTCGTAGAGGTGAGCAATCACTTCGCCGTCGGATTGGGTTCGGAGCTGGTGGCCTCGAAGCCGTTGACGAAGCTCGCGGTGATTGTAAATCTCGCCGTTGAAAATCACCGTGACGTCGCCCGCTTCGTTCGAGAGCGGCTGGTCACCATGCTCAAGATCGATGATGCTCAAACGGCGGACGGCGAGCGCTAGGCCCGGCCGCTCGAACTTACCTTGGCTGTCGGGCCCGCGGTGCACAAGCCGCGCGGACATGCGGTCGATGGCCTCGATGGACTCCTCGGGCCGGAATGACGCGTTGAAGATTCCACAAATTCCGCACAACGAGAAAAACCTCACCTTGTAGAACTCGCACTGCGGCGGCGATCTGCGATCGCTGAATCTCGGAGCCGTCATTCCCGCGAAAGCGGGAATCCCGCGGCATCAAGCGGTGCGTTGGCCGGGTTGACGCGAGTGGTTTCGCGTTCGGGCACCGCGAGTCGCAATCCCGTCGACGCACCGCAAAAGCACTCTGCCGCTACAACTCCGCTCCGGGTTCCCGATCCTTCGAGGCGCTGTCGTAGATTTCGAGCGCGCCGCTGTAATCGATCCAGTTCTTTTTCATCCAGCGCACGGCGTAGAGGTCCTGCAGCCCTTTCACCAGGCGGCCCCACGTCCCGTACTTTGTCTGGCCGGCGCGGCGCGGATAATGTCCGACAGGCACCTGAAGCACGCGGCAGCCGCGCATTTTGAGCAGCGTCGGCAGAAACCGGTGCATTCCTTTGTAGAGCTTTAACGTCCGGATTCGATCGGCTCGATAGGCTTTCAGCGTGCAGCCTGTATCGATGATGTCATCGTCTGTGGCCCAGTTGCGAAAGCCGTTCGCCATTCGCGATGAGATGCGTTTCAGCCATGAATCCTGACGCCGCACGCGAACGCCGCAGACGACATCCCAGTCGTCAAGTTTTGCGAGCAGGGCGGGAATCTCGGCGGGATCGTTCTGCAGGTCTCCATCCAGCGTGACGATTGCGTCTCCGCGCGAGTGGTGAAAGCCTGCTTCGAGCGCCGCCGTCTGGCCCAGGTTGCTGCGGAAGCGAAGAATGCGTATGCGGGGGTCTGACTGCTGAGCGCGACGCAGCTCCGCCATGGTGCCGTCGCTGCTTCCGTCATCGACAAAGATAAGTTCCGCCGGACGCGCGATGGTCGCCAGCGCTTCGCTGAGACGCTCCGTGAGCGGCTGAATGTTCTGAGCCTCATTAAACACCGGAATGACGATACTCAGCGAAATGGTCGAGTCTTCCATTGGCAACGCCGGCCCGCGGCCTAACGCTCCATCCGCACTGCGAGCCCATAAACGCTTATTTTCTTAGCGAACTTTTCCGGCCTGTCATTCTGAGCGGAGCGAAGAATCGGCTTTTCTGCCAGCTACAACCAGACCCTTCGCTTGGCGATGACAGCGCCGTTGGTGCGGCTCCGCCGCGCTGCGCTATTGATGTCCCCGAAATCGCCCGAGCAGGCGAAAAAATTTCAACGCGCGGCGAACGTCTTCCTGGATCTGAAGCTTCAGCATGGCCGGATTCTGAAACCGAATCTCATCCCTCAGCCGGTGAAGGTACAGGACCTCCATCGAAGTTTCCCGCACCTCGCCGTCGAAATTCAGCAAAAAGGTCTCGATCGCGAGGGGCAAATCGCCAAATGTCGGTCTATAGCCGACGTTCGTAACGGCAGCGTGATTCGCTCCGCCGAGCCGTGCACGCGTTACATAAACGGCCGGGCGAGGCGTCTGCTCCTCGCTTGGCTCGAGATTCAGCGTGGGCACGGTCTCCCGCCGGCCAACGGCGCGGCCCGGAACGATGGGACCCGAATTCGAAAATGGCCTGCCGAGCAGCCGCCCCGCGGCGTAGACATTTCCTTCTGAGAGCAGGTTCCGGATACAACTGCTCGAAACCTGGCGCCCGCGCACTTTCACCTCCGGCAGAACGGCCACCGAGAACCCGCGCGTCCGGCTGAGCTCGTCGAGCGTCTCGGTGTCCCCCGCCTGCCGGTAACCGAAATGGAAGTTTGGCCCGACTACAACGGCCGCGGCGCGCAGGCGTCCGATGAGAATCGTGTCAACAAACTCGACGGGCGAAAGGTGCGCGAGTTCGCGCGTGAACGGAAGGACCAGCAACAGTTCGATACCCTGGTCCGCGATCAGGCTCGCTCTCGCGGCTAGCGTGGTGAGCGTCGCCGGCGCGCGCGCCGGAGCGAGGACGCGAACCGGATGAGGATCAAACGTCACCGCCGCCGGAACCGCTCCCCTCTCGCGGGCGCGCTCGACCACACACCGCAAGAGTTCCTGATGAGCCCGGTGGACGCCGTCAAAATTCCCAATCGTCACCGCGCTTCCCTTCGGGAGCGGCGGAAGCTGGCCAGGATCGCGAACGATCAGCATAGCGGTTGTGCTTGGTGGGAAAATCGCTCGCGCGGTAGCGCCACGGTGTAGCGCCGTCCTTCAAACCTGCCCTGAGCGCAACGAATGGGGCGGCATCGCCGAGGTTGCACATCATTCGGGGCGCAAAGCGCGGCGCCACAACTGAGACTCTCTGTTCACAACTCGAGCTTCAGTCCGTCATAGGCTAGTTCGGCGCCGGGCGGCAGCGTCGCGTTGGTCGCCTCGTGCTGAAGCTCGTGCGAGATATGCGTGAAGAAAGCCCGGCGCGGCTTCAGGCGCGCCACCACCTCAAGCGACTGCTCGAGCGTCGCGTGCGTGGGGTGGGGCTTGTGACGCAACGCGTCGAGGATCAGCACATCGAGTCCGTCAAGCAGCGCGAGCGTTGATTCGGGAATCGTGCTGTAGTCGGTGACGTAGGCCGTGTTTCCGAAGCGGAAGCCGAGTATCGGCAATTCGCCGTGCAGCACGGGGAGCGGAACCATACGCAGGCCCCAAAGCTCGAACGGGCCGTCGATGAGGTGCGGACTCAATTGAGGAAGACCCCCGGCAGCGTAATTCGCCCTGAAGACGTAATCGAAAATGCGGCGGATGCTCGCCATCGAGCGCGCGTCCGCATAGATGGGAATCTCCTCCTTCTGGCGGATGTTGAACACCCGCACGTCGTCGAGGCCGAAGACATGATCGGCGTGAGTGTGCGTGAACACCACAGCGTCCAGGCGGGAGAGGCTTTCGCGCAAGCCTTGCTGCCGGAAGTCCGGCGAAGTGTCAATGACGACGGAGCGTCCGTCGTACTCGATCAGGACCGAAGAGCGGGTCCGCTGGTCGCGCGAATCGGACGAGATACAGGTCGAGCAGCGGCAGCCAAGCGAGGGAACTCCGGTTGAGGTGCCCGTGCCGAGAAACGTCAGTTTCATTTTCGCTTGGAGGAGGCGCTCTTCTGCATCTCGATAAACCTCGTGTGCAGCTCGAACAGGATGGTTCCCAAAAACTTGTCTTCTGCGGGTGAAAGATTTCCCTGGGTCTTGTCCTGGAGAACGCCGATCAAGTCGATCATGGTGCGCGCGCCGGGGACGTTGACCGGCATCGCTTCGCCCGTGCCGCTGTCCATCAGTCCCAAGTGCGTGAGCGCCCCGTTGGCGAGCAGTTCCACCAGCATGGCGAATCCCTCATCAACACGGTCATCGCCGGGCTTGCCGGCCGGGCTAGCTTTGCCGGTCTCGGCCGCTGCTGCCGGGCGCGCGTTGACGGCCGGCTCGTCCCTGTCTTCGCTTCGCGGCGCGTCGGCGCGGCGTGCGCCTTCCACGGTGAAGGCCCGCCGGTCCACCACCTTGAAATTTTTCTCTTCAGCGCTTTGCTCAGGCATACTTCGAACCTCGTTCCCGAAACCGACGCAGCCGGTTGCCCGATCACTCTGGCAGGATGATTTTCAGTCTAACAAATAATCGGGGAGCACAACAAGCTGGGGCAAAGGCCCTCGCGCGTAGAAGCGGCTTTATTCCGCCATTTCGCGTGGCGGGGTAAACCCGACGCTACATCCGCGCCCGAAACCGGGGCATTACGCCCTCGCGCAGCGGCCGGGCGCGGCAGATGCGCCGGCAAACCGCTACTGAACGCGGCCGGGAGCGTTGGCGCCGGGCGGCAGCGGAGGCGGCGGCATCAGCCCGAGCCCCTGCAGCAGGAACACCGTGCGCTGCGCCGCTCCGCGCCAGATGAGCTGGCATCCGTCGCCTTGGCAGTTCTGAACATAAACGTCGCCGCCGGAATATTCCAGGCTGCAATTCTTGAACGTGCAGTTAATAAACACGCCGTCGTCGAGAATCAGGTGCTGGCCTTCGAAGGTTTTGTCGGTGTATCGCGTCATGAGGGCTCGTGTCGAGCGGGTGGATTGATTTCGAGGATGCGCGGGTAAGATCTTCCGCCGCCCGTCGCGATCCGCCCATCAAGAGTAGCACCCCCCGGCGCGGACTGGCAACGCCGCAACCTGCCCCGAGCGGCGAGAGTCCCGCGCATTTCAGCGTTTGAACTCCAGGTTCTCGCAACAAAGCCCTTTATGGAACACGTAATTGGTGATATTTTGTCTGTCTTGGTCTTTACGGTTTTACGCGGGCGCGTGTGCGATCCGGCGGTCGCAAGCGGCTGAGTCACTCATAACTTCTCCCTCTATTTCAGGAGCTCACATGAAAGAGAAAAAGAAGAAAGGCCGCGAGCAGGCGAGCGAGGGTGTTTCGCGCCGTGACTTTCTGCGCGGGAGCGGCGTTGCGGTTTCCGGCGCGATCCTGGTCAGCGAAACTCAGGCGTTGGCGTCGCCCGCGGAAGCGAGCACGTGCCGCGGTCCGGGAGCCGTTCCGATCACGCTGCGGGTCAACGGTGAACCCAAGCGATTGAACCTCGAGCCGCGCGTCACGCTGCTTGACGCCTTGCGCGACCGCCTCAACATTACGGGCGCCAAGCGCGTTTGCGACCGCGGCACCTGCGGCGCGTGCACGATGCTCGTGGACGACAAGCCGGTTTACGGCTGCACGATGCTGGCGATCGAGGCGGAAGGCCACGACGTCACCACGATCGAGCACTTCTCGCAAGGCGGCAAGCTCCACCCGGTGATGGCCGCTTTCGTCGATCACGACGCGCAGCAGTGCGGGTTCTGCACGCCCGGCTTCGTGATGGCCTGCATCGCTTTCCTGAAAGACCATCCGAACCCCTCCATCGATGACGTGGAAAAAGGTCTGGGGGGCAACCTCTGCCGGTGCGGCACCTACGCGGGCATTCGCGAGGCCGTGCTTCAGGCGGCGAAATCGATGAACGGAGGCGCCACCCATGCCTAGCTGCAAATATGATTGGCCGGCCGCAGGCGACCGGCAGCTCATCGGCAAGAGCATCTCGCGAATCGACGGCCCGGCGAAGTCAAGCGGGCGCGCCAAATACACTCTCGATCAGAACCCGCAGGGAATGCTCTTCGGCAAGATGGTGACGTGCCCCTACGCGCACGCCAAGGTGACTTCGGTCGACACGTCCGCTGCGGAGAAGATGCCCGGCGTGAAGGGCGTGCACGTCATCCAGGGCGCCGGCAAGGAAATCCAGTGGGCGGGCGACGAAGTGGTGCAAGTGGTCGCCGAAACCGAGGAGCAAGCCGAAGACGGGGTGCGCGCCGTCAAGGTCGAGTACGAGCAGCTTCCGTTTCTCGTGAACGAGGCGGACATGGACAAGGACAAGTCCGTCGGCCGAACGAAACCGGGCGCGAGCTCGAGCGTCGGAGATCCCAAGAAAGCCTTTGCAGATTCCGATGCCGTGATCAGCGAAGGCACGTATGGCATTCCGGTGATCGCTCACTGCTGCCTCGAACCGCACGGACACGTGGTTCAATGGACCGGCCCGCAAAATATGAGGACGTATTCCTCGACGCAGGGAGTTTCCGTGATTCCGGCGCAGTTTGCCGAGGCCATGAATATTCCGGCGAGCAACGTCGAGACGATTTGCCAGTACATCGGCGGCGGATTCGGAAGCAAGTTCCCGATCGACCGCTGGGGCGTGAGCACGGCGCAACTCGCGAAGCAGACCGGGCGGCCCGTGAAATACCTGCTCGACCGCAGCACCGAGCTCGAGGTGGCCGGCTGCCGACCATCGGGCTTCGCTCACATTCGGGTGGCGGCGAAAAAAGACGGCACGCTGACCGCGTGGGAATCCGATTGCTGGGGAACCGGCGGTCCGCAATCCGCCGGAGTTCTGAGAATTCCTTACCCGCTCTCCAACTTTCCGAACTACACACGCAACCACACGTTCGTTCTCTCGAACATCGGTCCGTTCCGCGCCTGGCGTGCGCCGAACGATCCGCAGTGCGCGCTGCTCACCATGTCGGCGCTCGACGATTTAGCGTGCAAGCTCAACATGGATCCGGTTGAGCTCTTGATGAAGAACGCAGATTTAGCTCCGCAGAACCTCGGCAAGGTTTACCGCGAAGAGTTGCAGAAAGCCGCGCAGCTCGCCGAGTGGAGCAAGTACTGGCACCCGCGCGGCGATAAAACTCCGGGGCACATCAAGCGCGGGTTGGGCGCGAGCATCCACACCTGGGGCGGTCGTGGGCATCCGGGCAACTGCCAGATCACGGTTCAGCCTGACGGCTCAGTGACGGCGGAGCTCGGCAGCCAGGACCTGGGCACGGGGACGCGCACTGTAATCGCTATCGTCGCCGCGGAAACGCTCGGCCTTCCGGTCGAAGCGGTCACGGTTCGCCTCGGCGACAGCAAATATCCGCACGACGGCCCCTCCGGGGGCAGCACCACGGTGGGCGGCGTATCGTCTTCCACCCGCCGCGCCGCCGTCGATGCACGCGATGAGTTGTTCGCCGCCGTCGCGCCGTCGCTCGGCGTTCCGGCCGATCAACTGGTAGCGGTAAGCGGCCGCATTCAGGCAAAGAGCGATTCGTCGAAAGGCATGAGCTGGAAGCAAGCGTGCCAGAAACTCGGCGTGAAGACGGTTCAGACCCATGGCAAAAATCCTGGCCCGTGTCCCGATCTGATTTCGAGCGGCGTCGGCGGCGCGCAGATTGCGGACGTCTCCGTCGATACCGAAACGGGCATGGTCAGGATCAACCGCATGGTGGCGGTGCAAGACTGCGGATTGGTCATCGACATGAAAACCGCCGAGAGCCAGTGCTACGGCGCGTTGATCATGGGCATCACTTACTCGCTGCTTGAAGAAAAGATCATGGACAACGTCACGGGCCGAATGCTGAATCCCAACATGGAGTTTTACAAGCTCGCCGGAATCGGGGACATCGGCACGCTCGTGGTTCACATGATGACGGGACCCGGCTACGACGAGCGGGGCGTGATCGGGTTGGGCGAGCCGCCGGTGATTTCGCCGGGCGCTGCAATTTCGAACGCGGTCGCGAATGCCATCGGAGTTCGCGTTCCCACGCTGCCGGTAACGCCGGACAAGGTTCTCGCCGCGCTCAAGCAAGGAGGCATGGCCTGATGGAACGCTTTGAATATGCAAGCCCGGATACTCTCAAATCCGCCGTAAGCCTGCTCGGTAATGAATGGGGCCGGTGCGAAGTGATGGCCGGCGGCACGGACCTGGTCAGCGCCATGAAGGACTCCGCGGTCACTCCCAAGCGCGTGGTCAGCATCACGCGCGTGGCGGGGCTGCGGGGCGTGCGCTCGGGTAAAGGCGGCTCGCTGCGCATCGGCTCGACCACGTCGGTGCGCGAGCTGCTGGCGAACCCTCACGTGAAGCAGCATTATCCTGGCGTCATTCAGGCCGCCGAGGGCATCCGCAGCGAGCAGCTTCGAAATATGGGAACGGTGGGAGGCGAGCTCCTGCAACGCCCGCGCTGCTGGTACTTTCGCCTCGGTTACGGCTTGATGGCGGAATATCAGGGCAAGTCGATGCCACGTGAGGGAGACAACCGCTACCACGCGATTCTCGGCAACTCGGGCGCCTGCTTCGTCAGCCCATCGAGCTTGGCGCCGGTGCTGATCGCGCTCGGGTCTTCGGTGGAACTCTACGGCCCGGGCGGAACGCGCGAGATTCCGCTCGCCAAACTCTACACCACTCCCACCCAGGCCGGCGAGCGCGAACACACTCTGCACCCGAACGAGATTCTGACGGAAATCATCGTTCCGGGCGGCGCGGGCGCGCACAGCGCAACTTACGAGGTGCGACAGAAGGAGGCGATGGACTGGCCCTTGGCCGCGGCCGCAGTGACGTTGCGCATGGAAGGCGGCACGGTGCGCCAGGCGCGAGTCGTGCTGGGGCATGTCGCGCCGATTCCCTGGCCGTCGCCGGAAGCGAATCGCGCGCTTGAAGGAAAGATTGTCAGCGAGGAAACGGCGGATGCGGCGGGCAAGGCCGCCGTCGCCGGCGCCACTCCGCTCAGCATGAATGGCTATAAGGTGCAGCTCGCGCGCGTTGCCGTCAAGCGGGCCATTTTGAGAGCCGCTCAGTCCCCTACGGGAGGTGCATGATGCCCAATCAAACGCCGATTCTCAACGCTCCGTATTGCCTGCGCCTGCGCTGCAAGGAGATGTTCATTCACACGGAAGAACCGTTTGACCTCAAGGACTCGCGCAGCGGCCACTACTGGTGCTCGCACACTCAGAATTGCCTCGGACCCGACGGCAAGGTGGTCCACGCCGAAGACTGCAAGTCAGGTCGCAACTGTTACGAGGCCGCGTAGCAACAGCTTCGCCGCGGCCGCGGCCATTCTACGCGAGTGGTAGCCACGGTTAGTGCCTTTCTGACCGAGGGCCTTTTATCCCGGCAACGACCCACGGTCAATCAGAGAGCGATTGACCGTGGCTACCACTCCGTGATGATGACCTTGACCACAGAGATCACAGAGAACAGGGAACTGCGGCTTCGCCGCCGCGCCACAAACTAGGCGTCACTACCTTCCGGCAAAAGCCGATTTCCGCCTAACACCCATCACAGCAAGCCCCGCGAGAGCCAACCCGAAAAGAAGGAACGAGCCGGGCTCAGGCGCAGGCGCGGGCGTCGTAACGGTCAATCCCTCGCCGACCAGAACATTGTTACTCGTGGCCGTAATGCTGAGAATGTCGTCCGTTGAGCTCCAGGTGACCCCCTGGGTGATGTCTCCGTTGGTCAAGAGCGTGCCGGTGTATGTGACGCAATCGAGCGTTCCCGGCGTTCCCACCGCTGCAGTTGCGCAAACCTTGCCCACCTCGCCAACCTGGACGCTACCCAGCTCAAGATTGCCGCCGAGAATGCTCATGGCGGCGAGCTGGCTCAGGTTCAGGTAGATATATTGGCCAACGTTAATTTCATCATCCGA
>JBOGKE010000048.1:0-33121 GCA_050745265.1 Terriglobia bacterium
CTCCGCCTGGGCCGCCGGATCGCTTTTCGGGTGGCGCGTATCGGGAGCCACTTTCCGCCACCCGTGCCGTGCCAAGAGGCGGTACATCACCGAGGGGGCGATTTTCCGGCCGAGCCTTTCGGCCAACGCGGCCCGCAGAGGCGAGACCACCAGAACTCCGGCGTGCCGTGCTTGCGCGGTCCACGGAGCCAGGAACGCGGCTTCCTCTTCCCAACTCAGCAACGCCCGCCGCCGTCCGCCCCATGTCTTTCGAGGCAGCGAAGGCGTCTTGAGGTCTTGGCGAAACTGCTGTTGGAGGCGGGGCACTGAGGCCCGTCCGACTCCCAATAGTGCGGCTGTCCGTTCGAGGCTGGTACCGGCCAAGGCCGGCAGCAATACGGCCTGGGCAGCCTTCAGTTGCCGGAGGTCGGTGGTTTTGAGAACCATGGCTTGCGCTTTCGAGACGAGTTTCCAATCGATTTGTCGCGGTCTTGACATGCAACAATTGTAGCATTATTAGTCTCATCTTGATAGCGAGTTAGAATAAGCCGCTGAACAGGCTCTTGCAACAAAAACTCACCCCTCGCTCCGCGCCGATAGCGAACGTTTCAGCTACTAAGCCGCTGAACAGGCTCTTGCAACCCGTCCCACTGCGACTTGCGCCTGGCCTTGATATCGAGTTTCAGCTACTAAGCCGCTGAACAGGCTCTTGCAACCGGTCGCATGTTTGCGGTTGGGAGCGGTGCTCTATGTTTCAGCTACTAAGCCGCTGAACAGGCTCTTGCAACTGCTGAACTCGGTTCCGCGCAAGAAGACGGACAAGCCGTTTCAGCTACTAAGCCGCTGAACAGGCTCTTGCAACGTGAGCGCCAGCGATGGAACGTTCACTATCGAGCTATGTTTCAGCTACTAAGCCGCTGAACAGGCTCTTGCAACTGGCTGTGTGCTGGCCGCGGTGGTCTGGTTTCGCATATGTTTCAGCTACTAAGCCGCTGAACAGGCTCTTGCAACCGGCAGCGGTGTCAATGGTTGTCATGGGTCTCCTCCGTTTCAGCTACTAAGCCGCTGAACAGGCTCTTGCAACAACGATTCCTCCGCCATGCTACGCCGGATGGGTGGAGTTTCAGCTACTAAGCCGCTGAACAGGCTCTTGCAACTTCACACGATTCACCTTGCAATCCATTGACCAATGTTTCAGCTACTAAGCCGCTGAACAGGCTCTTGCAACTCTCATTAAGACTTGGACGCAGAGCACATCCACTAGTTTCAGCTACTAAGCCGCTGAACAGGCTCTTGCAACTCTCAAGCGCGTGCAGGTGGCCGACGAACTGTGCGACGTTTCAGCTACTAAGCCGCTGAACAGGCTCTTGCAACAATAATGGCTCGGCGGCCAGTTGGTCCTTCCTGCCTTGTTTCAGCTACTAAGCCGCTGAACAGGCTCTTGCAACAGGCGCGGTGGTTTCGGATGGAGGCGCGGCTGCCAAGTTTCAGCTACTAAGCCGCTGAACAGGCTCTTGCAACTCAAGCCATTTGGCGACCAGAACGTCACTGGAACGCGTTTCAGCTACTAAGCCGCTGAACAGGCTCTTGCAACTTGTGTCAAATCCGGCGAAGCGCAAAAAGGACCACGTTTCAGCTACTAAGCCGCTGAACAGGCTCTTGCAACCCAAGCCACTGGATCAGTTGGCGCGCCGTCCAGTTGTGTTTCAGCTACTAAGCCGCTGAACAGGCTCTTGCAACCGGCCCAACGCCTCCGGCGCGCTGGGGCGGAGACATGTTTCAGCTACTAAGCCGCTGAACAGGCTCTTGCAACGTTGCGATTTTGAACCGCAAGCTACGCTCACGATACTGTTTCAGCTACTAAGCCGCTGAACAGGCTCTTGCAACGTATAGCAACATACTGGCAACCTCGATCTCCGCAACGTTTCAGCTACTAAGCCGCTGAACAGGCTCTTGCAACGGAGTGCCGCGCGCGACGTGGTTTGCAATCGTGTGAAGTTTCAGCTACTAAGCCGCTGAACAGGCTCTTGCAACGTTGCCAAGGTTCGACGCGAAGCATGTGACGGATCGCGTTTCAGCTACTAAGCCGCTGAACAGGCTCTTGCAACCCGAATTCAGGGACCACGAGCTATGCAAGCTGGGCAGTTTCAGCTACTAAGCCGCTGAACAGGCTCTTGCAACGGGTAGGAACCTGGACTTTGATCGTGCCGTTTTGCGTTTCAGCTACTAAGCCGCTGAACAGGCTCTTGCAACTATTACAAATAAAGGAGATAACATATGGGGGAAAGTAGTTTCAGCTACTAAGCCGCTGAACAGGCTCTTGCAACTCTTTCCTAACGAACTGATTCTACAGCCGCTGCTTGAGTTTCGGACGAGGGTTTTACGAAAACCTCCTGATTGTTCAAAACCAGGGTAGGTTTGCGAACTTTTGTTGATCGTCTCGCGGCTGTGCTCCGGCCCTCCTGATGCCACCTGATAAGGTTACGGCCAGAATTATGCTCGCGGTCAGCCGTGTAGCCACACCCTTCGCATTTAAACGTCCGGCCAGGCCCCAAGGCCGGGTTAACGTAAGCGCACTCGGAGCAGGTGCGCGAGGTCTTGCCCAACACCCAGCGCACTTCACCGCCGAGCGACGTGAAGGCGTTGACGAAGGCGGCGACAAGCAGGCTGGGCGCCGCCATTTGGCGTTGTCCTCCAGCCACCTGGGCCCTATCCTTCTCTTCGGCTGGCGCTTCGGCGGCAGCGCGAAGATCGCAATCATCTATGACGACGGTGCGATACCGCTTCGCCGCCGCAGACGCCCAGTTGCGGTAAAGGTACAGCTTGCTCGCAGCATTCTGGTCGGCAAGGTTGCGCATCCACTCGTCGAGGTGCCGGAAGCTCTTGTACCACCCTTCAAGCTCGCTTCGCAGTTCGTGGCCGTCAGGCTTTGTCCCGTTCCTTATGGTCCAGGTGCCCTTGATGAGGTGGCGGAAACCTCCGGCTTCGCGCTGGCGCCGCTTGGCGTTGCTATGAGCCCGCAGGGCGTTCTGAAAGTGGGTGCGAAGCTCAGTCTGCTCGTTGTGCCCATCCAACCATTCCTGCGCTTTTGGCATGATCGCGTTTGTGCCTTCAGCAATCTTGGATTGAAGCGTGCTCACCTGCCTGACCTGGGACATAAACGCCGGAGGCAAGCATAATTCCTTGAATGTCCCATCGTCGCTGGTGAGGCCGCCAACCCGCAGCCGCCCGTCGGGCTCCGGAAGCGTTCCCACGGCCCAGCCCGGATCGAGCGCAACCACACCTTCCCTTTGTGATGGGGGCTGCGCAGGAAAATCTACCGTGACCAGCAGGGACCACCGGCAATGGCGGCCTACGCGCTCGCGTTTGGCAGCGACCGATTTGAAGACGGTTGCTTCCGGAAATGGCCGGTGCAGGACGACAGGCAGGGCGAAGAATGTCTTAGGGTCGGTCCCAATTTGCAAGTAGGCGAATCCCCTGGTGATTCTTCTACCGCGCTTGGAAATCTTCTCGCCGCCCGAACTGTCGAGCGTGAAATGAAACGCCGAACCATTGTCTTGCTGGAAAGCTTGCTCGGCTGTGATATTGCGCTGCACTTTCTGCGTCTCACCGATTTCACCTGTCTGCAATTTCTTGAACCGCTTGATATCTGCGCGCGCGAGCTTCGCGCCAGGATTGGATGCCAGATATGCGGCAACCTCGCCGGGAGGCAGCGAAACCTTGAGAGGCTTCGCGTTCGTTGCTTTCGGCAATACGGTCATACGCCGCCCGGAATCTTCAACGGCCTGTACGCGTGGGCGGACCGTCACCGCGCCTTCAGGCTCGAACCTATGGAACTTCAGTACGGTCTTGTCCCGCATGGCCGCGTCGCGGTCTTTGAGGAAGTTGTTGTACACATGCTCTTCGTTCATCCAAAAGAGCCTCTTCGCATGCAGGTCATGGCCCTTGTCGTCCACGTAGGCTCCAGCCGAGAAGTCGGCTTTGACCAACTTGATGGCGTTGAAGAACTCCTTGTTGAGAGCTTTGATCCTTGGTTGGTGGGTTGTCTTGTTGCTGAGCTTCACGCGGTCTGCTTCCGGTTTTAGCGCCTTGCGCTCCGCTGTGAGGTCCTTGATCTCATCTTTCTCACGAAGCGAAAGAGCTTTCCAGCCGGCCCTCTGCACGCCCGTTCGCTGCACCCTGATGGTTGCCCGAAGTTCTTTAGTGCGGGCGCCAATTTCACGAATCCGGTCAATGGCTGGATTATTCTCGCCGACAATGGCGTTGTACCGGCCGCGGAATTTGCGATCGATCGCCACGAGAGCGTTCCGGTATCTGTTCTGCAGCCAAATCTGGTCGAGGGCCAGATCCTCATTCTCGATTTGGCCTTTACATTTGCCCGCCCCGAACTTGAAAACCTTTACCTCGTTTGTGGATGTCCTCCGTTCCATACGAGTCCCCCTTTCCCGCCGAGCGGCGGATGGATGATTGCAGCGATGCTAACACAACAGAAAACGCTCGGCAACACCGTGTGCAGCCGGGGTGCGCATTCGTGTCCGCAATCGCTACACTATCAACGACGATTTCACGAAGTCCCTTTATTTTCTGGACGGCAAGCTCGCCAACGACATCATGGCGGCCTACAAGAAAGATAAGGTTGTCGAAGGCTTCCTCGACAATCCTTCTGCTCCGGAGGTCGATATCGACGTTCAGCAGGTGGCCCTCGAACCGATGATTAAGCCGCCGTATAAGGCGAGCGTGGACTTCTACATGATCCAGTATTCGCCGGTGGATCATTCGGTTCTTAAGAAGACCCTTTGCACGGCGAGCTTTGTTTTTGTGTTTCGCCAGAAAGTGCCCAACCAGTTGATTCCGATTAATCCGCTGGGGCTGACGATCACCTATTTCCGTGAAGACGAGGCTTTTAACTGAACCAAATCTCAACCAGGAGAACCACCCCATGCCCATTATTCAATTGCCGCCAGCGCCGCCCCGCCGGTCACAGACCGGCGCTACAGAAAAAAGCGCAGCGCGCTCAGCGGCTGGGATCGGTGAGCGGCCGAGGATTGAAGTCTGCCGGAATCGCGTTCGGCACATGGCGCTGGCGGTCTTCTGTTTCAACCCCGAGAGCCCGGCATCCGTAACCGGTTTCTTCAGGCAGATGGACGATGAGGCGTTCGGGAATCTCAACGTAACTCGGCGCGAGCGGCGCCTTCGTCCCCAGCAGTCGCGCTGCGCTAAAAGCGCTCTCCAGGTCGGTGACGTTTGGTGTGATCGCATCCTGCGGCCCGAGGTCGCTCTCGCCGAATTCCTTCTTGCCGAGGCGCCGCCCGCGCAGCTCATCCGGCAAAAGCGCCAGGGGCGGCAGATTAAACGCGTCGTCGACGAACTTCACCACGGAGGCTTGGCTGCCTTCATCGTGCGCCACGACATGTGTGCGCGCGTATGGCGAGATGAAGATCAGCGGCACGCGGGGCCCATCGGTGATCGGCGTGCCGTCCGGGCCGGTGGCGTGGATCGGGGGCGGCGCTTGGTCGTACGAGCCTTCCGAATCGTCCCAGTTGATGATGATCACGCATTGCGGCCAATAAGGGCTCGCCGCAATTTTGTTGATCACAGTGGCCGCCAGCGCCTCGCTGATCTGCGAGTCGGAGTAGCCTTCATGATCGTCGTCTCCCTCGAAGTTCTTTTGCACGGCGGGGTCGGGATCGGAGGGTTTGAGCCCCAGGCTGTTTCGGAAGCCACCCTTGACGAAGAAAACGCCGCCGCCCGGCGGAAGCGTCTTCCGCTCGAGCGCGGTAAACAGATCGCCCAAATCGTGCAGCTCATCGCGCATTCGCGGATTATTGGCGACGTAGCCGAAATACTGCGGACCGTTGTGGTGAGTGACGTAAGAGGCGTGCAGGCCGTAGGCGTCGAGCGGTCCGTCATCGGGGTCATACGAGCTGCTGCCGTAGCCTTCCTGGTACCATCCGAAAGCTGCGGCGCTCGTCTTGCGGCCTGAAATGAAATCGATGTCGTTCCTGACGTCGGCCAGATCCCACCGGGGCTCCTCATCCGCCTTTGCGACGGAACGGAGGCGCGCTCCCCACATCGTCAGCGGGAGCGAGGCAAACGTCAGATTAAGCTGCGTGGCGTACTCCTGCCCGTTGCGAATGTCGCGCGGATTGACGGGCATCTTGTTCCGGGCGCGATTCGGATCGAGTTGCGATCCCCAGAACGGGTCGTCGTCGTTGAGCACGGGCACGCCGAGCTGGCTGCGGAATGCCTCGTCGGGATGCAGCGCCCACTGCGTTTGTCCCGTCTGCGCTGCGATGATCGAGATGTTGCCGAGCGTTGAGGGTCCGATCATCTCCTGGAAAATGTGGTCGAAGAGCACGAAGCGGCTGGCGTAACGCCACAGCAGCGGAATCGTGTCGCAATCGACGTACGCCATCGTCAGCTCGCCCATCTGCTCCGCCTTGAGCGAAGGCGTACTGGTCTTCGCGAATTTCCTCTCCTCAGCAAGTGCGTAGCGGTCCATGCGGGGAGCGCCGCTTTGAAGGTCCATTTTTGCCAGCAACCCGGCGTGCGAATGATCCATGTCGTCGAGATCGGCCGCAAACTGTTGGGCGCCGATGCGGAAGGGATGGATGGTCCCCGTGGTTCCATCCGTGTGGATGATCGGCTGATAAAAACTGGCGGTGTGTTCGGGCCAGCGGCTGAACGGACCCTCGGCGCCCGGAAACGTGCCGAAATACGAGCTGAACGAGCGATTCTCCTGATAGATCACGAAGACGTACTTGATCTTCTGCCGGATGAGCGCCGTGAGCTCGGCCCGTGTAAGGTGCGGCCCGGCCGGGTGTGAGATCGAGCGTTGGTTGTCGGCGTGGCTCTGCGCCTTAGGAGCGATCGCCGCGGGCACCGCGAGGTAGAGCAGAAGAGCGATTGGGGTCCACAGGATTGCGCTGCGCCAGCGGCTCATAGGCTGAATATCTTAGTACCAAATCGTGCGAGCGAGGCAAATAATTCGCGCGAGGGAGAGGGTGGCAACCCTTACGCTTGGGATCCTGAATGCCGATGAAACTGCCGCCCGCCCACCCAGACGAAGGCGATTGTCACCCCCGCGAAAACGGGGGTCCACACGGATTCCCGCTTTCGCGGGAACGACCGGCGTGTTGGTCTGCGAGAGCGGCACGCGAGGGGCCTCGGCGTTTCCGATGAGGCTAAAATCCGCGAACCGCAGGCTAGCGGCTGAGGCTAGATATGTATTCTCGCAGCGCATCTTTCCAGGAACGCAGCGGAGTGAACCCAGCCTGCTCGAGAGCATCACAACTCATTACCGAATAGGCCAGACGCCGCGCAGGCCGCGCCATTTCGTCCAGGGTCTTGCCGAGGATCCGGCGGGCACCCAAGCCCGCCAGTTCCGCCGCGCTCCGCGCGAGATCGAGCCGCGTGCAGCATCCGCTGTTTGCGACGTGATAGAGGCCGTAGCGCTGGGCCTCGAGCGCTTCTTCGATCTTCCGCGCCGCATCGATAGTGTACGTTGCGTTTCCAAGCTGGTCCGTAGCCACGGTGTAAGTCCCGCCCGCCTTCAGCCGCTCGAGACCCTTGCTGACAAAGTTCTGCTTCCCCGGACCAAACAGAACCGACACGCGAAAGATCCACGATTCGCGGACGGCTCGCACGATCTCCTCGGAGCGCAATTTCGTTCGCCCGTAAACCGTGCCGGGATTCGTCGCGTCGGTTTCCCTGTAAGGGCTGTTTTTGCGGCCGTCGAAAACCGCGTCGGTGGAGATATAGGCCACCTGCGCGCCGGCGTTCTGCGCCGCGAGGACTACGTTGCGCGTTCCGTGCACGTTCACGGCGAACGCGCGCGCCGGATCGGTTTCGCACACGTCGGGATCGGGAATCGCCGCGGCGTGAACGACCACATCCGGCCGAATGGCGGAGAGCACGGCTGCAATCTCGGCCGCCCGGGTGATATCAGCTTCGGCGTGAGTCAATGCGCGTACGTCATGCTTTTCGCTGAACGCGCTGACCAGCGCGTGCCCGAACAATCCTGCGGCCCCGGTAACGGCGATCTTCATATGGCCTTCCCGTCCCGAGCCGCTTCCAGCAACTGCTAGTGCTTTGCTGCCGGAGCGCCCTCAAGCCCCTCGACATACTGGCGGAGCAAGTCGACCGCGCGCGTGGCAATCTGGTCTGGCGTCAGGTGCCGGACGCGCAATTCGGTTTCAGGACCTGACGGCGTTTTCTCGTTGTTCTTGTTTTTTGGCGCGGAGTTCACGACGTCGGCTTGCCAGAGCCGCGCGCCCGTGACCCAGTCCACGACCGTCAGAGAAACCACCGGAAGTCTCTGACGCTCTCGACGAATTACCGGCGGGCGCGTGCGCTCACCGTATAAGCTCCTCGGCAGCGGTTTCTGCGCTCGCATCACGATATCCACGCCCTGCTCGCTCTGCGCGATCCGGTATTTTCCCCAAGCCTTCAGATCCTCGACGATCCACCGGTCGAGTTGCCCCGGCATGGGCTCGACGTAGATCAATTTCGCCGTCAGAAGACGGTTGGGCTGCGGGGCGGCGTTCTGTGCGTCCGCCACGCGCACCGTTGAAAAAACCAGGGCCAGGAAAGCAACAAACGCACATAATCGCCGGCTCGTCATAGACCCCTCGGTTCGATTCAGACCGCCTCGTGAATTGGCAGACGCACCGGCACGCCGCGACCCTTCAAAAATTCCTTGAGACTGCGCAACGTATGCTGCTGAAAATGAAAGATCGACGCGGCCAGCGCCGCATCCGCCGCGCCCCGGAGAAAAACTTCTGCGAAGTGCTCCGGCTTCCCCGCCCCGCCTGAGGCAATCACGGGAATGCGCACGGCACTTGAGACGGCTGCGGTCAGCTCGCAATCGAATCCGTTCCGGGTGCCGTCGGAGTCCATTGATGTGAGGAGAATTTCTCCTGCGCCCAGCAACGCCGCGCGCTCGGCCCATTCTACCGCGCCTAAACCGCTCGGCTGGGTTCCGCCGTAGGTTAGCACATTCCACTGCGACATGCCGCCCGGCGCCGGTTCGGTCCGCCGCCGCGCGTCAATCGCTACGACGACGGCCTGGCTTCCCAGGCGCGAAGAAAGCGCCTCGATCAATCCGGGGGTCTCGACAGCCGCCGTATTCACGGCGACCTTGTCAGCCCCTGCGCCGAGCAGGCGCAGCCCGTCGTCAAGGCTCCTCACGCCCCCGCCCACGGTTAGCGGAATGAAGAGCTGGCTGGCGACCGCTTTCACGGTTTGCATGAGGATCGCGCGCGCCTCGCGCGAAGCCGAGATATCGAGCATCACCAGCTCATCCGCGCCTTCGCGGTTGTACGCAGCGGCAAGTTCCGCCGGATCGCCCGCGTCGCGCAATTCAACGAATTGGACGCCCTTCACGACGCGACCGTCCTTGCAATCGAGACACGGAATGATTCTCTTAGCGAGCATCGGCGGTAGCGGCGATCTGCGACTGGCTGTAGAGGCGATCTGCGATCGCCGATGGCGTTACCGGGCGCTTTGCCCCCCTACAGTTCCAGGAAATTCCGGAGCACGACGAGTCCCGTTGCGCCAGACTTCTCCGGGTGAAACTGCACGGCGTGAACATTTCCGATCTCCGCCGCAGCGGCGAATCGCTGCCCGTATTCGGTGATCGCAGCGCTTTCAGGAGTGACCGGCCCGTAATACGAATGGCAAAAGTAGACAAAACTCCCGGCTTCAACGCCGCGCAAAATCCGCGCACCGCCGCGGGCGATCTCCAACTGGTTCCAGCCAAGATGCGGCACTTTGAAAACTCCTTCGAGCCGCCGCACACGCCCCGTGAGAAGGCCGAATCCCGCGATGCCCGGCGCTTCTTCGCTCGCTTCATACAGCGCCTGAAGTCCCAGGCAGATGCCAAGGAACGGCTTGCCCATCTCGATTGCGTTGCGCAGCGGCGCCAGCAATTGCCGCTTCTCGATAGCGGTCATCATGGAGCCAAAATGGCCTTGGCCGGGCAGAATAATTTTCGCCGCGCTGGCAAGCTGGCCCGCCGCGGTGACGGCTTCGGCTTCATCGCCGAGAAAGCGCACCGCCTTGAGCACCGAGCCGACATTTCCGGCGCCGTAATCAACGACGGCGATCATAGCAGTCCCTTCGTGCTCGGAAGCATTTCTTTCAACCGCGCGTCGCGCGAGCAGGCGAACCGCAGAGCGCGCGCAAAGGCCTTGAAAAGCGCCTCGACCGCGTGATGGCTGGACCGGCCGTAGGCGACCTTGAGATGGACGTTGGCGCGAGCGCCCGAAGCGAAGGCCTGGAAGAAATCCTCGACCAGCTCCGCATCGAGATCGCCAATCCTGCGGGCGCGGATTGGAGCGCGCAACACGCAGAACGGCCGGCCGCTCAGGTCCACCGCCGCGACTCCAAGCGTTTCATCCATCGGCATTACGAAATACCCGGCGCGGTTGATGCCCTTTTTGTCGCCGAGCGCTTTCCGAAACGCCTCGCCCATAACCAATCCGGCGTCCTCGACCGTATGATGCTGGTCGACGTCCAAGTCGCCGCGCGCATCGAGATCGAGGTCAAACCCTCCGTGCCGGGCGAAGAGCTCGAGCATGTGATCGAGAAAGCGGATACCCGTTGAAATTTGGTAGCGGCCGGAGCCGTCGAGGTTGAGCCGCACGCGGATATCCGTTTCGGCAGTCTTCCGGTGCAGGCTGGCGATGCGCTCTTTCATGCGAACCATGCAAACCTGCTCTTTCCATCTGCCAGTTCTGCCGCATCATCCGTTTCAAGCAGACGCCGGAGACCGCGCAGTCCACCCGCTACGCGGCGCATCTCGGGCATGGTCCCAATGGTAATGCGCAGGCATTTGCAAAGCCGGGCGTCAGAGCCCCAGTCGCGGACGAGGATTCCCTGCCGGCGCAGTCGCCGCGCGACCTCTGGCGCGCGCTCGCCGATACGCGCAAACAGGAAATTCGCTGCGCTGGGCGCGTGCGGAACGCCCATCTCAGACAGCTCCGTGTGCAGCCACTCGCGATTGCGCTGAATCATTGCGACATAGGCCCGCACCGCTTCGCCGTACTTTACCGCCTCGGCCGCGCCCGCGACCGCAACCGCGTTCACGGCGTACGCCGCATGCACTCGGCGCATGAGCCCCATCAGCGCGCGCGACGCGAACAGGATGCCGAGGCGAAGCCCCGCAAGTCCGAAGGCCTTCGAAAGCGTGCGGCTGACGATCAGGTTCGGATAACGGCGAATCCAGTGCAGAACCGTCACGCCGGAAAAGTCGAAGTAAGCTTCGTCGACAAGCACGAGCGTCTGCGGCGCCGCTTCAATCAGCCGCCTCAGCTCGTCCTTGGGAATTATCGTGCCAGTAGGATTGTTCGGGTTCGCAAGGGCAAGCCAGCGGGCGCGCTTTGCTGCGGCGATCAGCTTTTCGACAGGCAATCGCACGCGCCGGTCGTAATCGACCGGGCGCGTGATGCCATCCCGCAGCTCGTGGAAGAACTGATAGATGGCGAAGGTGGGCGAAGGAATCGCCAGAACGTCACCCGGATTGACGAAGGTGTCGCAGATCAGCATAATCGCATCGTCCACTCCGTTCGTCATCACGAGTTCGGCGGGTGATACGCCGTAATACTTCGCAAGGACGGCGCGGGTTTCGTCGTACTCTGGATAAATCGCGCACCGCTCGCGGGTCATTTGCCGGCGCAGCGCGCGCAAAAGCGCGGGTGGGCAGCCGACGGTGTTCTCGTTCAGGTCGAGCCGGATCATGCTCTCGCGGCCTTCGGGCACAGGCGTGTATTCGCGAAGGCGCTCGACGGCTCTACGGGCGCGGATCATGCTCAAACCTCGCCTCAACCGAGTGTGCGTGCGCCTTCAGGCCTTCAGCGTCAGCCAAAGTGACGATCGTTTTTCGCAGGCTCGACAGGCCCGCGCGGCTGAGGCGCTGAACCGAAATCGACTTGACGAAATCGGCCGCCGTCAGACCTCCGCGCTGCCGGGCGGCGCCCGCCGTCGGCAAAATGTGATTGCCGCCCGAGGCGTAGTCGCCTGCGGCGACAGCGCTGTAACCGCCGAGGAAAATAGCCCCGGCGGACCGCACCTCGCTGGTGCGCGATGCGGCGTCATCGAGCAGCGTCAGATGCTCGGGAGCGAACCGGTTCGCGAGCTCGATGCCGTCATTGAGCGTTCTCACCAGAATAATTGCGCCGTGCGCAGCGAGGGATGTTTCCGCCACGGGCAGCGATAACCGCGCCAAGATATTTTGAGCCGATCTTTGTACGGCAAGTGCGAGCTTCATGGAACTCGTGATGAGCACCGCCGAAGCATCCGGATCGTGCTCGGCTTGCGCCACCAAATCGGCGGCGATCCAGGCGGGGCGCCCCTTGTCGCCCACCACAACGAGTTCGGTAGGCCCGGCAACAAAGTCGATACCGCATTCGCCCGCGATCTGCCGCTTCGCCGCCGCTACATAACGGTTGCCGGGGCCGACAATTTTGTCGGCGCGCGGAACGCTCTCGGTACCATAGGCGAACGCAGCGATCGCCTGCGCGCCCCCCAGCCGGAACACTGTCTGCACTCCGAGTTCATCCGCGGCGGCGAGAATCGCCGGCGCCGGATGCGGCGAGGTGATCACAATCTCTTTCACGCCCGCCACCTGTGCGGGAATGACGCCCATCAGCACGGTTGAGGGAAGCGGAAAGCGGCCGCCGGGCACGTAACACGCCACCCGCTCGAGCGGTCGGATCACCTGCCCGACCTTGATTCCGGCGCCGGGAGCGCTCATCCACGCGGCGGGGAGTTGGCGCTCTGCCGTGCGGCGGATGTTGCGCGCCGCGCGGCGCACCGCCGCGACAAATCGCGCCGGCGCTTTCGCGCGGGCCGCGCGGATCTCCGCCGCTGAAACCGTGAAGCCTTCGCGGCGCAAATCGGTGCGGTCAAGTGTTCGCGCCAGGCGCACCAACGCCGCATCCCCGTCGCGGCGCACCTCGTCGAGAATGCGGCGCGCGACGCGCGCGGCCTCCGATTCCTGCTTTCGCCGGGCTGCGAAAAGGCGGTCGACTTCCCCGCCTTCCTGGCTGCGAACGATCCTGAGCATCACATCACGATTTTGTTTAGAGGGTATTCGACGATGCCCTGAGCGTTGGCCGCTTTCAGGCGCGGAATGATCTCTCGCACCGTTTTCTCTTCGATTACGGTGTTCACGGCCACCCAATCGGACTCGCTCAGCGAGCTGATCGTGGGCCGCTTGAGCGCGGGCAGCGCCGCAAGGACGGCCTCCAGATCGCCCCGCCGCACATTCATCATCAGTCCTACTTTTCCCGCCGCTTCGATAGCGCCCTTCAAGAGCATCACCAGCGTCTCGAGCTTCTGCCGCTTTTCGGCGTCAGCCCACGCTTCGGCATTGGCGATGAACTTGGTGTTGGACTCGAGCACGGTCTCGACGATGCGCAGCCCGTTGGCGCGCAGCGAGGAGCCGGTCTCGGTCACTTCGACGATAGCGTCCGCGAGGACCGGCGGCTTGACCTCGGTCGCGCCCCAGGAGAATTCGACCTTCGCCTTGACGCCGTGCTTTTCGAGATAGCGCCGCGTCACCTGCACGAGCTCCGTCGCGATCACCTTGCCCGCGAGGTCCTCGACGCTCTGAACAGGCGATTGCTCCGGCACGGCGAGCACCCACCGCACCTTTCCGAGCGTCTGCTTCGCATAGACGAGATCGGCAATCTCGACCACCTGAGCTTCGTTCTCCAGCACCCAGTCGCGGCCGGTGAGGCCCGCATCGAGCACCCGGTCTTCGACGTATCGCGCCATCTCCTGTGCACGGATCAGCATGCACTCGATCTCGTTGTCGTCGATGTACGGAAAATAGGAGCGCGGGTTCACCGTGATCTCAAAACCCGCCCGCTTGAAGAGCTGAATCGACGCTTCCTGCAAGCTCCCCTTCGGGATTCCCAGCTTCAACTTCATTTGACAACCTCGCAACTCCGCGTAGGGCGACGCCCGTCGCCGGTAGCGCGGAGTTGTTCTTTAACTCCGCGGCTTGTCTTTCGGCGACGCAAAAGCCGCAGCCTTGAAAAACAAGTCTGCGCTACCCGCCTCTGATTATCCTGATTGAGGGACCGCGGACCCGAAAAGAGCGGGTCCGCGCTACCGCGCCGATGAGCCGGCGCCATAAACTTCCGCCGGGTCAAACAGACGCTGCTCAATCACTTCGGCGCTCTGCCCTGTCATCTTGCGGTAGAAGCATGAAAGATAGCCTTCGTGGCAGCAGCCGGGGCCGCCAAGCTCGGCGAGGATCAGCAACGCATCCCCGTCGCAGTCCACGCGCACTTCCTGTAACCGAAGATAGTGGCCCGAGTCCTCGCCTTTTGTCCAAAGCTTCTGCCGGCTGCGACTATAGAACGTGACGTATCCAGTCTCGACGGTTTTCTGGTACGCCTCGTCGTTCATGTATCCGAGCATCAGCACTCTGCTATTGCGCGGGTCCTGAACGATGACAGGGACCAACCCATCCTTGTAGTTAAGCTCCATAGCTTTCTCCATCCGCGACAAACGCTCGGCAAACAGCTAGCGGTCGCGAGGCGAGCGCGGCCGGCAATCGCTGACCCTGGCGGCTGATTGCCGAATGCTGTTTTCAGCCCCCTAAAACAAAAAACCCGCTGACGTTTTGTGCCAGCGGGCTTCGCTCATCGCAACCAAGCTTGACTTACGCAGCCACCCACCGACACCGCCGCTCCGCGTTTGAATGATGGCAATGATGACGAGATTGGGTGAGTAGGCTGCTCATCTGCGAATTTCAAGAGTACACGGCGCGTTCTAAGCGTGTCAACCAGATTCTCGGGGATGATCGCCGTAGCGGGCCCTTCAGAGCCTGCGCTGAGCGCCGCGAATGGGGCGGCAAGCCGAAGAAAGCAGGTGTCCCGGGCTGAAGCCCGGCGCAACCGATTCGTGAACGGCTCTTGTGTGAGGTCCTTGGCCGTGTTACGTTTGGGGTGAAGATCTGGAGCGGGGAACTACGCTTCCCGGCTCTACGGCGATCATGGATCGCCGCTACAGCTCCGGCGGCCGACCGCAGCTCGAAAGCCCGGTGTTTTGACCTGCGCCCGGAGAGGCGCGATCCGTTCTGATGATCCTCCGCCAACCCGCCTCTCTCAGCCTCTGACGGAACAGCAGCGTATGGAAAGACGATTTCCGGACGAGCCCCGTTTCCCGGTTTGGAAGCTTTCTTTCCTGCAATATCTGATCGCTGCCCTGCTTCTCGGACTGATCGCCGGTTACTCGCGTTTACAGATCGCTCAACACCGTCAATACGTGCAGGAGTCGGAGCGCAACCGCACGCGCGACCTCCCGATCATTGCGGCGCGCGGCCGCATTCTCGATCGGTACGGTGAAGTTCTCGTGGACAATCAGCCCACCTTTACGGCGCTCCTCTCGCGCGATGAGAAGCTGTCTCCGGCATCGATTGACGGCATCGCGAAGGGTCTTGCGATCGATCCCGCGGCGCTTCGCCAGCAACTACAGCAGGAGGCAAATCTGCCGCGTTACCAGCCGGTTGTCATCAAGAACCCCGCGACGATAGGAGACGTGACGTTCGTTGAGTCGCACCGCCTCGAATATCCCGAGCTCGACCTGATCCAGACCGAACGGCGCTTCTATCCCAAGCATCAGGTTGCCTCCGCGCTGCTTGGGTATGTCGGAGATGTCTCGGCGGAGGAGATCGCCCGATCGGGTTCGCGGTTCCGGCCCGGAGACGTCACGGGAAAGGCCGGGATCGAGCGAGAATACAACGCGGCGCTTTCGGGCGAGGACGGGATGAGGCGCGTCATCGTAAACAGCCGCGGGCAGGAGATGGGCGGAATGACGGCGGTCTCGCCGCGGCCTGGACGCGACTTGCGGCTCACCATCGATCTCGACCTGCAGCTCGCGGCCGAGCAGGCGCTAGGCAGCTACCCCGGCGCGGTGGTCGCCCTCGACCCGCGCACGGGGGAGGTGCTGGCGATGGTAAGCCAGCCGAGCATCGACCCCAACAGCTTCGCAGGCCACGTTGACCCGAAGGAGTGGCACGACCTCGTGTCGGACCCCGAAAAGCCCCTGATGAACAAGGCGATTCAGGCTCAACTGGCGCCGGGTTCGGTGTTCAAGATTGTCACCTCCGTCGCCGGGCTCGAATCGCACGAGATCAAGCCGGATTACACGGTCGAATGCCCGGGCTACGTCACGATTTACGGGCACACCTATCACGATTGGACTTGGTGGAAATACCATCGGGGCCACGGCGCCGTCAACCTGCACCGAGCTATCGTGATCTCGTGCGATGTTTACTTCTACACTCTGGGCCGCATTCTTGGCATCGATAAGCTCGCCTATTACGCAAAACAGCTTGGATTGGGAGCGAAGACGGGAATCGATCTGCCGGGAGAAGAGCCCGGAATCATGCCGACTCCTGAGTGGGTTGAGAGGCGCTTTAGGCACAAGTGGTACGCCGGGGAGACGATCTCGGTAGCCATCGGGCAGGGCGCGGTGGCCGTGACACCACTCCAACTGGCTGCAATGATCGGAGGCATCGCCGAGGGTGGCGTGTTTTACCGGCCCCATCTCACGCTGGGGAACACCGTGCAGGGCCACGACGGGGATTCGACGTCGGCCAAGCCTCGCCGGTTTCCGCTCAGCCCGGTGACGATTCAGGCGGTGACGAGCGGCATGTGGGGAGTCGTCAATGAGGGCGGAACGGGCGCGGGTGCGCGCGTTGCGGGCCTGAACATCGCCGGAAAAACGGGAACGGCGCAGGTGGTGAGCGTGGCTTTCGAGCGCGCGGGCCACAGTGGGAACTACAAGAACAACGCGTGGTTTGTAGGTTATTCGCCATCGCCCGATCCGGAGATTGTCGTTTCCGTGCTCGTCATGCACGGAGGCGAGTCGAGCGTGGCCACGCCAATCGCAGGTGAAGTGATCAAGGCGTACTACCGGGAGCACCATCCTCACGATTTGGGAATCAAGCCCCAGCAGATCACGACGCGAAGCGCACCCCAAAACGCGGGCGCCACTCATAAGGCGTCGGCACTTCCGTAAGAGCACGAGCGCGGCGCAGCGGGGCTCCGATCAAACGCAGGCGTCCGCCGGCCCGTTGATGCCGCACTCATGAATGCATTCTTCATCCTGGCGGGCCTTCTCTTGCTGCAGAGTCTCTGGTCGTTGCGGGGCGGTTTCCAATTCCTGCGCCTGCTTCGCCGGCGCCTCACGCGTCCCCTTTTCGATTACTGCCCGCCGGCCGCGGTCATCATCCCCTGCAAGGGGCTCGGTGAAGACCTGGAACGCAATGCCCCGCTGTTCCTGGCTCAAAGCTACCCTTCTTATCAGGTGATTTTCTCGGTGGCAACGGAAGCCGATGCGGCTTACCGCTACCTCATCCGGTTAACTGAAAAGCAAGCCCGAATGACCGGCAACGCAAGAGCCCGGCTGGTGGTTGCGGGGTTGTCGGACACCAACGGAGAGAAGGTGAACAACCTACTTGCGGGAGTTGAAGCGGTCGAGCCCGGGACGCAAGTACTCGCGTTCGCGGATATCGACTCCACTCCTGCGAGAGACTGGCTGCGCGCCCTGACGGGCGCGCTCGGCGATTCGTCCGTGATCGCCAGCACGGGGTTCCGATGGTATCTGCCGGGCGCCGGTTTTGCCTCGCGGGTTCGCGCCGCCTGGGACAGCTCCATTGCCACCATGATGGGCAACCACGATCACAACTTCGCCTGGGGCGGTTCGATGGCAATTCGCGCCGAGGACTTCAAGCGCCTGAGAGTAGCGGAGAAATACTGGCGAGGCACGGTGAGCGATGACTACGCGATGACGCGGGCCGTCCGTGATGCCGGAGGCCGCATCCGGTTCGAGCCGCGCTGCCTCGTGGCGTCGAGCGGCGGAGTGAGTTTTGGAGAATTCGTGCAGTGGGCAAATCGCCAGATCATCATCACGCGTGTTTATCACGCCCGGTACTGGAAACTCGGGCTGGCTTCGTACGGGCTGTACGCAGCCACGCTGGCGTGGGGAATTGCGTTGATCGCGCTGCCGGGCGCGCCCGCGCCTCGCGCTGTCGCGGCAGCGATTCTGGCGCTGATTCTGGCGCTCGGAATGAGCAAGGGTGCTTTGCGAAGTCGCGCTGCCCGCGAGCTCTTTCCAGAACAATCGGATCTGCTCGCGCAGTACGGAGGCTGCTATTGGAAGCTCGCGCCCGTTATCCCCTGGATCATGCTGCTTAATTTCACCGCGGCGGCGTTCACTCGCCGCATCCGGTGGCAAGGGACGGTGTATGAGCTGCGGTCGATGACCGAACTGAAGGTCCTCCAAAGAGAGGCTCCGGACCGTTAACGCTACGCGCCAGGAGAAAAATCATTCCCGCGGATGGGAAGTCTATTTCGGCGTTCCCCCGAACCCCTGGCATTCGCGCGGTTGACAATTGCGGCTGGCAGTCAGCGCCGAGTTGTCGATCGCTAACCCGAACTACGGCTTGATAGCCAAGTGACAGAAAGAAATCGAGGCATGGGAAGAAAGAATCCGCAGGCTCGAACGGCGCCTTACGAGGAGCTGGTGAACGGTATGCGCAGAAACAAGTCAACAGCACCTTTCGTCTCGCTCGACACTCTTGAGACCTTGATATCTGAGGTCGTCGATGAAGGAGCCCGCCCGTATGAAGATCTCGCGCTCAAACTCCGGCGCGCAAAACCAGGAACTCGCCGGTATGCGGACCTTCTGGCCGCGCTTTCGGCCGTGGCGAGTGTAATCGCCGTGAAAGCCAAAGTTGTGGAAGAGGCGACGGAGGAGTACCTGCAGTTCCTCCCGGACGATGATGATGATTGAGGCGATCAAGCTCGCAAAGACCTTGCCGGCGGATCCTGCGGTTATCGACCCAAGCCGCGGGACCGAGAGCCGCTTGCCACGGCTTTTGGCCTGCCTCGAGGCTGTGCGCGGCGCAGCGACTCCCGCAGCAGCATGCGAATATAGGTCTGGTAAGGAACTCCCTTGCGGTCCGCCTGTTCGCGGGCGGTCCTCAGATCCTCCGGGTTCATGCGAATCGTAACTGGAGAAAGCCGCTCCCGGGAGCGCCGTAGTACCTTTACATCGCCCGCGTCGATCCTGCGAACCAGTTCGTCTTCGATCTCTCGCTTGTGGCGGTCGAACCATTCCGCCTCTTCTTCCCTCGAAGCGAACTCAGGAATTACGATCTTCTGCCGCATTATTCTCCGAAGACGTATTTGAAGTAGCGCTCAGCGATTCTGCGCTCGGCCTTCCATGCAGTGATGGGACGCGACCCGCCCGTCGTCGGAGTGAAGACGAGGACCAGAACCCGAGAATCCCTCGTGGAGCCGGCCACGACCCACCGCTCTTCACCGTTCACGTCCTGAATTTCCAACGGCAGCCAGTCGCTACGAACGCCTCTTCGAACTCATCAGCCGTGACGTTGTGGACCGCGATGCGACGCCTGTTTACCGAGTACCACTCCAATTCCATTCTATCGCCGCTAGGCATGGATTGCACATACAGAAACCGGACTTGCAGGAAGGTTATTTTACGTCAGCCCGCGCGTCGGCGGAGCCTGGGGGGACCGCTCGCCGCGCCCGCTCGCCTCGCCCTCAGTGAGCTTTCCGCGGCGGCTTGCCTTTGTGCCGGGTGATGTATCGCGCCGGGGTGGCGGTTCTCTTCTTTGCAGGTATGACGTCAGGGGGGTCGGGCGCCACTGCAGGCGAAGGCATGGCGCTCACCACTTGGTCGAACAACGTCGCGCGCGGGTTCGCCAGCTTCTTCTTTCCGCCTTCACCGCGGCGGTACGGATGTTCCGTGAAACACGTCTGGCAAATCACCTTGGCGACGTTCTCCCCGATCATGCTGGCAACCGCGTGGTTCAACAGCAGCCGGCACCTGGGGCAGTAGTCGTCAATGAGATCGCCGAGGCGTTTACCGGGTTGACTCATGCAAGCCCATGCGCGTCTGATCCCGCGTGGGCGCTCCTTTGAAGGGGATTATAGCTCATCGGCGGCCGGGCTTCACTGCATTCAGCAACCAGTAATCGGCGTTCAGCAATCAGCCTTCTGCCTTCTGCCTTCTGCTTTCTGCCTCCTGCTTTACCGCTGCTCCTCACTTCCGCGCGATTCTCGCAATCGAAAGGGCGCGACCCGTCGCTTCGTCGGCGTCGATCAGGACTCCGCAGAGTCTGACGTCGGCCTTTGCCACTTCAAAACGCGCGGGCATCTGATCGATGAACTTCTTGATGACCGGCTCCTTCTCCATCCCGATCACCGAATCGTACGGCCCGCTCATACCGAGGTCGGTAATGTAGGCGGTCCCGCGCGGCAGGATGGATTCGTCCGCGGTTGCGACGTGAGTGTGCGTTCCGAGCACGGCGGTCACGCGCCCATCGAGAAACCATCCGAGCGCAAGCTTCTCAGACGTGGCCTCGGCGTGGATATCCACGACACGAATTTTCACATCCTCGGGGACCTCGCTCAAGAGGGCCTCGGCGGCGCGAAAAGGGCAATCGAGAGCGGGCATAAACACCCGGCCTTGCAGGTTGATCACCGCGTACGAAGTTCCGGAAGCGTTTCGTCCCACAAAAAGGCCGCGCCCCGGCGCGCGGTGCGGGTAATTCGCCGGCCGCAGCAAGCGGGTGTTCGCGGCGTCGCCGAGGTACGGCACAATCTCTTTTTTGTCCCAGATGTGGTTTCCCGATGTCAGAACAGCGATTCCCAAGCTGAAGAGTTCTTCGGCCAGCGGCGGCGTGATGCCGAACCCCGCCGCGGCATTCTCTCCGTTGGCAAGAACCAGGTCGGGGTTAAACTCCTTCACCAGGTCGGGCAGTTTCTCTTTGACAATCCGGCGGCCGGGTTGGCCAAAAATATCGCCCAAAAACAGAATGCGAAAAGGAGACGTCAAACGGATGGCCTCTGAAAGTCGGCTGACTCGCGCTCGGGCAAAATCGGATGACGTTCCTCCAACGGATGGAGCGAGTCGAACGCGGAATTGTTAATCCATCGAATTCAAGACGCGGTCCAGGACCTGGGTGCACCTGCCCATCTTTTGGTTGACCTCGTGCGATTCCGCCTCGCGCCGCGCCAATAACTGGTGATACTCATCAGCGATGTTGAGGGCTGCGAGAATCGCGGTGCGAAGCGAGTCCGCGTTCTGCGACCGGGAAGCGATGGACCTCATCTTCTCGTCGACGAAGCGCGCAAGCTTTTCGATGTACTCCGCGTCGAGCTCGCCGCGCATGCGGTACTCCTGGTCATAGATCGTCACGCGGATTCCGTCTTGGGAAAGCATGGTCACGGTGCCTTTCGTCTGCCGGCGGCATTTCGGCGAGGTCCATTATCCCGGCGAATCCGGCCGCGTCAAAGCCTCCACCTGGTCGAGCAATCGTTCCACGCGCGCACGCACATCCTCGCGCTCGCGCCGCAGCGCCTGGACCTCGCGCTCGAGCGCGTCCTGGCGCTGCACACCCTGCTTCGACTCCGCCTGAAGCTTTTCCATCTGCTGCAATAGAATCCGATTCTCCGCCTGCGTTCGCTTGTAGCTCTCGACGACTTTGCCGAGCTTTTCTTCTAATAGCTGAAACGGATCAATGGAGGGGGACACGCTCATTTCTCTTCCTCATAGGTTGCCGTCAGAAGCCGCGTCGCCAAGCCGGAATCGCCGCCTATCCACTTGCCACGAATTTGGCCTGCGTCAGAGTAGCAGCGTGGGCCGGCTCGCCACGTCGTCGAGGCCGCTTCTCAACGGATTTGTTAGAGATGAATTTAAAAGTGTAACCGAAATTCCGGGCGGTTGCACATGGCCAAAGGAATCGGCCGCTCAGGCGCGGAGGGCGTTCGCTTCCTCAACCGTCCAGGCAGGAATAGCGCCCCGGCGGCTGGCAATCAGCGCTCCGACGCGATTCGCGAAGTCGCCGATCTTCGCCGTCGCCCAGCCCTGATTGAGGCCGTGCAGGAAAGCGGCCGCGAAGGCGTCCCCTGCGCCCACAGTGTCCGCGGCCACGGCGGGGTATCCTGCGACTTCGGCGTAGTCGTCGCCCACGAGCAATGCACAGCCCGAGGCCCCGCGCGTGACGCAGACGCCTTCCCAGCCAAAAGCCAGCGCATTCGTGCGGCAGAACTGGCTGATTGATGCGTCGGCGGGCGCGCCCAGAAGAGCGCACACTAACCGCGCCTCCTCCTCGTTGAGCTTCACGAAAGAAGCCTCAGCGAGGAGGCTGCGCACAAGCTGAGCGTCGTAAGATTGCGGCCGCAAGTTCACGTCGTAGAAGCGCCGCGCCCGCGGATTCGCGCCGCGGAGCTGGGCGAGCGTCTCTCGCGCCCGCGGACTCGTCTGGTGAAGCGTTCCAAAATAGATCCAATGGGCCGCCGGCGTCGAGAGCTCGCAGAGATCATGCTCAGAAAGCGACACATAATCGTACGCCGCCGGACGGCAAATGGTAAACCGAGGCTGTCCCTCGGCATCGATGGTTACCGGCACAATACCCGTGGGCTGGCCCGCCACTTCGCGGATGTAGCGCGTCGACAGCCCGAGCGCACTAGCTCGAGCCAGTGCCTCCTTCCCGCGCACATCCGCTCCGACGGCGCTGACAAAGGTCACGTCGTGCCCCAGGCGGCGAGCGTGCGCGGCAAAGTTGAAGGGCGCGCCGCCCAGGTGTTCCCCATCTTCAAAGATGTCCCAGAGAATCTCACCGAGCACAATGATCTTCATCTTCGTCGCCGCATCCATTGTAGCGGCCGGCCATGTGAGAGCGGTGCTGAAGGACGGCGGTTTGTATCCTGGCATGGCTGGAGCGATGCCGAAAATTGGAGATGAACAATGTGGCTTCAGCCCCTGAGGTTCTCAGCAGGGGTAGCGCGGAGTTGTTCTTTAACTCCGCGGCTTTTCGTCTGTGGATCGGAAAACCGCAGACTTAAAATACAAGTCTGCGCTGCAAACCCATAAATTCTTGTTTTCCTGGCAAGCATTTCGGATCGTGTCATTCTGAGCGCAGCGAAGAATCTGCTTTCTCCCAAATTACAAACAGCTGCTTCGCTTCGCTCAGCATGACATGCCCCTTGGTTGCGGCCGCAAGGCCGCGCTGCGCTACCCCGCTTCGGCGCGACTGAAGTCGTGCCCTCGGGTGCACGCGCGTCCACACCTTGACGGTCTCACGGGCGGGCGGCTATGCTGATTATTGTTTTCGAGGAGGTTCAGTGGCAAGTCACAAGTCTGCTCTAAAGCGTATTAAACAGACCGCAACGAAATCGGCCCGGAACAGGGCACATCGCTCGCGCCTTCGCAATCAGCTGAAGCAATTGCGCGCGGCGCTCGACGCGAAGGATAAAGCTGCCGTCCAGACGCTCACGCCTTCGGTGTTCGCCCTGATCGACCATTCCTGCCGCAAGGGAGTTCTGCACCGCAACACCGCAGCGCGATATAAGTCCCGCCTGAAGGTGCGCGCGAACGCGCTCGCCTGAAAACCCGGCAACAACCTCACACCGAAAACATCGCACAGCGGCGCGCCAGCCCGCCCTAGCCGATGACTCGCCGTCTCACGCGCCTGTATTCCCAAAAAAATCCGAGCGAGAATGCCATAATCGGGATGGCCCAGTATGCGCGATGGGCGCTCATGATCCCTGACACGTCAATTCCGATTGGACCTCTTGGACCTCCTGGCACTGAGCGCACGATTTCAATCGCAAAGCCTACGGCCCAGAAGAGGGAGGCCAAGATTGCAGCGAGCAAGCCCGCCAAGGTACTCTTTACGAATATCAATCCGCCACACCTTTTCTGTAGCGTCAGGACTGTGAAAGAGCCAACAGCCTCTCGCAAAGACGCCAAGGCAGCGTAAAGAGGGCCTTTTCTTCTTTGCGCCTCTGCGTGAGATCTCGTAGCCGTAGAACATTTTTCCCAGCCTCTCACTCGCCGCGCTTCCCGGCTTGAGCCGCTTTCGCCGGAAGCAGACCTTGGGCCGCCATCACTTTCTCAAGCTTCGCCCGGTTCTCAGCCTTCATCGGCACGAGGGGAAGCCGATAAACCTCCTCAATCATATTCATCATCGCGAGACCCGCTTTGACGGGAATCGGATTGGTCTCCAGAAAATTGGCTTGCATCAACGGCATCAGTTTCGCGCTCAGCGCACGAGCCTCCGCGAAATTTCCCTCAAGGAGCAGTCGCGTAAGGCGGCTCATGGGTCTGGGCGCCTGATTCGAGATCACCGAGATCACTCCGGCGCCGCCGGCGGCCATTAGCGGAAGCGTGAACGAATCGTCGCCGGAGAGCACCGTGAAGCTCGGGTCGACGCGGCAGATCACCTCCATCTGCTGGACAATGCTGCCCGAGGCTTCTTTGATTCCGATGATTCCGGGAACCTTCGACAGCCGCTCGACCGTTGCGGGCTCGAGGTTCGATGACGTGCGGCTGGGCACGTTGTAAAGGATCACCGGCAACTCGGTCGACTCGGCTATCGTCCTGAAGTGCTGAAACAGGCCTTCCTGCGTCGGTTTATTGTAGTAGGGAGCAACCGACAAAATTCCCTGAACGTCTAAGCCTTTGACAGCCTCCGCCAACTCGCAAACGTGGCGGGTCGAGTTGCCGCCGACGCCGACGATCACCGGGACTTTGCCGTCCGCTTCTTCCACGACCACGCGAATTATGCCGAGATACTCTTCCTCTTCAAGCGTTGGCGTCTCGCCGGTGGTGCCGCACGGAACGAGGAAGTTGATGCCTTCCCGCAACTGAAACTGGACCAACTTCCGCAGCGCCGGAACATCGATCGTTCCGTCACGATTGAAAGGCGTGACGAGAGCTGTTCCGCAGCCTTGAATTTTCGTCGTCATCGCATTAGCCTCCATTCATCCGACCCGCTCCCCGAGGATGCCGGCGAAGGTATAGAGCCCTTTCTTCCCGGCGATCCAGCGTGCCGCGAAGAGCGCTCCTTCGGCAAATCCGCGGCGGCTCCGCGCTATGTGGCGCAGAATCACGCTGTCGCCTTCGGAATCGAACCCAAGCTCGTGCGTGCCAGGAATGTATCCCGCGCGCACGCTATCGATGGAGATCTCGCGCCCGCGCATCACCGGCTCTATCTGGCGCTTGAGCTCCAATGCCGTCCCGGACGGCGCATCCTTCTTGAACCGGTGATGCGCCTCGACGATATACGGCTCGTAGGCGGCGTAACCCTGGAACAATCCCGCAAGCTGCTTCGCCGCGCGGTAGAAGAGTTGAACGGCAATCGAAAAGTTCGCGCCGTACACCATGCCGACTCCGGCTTGCTCGACCATCCGGTTCACTTCGATGAGACGATCATGCCACCCCGTTGTCCCGACCACAAGGTTGCAACCGAGCGCGGAAACACGGCGGATGTTCTCCACGGCGGCGCCGGGCGTGGTGAAATCCACGCACACGTCGGCACCTTCGAAATTTGCGCGGGTAATGCCCTCGCCACCTTGATTAGTGAATTCGTCGAGAACAGCTTTCACGCGGCAGCCGCGCTCCGGCGCCAGGGATTCGACGGCCTTCCCCATCTTGCCGTGGCCAAGAAGGACGAGGTTCAGGGTTGGAAGACTACTGTCGCCGCTCATGGGAAGCCGTGGCGGAGGTCCGGGAATGAAGCAGGCAGCGCCGCACGCTGCTAATCGAGATATCCTTCCGCCTTCATCAGCTCTGCATTCAGCAAGGCCGCGCCCGCGGCGCCGCGAATCGTATTGTGGCTGAGCGCGGTGTACTTGAACTCGAGCACGGGGCAGGTGCGAACGCGGCCAATCACCGTCGCCATGCCGCCTTCCTCATCAAGATCGAACTTCGCCTGCGGCCGGTCCTGTGCATCGCGCACGAGGATCGGGCGCGCGGGAGCGGACGGCAGCTTCCGCTCTTGCGGAACGGAGCGGTACGAGCGCCACGCCTCGACGAGGTCTGCCACGGACGGCTTGGCGTGGAGTGAAACCGAAATCGATTCCGTATGGCCGTCCTCGACGAACACGCGGTTGCAGTGCGCGCTGACGGCGCACGAGGCAAGCTCAACGCGGCCATCCACCAGCTTGCCGAGCAGTTTCCGGGTTTCCTGTTCCACCTTCTCCTCTTCACCGGAGATGAACGGGATCACGTTGCCCATAATATCGAGCGTCGGCACGCCCGGATAACCCGCGCCGGAAACGGCTTGCATGCTGGTCATCAAGACCTTTTCCACGCCGAAAGCCCGCTCCAGGGGCGCGAGCGACATGACGAGCCCGACGGTGGTGCAATTCGGGTTGGTCACAATCATCCCTCCCCAGCCGCGCTCGCGCCGCTGAACGCGAAGGAGCGCCAGGTGCTCGGGGTTGACTTCCGGGATGAGAAGAGGAACGTCATGCTCCATCCGATAGCTGGAAGAATTCGAAACAATCACGTGACCGGAGGCAGCGAATTCCTTTTCGATCTCTCCAGCGACTTTCGAATCGAGCGACGCGAAGATCAGTTGGGGCGCGCCGTCAGGCCGGCATTCATGCACGTCCACATTGCGGTCGCGCTCCGGCATCGGCGTGCGCAGCCGCCAACTGCACGCCTCCCCGTACTTTTTGCCGGCGGATCGGTCTGATGCGGCAAGCCAAACCAGCTTGAACCACGGATGATTTTCCAGCAGGCTGACAAACCGCTGGCCCACCATTCCCGTGGCTCCCAGAATTCCAACTTCAATTTTATTCATCGCGGATGCTTTTAGGCGTTTCAATCCCGCTACGTTAGCCGTCCCTCTGGACCCCCGCTTTCGCGGGGGTGACGAGAAGCCGAAAAACTCGCGGAACTGTCATCACGAGGAGCCGAAGGCAACGAAGGATCGCTGCCTATTCTTCATTTCACAAATACGGAGATGCTTCGCTGCGCTCAGCATGACATGTTCAAAGAGTTCTTCAGTTTCCCGCTTCAACTCCTCCCGCGATCAACGGTCCGCCGCTACATGCCATCGCGCGCTTTTAACTCGCGAACGAGGCGGCAATAGAGGCTCACGGCCTCCACCAGCTCCGATTTGCGCACGCACTCGCAATCCGTGTGCGCCACGTGAATCGATCCGGGGCCGAGCAGGTACGGCCGTCCCCAGGCGGTGAGCGACGGCAGATCGGTGGAAAAGGCCATCACATCGGTTTCGAATCCGTCGAGCCGGTCCATCTTCAACGCGGGGGTCTCGCGAACGATCTCGAAATCGCAACGATTCCGGAGGAGCGCTTCAATTTGAAATTTCAGATGCCGCGCGCTATCAGGCTCGGGCACCGTGCGAAACAGCAACTGCGCGCGCGCTTCACCAGGGATCACGTTTGGGGCGCAGCCCCCGGAAATCACGCCGATATTCAGCGTCGAATCGCCCATCGCCGGGTCGGAAGGAAGCGGCAGCTCGCGCACGTCCGCGAGAATATCGAGCAGCTTATCGATGGCCGATTCACCAAGTTCCGGATACGCCGAGTGCGCCATCTTACCGCGCGTGCAAACGTCCACGCGCAGGACGCCCTTGGTTCCAATGGCCAGCCGGTTGTTCGTCGGCTCGCCGTTGATGATGTGCTTCGAGCCGCGGGGCACGCGATTGGCCGCACAAGCGCCATCGCTGAGCATCTCTTCGCCGACCAGGAAGAGCAAGCCGAGATTGTCGAGTCCCTCATCCGCCAGAAGTCCGGCCGCGGTCACCTGGGCCGCCGCAATTCCCTTCGCGTCGCACGAGCCGCGTCCGTGGATAAACTCCAAATCCTCGCGCGCCGGAGAAAACGGCGGCACCGTGTCCAGATGCGTGCTGAGCACGATTTCGGGCGTTCCGCGCGAGGCGAAAACGTCGAAGCGCCCTTCGGAAACGGGAATGGTTTCAACGCGCCAGCGACGCTTCTCGAGATATTCTGCGAGGAAGCTGCAGCAGGCGCCTTCGTCGCCCGTGACCGACGGAATGTCTACCAGGGCGCGGGCAAGCTCAAACAGCGACGTTTCCGGCGGCGTCATATTAGAACCACATCAGAGCCACGGCAGAGCCCCATCAGAGACGGTACGCCTCGCCGCTGTGAGGCGAAGCCTCGCTTGACGTTATCCCACCAGAGAAAGAGGCGTCAAGTGCCTCTCGCTCGCGCCACGCCGGCGACAAACGGCGGAGTTACTCCCGCACCGGCAACGGCTTCGAAATGTCATCGAGCAAATCTTGCCTGCCTTCGATGCGAACCAGGTGTGGATACTGCTCGCCCCCGTGGAAATCAAGGCTCACCGTTTCATAGTAGCTGTCGTTCTCGACGAGCAGCGTCAGGGGGCTGGAGCTCGTCGCACTCGACTTCAGAGCCTGGTGCAGGACTTCGGGCGTGAAGGACTGGCCATCGACCGCCACCAACTTCATCCCGGATGCGATTCCTGCGTTGTAGGCGGGCTTGCCGACGATCGAGTCCATAATGTCCCCGTCATCGCCCACGATTAGGCCGATGGAGTACGCAGCATTCACATCGTGCCGGAAATGTTCCGAATCCTTCGAGAAATCGGACTCCGCGCCGTTGAAGACGAGCTTCCATCCGGCGGCTTCGAGACCGGCCTCGGGCGGGGCGGGCGAGGTCGATTCGAGCCAGCGGTGGAAAAAGCCGGCCCAGTCATACGGGGCCACCTGATTCAATGCCTCCACCACGTCCGAAAAGGTATACGTCTTCAACTGCGGGCCGAGATTCGGGCCGCCGTAAAACAGATGGCAGAAGTTTTCAAGTGATTTCTGTCCGTGCGTGAGGTCGCGAATCTGGGTGTTGACGTTCATCCACAGCAGGTTGCCTTCCTGATAATAATCCGTGCTCCGCCGCCAGTTCGTCCACTCGCGAGGAGCGAAGTAGAGGACCTGCGCCGCGTCCGCGGTGTCCTGGAGCGGCCGCCAGGTGCGGCCTGGTCGCCCCGGCCCAAGCTGCGCAACAACGGCGGCCTGATATTCGCGGTAAAGCTTCGGAGTCCATAGTCCGCTGCGCACGGCGAGCAGCGGACCAAGATAATCGGTAAGCCCTTCGTAGACCCAAAGCAGATCGCCCTTCATCGGCTGATCGTAGTACGGCGGGCTCAGGTCGGCCGGGCGGCGAAACTTGCCGTTCCACGAGTGCGCGAATTCATGCGGTAGGAGCAAGGCCAAAAACTTGCGGTCGTTGGCGTTGATAAGAGAATCAAGGTACGTGCGGCTGTCGTCCGACTCGTGATGTTCGAGTCCGAAGTGCGCCACATGATCGCTCAGTGTCAGGAGGAAATGATAGTCCCGGTAATGACGGGCCCCGAACAGAGCTCCCGTTTGCGCGACGACATTCGTGAAATCCTTCTGAATGTCCGGCGGCATCGCGAGCGCGGCCTCGTTGTCCGCCGCCACGTCGATTTCGTGATGGATCGTCTCTCCGGGCGGCGTCACATTAAACACGCGGAGGTATTCACCGGCGAGAACCGGCGAGTCCACTAGCCGGTTGAGCGACACGGGTTTGAAGTGAACTTCGTTGCCCGACTGCTGGTCGACCGGCAGCGCCGTTTTGAACGTCCAGCCCTCCGGCAGCCGAAGGTCCGCGCGATACGTGAGATCCTGCGCGCTGTAGCCGGCCGGGTAAAGCAGGTTCTGATTCCAACTGAGCACGAGGAGCTTGTCGGTAGCCGAGGCGCCGGCGCTGAATCCGGATTGCGCCTGCGGCTCAATGTAATCCAAACGGATGTCGAGCGCCGTAGCGCCTTCGGGAACGTTCACGTGAAACGCGAACATGTCCAGGAGATCGCGCCGCCACGTTAGCGTTGCGCCGTTGCCGGGTAGCGTGATTTTGAGGCCCACGAGATTGGCGATCGGCCCGTCCGGCGCGTGCTCGCCGGGGATCCACTTCGGATAGTCGAGCGTGATGGTATGGCTTGCCTCGTGAGGATTGAGAGGAAGAACCATATGCGTGTGAATAATTCGCATGGGCGCCTGGGTGGCATCGACCGAGAGTTGAATCACCGGCGCGGTTTGCGCGCGCGAGACGAGCGCGACCGATAAAACCACGGCGGTGACAAGCGCGGACCAACGGAGACGTGTCATCTAATCCCTCCCTGAGGTTTGGGCGCTGGCCGGTCAGCGTCCTAATGAGCTTGCCGAGCCGCAAATTCATTAGCTCGTGCTAATGTTGTTGATTCTAAAGGCTTGCTAGGCTTCGTTCCGTCAAAAAAAGTTTGCGCGAGACAGCTCCCAAGCCACAACGTTCGGCCGCTGACACTGATGTAGCGTACCAGGAGGCGTCGAAAGTTTGGAGACCAATGATACAAACGAGACGAAGTCTTTGCGTGCGAAAATCCCTCGTCGCTGCCCTGCTCCGGAGATTTCAAATCGTCACTCCCTCGAGAGCTGCGACGGGTGCAGGGCGACCGCCGGTGCCGCCTACTGGATTCCCGCCTTCACGGGAATGACTGTCCTCATTCTCAGACCTCGGGTTGTCGCACCAGTTAGCGCGGACCTCTGTCGCTGAGCTCCGGGGCGCCCTTGGGCGACAAGAACCCCGGACCTCAAAACCCGAGGTCGGCATTGCAAGATCGTAATTTCTTGTTTTGTTGGCAAGCTTTTGGATGATGTCATTCCGAGCGGAGCCAGGAATCCCGCCCTGGATCCTATGCCGACGAAAGGCCACGGCAAGATTCCTCGTCGCTGCGCTCCTCGGAATGACATTCGGTTGCGGCTCTGCCGCGCTGCGCTACAGCCCCATCCATTGCGGCGCCTTCGCACGCAAGTAGCTCAGCGGCACGTCGTAAAACATCGCCTTGCGTGAATGCCGCAGGCTGTCATGAATGAAGCAAACGTGGGTGCACCAGCATTGGTCGCGGTGGATCGCGTCCGGCTCGTTTCGGCGCGCTTCGCTCTCCCAGAACTTGCCGAAGTCGCAGCCAAAATCCCTGAGCTTCGCAAGGTTCCCCCGCAGCTCGCAAGCCCGCACGCTGCCGTTGTAATCGATGACAATCGACGTCTCGCTCGCCGTGCACGGCATCGGCCAGGGATGAGAGCTTTCGATGTTCTCGAGTTGGATCCGGTTGTGGAGACTCAGCGTTCCCTCGTAGTATGCGGCTCCGGCGAGGCGCTCGACGCCATCGAGCCGCCGGCACATGGTGGGAGCGTAGTAGGCGTAGATTTTCTGCAGCTCCTTGTAGAGAGCGGGAAGGCGCTCCGCGGGAAGGCGCTTTAAGGAAGCTTCTTTGGCATTGCCGCGGATCACGTTGAAGTAGTGGCCGTCCACCTGGCAGTGCGCTTTCACGAACTCGGCGATTTCGAGCACCGCGTCGAAGTTTTCCGCGCAGATCACCGTGTTGACGTTCACCCGCAGATTGCGATAGCGGCGGCGGCTTGGCTGGATCGCTTCGAGAGTTTCGAGTGTCTTCGAAAAATTGCCGGCCACGGCGCGGATGGAGTCCTGCATTTCATAGAGTCCGTCCATCGCCACGTTGAGATCAAGATTGAGCTCCGGATTCGCGGCGAGGATTTGCTGCGCCCATTCGGCGGTTCGCGCCGGAAGCAGACCGTTAGTGGGGAGGTTCACCCAGCGGACGCCGTTCTCGGCGTAAAACAGGTGAATGATGTCGGCCAGCTCGCGGCGCAGCATGGGCTCGCCGCCGGAAAGCCACAGATCAGTGAAGCGAGGCATCGTGCGGGAGAGCGTCTGAATCTCATCCCAGGTGAGATCGCCCCGATGGTTGAGCTCCTCCCAGTAGAAACAGGTCCGGCACTTGGCGTTGCACACCGAAGTGACGAAAAAAATCACCGTTTTAAGTTTTCGCGGGCGCCCAAACGCCCGGTTAATCTTTTCGCTCCCGGCGTGGTTTCGGATGCTCATAGCTCCGCCGCACTCCTGCGCTCATTGTACCAAGAAAGACCAGGAGCCCGGCGATTTCGTGGTTCGCGCGTGGCGAGAACCACAGAAAGCGCGGCGAGATTCTTCGCTAGACTGCGTTCCGCTCAGTTCTGTCATGTGTCGTTTTCGACAGGCGAAGGATGAAAAGAACCCCTCACCCGCCCTCGTTCCTCGGGCACCCTCTCCTGTGGGGAGCGGGTGGCAAGCGACGCGAGCCGGGCAAGGGAAGAGGGCCGAACTTTTCAGAGCAGAATGACCGCGCGGCGGGCGCGGCCTTTCTTGTTTCCCCGGAAACGCCGCGGGGTTAAAGAACAACTCCGCGCTACTTATGTTGTGCAAAGCTCTTTCTACCTCGGCCGCATTTAACACTGCGGATACGGCGATTCGGAGGGCTTTGTGTTACAATTTCAGTGACAGAGGCTCCGGTCTTTGCCTCCACAAACCAGGGCTCCCCCGTGCCGTCTAATCGCACATCCACTTTGGGTTCTCCGCTGGACAAGACGCTTCGGCTCTTGGTAGACCAGATCACCGATTACGCCATATTCCTATTGACGCCAACCGGGGAAGTCGAGACTTGGAATCCGGGCGCTGAACGTTTCAAAGGCTACAGGGCCGAGGAAATCATAGGTAAGCACTTCCGCAATTTTTATCCCGAGCAGGAGCAGAAATCCGGTAAACCGGAATACGAACTCAGGGTCGCGGCTGCAACCGGCCGCTTTGAAGACGAGGGATGGCGGGTTCGAAAGGACGGCTCCAGGTTCTGGGCTAACGTCATCATCACCGCGATCCGGGACGCTCAAGGCCGCTTAATCGGCTATGGCAAAGTCACTAAGGATTTGACGGAGCGAAAGCGGGCGGAGGAGCAACTACGCGAACTCTCCAGGCGTCTGCTCAAGGCGCAGGAAGACGAGCGCAGTCGCCTTGGAAGAGACCTTCACGACACTGTCGGTCAATATCTCGTCGCGGTGAAAATGGCTCTCGATGGATTGGAAACGCGAGACCACTTCGATGAATCGCAAACTCGTAAGCAGATCAAAGACTGCACTGCCAGCCTTGAGCGGGCAATACAAGAAGTTCGGACTCTCTCCTATCTGTTATATCCGCCCATGCTCGAAGAAACCGGGCTTCCCTCGGCTATTCGCTGGCATTTAGAGGGATTCTCGAAACGCAGCGGTCTCAAGGCCACATATGAAATCACCGATGATATAACTCGGTTGCCGAAAGATGTGGAATTGGCTTTGTTTCGCGCGTTCCAGGAGAGCTTGACGAATGTTCATCGCCATTCCGAAAGCGAGAACGTGCATATCCGGCTTGCAATTGACGATGGCAAGGCTGTACTTGAAATTAGAGATCACGGCAAGGGGATGCCACCCACT
>JBOGKE010000049.1:0-18575 GCA_050745265.1 Terriglobia bacterium
CGGAACGCCAGCAACAAGACCGGCACAAGGGGCGCGCCGCAAAGAACGCGGCTGAGATAGGCAGTCCGCAACTTATTGCTGCTAAAAGTGGTTAATCTCCAATTACACTTTTGGGATACGAGCCAAATCATTAAACTCGTACCTCGCCGCCCGTTCATGAATAAAGCAGGTTAGAGACCCCTGAATGAGCGGCCGTTCCTGGGCGAAAGACAGCCGGGTATAGCTGCCTTCCGACTCCAGAAGGAAAACATCGTCAACGCGGACCAGCCAACAGCACTCGCCGTATTTGACGAAGACCCGCTCCAGGTCCTGGCGGCACACCGGTGAAACCTGCTAGCCAGGGTACGGCTCATTTGCCTTCACGATGCGAATGCGGTGGTCTGTAAACTTGAAGTGCGCGCCGGGCAATTCGATTTTGGGCATGTGGCAGGTGGTGCAGCTATGGGTTGATGCGGGGCACATTTTCGCGCCCGCCTTCCCGCCTCCATGACACGCCAAACACTTCGAATCGTAGTCAACGGGATTGGTGTCTACCTGTTTGTGAGGGTCGTGGCAGGCCAAGCAACTGATGCGCGGGTCATCTGCGTCGTAGCACTGGCTTGTAGCCAGCCGGTAAGGCTGAAAACGCAGATTAGTGATGTCGTACCGGTCCTCCGCCAGAACATCAAAGAGGGTGCGGTGGCACTGACCACAGAAATTTGTCACTTGGTCCGTGGATAGCTTGGACAAATCCTTTGGTAAAACGCGCGGTGAGCCGCCCTTGGTCGCCCATTCAACATGCTTCTCCATTGGCCCATGACAACGTTCGCAATGCACTCCTGGAGTCATAACTTCCAAGGTCAATTTCCGGCCTTTGGTTGCGTTGGTCGCGTGGCAGCCAAAGCACCTGAGCGTTTGTTCAAAATTCATCACGAGTCCCGCTGCTTCGATAAGGTCGGGAGGGACGCCGCCCATGACACCAAGAGTGAGATTCAATCCCTTCAGTTCGCGATAATAACTCACTCTGCTCTGATAGAATTTTCCATCTTTCTCAAGGATATAAGTTTCTCCGATACCGAAACTGGCGCCCATCACCCAGCGAATCGGCAGCGTCAGAGACTGATGGCCATCCGAGACCGTATACAGGGCCTGACTGCCGCGGCGTTCGATGCGGTACGAGTATTTACCGTCCTTGAAGGTGAGAAGTGGATGCAAGGCGAACGTCGTGCATTCTTCCACAGTTTCGAGCGCGTGGGCCATGGAAGTCGTGGGTTGTGTTTTGCCCTCCTCGTGACAGGATGCGCAAACGGGAGCAGCGCGCGAGCTGGACGCCGCAGAAGAAAGAGTGCCGTCAGCCTTACCAGATTGCTGGCGAACCGGCCCGGCGCCGAGGGCCGGCGCCACGGTCGCAGACACTGATAAGAGGATAGATACAAGTTTCCACCGAAGGGTCCTAACGGCTTTGAGATCGCGCGTGTAGCGGGGCTTTTTACCCTCAGAGGTGCGGCGTACCGGCAAGGCTCCGGGCCCTCCCCGAGCCGAATGCAAAAAAGCGAGAGAGTGGCAGACCCCTTCGGCTTTATAATATCAAAAACGCCCGGAAGCGCAAACGGGGCGTCGCGCTCATAGGAGGAGCCGATAGCATGAAGACGAGGGCGAAGTTCTTATGGGTCGTCGGCGCAGTGCTGGTGTTTGGCAGGCCCGTGAGCCAATGCGCAGCTCAGAACAGCGTCATTCGAACCGAGACGCGTCTGGTCGAAATCAGTGTCGTCGCGAAGGATTCCAGCGGGCAGGCAGTGACGGACCTTTCACGCAACGACTTCAGGCTTTACGACAACGGTAAGCCGGTTCCTATTGATGTGTTTTCGGCGCCTTCGCTCCATCGCGCGCCGGCGGAGCTGCTTCCGCCGAATACCTTTTCCAACCAGATCGCCGGCATGCCCATCGTCACCGTGGTGCTCCTCGACGGACTGAACACCAGCTTTCACGACCAATCATGGGCGCGCACGCAGGTGGTCCGGTTTTTGGGAGAGCTCCGACCTCAGGACCGCGTCGCCATCTATTTGCTCGGCGACCACCTCTCTGTGCTGCAAAATTTTACCAGCAACCCCAAGCTTTTGCTGGCGGTTCTGAGAAACGCGACGATCCGTAACCCAAGGGAAGTCGAGGGCTCGGCGCCGCCTCAGTCCAATCCTGACGAAGCGGACGAAGCGTCGGTCAACGTAATGGGCTCCCCCGTTCCCTCATCCGTCAGTCCGGGGATCCAGGAGGTCGCCGACTCGGCCCCATCTGCTTCGGCGGCTAGCGCCAGCTCCGGTGCCGGCGCCCCTACTCAAGGCACCTCCGGAGAGGCAGCCGCCATGGCTCAGATGGAAGCGATCATGAATCAATTCCAGGGGCATCAGAGCGCCTTCTTCCAAGTTGACCGCGTCCAGCGGACCCTGGACGCGTTCATCGCCATTGCAAACTATCTGTCGCACTTTCCCGGACGCAAGAACCTGATCTGGGTATCGAGCAGCTTTCCGATTTCAATTGGCTTTGATACCCCCAGGCAGCCCGGCGACACACGCGACCAAATCCACTTTTCGTCCGATCTCGAACACGCGTACAAAGCTCTCAACGCAGCGTTGAATAACGCCAACATCGCTATCTATCCTGTCGATGCGCGCGGGTTGGTCGCGGGGGCCCCCGGCACAACGAACTGGAACAATCTCTATTCATCCCAGGATACGATGAAGGACCTGGCAAACAAAACCGGAGGCCAAGCCTTCGTCAACACCAATGACATCGCTCGCGCCATACGCGCCGCTGCGGACGATTCGCAGGCCAGTTATGAGCTCGGTTCTTACCTTCATAACATACGCTGGAACGGTCAATACCATACGCTGAAGGTCAAGGTGTCACGGCCCGGGGTCCACTTGCATTATCGGCAAGGGTACTTCGCCACGAAGCGGCCTCTGAACACAGTGAAGACCGGAGACGAGGACGAAACCGATTCCCAGATCGATCAAGCCCTTTTAAGCCCTCTTGACTTGCCCGGCGTGGGGCTGAGGGTCACGCTGGACAAAATCACCCACTACTCCGGCACCCGCCAGGTCATGGGAACCAACAAGATCATACCGTATCATCGGGACCGCGCCCTCATCGCGATCGAGGTCGACGCGCACGACATCGTGCTTCATACCGGAAGTGGCGGCGACAGTGTACGTCTGGGTTTCGTGCTTGCTCAGAGTGGAGCGGACGGCAAGGTTCTGGATGCTACGCGTTACGACATGAAAATGCGCGTCGCGGCGAGCGGAGTGCAACGCCTGCTGCGGCAGGGTTTGCACTTGGAGAAATGGGTAGACTTGGTCCAGGGAGCGACGTCGCTGGAACTGGTGGTGCGCGATCCAAACACCGGCCTGCTCGGTTCCGTGCGAATCCCGGTGGGCGGGGCGTGAGCGCGATTAGCAACAGCTTGACCTTACGGCTTCTTCGGCCGCCGCGCACCGGAGCGAGATCTCACAGACGGTGGAGGCTTACCCCGTGGATGGCGCGGAGGAGGTTACGGTAGAGTGCTGGCGAAAACGGAGCGGCGTCAATCCCTCTTTCTCGCTAAAAGCGCGGTTAAAGCTTCTCAGGCTGCCGAAGCCGGAATCTGCGGCAATCTGGTAACAAGGCAGGTCCGTTTCCACCAACAGTTGCCGGGCTCGCGCTAAATGGCACCGTGTAATCTCATCTAAGACCGTCCTTCCCAAGGCCGCCAAGAAACGCCGCTCAAGGCTCCGGCGGGAGATGCCGAGGGCGGCTGCCACTTCGCTGACGCTGACCGGTTGCCGGGCGCGCTCGCGAATATACCGCAAAGCTCGACCGACAGCTTCGTCTTCCTGGATGATGACGTCGCTCGACCGGCGGTGCACAACGTGCGTTGGTTCTACCCGCACCACGCGTTCCGACACCGTCTGGCGACGCATTAAGGCGTCCAACAACCGCGCCGCCTCGTATCCTGCCTCGTCCAGATCGAGGGACACGCTGGAGAGCGGCGGCGTCGATAGCTCGCACATCATCTCGTCGTTGTCCACTCCGACAACCGCCACTTGGTCGGGAGCTTGGATTCGCTCCGCGGTGCAAACCTGGAGCACTTCGCGTCCACAGGCGTCATTGGCGCCCATCAGGCCCACTGGCTTGGGCAGAGACCGCAGCCAGTCAGCCAAGATCGGCCGATCGTGCGCCCAGCTTTTTATCCAGTTGGGGCGCTTCATCCAGTTCGCCGCACCAACCTGAAGCACCGAGCACTCGTACCCTGCCTCCGTCACCATCCTGGTAAAGGCTTGCGCGCGCGCCGCCGACCATTGATGGTTGGCGAATCCGCAAAACGCGAAATTCCTCAGACCGGCGTCAAGAAGGTGCTTCGCTCCCATGCGACCGATGGCCTCCGAATCGGTACGAATCTCGCCGTACCTGCCATTTAGCAAAAGCGGTTGGGACTCAAGCAGGGAGGATACTACCAACGGGAGCCGAGTGGAGCGGACCCACTCTGCCATTTCTCGTGTGCGCACACGGGCGATGATGCCCGTCCCTTCCCACGACGCCGCGGCGGCCAGCGATTGGTCCAAGTGACCGGGCGCCACGCTGAGCGTCCACGGCCCGTGCAGTCGGACGTACTTCAGAATGCCCCGCAGCAGGCCGCGGCCATATTCCGTAGAGGTTTCGAGCAGCAGGGCGACTTCGGGGATTTCCGCCCATGGCGGTTTCGCGGCCCAGTGGCGCACCCTCTTACCGCCTTGTCCTTGCCTGCCAGATTTCAGGGATACCATGAGGGAGAGGTTCATCCTCCTTGCGCCGTCCCACGCGACGCAATTGGAATATCGCTAAGCGATAATCCCTCTGCCTTCCTCGACCGTGATGTATCGATCGATGGGAAGGCCCGTAAGCCTTTCAATTTTACCGCTCGGCTTCGGCCACTTCACTTCCAGCCAATCCATCTGAGTGCGAGCGCCTATGCCCAGCACCATACGCGGATCGTGGGAGGAGAGATAACCGCCTCCCGCAATTTTCATCATCGAACGCTTCAGGTCGCCTGCCTGCCAAGTGAGGATAGCACCGACTGCATCCGGATTGCACGTCTTGCCGATCAGGCGAACGCCCAGCCAGTGGTTCCGCTTTCCGACGTTATTGCGCAGCAGCACAGGCGCTCCACCGTTTACAATGATCAGGGTGTCCAAGCCGCCGTCATTATTAAAGTCACCAACAGCCAAGCCGCGACCCGCGTAAGCCGTCTGGAAGACGCGACCGCTCTGGGCGCTGACGTTTACGTAGGTGTGCTTGAAGTCGCCGCTCCCATTATTGCGCCATAACATCGGTTTTTCCTTGTAAGTGACCATGGCGTAGCGGTCTTGCACCTTATTGTCCGGATGACCCGTGACGATAAAAAGGTCAACGTTGCCGTCATTGTCGTAATCGAGAAACTTCACCCCCCAACCGCTCATATACCGCACCGTCATCCCGATACCGTTGATAACAGATTCGTCCCCGAACGTCTCGTCGTGGTTGTTATGGTAGAGGGAAAACATTTCCTCGTCCACGTCGGTGAGGAAGAGATCCATCCAGCCATCCTGATCGTAATCAGCGGAGTCGACGCCCATGCCGGACCTGGCTCGTCCGTCAGCGCTGTACCCGGTACCGGATTGCAGACCGATTTCGTCGAACTTGCCATTGCCGCGATTGGCAAAAAGGAAGTTTGGCATCGTGTCGTTGGACACAAAGAGGTCCATTAGCCCGTCGTTGTTGATGTCCGTGGCTACTACGCCCCAGGCCACGCCGCGCACGCTGCTGATGCCCGAGGCGTCGCTCACGTCGGTAAAGGTCCCGTCGCCGTTGTTGTGGAACAGATAGCAGGGCATGGGAGGGTAAACGCTTGGTATGCAGTAGTAGCGTTCGCCGCTTGGGGCATTCCCGCAGAACTGGTTGTTGGATTTGTGGAAATCGACTGAGCGGCACACGAAGAGGTCCAATCGTCCGTCGTTGTCATAATCGAACCATGCGGCGCTGGACGCCCATCCGGGCGCGGCCAGGCCCGCCTTTTGGGTAACGTCGGTGAACGTCCCGTCCCTATTGTTATGGTAGAGGATGCTCTGCCCGTACTGTGTGACGTAGAGATCGGGCCAGCCGTCGCCATCATAATCACCCACGGCCAAACCCTGGCCAAACCCTCCGCCCGCGACTCCCGCCTTCTCGGTGACATCGGTGAACGTGCCATCGCGGTTGTTGCGATAGAGAGCATTGCGAAGGGGAGGATGCGGGTCGTAAAAGCCGCACTTCCCGCTGTTCACAAAATAGATGTCCATCCACCCGTCATTGTCGTAGTCGATAAATCCGCCGCCTCCGCCAAGCGTCTCGGGAAGATAAAATTCCGGCGAGCGCCCGTTTCGATGAACCCAAGTGATTCCGCTGACGGAAGGTGGGATTTCCTCGAAAACAGGCAGTTCCGATGAGGCGTTTGCGGCGTGCAAGTTGAAGGCCAGTGGTCGCCCGCTCCAGAGTTCCCCGCCGCTCGCTCCCGCAATCCCTAGAGTCTTCAGAAATTCGCGGCGTGAAACCGTTGGCTCTCCATTCCCGTTGTTCTGCATTCACTTTCCCTCAAAACGGTGCGGAAAATATCAGACTATGCTACCCCTCGAAAGCAGCTTGCCGATGTCAGCACAGTTCACTGATGCGGGCTGCGGACGGGGGGACTCTGCAATTGATCGAGGCCGATTTCACCGGGTTCGCTCGAATTCCCAGAGGAGTTTTTAACCTCTGAAGCTCCGCCCGAGCGCTCGCGCCGGACGAGGGCGCTCAGTCGCCGAAATTCGGCTTCCTCGGCCGCAGCTTCTTGTGGCCGTTTCGCCCGCGTCAGGGCCAAAGCGAGACTATACCGCACCTGGGCGTTCTCCGGCGCAAGGCGTTTCGCGATGCTGAGCTGATTGGCCGCATCCGTCACCTTATCAACGCCCAGATCAGCCCTTCCCAGCAAGTAATGCGCCGCAAAAGACTGAGGCGCCAGCTTCACGGCCTCTTGCGCGAGGGGTAGCGCGTCTTTGGGCCGGTCGAGCCGAATATTCACGAAAGCCAAGAGCAGGCGAGGCATAGCGCTCTCGGGATTGAGCTTGACCTCCTCGCGAAGCTCTTCGCCCGCCTTTGCGTACTGTGACAGTCCGAAGAGCATCGCCGCATAGGCATAATGGACGAAAGGCGTGGTGGGATAGTCGTGCAGTAAGTGTTGAAACGACACATCGGCGTCGTTAAAGTCCTCCAGCGCCATGAGCTCCCCGGTTCTTCCAGCTTCTGAGATGAGCGCATCTTTCTCCGGGTCGACCTGGTTGGGAAGCAGCGGCACCCGCAACACCGTCAGGCCGATGGCTCTTTCGACATCCTGGGAGAAGATATTGTGATCGACCAAATCGGCAAGCAGTGTGTCTGCCGCCTCAAAATCGCTGTGGAGGATGTCGAGGAGCGCCAAATGGTATTCGACAACGTGCCATAGCTCATCATTGAGCGCTCGGCCTTTAGACTTGGCCATCTCAAGGTGGACATACGCGTTCCCATAATCGTGGATCGCGAACTCGCAAAGCCCAAGCAATGCCCATCCCGGTGCATCCTGCCGATCGAGTTCGACGAGGTTGCTGAAGGCTTTCACGCCGTTGCTATAATTGTTCGCATCGTAATCAAGCGTGCCGAGATACCACCAGCCTTCTTCCCAACGCGGGTTGAGTTGTAACGCCTTCTGATAGAGGTCGGCCGCCTCTTTCAGACGGTTTTGCTCACGAGCGTCCTTCGCGCGCGCTGCCAGCTTCTTGAATTCAGCAGAATTCGCGAGGCTCTTTGCAGTGGCAGTCGCCTTTCGGTATGGGGCAGGGTTCGTATTTTGTTGAGGCGCGGCGATAGCAGGGAGCGCGCCGATCGAGAGGCAAAGGCTGCTCAACAAACAGCCCCACGCAGCGGCCGCCCCGATGCGGTTCAGGATCAAACCTCGAGGCTTCATCCCAAATCGCAACTTGGTAGGTGACTCAATCACGGGGAACCAACAGCTTATTATTTTCAAGGACGGCGGCGCCAGCCAGACTCTGGAGGCGCTGGAATTCCCGCATCTCGACAGCGGCGCGTTCTTTTTCGCCCAACTTCCTGTATATTTGCGAAATCTGGTAGTGCGGTCGGGGATTCCGTGGATCGATGCGGGTCGCTGCCTCAAACTCCCTCAGCGCATCCGGGTCGTCATTCTGCCGGCGAAGAGCCTCACCAAGCCCCAGCCGGGCCTCAAACATGCCCGGATCCAAGGTTACCGCCCGACGAAAGCATTCCCCTGCTTTCTGAATGTCGCCCCGGTACAAGTAGATGCGCCCCATGTTCACAGGGGTGGTTGGGTCGTTCGGATCCATCGAGGTCAGCGAACTAAAAACCTTCAGAGCGTGGTCCCAGTCACGCTGAGTCCAATACACGCGGGCGACGTCGCGCAACAAACCGGGCGAGGGCCCGTTCTCCCGCAGGGCCGTGTTGTAGATTTCAAGCGCTTTGGCTAGCTGCCCCATGGCTTCGAAATTCTGGGCCGCAAGCCGCATGGTCAGCTCAGAATTTGGAAACCTTCGCGCCAAATCGCGATAAAATCCATAGGAGAGGCTCTGCAGAGTCTCGCCCAGGACAAAAGCTGAACGAGGGTCTGGCTTCAGCTTCGAAGCCCGCAGCATGGGCAGCGATCGTTCGGCCGCTCGAACCCAGTTCCCGGCAAGAAAAGCCACGCGAAATCGCTGGTAAGCCGCTACGGACGGAAACATCCGCTCCACATAATTTCCTGTCAGATGATCTGCGGTCAGAAAAAACATGATCGAAAAGCCGACTCCGGTCAGATCTTGCAGCTTGATGTTTTGTTCTCCAGGTTTTGACCCCGCAACCTCCGTTGATTCAATGGCCTTGAACCAATCGGGCCATTCGTAATCCATATATTCTTTCAGTCCCAGTTCTGCGCCTTCTTGCGCCTGTTGTTGCAAACCCAGAAGTTCGACAGCGCCAACATAATCCTGGTACTCCTCGGGAAGCTCAAGACTCTGCGGCGAGATGCTCTGGATGATTTTCACCGCTTCGCCCCGCTTGGATTGTTCGGACAAAGCCAGCGCCAGGCGCAGTTTTACCCACACGAGGCCGGGCGTATTTTTCAGGCATTGCTCGAACGCCGCCTCAGCTTCAGGATAGCGGCCCGCTTCAAGGTAAGCCGACCCTAGCGAAAAATCGATTTCTGGATCATCCGGATTTGCTTGCTCAGCGGACCTGTAGCTCTCGACGGCAATTGGCCAGGCTTTCTGCGCGGCGCCTCTCTGGCCGTCAAGCAGGCGCTGGTAGAATACGTCGCCCGCGCGGTGCATGTATACCTGATTGTAGGCTTGGGCGGCCAGGCCCAGGCCATCCTGTCCGGCAACATAATAAGCGGCGGCATTCCCCGGATCAATAGAGAGTGCACGGACCGCAGCTTCAAATGACTCATCCAGTTTATTCACGTCGCCCGCGGCCTGGGACCTCAGAAACCAAGCGTTCGGGTCTCGGGGATTCAGCCGGGAGGCCGTTTCGAGTTCCCGGAGAGCTTTGGCATCGTGGTGGAGCCTGAGCTCGCAGGATCCCGAAAAGAGCCAGGGTGTGGCCAATTGCGGGTTCAGGGTTTCCGCACGGTCGAGCGCCGGGAGAGCATTACGGCAATCGCCCGCCAGGGCGCGAGTCACACCCAGGTTGCTCCACGCCTTAGCGGACTGCGGCTGCACCTGCACCTGATTTTCGTCTTCTCTCGCCACAGCCTCGTATTCCGCCCCTTCGCTGCGTTTCGAAGCCGAAGATTCCTGCGGGGCTGAGGGGTGGACGAGGACAGGAGACGCCGCTAACACTGGCCCGGCCCAGCATGCAGCGATGGCAAATCCGACTTTGACTTTGGTTTCGAGCTGAGGCCATAAGTTCATGATTGTCGTGGCAAGGGTATCCTGCCCACGCCCCAGCAGTAGCGATCCGCCCGTGCCGCGTGCGTCATCGCAGCGACCGCGGCTTCATTGCTTCCGTGGCTCTTGAGCCGTGCTGCTGACGCCGGACAGCCACTTGAGAGTCCTACCCTCCGTTTGCAGGCGGGCGTGGTCAGCCCGCTGAAGCGCGACAGCGATGGCCCTTTCCCTCGTCCCTTGCTCGGTCTGGTGCAGGCGAAAATAGACTTGGGCCAGCAGCACGTGAGCGTCCGTGAGGTCCGGGAACTTTTGCACAATGCCCTCCAAAAGCGCTTCGGCCTTCGGATAATCCTGGTTTTGCACAGCTAGCACCGAAAGCTCAAAAGCGGGGCCCGGGTTGCCGGATCCGAGCTCGCTTGCTTTTTCAAGATATTTCTGGGCGTCTGCGTTGTCTCCCTCCGCTCGATCCAACTGGCCAAGCAAATAATTGGCCTTGAAGTTATTCGGGTCCCTGGCAAGTTCCTTCAAGAAGGCAGCTTTGGCGTTGTCGAGCTCGGCCATGGCCGCCAGAGCTGCACCGAGATCCGCGTAAAGACCAGGCAACGATGGGTCCATTTTCTCCGCCCGCAGGAACGCTTTGAGCGCCGGCTCCCAACTCTTGATGCCCAGCAGAGCTTCTCCCAGAACCATATAGGTCCCGCCGGACGGCTTCGCGTGCGCGAGCGAACTCTCGATCAGTGGAATGGCCTTAACGTTCATTCCCATACGCATGTAAGCCACGCCCAGGATGTATGCGGCTGTCGGGTCGCCCGGCGAAGCCTCATGCACAATGCTCGCTTCGTATCCCGCGAGCGGATAGTCGCCCAAAGCTAAATGAGCATAGGCCAACAACTCTAGCGTCTTCCCGTTGCCCGGGTCGGTTATCAGGGCGCGGGCAAACTGCTCCGACGCCTCCTTGGGACGGTTCGTCTTCATATAGGCGAGCCCGAGATTGGTGAGAACGTTTGCGTTCTGCGGGTCGAGCGCCAGCGCCTGCCCATACGACTGAATGGCCTGTGGGAATTTCTTCTCCTGGGCGTAGGCAATGCCGAGGTTCGACAACATCTTGAAGGTCGGCGGATTCTTGGACAGGCACTTGTTGTATTCGATCACCGCCAAGGCGGGCTGTTTCTGAGCGAGGGTTTCATCGCCGAGGATGCACGCCGGAGGCGCCTGAGCTCTCGCGCCCGGGGCTTGAGCTTTCTGGCCCGGTGCGCCCCGCGCCTGAGCCGCGAGACAAACGAAGATCACAGCCGCGGGGATGGGCTGGGTGAATCTCACTGGTTCATTCTACCCGAAAGTGCCACTGCCGGCGATGGTTATAATAGGTGATCGACCGCCTGAGGATCTGAACTAGGGTTGGCTGGGAGCTCCCTCGGTGGCGCCGCCACCCTTGGCAGTGCGGCACGGGCGGGGCGCCCGTTCCAGGACCATGTGCCACGAAAGGAGCAGGGCGGGCGTTAAATCCCGCCCCATATAACCTGCATAGTACGTGTAGACCCCCCGGGACGAGCCCGGGTCGTCGTTCCGCAGTCTCAGAAATAGAGCTTAATCGCCATCTCCATTTCCCGGTGGCCGTGTTTATCAAGGATGCATCCCACCGTATTTCCGCCGGTACAAGCGGGGCTGCCGTTGGTCACCGGGGAGACGACACCTTGGGTGAAACTGGTGGCGCCCGCTGGCAGATTAAAATTGATATTCGGGTTTGCGACCGCATCCTGAGCCGGAGTATCTAGTTGTGCGCGGTTGAACATGTCAAAGGCCGCGATGCGGAACTCGATGCGCCGATGTTCGCCGAGCTTAAAGCTCTTGAACAGCGTGAAATCAAAGTTGTTCGATCCCGGTCCGAGGAATTGCGGCACCTCAGTTGTGCCCAACTGGTTGATTTGCGGGATCGTGATTGACGCCGGATTGAACCACTGGGACCCGACACCTTTGAAGTTAACGCCCTTTTGCGGGTTCATCAGGATCGTTGGATATAACGTGCGGTCGGGCGTCCCGTACCACCCGACGCCGTTTGCGTTGAAATTACTGCACATCCCGGCATTTTTCACGCCGCCCTCGTAGCAATTGACAGTGCCTATGGTCGCGGAACCGCCAACCTCCGTCTGTGGCGCTCCGCTTTGGAAGTTGGTGATTCCGGAGATTTGCCAGTTATCGAGAACGCCTCCCGCAAATTTATGGCCGCTGAAATACCTCGCGCCCAGATTCGGCAGTTGGTAGATGTAGGAGAAATTGACGATCTGAGGCAGGGAGTACGACATGAGACCGTAATTCAGCTTTGAATCGAACGGGTCAACAGTGCCGTTATACGACCCTGAGTATCCTAGCGTTTTCGACCAAGTGTACGAAGCGAGCAGCGTGAGGCCGTGACTGACATTCCGCCGTACGGTCGCTTGTAGGGAGTTGTAGTTCGACGTTGAGACGTGGTGCAGAATGTTGATGGCTCCCCAAGGCTTGTAGAGGCGGTACGAGCCTTGGACGCCGCTATTACCCGCATTGGGGACCGGGTTCTCCGTTCCCGGCTCCCACATTGCCCCCAAGGGTATGGGGTCCAAGATATTCTCGATATACAAGTGCCGCCCAACGGTGCCAACGTAGGCGGCTTCCAAAACCGTCTGGTGGCCAATGTCCTGGTCCACCGTGAAATTATACGAATAGTTCTCCGCGCCGTGGTTGTCGTGAGTGTCATACATCGTGGCGCTGGCGGCTCCGATCGAGCTATACGGATTGAGGGTTGAATAATAGCCAAACCCGGTCAACGCAGGATTCGCCGCCGTAGGATCGTACCTGGTGGCGGCGCTAATACTGGTCGAGAACGCGAAGGGAGGGTTCTCTGCGGCGCCGAAGATGGTATTGCCCTGATCGCGCTCCTCATAAATTCCCGCGCCGCCGCGAAGCACCGTCTTTCCGTTTCCAAACACGTCGTAGGCGAATCCCAACCGAGGCTCAATGGTAATCGGGGGATTGGGGAACCCGCCACTCGAAGGCGCTCCACCCACGAACTGGCCGCGGACGGACGCCGGGATGTACGGCTGGTTTTCAACCAGCTTGTATCCAGACCCCACCTGGATGCCGTCGTTGATGTTTGTGTCGTTGGCAGGGTTATAAACGGCGGGGTTAAAATTACTGACTTCTCCGCGCGCCTCGTACCAAGGCGGGAAATAGCCGAAACGCGCTCCGTAATTCAGGGTCAGCCTCCTATTCACTTTCCAGGAGTCCTGGCCATACCACTCCAAATTCCAGAATCGCCACATACCATCCGGGTCGTTGGTGGACTGAGACCATTGATACACGCTTTGGTCCAGCAAGTCGCCGAACACGTTTCCGGTTGAAGTGATGCCCGCAAAGCCCACATTCGACCAAATGTTGCCATTCACGTTGGCTTGATTCTGGTCGTTGCGCGTGTGGTTCATGTCAGCGCCGAATTGCAAGGTGTGCGTCCGCAGGACCTTGGTGAGATTATCGGTAAGCTCAAAGGTCGTCTTGTCGCCGAAAACCCCATTGTACTCATCACCTTGACCCCAAGTCTCTGAATTAGGCGGCTGGCCGTTCCACACCCCGGGAATTTCGACCGTCCGGGTATACACGGGCGCTGCTCCTGGCGTTCCCGCCGCCCAATTGACGCCCGGGAGGGCCTTCAATAAGGCGCTACTGGAAACTTTGCTGGGATCCGCGTATTTGTAGGGGTAGTTGATAGCGCCCATATCGAACTCAGCTTCATTGGTCAGCGTCGGACTGATGACCCTGACTACGTTGAGGGCGGCGTTCTCTCCGCTGTCGTGCCCCACTACCGGGCTTACCCTCGGAACGTTCCCGCCCCAGCTATCGCCTTGACCGGATGACCAAAGCCCGTAAGGGTAATACTCGTGGTCAGAGTTTTGCGCCAAGCGCAGGAAGGCGCGGGTGTTCGTGGTCAAGTTGTAATCAATGCGGATGGTGTTCTCGATTCGGTTTGTGGGATATAGCGGATGGGCCGCCAGGTTGAAGTTCCCATTCGGATCCACGTAATTGGGAAGCACATAGGTGCCGTTCAGCACTTCCTGGCCGGCCGCTGTGACTTCGTCGGGGGGGAGGACGTTGAGCTGCCCGTTGTAGTCCGCCTGCTTCCCCGTAGCGGGATCGGTCACAATGCAGGGCATACTTAGATAATTCCCGCCCGTGACCACTCCCTGGCTATTCGTTTGGCAGAACTTGGGGTTGAGCAACTCGCTAAAATCGCCATTGCGCATGGCCTGGGTGGGCACCGTCCTCAACTGGGTTCCAGGGTCCGCGAGCTGCCTCTGCCACTCCACGCCGTAAAAGAAGAACATCTTATCGTTATTCTTGTTGAAGCTGGTGCCCGGGATGCGGACCGGCCCACCGATGTTGAACCCGGGATAGTTGAATTTGCTGTTCGGCTTAGCGATACCCGCTTCGTTGTTCGACCAGTCGTTAGCATTGAAAACGGCGTTACGCGCATAATAGTAACCCTCGCCGTGAATCTGACTGCCTCCGGATTTCGTGACTGCGTCAACGATGATGCCGCCACCGCCCTGGCTAGCTTCAAAGCCGGACTGCTTCACCGTAAACTCCTGGATCATGTCCATGTTGGGCTCGATCATGAACCCGCCGTTTTCACCGGGATCGATGGCATTAGCATTGTCAAGCTTAACCATATTCTGATCGCTGCGCAGCCCGTTAACGTTGAACCCGTTGATGCCCTCGGTGTTGACTCCTCCAACGGTCTGAAAGCCCGATCCGCTCGCGCCGTTGAACCCTCCGGAAATGCTACCCGGAGCCCCGGTGCCGCCCACTACACCGGGCAAAAGCGTGAGTAACTCCAGCGAGTCGCGGCCAATGGTGGACTCATTCTGAATCTGCGCCTCGGTAATGGTCGTAATCTCCCCACCCGACGATTTGGGAATCAAGTCTACGGCGTTACCGTTCACTTGGACGGTCTGCGTCTGCGTACCCACGTGGAGGGCGGCGTTTTCTTCAAGCACTGCGCCGGGGGCCACGTGAATGCCCGTTAGCACATATGCCTTGAACCCTTTCGTTGAAACCCTCAGCGTGTAGGTTGCAGCGGGAATATAGTTGAAATCGTATAAGCCGCTCACATCCGCAGTGGTTCTCAGGACCGTACCGGAAGCCTCATTGCGCAGAGTGACCAACGCCCCCGGAATCACCGCCCCAGTGGCGTCGCGGACGGTTCCCGAAATGCGGCCTTGGCTCCCCTGAGCGAAAGCCATAGGCGAACCGAGAATACAAGCTAAACCCAGCGCCGCCAGCAAGCCCGCCGCCAGCTTTCCACGCCCTAGATTGTTCATAACCACCCCACTCCTCTCTACTGTTCTGGTCTTCGCCGAGACGAGCCTGATTTAGAGAAACCCCCGCGTGGACATCTCTCTGAAGAGTTGCGCAAGGCTGGTTTTGGCTCCACGCTGGCACACTTGTAATTTGCCCACCCGTCTAAAGACGCCGAACTACACTGAAAAATACAGCTGACTAATCGCAGTCAATTACGTCGTCGTCATTCTCAGGCAGAGCGGGCCCATCCGTCAAGAGACAATTTGCGCAAAATGCTGGCCATTTTGCGTCACCCCGCTGGCGAAAATTTTCCCACCAAAACACCTTGAAGGCATTTGCGGAAAGAACTATGCTCCGCTTGTCGGTACGTTGTGGCGTGGGCCCGCGCGCGGGCCGATAATCATAGGGAGGTCAGCATGCGAAATCGTTTGTTCTTCGCCGGTACGGTGATGATCCTAAGCGCATCGATTGTATTCGCTGGAAAAAAGAAGAATGCGAATTGGATCGACGAACCCTTTACCCAATGGACTCAGAAGCAGGTCAGCGAGTTGTTTAACAAATCCGCCTGGGCTAAGACGAAATCGTTTCGGGGCCAGGTGGCGAATGTCAACGGCGCCGGTGCCGCTAGCGCGGCGGAGCACGGCGGCGGCGCGGGCAGTTACGGAACGGGCGGTAGCGTCACGCAGGGCGTGGATGTGCCGGATTACACTTTCACCGCAAGATTCTTATCCGCCCTGCCCATTCGGGAGGCGTACGTTCGAATGCTCGAGATCATGAACCACTACAAAACGATGCCTGCCGCGAGGCAAAAAGAGTTCGACCAGAAAGTTGATGGGCTGCTGCACGCCGACGTAAGCCAGGAGGTGACCATCACTCTATATTTCCAGGCGAACGATCCCGTCTCTCAGCGGAACCTGAACGAGTGGTTTAACACCCAGACTACCGACACATTGAAGCAGAATGCGTACCTTTACACTCCCGCCGGCCAAGTTCCGTTGCTCAAGTATCTTCCCCCGAGCGAAGGCGGCGGTCTCGGAGCCCGATTCGTCTTCGCGCGAACATTCAACGGCGAGCCCATTCTCGAGCCCACAGCTAAAGGCAGAGTGCGCTTTCAACTTTCATATCAACCGCAAATCAACCAGATGATGTATATCGACTTCAAGCCCGAAGACATGATCTACAAGGGTCAGCTATCGTACTGAGCGGCGCCCGCGATCAGCGAGACTAGCCCGGAAAATTCACGTTTCTTAGAGACACGAAAAGCCTCCTATGGTACAAACACGTTGTGAAGACGATGTTTGAGAGACCAAAGGAGGCTTTCGCTTGGCTCACGGTATTTGTTTACCGTGTGAGTTCACCGCACAGCTGTTGGCGGATATTCCGCACGAGCGGATAAACGTAGATGTCCTTGACGGCTTGACCTTGAGCGTGATGCTTCCGGTCCATGCGGCCGCGGGCGGCGCGGAGCGGTTGCGCGCGGGCGCAGGTAGGAACGTTGCGCGAGCGGTTGCTGAAGCTGGGCGCCGACGCCGCCGACTACGCGATCGAGAAGTATGTCGCGATCAACGGTGTCAGGCAGCACCGCCTCCGAATAGACCTGAATTCGGAACCACGTCTCACCCACGGCCCGGAGGAGAGCGCGGTGACGCTCGCCATCCGTGATCTTTTTCCGCCGACGTGATGTAGGGAGAGCACCTCTCGGGGTCATCTTTCATACCTCAACCTCACCTACCCCTCGCATTCATAGCACGTTGGCACGAACCCCGGAAACCCAAGCTTGGATCGATTTCGAGGTTGAAGACCTTGAGAAGGCGACCGCCGAACTTAAATCCCGCGGCTATCGATTGCTGGTGGCAGGCAGGAAGGAACCGTGGGGTCAGATCGTAACGCGGCTCATCAGCCCTGAGGGCCTATTAGTAGCGATTACGGTGACACCGTGGTTGCGGGCAACCAAGTAGCGCCAAGTCCGCCTCTGGCATGGAGATCAGGGCAGTGTGCGAATTTTGTGATTTGCAAATGGAAAGAGGACTAGCTTATGGCAGAAACCATTGCACTTGTGACGGGCGCGAACAGGGGAATTGGGAAAGAAATCTCCCGCCAGCTCGCAGCCAAGCAGGTGTTGGTCTTAATGGCAGCACGCGAACGCGAGCGCGGAGAAAAGGCCTTGGCAGATGTTCGAGCTGAGGGCCTTATTGTCGAATTCATTCAATTGGATGTGACCTCACAGCAAAGCGTGGACGATGCCGCAGACGAGATCCAGCGCCGCTATGGGCGGCTTGACATCCTCGTCAACAACGCCGGGATCGCCGTGGACTGGCTGCCGGGTTCGGAATTGACCTTGGATGTACTCCAGAAAACGTTTGAGACAAATACCTTTGGAGCCTTCCGCGTGACGAAGACAATGCTTCCGCTGCTGAAGAAGTCTAAGCGCGGCCGGATCGTCAATCTGACCAGTGGGAATGGCTCGTTTGGTTTGATCACGGATCCAAATGTCCCTCTTCCTGACAGAAGCGCATTGCTCGCATACGCCTCATCGAAAGCTGCGCTGAACATGATGACGGTGCGACTCGCCAATGAACTGCAGGGACTGGGAATCAAAGTCAATGCTGCCGATCCCGGTTTCACGGCAACGGATATGAACCGGCATCGCGGAACGCAAACTGTCGAAGAAGGGGCGGCTACGCCCGTCCGGTTGGCGTTGCTCCCCGACGATGGTCCGACCGGCGGAGTTTTCGGCAACGAGGGTCCCGAGCCGTGGTGAGAGTTTGCGCAGGCTGCCAGGCCTAGCCCCTGGAAACAATAGCCAGGGGGAAAAGGTGCAGGGCGGCTACGCCGCCCTGCTCGAGGGCTATTTATTCGCGGATTCTTCGGGGTGTTTGGCTTTGGTGCGGTTCGATTTTGCAGGTTCGATTACCGATGCCTTGATCGACTCAACTGCCTTGATCGCTTCCACGTCGAGGCTCCAGCGCGTGGCGGTCCCATACAGCGGGTCTGGCTTTGGGGTGTCTCCGTAATAGGAATAAGGCGTACGGTCCCGATGGTGGATTAGCGCAAGTTCCACGAGCCAGGCACCCAGTTGCTTCAGATCGGCATTGCCTACCAGTTTCTCGAAGTACCGGGTGTGCTCCTGGCGGTTGTCTTCCCCGCTCGCTTCCACCTTGCGCTTCTTCGCCATCGCCGGCGTGATAAAGCCGTTCAGGATGACAAACTGCTTTTCGGTGTCATACTGCAGCCGATGGAAGAATTCGCGGGTGACGAGCCGGAAGTCCTCAAGATGAAGACTCCGGTCCTGCCGGCCCTTCTTGGGGATGACATCAAAGACGGCTCGCCGCCGCT
>JBOGKE010000050.1:0-18880 GCA_050745265.1 Terriglobia bacterium
GTTTCAGCGGCAATCCTTGCCCGGCGCCGCGCGTCACAGCGGCTTGGTGAAAACACGCGACACCGTGCGTAGCGCGCCTTGACAATCTGCGGGCGGTTGGATACCTTGAAAAGTGAGTTGATGATACGTTCTTCCAGTCTCCCCCCGGCTAATCCGGCAGCCAGCTCACACACCCTACGAAGCGCTTCCAGACGGAGCGTTCCACGCAGATAAAAAACATGAAGAGTAGCGTCAGTGTTGCGCGGGGAATGCAGGAACTCTTCGGCACGTTGGATGAAAACCTGAAGCTGCTCGAAAAGGCGTTTCACGTCTCCACGAACCTCGCCAATAACACTCTGGAGATTGAAGGGGCTGAGAACGATGTCCGCCGAGTTCAAAGCTTGGTCGAAGATTACTCGGCGATGGTCGAGCGCGGCACGCGCTTCGCGGCGCCGGAGGTGCAATCGCTGGTAAGGATTCTGGCGGAAGATCCGGGCGCAAGCTTTCGCGGGCTCGCGGAAGCGTCCCGGCCCCGGAGCCTGGGGAAGAAATCGGTGGCACCGAAGGGCCTTAATCAGCGGCGCTACGTCGATGCCATCGAACGGCACGACATGGTGTTCGGCATCGGCCCGTCGGGCACGGGCAAGACCTATCTCGCCGTGGCGATGGGGGTGGATGCGCTCCTTTCGAAGGAAGTCAGCCGCATCATTCTGGCCCGGCCCGCGGTTGAAGCAGGCGAGCGGCTGGGATTCTTGCCCGGGACGATCCAGGAAAAAGTGAATCCCTACCTCCGTCCTCTTTACGACGCGCTCTACGATTTTCTCGATCCCGACCGCGTGGAGCGCTACGTCGAAAAAGGAATCATCGAGATTGCTCCCATTGCCTTCATGCGCGGCCGCACCTTGAATGACGCCTTTGTGATTCTCGACGAAGCACAGAACACGACCAGCGAGCAGATGAAAATGTTCCTGACGCGCCTCGGATTTAATTCGAAAGCGGTGGTGACGGGGGACGTCACGCAAATCGACCTGCCCAACGGCCGGCGTTCCGGGCTGGTCGAGGCCGTCGACGTGGTCGGCCGCGTGGAGGGCATCCGCATGGTCTATTTCGACGAGCACGACGTGGTGCGCCACAACCTGGTGCAGCGGATCATTCGCGCCTATGAAGATTATGACCAGGCGCGCACGCATGGGAACGCGCGTAATGGCGCCAAAGAGCCTGTCGTTCGCAGCAAGGATGGGTCGTAGCTGCGACCGGCGGCCGCCGAAAGAACGGTAAAGGTCGGCCGCCGCGATAATCGTCCGCGGAGCACCTGCTCCGTCGACGCCAGATAAACGTGGTGCGGACCGCTCCAACACTTCCGGCAACCCAGCCCGAGCCCGGCTTCACTCCCGGCAGCGATGGGAAGATTTCCGTCTACTCGCGAAAGGGCCGCGGCCGCCGTTCGGCCCTTGACGTTCGCGCCCTGCGAAGCTTCTCGAACCGGCTGCGGCATCATCTGAGGGTCGCGGGGTTCGAGTGCGGTTGCCTTGATGTGATGCTGACCGGCGATCGCGAGACCGCGGACCTTAACGCCCGATTCCGCCACAAAGATGCGCCCGCCGACGTCTTATCATTCCCGTGGCACGATGCGGAGAGTCTAGCTGCGGAAATTGCTCCTTCGATCCAACCGCGCTTCCTCGGCGAAATCGTGATCTCGACCGAATGCGCGGGACGCAACGCGGCCCGGGAAGGGCACTCGCTCCGAACGGAGCTTGCGCAGTTGGTCCTGCACGGCGCTTTGCACTTGCTCGGCTGGGATCACGAGACAGACGACGGCGAGATGGATGCTCTGGAGTTGCGGCTGCGCCGGGATTTGGGGATCGAGGGCGGCGGCCGCCGCGTCCCGCCCAAGCGCCCGGCGACGACGCGAGCAATACGCAGAAGAACGCAGCGCGACCGGAACTTGCGAATGTCCGCGCCTGGAAAGTAACCATGAGCACCCAGAGTGAAGATTCGTTCCGGTGCGGGTTTGCGGCTGTGGTCGGCCGGCCCAACGCCGGCAAGAGCACGCTGGTGAACGCGTGGGTGGCCGAGAAGGTGTCAATGGTCGCACCCTCGCCGCAAACCACGCGCAACCGGATTCTCGGCATCGCCAATCGCCCCCAGGCCCAGGTGATCCTGATGGACACTCCGGGCATTCACAAGCCGCTGTCGCGCCTGAACCGGCAGATGATGTCGTTCGTTCGCGACGCGCTCGAGAGCCGCGAGGTGGCGCTGCTGGTGGTGGACGCGGCGGCGAACTTCGGCCATGGCGATCAGTTTACGCTCGATCTGCTGAAGCCTTACCGTGTGCCCACACTTCTCGCGTTCAACAAAATTGATCGAATCCGCAAAGACCGCCTGCTTCCGCTCATCGACCGCTACGCGAAGCTGTACGACTTTGAAGAAATCTTCCCCATCTCGGCTCTCACCGGCGACGGACTCGAGGAGCTCCTTCAATCGGTTATCCGCCGCCTGCCGATCGGGCCCGCACTCTTTCCGCCGGATCATTACACCGACCAGCCCGAGCGGTTTTTGGCCGCTGAGATGATCCGCGAAAAAGTGATCCTGCACACTCACCAGGAGCTGCCCTACGTCACGGCGGTGTGGATTGAGGACCTGCAGGAATCGGAGCGGCTCACTCACATCCGCGCCTCGATTGTGGTCGAAAAGGATTCACAGAGAGCGATCGTGATCGGCGCCGAAGGCGCGCGCGTGAAGCAGATCGGCATCGATGCGCGGAAAGATCTCGAGCGCCTTTTCCCGCCCCAGGTCTTCCTCGAGCTCCATGTGCGCGTCGAGCCCAACTGGCGCGACCGGCCGGCGTTCGTGTTGTCACTGGATTACCGCAACCAATGACACTGATCCGCCTGGGCTCAGGTCCCGAACGGCAGCCTATTGAGGATTACGGAGGATAGGTGACGGTCTCCGTTGTAGCGCCGCGTCTCGGCGGCAGTAGCTGGGGGTGCCGAACTGGTGGCAGGTGCGGGCAGCCTCCCTGTAGCTGCCGGCAAGATGCCGGCGCTACTTGATGCGAGCATCACCCAGTCAAGCAAGCCCCTCGATGACTCAATCGACCAATAATCCGATGCGTTGAAAACTCAATGAACCAATGCCTCAATGACTCAACGATTCGATGCCGAGGGCTTTCAGTTTGCGATAAAGGTGGCTGCGTTCGACGCCCAGGACGCTCGCGGTACGCGTCATGTTGCCCTGGTTCTCTTCGAGTTTGCGCAGGATGTAATCTCGCTCGTAAGCGGCGCGGGCTTGGTGCAGGCTGGAGAATCCGGTTTTAAGCTGCGGACCTGTGGCTTTGGCGGCGGTGTGGTTCATGCCGGGCGGGAGGTGACGGCGCTCGATGCGGGCGCCGGGAACCATGATCACCAGCCGTTCGACGAGATTTCGCAGCTCACGCACGTTTCCGGGCCAGCGGTAGGCGGTGAGGGCGTCGAGCGCCGGCGCGGCAAACTGTTTTGCGCGGCGGCCGTAGTTGCGAGTAAACTCGCCCAGGAAGTGGCTCGCCAGAAGCGGAATGTCTTCAGCGTGTTCCCGCAAGGCGGGCACGTAGAAGGGAATCACATTCAGCCGGTAGAACAGGTCTTCGCGAAAATTGCCCTTCTGGATTTCCTCCTGCAGGTCCTTATTGGTGGCGGCGATCACGCGCACGTCAACGGTGAGGCTCGTGCTCGATCCCACCGGCGTGAAGCGCTGCTCCTCAATTGCGCGAAGCACCTTGGATTGAGTCCGCAGGCTCATGTCGCCGACTTCATCGAGAAACAGCGTTCCGGCATCCGCTTGCGCGAACTTCCCGATCTTATCGCCGGCTGCGCCCGTAAAGGACCCCTTGACGTGCCCGAACAACTCGCTTTCGATAAGCTCCTCGGGTATCGCGGCGCAGTTGACCTCGACGTAATCCTGCTCGTGGCGCGGGCCCGAATCGTGCAGCGCGTGCGCCACCAGTTCTTTTCCGGCGCCGCTTTCACCGTAGATGAGAACGCGACCGTTGGTGGGCGCCGCCAAAGCGATCTGCTGGCGGAGGGCCTTTAGGGGCACGCTTTCGCCTAGGATTTTCCGGCGGCCGTAAAGTTCTTCTTGAAGCCGGCGGTTTTCAGCGGAGAGCGCCGACTGCGCGATCGTGTGCTGCAAGGTCAGCAAGGTTTTGTCGACCGACAGAGGCTTTTCAATAAAGTCGAACGCCCCCAGCTTCGTCGCTCGCACCGCGGTTTCGATGGTTGCGTGGCCCGAGATCATGATGACAGCGGGCGGATCTTCCATCGCCTGAATTTTTTCCAGCGCCGCGAGTCCATCCTCGCCCGGGAGCCAGATATCCAGCATGATCACGTCGAACCGCCGCCCGTGGAGCATCTCGATGGCGGCTTCGCCTGTGGCCACGGCCTCGGCGATGTACCCCTCATCGCTGAGCACGGCGCTGAGCGACTGCCGGATGCCGGATTCGTCGTCGACAATGAGAACGGAGTGCTTGGGCGTCATGCGTTCGTATGCTCTGCCGATGCAGGGATCTCAGCCGCCGCTCAGCGCTGCCGAATATTCGAGCGGCAACTCGATGATGAATTGCGAACCCGCCGGCCGGTTCTCTTCAACGCGGATGGCGCCGTGATGTTCGGATACGATCCGGCTGACAATGGCCAGCCCGAGCCCGGTGCCGCGCTGCTTGGTAGAAAAGTACGGAAGAAAGAGGCGCTCTTTCACTTCGGACGAAATCCCCGGACCGCTGTCGGCAACCACGACGGAGACGACCTCGCGGTCGGGATCAAGCCTCGTTCGCACCCAGATTTCCTTGACGGGCGAGCTTTCCATGGCCTCCGCGGCGTTGTCCACCAGATTCACCACGGCTCGTTTCATCTGCTCGGGATCGGCGCGGACCGCCGGCAGGTTTGCCGCCAGGTCGCGATGAAGGCGGACGCCAGACAAGCGACCGTTGAAAACGCACAGAGCGCTTTCAATGATCTGGTTCAGGTCGGAGGGCACGGGCTCGGAGACCGGGAAGCGCGCGAACTTGGAAAACTCGTCGACTAAAGATTCGAGTGTTGCCGTTTCACGCTCGATCAGCGAGATGCTTTCCGAAACGGCCGAGACGAGCCGGGCCGGCGGCACTCCCGGTTTGGCAATGAGGCGCAGGATCCGGTCTGCCGAAAGGCGAATCGGCGTGAGCGGGTTCTTGATCTCGTGCGCGATCCGCTGCGCCACTTCCCGCCACGCCACGCTTCGCTGCGCCTGCGCGACGTCCGTCAAGTCCTCAATCACCATCACGAAGCCTACGGCGCCATGCTGAGCCGAAACCGAAGACACGGTAATTCCGGCCAAAGCCCGCCGGTGAGCGAGGTTCAGCGTCAACTGGCGGCTGATCACGCCCTGCCGCTGGGCTCGCCGAAAAAGCCGCGAGATTTCCCGCGCGTCTTCGGGCGCGACGAGCTGCGAAAGATTCCGCGCCGGTTTCGGTGATCCGTTCCCGAGCATCCGTTCCGTCGCCGAATTCATCCGCGTGATTTCGCCCTGGGGGTCGAGCGAGATGACGCACACCGGAACGTTCTCGAGAATCGCTTCCATCGTGTTGTTGCGCTCTTCGAGCTCACGATTCGCCCGCTGCAACTCTCCCGCCGCGCGCTCGATGGCAAGCCGGCTTTCTCCGAGCTGGAAGGTCATCTCATTGAAAAGCCGGATCAGGCTTCCCAGCTCAGCGTCGGCGCGCGCTGTGATCCTCCAGTCGAGATTTCCCCGCGAAACGGCGTTCGTCGCCTCGGCCAGCGCTTGCACCGGCACCGTCACCTGCTTTGAAAAAAACATGGCTAGCCACGTCGCGGCAAACAGGATCATTAACGTGATCAGCAGCAGGATCGAAAGGTAAACGCGCTTCATGCTCTTCCGGGCTTGGCTGAGCTCGTCGTAGCGGAGCGATTCCTGCTTGATCTCGTTGGCCATGGTTTGGATGTTGAGCGGCAGGCGGCTGACGGTGATCACGGCGCCGAGATCGCGGCCGTTTGCGTCCTCAACCCGTTCCGCGGCCAGGAACAATTCAGAACTCGCAAGGCGCATCCTTGCCGTCAGCCCGGCGGCGGGGACGGCGCCGCTCGCCGCCGTGGGAAACAAGTGCAGAATCTCGGAATAATCCGGGAAGGGATTCCCGGCCCGCGCGACGAGGGCGCCGGAGCGGTCGACGCAGAGAACGGATTCCATTCCCATGACGCGAGCCGCGTGAAACAGCGAACGGCCGAGCGCGGCCTTGTTTTTCGAGGCGAGCCGCTGCTCAACCCGGGGAAGCAGCGCCAGGCGCTGCGCACTGTCGAGCGTCGCCTGTTGGGATTGCAGCGACAGCTGGTCCGCAACGGCTGTGGCGTCGCGCCGCACCGTGTCGAGCGGAAAACCGAACCATTTATCGATGCTGCGGTTGATCAGGCCATAGGAAAACAGGAACAGAAAACAGACCGGCACGAGCGAAAGCCCGAGGAACGCCACCACCATTTTCGTTTTGAAACGCGACCCGAGGCGGTTCTCCCTCCGCTCGGCGTAAAGCTTCAGCAGAATGCGGATGAGAATGAGAGCGAAGACGACGAAGAGAACAAAGACAAACGCGGAGACCGCAGCAAGCAGGAATGTCTCTCGGGCGCTCCGCGGGTGAATAAAGCTCAGGTTCAGCGAGGCCTGGCTCCATCCGATCAGGAATAGCACGGGAACCAGGATAAGAAGAGCGATCAGAAATGTGCGGTGGCCCCTAAGCGGCTTTTCATCCATGGCGGCCATTCATCCAGCAAAAGTTTCGTAGGGGCGCCGCTTGCTGCGCCTCGAAAAGAAGTCCCTCGGCGCGAACCGGGCGCAACCCGCCGGATTTGCTGAATTTCCACAGTAATTGTACACCCCGGCGATAATCGGGCGCCGATTCCCGGTGTTGCCGGATTCCGTCGTCACCCGCAAGTCACGGCTTGACCATCAACCATACCTCCGCCACTTGGCAGCCGCGGCCATTGCCGCCGAGGCCCGGTTCACGATACCAGCGCAGCCGCAGCTCGCCGCCGGCCGTCGCGGCGCGGGGAAGGTCGAATTCCAGGGGCTTGACCGGCCAAGGCTTCTGAATGAATCCGTGAATCGCCAGGTCGTAATCCGCCACGAGACGGATTTTTCTGCTCATGCTGTCTCCGGCGTAAACGACGCGAAGGCGATAATTGGCGGCAACATAGAGATTCGGGTAATGCATCTCAAGCGGCGCGTCGTAGAGTGACTCTGCCCAGTTTTTCCACGCCGCCGGCGCGCGATCGCCCAGCGTGTCGGGATATCGAAATCCGGCGAGGGAGGAAGCGCGAAACTCCGGATCACGCACGCTTCCCAAGCCCCGCACGAGGTGCGGCTGCCCGGCCGTGTTGCCAAGATCGTCATAGAAGCCGCCGGGACCCGGGTTCGTTCGATCAAGCAATGCGAGAACTGCCGTGATGCGATCCTGATCGCTCTCGAGCGCGCGAATCTCGCCGATCTGCCGCTTCAGCCATGGGAGGTTGCTGATTGGGGCGTCGAGCGTATCGAGCGTACCCCCGCGGCCTACGGCCTCGGCTTGGTATCGCTCAACCGAGAGCTGCATCCGAATGCTCTGGTAAAGCGCTTCGCCGATCTCGAGGATTCGCGTTCGCCAGTCCTGCGCGGGGGGCGTGCGGAAGACCTCGTTCCCAATATCTTCGGCCTCGCCGAGAACGGCGGCGATGTTCAACTCGTTGGTTGAGTAGCCCCGCATGGCGCCAATTCCCGGCGTTACCGGACGAACTCCCACGCGGCGGACCTCTTCAAGCCTCGCCATCGCTCGCTGCTCGAGATCCGTTTCATAGAGCAGGCGAGCTTGCACGTAAGCATCGTAGTAAGCCCGGTAGAGCCCCTGCTGAAGCCGCCACTGAAGCAGCTCGTGCGGAGAAGCGCTATCTTCGAGAGTCTGAAACTGACGCAAGGTAACGGGCACGCTCTCGTTTGAAAGCAGCGGAGCGCGCCAGTTCCGCTCGAGTGCGAGCAATCCCTGTGCGAACCCTTCCGCGAGGCGCTCTCCCACGAAATAGCGGGCATAGTCGCGCAAGGCGCTAATGACCAGAGTCTCGGGATCCCAAGCCAAACAGCTCAGCAGGATCTTGTTGACATCATCGTTGCAGCCTTCCGAATAGCTCAGGAAGCCGATCGTCGAAGGGCCATACAGCTTCCAGATGTTCGCGTAGCTTTCGGGCCGCGGGTTGATGACTTCGCGGCCCTCCGTATAGGCGTAAGCCGTATCCCAATCGGGAACCGGAAATTGGCATTCCAGGCTGTGAGTGATGTCTGGGTAGAGCCGGATCGGATAGCGCCGTGGAAGCCGCTTCCTGAAACTCGGTAAATCGACGCATATTTGCGGACCGAACACCACGCCGTCAAGCCAATCGGGTTGATCGCGCTCGAGAATTTGAAAGAACTCATCCATCCACGCCTTCGTAAAGGATTGCGGAGAAATCCAGGCGCTCGCTCGAGAATGATAGCGGCGGAGATTTTCGCGCTGCTTCCCGAGCAAAGCGAGCAGCACCTTCGGCTCCGTGTGGCCCGGATCGCCCCCAGGCACAAACACCGCGTCAACGCGCGGCAGCGCCTGAAAAACGCGACCCCACTCTTCGATTGCGGCGGCGACGGCCTTCGGATCCGAATAATTCTTCGCCATCGCCGGATACCAGATCCAGACGTCCAGGCCGTACTCGTCACAAATTCGTGACACCTCGATCATCATTTGTTGCGGTGGCAACCAGAAGTGCGGGCTATCGGCCCGGTCGTCAGAGCGAGGCGGAATCAACTCAATCGCATTGACCCCGAAGACGGCAAGGTCGCGGATGTACTGCTCCCACATGGGAACCATCCACCCATCGTATGAGTTCGTTTTGGGACGGTAGCCCAACTGGTGGCCGCGCAACGGGTATCGGGGCGCCGTGGCCACGTTCAATGCGCCCGGCGCGCGGATCGTCTGCTTCGACATCCGCAACGCGCGCAGCAATCCGCCAACCCCGAACAGAACGCCGCGCTCGTCCGCTCCCGCTACCGCGACGTTGGGTGAATTGCCTGCCGTCCACGAGTGAAGCGCGTATCCTTCACGGCCCGGGGTCCTATCAAACATGCTAGCCGGCAGCGCACCGCTCATTTGCCGCACAAGGCGCGCGGGACCGACAATCACGCGTGCAGCCGCTGCTTCAGTCCATCTCTCCGATGAGCGCCAGCGAATCTCCGTTCGCCGCTCCACTTCCTCGATCAGCACTTGAACGGCCTTTTGCTCCCGCCTCGAGAGCCCGGGAGGCGTGACAACGATGGCCTTCGAAAGATCGATTGAGCTTTGCTCGCGCTCCGCGGTTTCCGCGGCAGCCGGACCCTCACGCGGTCCTCCAAAAGCAGTCGGAGCAAAAGCCCCGGCTATAGCTGCGCCGTGCTTGAGAAAATCCCGCCGCGTCCAAGATTCCACGTTTCACCGTTCCGCTGTAATTGTAGCCGCAAACCGTGACCGGGCTTGTCGATTTCGGTTGCCCCACCAGGAGCCGCTCACCGCATTACAATGGTGCGAAATGTCGTCTCGCCGCCACCATCGCGGCGGAGGATCATCATCAATGAAGCGTCTGGAGGTGAGGTCGAATGGATCGGAATGGCAGTTGGAGAACCGTTTTTCGGTAAGGCTGCTGAGGTGCGCTTTCCGTTCAGGCATCGACGTGCTGCGCGAATTTGCGATCGAGCGCCAGCTTGTGGGCACCGGCAAGGCGATGGGAGAGTTGCTCCATCGCATCTCGCGGCATCGGCTGGAACGCCCTTGCCCAGGCTGCATTTTGGCGGATCATCGAAAGGCTGGGCATCCCCACAACGGCCGCCGCCACCGGCAAGCTCAGGCTGTATTGCAGCAGGTCGTCGATGCTCGTGCCGCCTCGCCCCGTTCCGAGCAGCGCTTCCTGACCCGTTACCTTCATGGCGAGAATGCCGAGGTTCTTTTGCCGCGCCGCCGGAAGCGCGATCTGCTGAAAGCTGCCTTTCATGGCAGGATTCAGAACCATTCGATGTGAGCCGGAGGCCATGCCCTGGAGTGCGGCATTGAGCGCCATCTGCACGCAGTCGATATTGTGCCGCTCGATGGCCGTCTTCAGCACCGCCGGGTCCGAGTGGCTCGTGATCCCCACGAAGCGCGTCACCTTTTCGTCGCGCAGTTTGTAAAGCGCGTTCAGCACTCCGTTTTTCGCTTCAACGCGGGCCAGATCATCCGCGTTTCCCAGGCTATGCACGTGGATAAGGTCGATCTGGTCGGTTTGGAGGCGCTTTAAGCTGCCCTCGAGAATCCGGCGTGCGCTATCGCCGTCGCGAGGCTCGATCTTGGTCGCGATGAAGAATTCTTTCCGCCGTGTTTTAGCGACTTGACCTACCCAGCTCTCGCTGCGGCCGCTGCCGTAGCCGTACGCCGTGTCGAGATAACTGATGCCCGAATCGAGCGCCAGGTTGATCGCGGCGACCGCCGCGTCTTCATTTCCATACGCGAGCAGCCGGCTGCCACAGCCCAGCGCGAGGATCGACACGCGTGCTCCGGTCTTCCCGAGGACCCGGGTGAGCATGGGACTACCGGCCCCGCGGCCCTCGCCCGAGCAGAAAGCGCCTGTCACTCCCAGCAGAGCCGATCTCTCAAAGAAACCGCGTCGCGACAACCGCTCGGACATATAAACCTCCCAAGATCGATGCTTCTAGCGTGAATACCGGGTGCGTGAATGTGCAAGGCGGGAGCCAGCAACGGAAATGAAGTCCGAACTGCGCGGAAACCAACTCCGCTTCCGCAGTCCGGATCAGCAGGTGGGGACAGAACCATCGCGCGGAACGCGGCGCTGCTCGCGCGGCGTAAGGTTGACGGCTGCTTCACCGCAGAAGCGGGGCCAACTCGGCCCATTCGGCATCGCAGCCAATCCGCGCCTCCGACGGTAGGCGTAAAGCCAGAAAGCGACGGCTCGCGGTCAGTTCGCCGCAGCGCTCGAACGCCGATGCTGGAAGCACTCGCGGCAGTAGACGGGGCGCCCCTGCGTCAGCCTGAAGGGAACGGTCGTTTCCTTCCCACACTGGGAACAAGTCGTGGTCGTGACAGACCGCACCGGGCCCGCGGTTCCTGGTTGGCTTCGCTTGGCCTTACAAGCCTTGCATCGCTTGGGCTCATTCCTAAAGCCCTTCTCCGCGTAGAAAAGCTGTTCCCCGGCGGTGAACACGAACTCTCCGCTGCACTCCGCGCACTTGATAACCTTGTCCTTATACTCCATCAGATACCCCCTGCCCTTACCGGAACGACCGCGGTTGAACCGCTGGGATTCGGTGCGTGAGATCGAAATCTGGTTTTGATCTCGTAAGCTCAGTCTCTCTCAAGACGGGCCTTCTTACGAACCCGCTTGCGTGCTAAAGCCTCTTTCACCCTGCGCCGTTCACCCGGCTTGAGGTAGTATGAGTGCTTTTTTATTTCTTTGATAATGTCTTCCTGCTGCACCTTGCGTTTGAAGCGCCGCAAAGCGTTTTCGAGGGATTCTCCCTCCTGAAGCCGAACTTCAGCCAAGCTGAATACACCCCGCTTTCCTTGGTGAATTAGCGGAACCAACTGTGTGGTTACGTCTTGCGATTGTCGCTTGCGGCAGGAGATAAGTCAAGCTGATTTTTAGCTTGGTGACGTACGCGAGCGCATCGTCAGCGGAAGGGCGTCTGCTGCGAGCTGCGGGAAACCTGAGTGCGGCCGGGACGCCCTCGGGCGTGTCTTCATGCCAGCAGCGACTGCGCTTTGGCGACGATGTGGCTGGCTGAGATGCCGAACATGTCGAGCAGCTCTGCCGCTTTGCCGCTGCGGGGAATGTCTTCGACAGCCAGCTTGTGCACTTTGACACCGGCGCCGCCCACGGCCGCCAGCACCGAGTCACCCAAGCCGCCGTGCGCGTAGTGATCCTCCACTGTGATCACGAGCCCGCCCGCCGCCTGCGCCGCACGGAGCAGCCCCTCGCCATCCACCGGCTTGACGCTGAACAGGTCGATGACTCGAGTGGCGATTCCCTGTTTCATCAACCGATCGTGCGCCGCGAGCGCTTCAAACACGGTCACACCTCCGGCGACGATCAGAAGCCGGTCCCGCTCGCTCTGGCGCAGCACCTTGCACTTCCCGATTTCGAAGTGCTCATCCGGGCCGTAAAGAACCGGACAATTGGGACGGCCCAATCGCAAATAGCACGGACCGCGCTGCTCGGTCATCAACTGGGTCGCGTACCAGGCGCTGGTCGCGTCGGACGGATAGAGGACGGTGAAATCGGGCTGCGCCGCCATGAGGGCGATATCCTCGAGGCCCATCTGCGAGGGTCCATCTTCACCGATCGAAACTCCCACGTGGGTTCCTGCCAGCTTAATGTTGAGGTGGCTGATCGACGCGAGCCGGATGAAGTCATAAGCGCGACTCAAAAAGCAAGCGAACGTCGAAGCAAACGCAATTTTGCCGCGCGCCGCCAGCCCCATCGCCACGCCGATCATATTTTGCTCGGCGATGTAGCACTGGAAGAAGCGGTCCGGCGCGGCTTTCTGAAAATCCTCCGTGTGCGTTGAATTTTTCACGTCTCCATCGAGGACCACAATCCGGGTGTCGTCTTTGCCCACCGCTGCGAGGGCCTCGCCGAAAGCTTTTCGGGTGGCGACCTCCTTCCCGCCGAGCTGATAGGGCGCTTTGGGCAGATTGCGCGACGCCGCGGATTCGTCGCGATCGCCTTTCGCGGGCGCGGCCGATGCGGGCAAATTCGGCTTCCAGCCATCGCTCTTGTCCACAAGCTGCGCTTCGAGCGCGTGAACCGCTTTCTGCGCCTGCTCGCGGTTGAGCGCCTTTCCATGCCAGTGCTCCTTGTCTTCAATGTCGGGGAGGCCTTTGCCCTTGAGAGTATGCGCTAAGACGATGGTGGGGCGGTCTTTCGTCGTCGCGGCGCCCGAATAGGCGTCGAGCAGGGCGGGAATGTCATGTCCATCCACGATGATCGCGCGCCAGCCGAACGCTTCCCACCGCTTCTGGTAAATTTCCATGTGGTGCTGCAACATCGTCGGCTCGCTCTGTCCGAGGCGGTTGACGTCAATCGTCGCGCAGAGATTGTCGAGGCGTTCGAGCGAAGCCATCTGAGCCGCCTCCCAGATGGAGCCTTCCGCGGATTCACCGTCCCCGAGCAGAGCATACACGCGCTGGTTCGTCCGATCGAGTTTCTTGGCGTCGAGCGCGATACCCAGTGCGACCGGTAAACCCTGGCCCAGCGATCCCGTGGCCGCATCCACGAACGGCAAGCGCGGCGTGGGATGCCCCTCGAGGTCCGAGTCAATCTTGCGCAGCGTGAGCAGGTGCTCGCGGGGGAACAATCCGGCTTCCGCCCACGCGGCGTAGAGTATCGGCGCCGCATGACCCTTGGAGAGAACAAAGATGTCGTTGTTCGGGTTCTTGGGATTCTTCGGGTCGTAGCGCATGACCGAGAAAAACAACACCGCCATAATGTCGGCCGCAGACGCGCAACTGGTGGGATGACCGCTGCCCGCTTCCGTGGTTGCCAGCACCGAATCGATGCGGAGCTGTGCCGCCTTAGTTTGCAGCAGGCTGACGGACTGGGACTTCTCAACTTTGGCTTCGACTGGCATGGTCTACCTCGCTCACTTTCTCTAGCGGCGGTCGCTCTAGCGCCGGTCTATGACCCGGCGCCTTGGACCGGCGTCTGCGCCGCCGACAGAACGGCGCTACAATTTTATTCTCTCTCATCCGGCGCTGCGCGTCATCCTCTATTCCGGCCCGCAGTCCCGCGGCCGTTCAGAGCCTGCCCTGAGCGAAGTCGAAGGGACGGCAGGCGGCGGCTTTCAGCCCGGCGCTACATGCGCGGTCGGAGCAGACTCAATGTAAAGACGCGCAAGGGCACTACACTTAAACGGAGCAGCACATGACCGTTAGCATAGATATCTGCCCTGGGAGGAAACCCCGATGAAGCGCCGTGCGCCCGCGAATCGAATCCGGGTAAGGGACGAGTCACCCGAACGTGCATCCCCTCCAGGGAGCGGGCGGACCAAGCTTTTCAAATCCGTCTCCGTCGTTGTCGCGCTGCTCGCCCTCGGGATCGTCGGCCTGCGGGAGCTCCGTTCTCAGGCGCCGCAGGCTCCGGATGTCCGCGAGCTCATGACACCTGCCCAGTTTCAAGCGTACGGCCTTTCTAAGCTCAGCCAAGCGCAGATCGAGGGATTCGATGCGTGGTTTTCCGGATTCGTCGCCAACTTGCTGGCAGAGAACCGCAACACCACCGCCATCAGCACCAAGGATTTCCCCGCCTTCGAAGGCGCCGTTATCATCGCCCACGACGGCCAGCACCTGGGGAAAATCACGCTCGCCGAATTCGACGCGGATTCAATCGTCAACGAGCTGGGCCCGTATGGCAGCTTTGTGAGCGCAACCTCGATGTTCAATCGGAAATGCCCGTACGGCGGCACGCTGTCGCGTCTCTCACCCTTTAACCCGCACACTTCCATTCCGCCCCGGATTTACAACGGTGGAAAGTTTGTCGGCTATCTCAGCGTCAACGAGATGAAAGCGCCGCGGGTCGATCCCTATGCCCTCGTCGGATGGCTCAGGGTGCATCAGTAAGGGGTATCGCGCACCTCTTATCGCACACCAATCACGGCCATCATTCTTCCCGCGGCATCGCCCTCACTGCGATACGAGAAGAACAGCTCCGGGTGGCACGAGCTGCATAAACCCGCGGCTTCGATGTGGGAATCCGGCAGACCTGCCCTTCGCAACTGGTCACGCACGACCGCCGGAATATCGAGAGAACGCGGCAAGCCGCCGGGGGCGCGCTTCGTCAGCAACGGGTGGCTTGGCCGGCTGGCCTGGATGGGGCGCGATTCCTCCAAACTTTTGAAATAGCGCTCTGCGCCGGTAAATTCTCCGGAAAAGGAGTCGAGCACTTCCGCGCCCACTTCATAGCAGCAGGGACCGATGCACGGACCAAGCGCCGCAAACAACCGGTGCGGGTCGGAGCCGAGCACCCGCCGCATTTCGCCCACTGCTTTCTCGGCGATCCGCTTCAATGCGCCGCGCCAGCCGGCGTGAATCGCAGCGACGGCGCGGGACTGCGGATCGACGACCAAAATCGGAAGGCAATCCGCGCTTCGCACCGAGAGCAGCACGCCGCGATCTTGAGTTAACATCGCGTCGGCGCGGGGCACACCGCGCATCGCTTTTTCAGGGCATCCGGCCGGGCGATATTGCAGCTTACCGCCGGAGAGCCGCACAGCTTCCAAAATCTCGGCGGAGTGAACCTGGTGAGCAGAAGCGAGAGAAAATTTCTTCGCCCCGAGTACGGCTAAAAAGGCGGCGCGGTTCGCGAGCACCGAAGCGGGTTGCCGTCCAACCGATTTGCCAAGGCTCAGGCCGCCCGCCGGCGGACCGCTCATTCCGCCAACACGCGTGCTGAAGGCGTGCAGCAACCACGGAAACTGCGCGAGTCCCGGCGCGATCAACCATTCGAGGCCGTTTCTCTTCCGGGTTAAGAAGGTGTGCGTCACCGGCTTCAATATACTTTAACGGCGATCGGAGCCTGCCCTGACGCAGGAAGGGATCGCCGGCGATTTTTCAATGGGCTCGGCGAACGCAGTTCGCCGCTACAGCACCAAGCCCGGCGTTTTCGCACCTCCCCGCCCGGTTGACCCGTGCGAAGGGCGGCACTATGGCCGAAGCACGATTTTGCCGAACAGGTTCCGGCTCTCCATCTTCTCGTGGGCGGCGCGGACCTCTTGCAGGGGGAACACGGAATCGATGACAGGCTTGAGCTTGCCGCTCGCGAGGTGCTTCAGCGCTTCGGCAAGTTCCCACTTGCTGCCCATGAAGGAGCCGTAAAGAGCGCGCTGGCGGCCGAAGAGAGACTGCAGATTCAGGCTTACGCGGCCGCCCGAAGTCACACCGCAGGTGACGAACCGCCCCAGCGTGGCAAGCGAGTCGAAACAGTCTTCCCAAACGGCTGCGCCCACGTGATCGAGCACCACGTCGACCCCGCGCTTCGCGGTGATCCGCCGCACTTCGCCCCTAATCGATTGGCGGGTGTGATTGATCCCTTCATCGCTGCCCAGCACGCGCGCTTTCTCGAGCTTTTCGTCGCTGCCGGCCACCGCGATCACCCGAGCTCCCACGAGCTTCGCCACCTGAATCGCTGCGGTTCCCACGCCCGATCCGGCGCCGATTACGAGCACGTCCTCTCCGGGTCGCAATTGCGCGCGGGTCATCAGCATGTGCCACGCCGTGGTAAATACCAGCGGCACCGCGGCCGCCTCGTCAAAGGTGAGGTTATCCGGAACCGGCAAGACATTGCTTTCGGCTGCCTTCACGTACTCCGCGTCCACACCCGCTGCTTTCACGCCAAGCACGGTGTACGAGCGGCACGCGTTCTCCTCGCCGCGCCAGCAAAATTCGCATTGGCCGCAACTTCTTCCGGGATAGAGCAAGACCCGGTCCCCCTGCTTCACTCGCCTCGCGAGCGCGCCGGTTTGCGCCACCACGCCCGAAGCATCGCTCCCCAGGATGTGCGGAAACTCCACAGTCCAGCCCTCGACCCCGGCCCTCATCCAAACGTCGAGGTGATTCAACGCGCACGCCTTCACTTCGACCAGGATTTCGTTTGCCTGGATCTGCGGCTCGGGAGCGTCTTCGTACTTCAACACGTCCAACCCGCCGTACCCGTGAATGCGAACCGCCCTCACACTAAGCGAATCCTCCTGCCGGATAACAATTAGGATGAGCGAACCGAATCGCCCGTCATGAGAGTAACACGCGGGAGGCGCCGGCGAGGTGAAGGAGAGAGAAAGTAGGGGCGACCCGGCGGGTCGCCCCTATGTGACACGCGAGAGCGCAGCCTGGACCTCAAAACCGGAAGTCCGAGCTGCCTGCTCATGTCACTTGCAGGGGCAATGCGGGCAGCCGGGGCAGCAGTTAATAAGCGACGCGGCCGCCGGTCCGGCAATCACAACCAGCGCGATCACGGCGCTGGCAAGAGCCATCAAGTACTTTCGCATGGGTCTGATCTCCTTTCGTGAATTCAGGCAACCCGTCGATCAGCGTGCAAATGTCGCCGCATTGATCTTCGGAGCACGCCGCTTGCGGCCACTGGCGCTGAATCCGCTTCAGGCGCCGGCGCAGCGAGGTGAGCGCCCGGATTTGCTCGTCCAGCGTTCGCACCCGCGCATCCGTCCAACGAAGGACCTCCGGACACGGACACTGGCCGGTCCGCGCCAGGCGCAACACCTCGCGCATTTCGGCCAGCGTCAGGCCGATCGCCTTCGCCTTGCGAATGAACGCAACGTAGCGAACGCTTTCTGGATCGAACATACGGTATCCTGAGCGCGTACGCACAGCTCGCGGCAGAAGGCCGAGACTCTCCCAGTAGCGAAGGGTCTTCGATCTGATTCCCGTCCGCTTCGCCAGCGCCGTGATCGCAAGTGCTTCGTGCATGATTACCTCGTCACCGAACATAAAGCTTACCGCAGGAGGAAGGTGCAAGCGATTTTTTGCGATCCCTTGATCCTAGTTGAGTGACGCTCGCACCCGGTAGCGCTGGCGTCTTTCCGGCAGTTGCATGGGCAGGCCGCCCCCGCCGGTGATTGGCGCCATGCCCCAGCTACTGCCGCCGAGACGGCGGCGAACGTCTGTGTGTTCTGTAATCCTCAACACGGACCTACACTGAAGAGGTGGCGTTGATGCCCGGCAAAAAGACCAAACGAAGGAGCACGAAAGGCGCCGATCCATTCGCGGTTTTCAAAGAACTTGTTGTGGCGGCTTTTCACGACGAGAAAGTACACGCAGGTTTTGCGAAGATCTTTGCGGACGTCCCGAGCGAACTTCGAGGAGCACGGCCGGAAGGGCAGCCGTTTACGTTGTGGCAGCTTCTCGAGCACCTGCGCCTTTGCGTGCTCGATTTCCTGGACTCTTGCCGCGTTCCGGGTTACGTCGAGCCGAAGTTTCCCGAGGGCTATTGGCCCGCATCGGACACGCCCGCAAGTAATCAGGAGTGGGAACAGAGCGTGAGGGAATTCCGCTCGAGCTTGAGAACGCTGGAAAAGCTTCTCCTCAATCCGTCTAACGATCTAGTCAGCGTGATTCCCGGCAGCAACGGCCGCACGGCGCTTCGTCAGGCCTTGGCCTGCCTGGATCACAACGCCTACCACCTGGGCCAGGCGGTGCTGCTGCGCCGGCTGCTCGGAATCTGGGAATAGCGGTTGGTGCAATGTGGTCGGGCGGCCGGCACGCGCCGCCGCGCTTGAAGCTGTTTTTCACCGCATCGCAAGGATAGAATGGATTGGTGTCCCCAGCCTGCCTGGCCCTCGTGCGCGCTGCAAACCGGGAGCTTTCACGGTTCCTCGACGATGCCGCTTTGGCTCTCGATGATAGCGAGAAAACCCATCCCTCCGAAATTCAGAGCCGCGTTTCCGCGTTGCTGACGATAATCGCCGGAGTGCGTGGCTCGCTCGGCGGGCCCGCGCAACACGAAGATCTGGATGCGGAATCGGTCGCCGAGATGAAGCTTTACGGAACGCAGCTCGAGCGGCTCAAGCACTTTCTTTCCGACCTTCAGCGCTTTGCCGAGGCTCGCCGCGGCCAACTCGGCGCGGACGCGCGGCAAGCCGCAGACGCGCTGGCCTGGTCGAAGGCGTTGGAGTTGACGGATTGGGAGCCGCCGGACCTGCGCGGATCGCGGCGGCGCCCGTAGCGAAGCCAGAACCTAACCCGGCTTTCTCACCAGGAAGATGAACGGGGGCGGGCTTTCAACCCCGCCAACAAGGGTCGGCGTAGGTCGATTCCACCCTCGCGCGCCGGGCAGTTCGTTGCAGCGAACTGTCC
>JBOGKE010000051.1:0-14253 GCA_050745265.1 Terriglobia bacterium
CTTCTCGCAGCCGGGACCTTTGGGGGTTTGAAGTCCGCCGCTCGCCAGAACCGCAGACTCTAGCACAGAGGTCTGCACTCCTTCCAGTCTACATAATTCATATGAGACGCTGGCAACAAATGAGACATTATTTGGCCTGGATTCCCGGCACGCCTCACTTGGCTGTGACAAGCTTCGCGGGAGCGATGGCGGCGGGTGCTTGGCGCTGACCGGGGAACGACCGGTGGATGCCGCAGGCTGGCGGCAAACGACGGCGCAAGCGCCGGGCGAGAGGCGCGGCAAGAAAACGCGGGAGCTGTCCTTGACCCCGGGCTTGCGCCCGGGGCTACTTTCTTCCGGCCCTCCGGGCCTTTTGGCCGCTCCCGTCTGAAGTTTCTGGAGAGCGAAGCCGAAGGGCTCAGCATGACATCAACGTGTGGACTTATGTTGCGAACCATTGTGACACGAGACCAGAAATCACGTCCTGCGGTCTTCGTCGGGCGGCATCTGAGGCCCTTCCGCGAAAATATCAGCGGTAAAGGCCTGTATCCGCGCCCCGCGGCGCCACGCGTCCTTGTCGAGCCCCGCTTTAAGGCACGCGTGCTCGAGGAAGGCGGCGCGGTCCCAATTCCATTCCGCCGCAACCTGGGGCAACAGGAGGCCGCGCTGCTCGCCCCAGGAGATCACCAGGCCGTGCCTCCCCACTTCAACTTGCTCCGCGGTAATATCTGAGAGCGGCGAGAGCGCTGAGACTTCAATCTGTAGCTGAGGCACTTCGCCGGGAGTGACAGGCTCGAAGCGGGGATCGTTCAGAGCGGCGCTCAGCGAGCATTCGTAAACCGTTTGATAGAGCGGATGTGTGGATTCCACCCGGCCCACGCAGCCCCGCAGCGCGCTCGCTTTGCGCAGGGTCACGAATGCGCCGCCGGGCTGCTCGAGCGAGTCAGGCAGCGCCTCCGGCGGCTGCGGCCCCTGCAGCCGGATTCGCTCGTCGAGAGCGCGGCGGGCGATACGAAGAAGAATCCGCCGGTCAGCCCCGGTGAGCGGCAACATCTTTCTTGCCGGCCTCCCCTGTTGCCTCGCCGCCGCGGATTACCACCACGCGCGGCTCTCCGGAGGGTCGGTCGAGCGTTTCGATTCTGCGCCAGTAGCTCCAGAAATACTGCGCCGCCGAATGCAGCGCGAACCACACCACGAGCCACAAGAGCACCTGCCCCAAAACGTTGAGCCACGGAAAGCGCGGCACCAGCGCGATGATGGTGATGGCGATCACCTCGAACACCATCTTGGTCTTGCCCAGCTCCGAGGCGCGGATCACCACTCCCTCCGCGGCGGCGATGGCGCGCAAACCGGAAACCGCAAATTCGCGGCCGATGATGATCACCACAATCCATGCCGGAACCAGGCGGAGTTCCACGAGCGAGATCAACGCCGCGGAAGTAAGCAGTTTGTCCGCGATCGGGTCAAGCAGGATTCCCAGGCGCGATACTTGGGAATTCCGCCGGGCGAGGTATCCGTCCAGCAGATCGGTGATCGCGGCGGCGATGAAAACGGCCACCGCCCACAAATCCGTATTAGGACCCTTGGTGAGGAGCAGTGCGACGAGGAGAGGAACGAAAAAAATCCGCAGCAAAGTGAGTGAATTGGGCAGGCTCATCGATCTCCACGGAGGTAAACGCTACGCTCGTGTTGGCTGCGGAAAGCGGCGTAGCGCGCGTATCAGCGCGGGGTGGGCCACCGCCCGGCGCCGGATCGAGCGGTCCGGTGGTTGCGAGGCCGCCGAACTGCGGGACGTCAATCCTGCCGAAATCTTCAAACCCGCCGCCCCACCGTTCCGGCAGCGCCGGCGAAAGCTTGAAAACGAGGCGTGATCCTTGTCCCCTGCGGCAACTATAGCGAACCCCCTCCGCCAAGTCAATGCCGCGTGGTGCTCGGTAGTGGCGTCATTTGGAAATCCCTCCAGCGAACAAACCCTGAATTAAGAATCAAACAACACGGAGATTCTTCCTTCGGCTCCGCTCAGAGCCTGGCCTGAGCGGAGCGAACGAGACCGCCTGCGGCTGCTCAGAATGGCAGGTTCCGGGGACTCCGCAGCATGTCTAAAACGCGGCGCGCCGCCGATTTCATAGAGGCTCCACCCGCGGCGTTGTGCGGTGTTGCGCGTGCCCGCCTCAGGGCGGCCTCTAGGCGCTGCGCCATTTCTCGAGCTGCTTTCGCACCTTATCGGCGGCTGGGCTTTCGATCTGCTCGCGAATCTTGAGCGCGGCCTCGGCATTCTGGATGGCCTTCTGGCGCTCGCCGATGTTGTCCAGCGCCAGGCTCATATTCCAGAGTGCGTTGCCTTCACCCCGCCGGTCGCCTATCTCGCGCGCGATGGCGAGATACTGCTCGTGGTACTCGATGGCGCGGCGGTACTCGCCCAGGCTATCGTAGGCAATGCCCAGGCTGCCGAGCACTTGGCCTTCGGCCCGCCGGTCTTTCAACTCGCGGAGAACCACCAGCGCCTGCTCGTGGTACTCGATGGCGCGGCGATACTCGCCCAGGCTCTGGTAGACAATGCTCAGGTTGCCGAGCGCGTTGCCTTGGCCCCGCTGGTCGCCTATCTCGCGCTCGATTGCCAGAGCCTGCCCGTGGTACTCGATGGCGCGGCGGTACTCGCCCAGGCGGTAGTAGGCAATGCCCAGGTTGCCGAGCGCGTTGCCTTCGCCTTGCCGGTCGCCTATCTCGCGCGCGATGGCAAGATGCTGCTCGTGGTACTCGATGGCGCGGCGGTACTCGCCCAGGCTGTAGTAGGCATTGCCCAGGTTGCCGAGCGCGTTGCCTTCGCCTTGCTGGTCGCCGATCTCGCGCGCGATGGCGAGAGCCTGCTCGTGGTACTCGATGGCGCGGCGGTACTCGCCCAGGCTGTAGTAGGCATTGCCCAGGTTGCCGAGCGCAGCGCCTTCGCCTTGCCGGTCGCCGATCTCGCGATCGATGGCGAGATACTGCTCGTGGTACTCGATGGCGCGGCGGTACTCGCCGAGGCTCTGGTAGACATTGCCCAGGTTGCCGAGGTGTTGACCTTCGCCTCTGCGATTACCAATTTGCTGGGCGATTGCCAAGGCCTGCTCCTGGTACTCGATGGCGCGGCGGTACTCGCCGAGGCTCTGGTAGGCATTGCCCAGGTTGCCGAGCGCGTTGCCTTCACCCTGCCGGTCTTTCAACTCGCGGAGAACCACAAGCGCCTGCTCGTGGTACTCGATGGCGCGGCGGTACTCGCCGAGGATCTGGTAGACATTGCCCAGGTTGCCGAGGTCTTGACCTTCGCCTCTGCGATTACCAATTTGCTGGTCGATTGCCAAGGCCTGCTCGTGGTACTCGATGGCGCGGCGGTACTCGCCCAGGCTGTCGTAGGCATTGCCCAGGTTGCCGAGCGCGTTGCCTTCGCCTTGCTGGTCGCCGATCTCGCGCGCGATGGCGAGACGCTGTTCTTGGAACTCGATGGCGCGGCGGTACTCGCCCAGGCTGTCGCAGGCAAGGCCCAGGTTGCCGAGGTGGGCTCCCTCACAACTGCGATCCTTGAGGCGACGCGCTGCCGCCAAAGCAGCTTCCCCCCAGCGGATTCGCTCGCGGGGATGCTGGCGGAGACTAAGGCAATATGTTCCGGCATCGGGATAACGGTTGCAGAGGCGCGTGGCTTCTTCGTCCTTCGCCGCCCCGCCGGCGGCTCGCTCCGCGGCCCACGCCTGCCCGGCCTGAATGTTGCCCCATTCCAAGTCGAACAAGGCCAATCCCGGCTTGATGGACTCGCCTCCCTTTTTGTAAAGCTGGTTGGCCCGGGCGAGCACCTCCACGTAATACCGCGCGTGGCGCCGCGCCTTCGGCCTCGCCCGCTTCGGCAAGCCGCGCGCGTGCGAAGTCGCGCATCAGGTCGTGCAGGCGGTAGCGCCGGGCGGAATCGTTCCACTGCACCATCGAGGCCTGAAGCAGGCTGCCGAGCGCGTCTTCGGCCTCGTTCGCTTGCGCTTCCCACACCGCTGCCGCGGCCGGAAGGTCAAAGCTCTCGGGACACACGCCGAGCATTCGCCATCGCTTTTGCGTCGTCGCGGCGTCGAGAAGGCCATAGCTCAGCCCGATCGACGCCTCCACGCCGTGCTCGTCCCCCGGCTTTGAGGCCAGCAGCTTCAGCCGTTCCTTTTCGAGCCGGCGCGCGTAGTCCGCGGGAGCGAGATCCGGACGCTCGGCAAGCGCGCTGGCGGCCAGGCGCAAGGCGAGCGGCAGATAACCGCAGAGCTTCGCGATGCCGGCGGCTTCGCCGTCGATGCGGCTTTCGATTTCAAGCAGCAGCTTTGCGGCATCGGCGGGCGAAAGGGTATCGAGGTCTTTCGGCTTCAGTCCCGCGAGCGTGAAGCGATTTCGCGACGTCATCAGCAGCGCGCATCCCGCGGGCGGAACCAGCGGCGCCACCTGCGCGGCGTCGCGAGCGTTATCCATCAGCAGCAGCGCGCGCTTGCCGTGCAGCACTGACAGGTACGCCGCTCTCAGTTCCGTTTCGCTCTCCGGCAGCTTGGACTCGGGATGGCAGGCGCGGATCACATAGGCCAAGGCTTCGGAAGGCGTCAGCGGCTGGGCGCTTGCGCCGCGCAGGTCCATGTAAATCTGCGCGTCGGGATAGGCCGGCCTCAGCTCATCGGCGAGTTTCAACGCCAGCGCGGTCTTGCCCACGCCGCCCTGGCCTTGCAGTCCGGAGATGTGAACGCCGCCATGCTCGATGGCCTCGCGAAGCTCGGCAAGCTCGGTTTCGCGTCCGGTAAAGTCGCCGGGCGGCGGCGGCAGGCTGTGAAGCGCATTGAGCGCGGCGGCACTCGCACTCGCGGTTTCGTCGGTGCCCAGTTGCCGGATGAAGTTGGTGAGGTGGTTTCTCACCAAGGCCGCGAATTGTTGAGGCCCCTTGTAAGGCCACCAGAGTCCTTCTTTCGGAAAGCTTTTTTGGAACCGGAGCACCTGTCCCCACTGGTCGGTCTCGTCAGGCGATTTTGGGGAATAAGCCTTCTGGTTGAAATACACCATCACCTGTGGGCGCCTGCTCCCTTTCCACGCCTCGATAGCCGTGCGAAGCTCGTGCTCGGTGCCCGTCCTGCCGTCCGCTGTGGGCTTGCCAAAGCGCTTCCAGAAAATGCCGATCACGATGTCCCTGTCCGCGATCTTCAGGGTAGGATCGATCAGTCCTTGCGGACCTTCAGCGTGAAAGCCGGGATAGGCGTCGGTCTCCCAGCGGTGAAGCTCCAGCCGGAAGCCGCATTTGGCCGGCAATGCCGCGATTGAGTTCCTCGATCACGGCAGGCAGCCCCTCCCGCTCCTTCGGCACGTCTCCAGGCGACGCCACAACAACGCGCAATGTTCTGGCCTGTTCCATTTCCCGAAATGCCTCCAGTGGGGCGTAAACTGCAGGGAGTATATCAGTGAACGTAAACGGCGCAACAGGATTCGGAAAGGGAACCCGGGGCTTTCGCTCGAAGCCGCGGTGGCCTCGCACGGCCTGGTTCTGATCTTCACGGACGCGCGCTGTGGTCGGATTTGGATGGACCCGGCACTTTCATCTATAATTTTCAAGCGGACTGTTCTGAGGCCGCGGCGGGCCGCTCGCTCCGCGTCGGGCGAGGAACGCGAATCGATTTCGAACCGGGTGCGAAGTGGACGAAACCACGCCAACATTGCTCGCTGAAAACCGCGTCGTCTACACAATCGGCGACATCCTGAACATTCTGCCTCACCGGTATCCTTTTCTGCTGGTGGACCGCATCGTAGCGCTGGAACCCGGAAAGCGCATCACCGGTTTGAAGAACGTCACGGTAAACGAGGAGTTTTTCCAAGGCCATTTTCCCGGCGCGCCGGTGATGCCCGGCGTGCTGATCCTCGAGTCGATGGCGCAGGTGGCCGGCGTGCTGATCTACCGCGACATGCCGGAGAAGCAGAAGCAGCTTATATATTTCACGGGCATCGAGAATGCGAAATTCCGCCGCCCCGTGACGCCCGGTGACCAACTCCTCATCGAGATGGAGCTGCTGGGCCGCAGGAACACGTTCGGGAAAATGGCCGGGCGCGCCACCGTCGATGGGAAACTGGCGGCCGAAGCCGTTGTCCAATTCGCCATCGTAAACCGCCCCCCCAAATGAAAGCTCACCCTACCGCGATCATTGATCCCGAAGCCAGCCTGAGTTGTTCGGTCTCGGTGGGCCCCTACAGCATCGTGGGTAAAGGAGTGGAGCTCGGCGACGGGTGCGAGGTGATGTCCCACGTCGTGCTTGGCGGACCGATGCGCGCCGGCAAGAACAACCGGTTCTTTCCCTACGCGTCGGTGGGTCTCGATCCTCAGGACCTGAAATACCGCGGCGAAATAACGCGCCTTGAGATCGGCAGCGACAACGTCTTCCGGGAATTCGTCACCGTGCACCGAGGCACGGCGGAGGGCGGAGGCGTCACTCGAATCGGGAGCCATTGTCTGTTGATGGCCTACGTTCATGTGGCGCACGACTGCCAGATCGGCGATCACGTGATCATGTCGAACGGCGCGTCGCTGGCCGGCCACATCGAGATTGGCGATTACGCAAACGTCGGCCCGTTCTGCGGGGTCCATCAATTCACACGGATCGGCGCGTACAGCTTTCTCGGCGCCTTCACGGTAATTAACAAAGATATTTTGCCCTATTCCAGGACCACCGCGCCGCGGCCCGCCGAAGTGCTCGGCGCCAACCGAATCGGATTGGAACGCCAGGGCCTCGCTTCCTCCGACATCGCCGAGCTCGAGAAAGCCTTCCGGCTGCTCTGCCGCTCAAAGCTCAACACGTCCCAAGCGCTCGAGGCCATGGCGGCGCACGGTTTCCAGTCGTCCCACGTTCAGGCGCTGATGGATTTCATCCGGACATCCGAGCGCGGCGTGACCAAGTAAGCGGAATGATTTGGTCCGCCGCGCGATAGGGAGAGCGGCAATCGAGAGAGGAGCGCGCATGCCTGCATCCGACCTGGAAGCCGTGATCCGCGGCGGGCTTTATAACTTATGCGAAGTCCTTCTGGACCGGCGATACGATGAGCTTCTGGCGAGGCCGAGGTACGGCGACCCGAAGCGGCTTAACCGCCACGAGCACAAGGTCTTTTCTCAAACCGGCGAGGACGGCATCATCGCGGAGATCTTCAGAAGGGTGGGCGTCACGAACCGCGTTTTTGCCGAATGTGCGCCCGGCGACGGGATCGAGAACAACACGCTGTATTTGCTGACGCTCGGCTGGAAAGGGTGCTGGATCGAAAGCAAGCTCGAGAACGTGGTGCGCATCGCGGCCGTCTGCAAAAATAAGATTGATGACGGTTCGCTTGCCGTGCAGCAGCAATCGGTGACCGCGGAAAACATCGAAAGCCTCTTCGATAATGCGTGCTTGCCGTTGGAGTTTGACCTGCTGTCGATCGATATCGACGGCAACGATTTCTGGGTATGGAAAGCGATCGAGCGCTTTCGCCCGCGTGTCGTCGTGATTGAATATAACGCCACGTTTCCTCCGGCCTGCGATTGGGTGATGGAATACGACGTAGGGGCCGTGTGGGACGGCACGTGCAATTTCGGCGCCAGCCTGGCGGCGCTCACTCGCTTGGCCACGGGCAAAGGCTACAAGCTCATCTGCTGCTGCGTCGCGGGAACAAACGCATTCTTCGTGCGAGAAGACCTGGTTGGCGATCGATTTCTCGGGCCGTTCACGGCCGAAGCGCACTACGAGCCGCCGCGTTATTATCTCATTTCGCGGAGGGCGGGCCACATGCGAAGGGCGGTTCGCGGAGTGGTCCAGCCTTCTGATTAACGCGCTTCGGACGGATCGCCGCGGCTTGTCAGCTTACGGTAGCTTGCCTGGTAACTGAGGTCGTCCGGCGCAAGGAGGGCTGCGGCGCGCATCTGGTCGATAGCGGCCTTGGAGTCGCCTTTGGCGAGCAGAGCGAATGAGAGGTCGGCGTGCGCTGCGGCGTCGCCGGGCGCGGTTTTCAGTGCCAGCTCGTACTGGCGAATCGCGCCATTCATATCCTTGTGACGGGCGAGCACGAGCCCGAGCGCGAGGTGCGACTCTTCGCTCTCCGGGTCGAGGCGCAGCGCCTCGTGGAGCTCCGCGGCCGCCTCGGAATCGCTCCCCGCTTCGTACAGCGCCCGGCCCAACGCGTAGTGCGCACGGGCGTCTGCTGGTTCCAGGGTGAGGGCTTCGCGGTACTCGGCGATCGCTCCTTGGTAATCCCTCTTTTTCACCAGCTCATTGCCCAGATCGAACCGCGCCGGCGCTGAATCGGGCGCCAGCAAAATCGCTTCCCGGTACTGGGCGATCGCCCCCTCGGCGCGTCCCTCCTCGCTCAGCGCTTGCCCAAGATAGAAGTGCGCCGCCGCATCGATGGGGCTGAGATCTACCGATTTGCGCAGCGCCGCCTCGCTTGCGCTTAAAAGCCCGCGGCGAAGCAGATCCTCGCCTTTATTGCGGTATTGCAGCGCCTGGGATGCTGGCCCGGGATCGCGACGCGGCATCGCGTCGGGCGCGGTGCTCCGCGCGCTCGGCTGCTCGAGCTGGCGAAGCAATACCGATTGCGCTCCGTCCTCGCGCAAAGCTTGGAGGACACGGCTGCTGACCGGGAAACTGACGCCTCGCGCCTTAACCAAGTCCGCGATCCGCTCGCTCGCCACCCCGCCGCGCAGCAGGCCAGCGATCTGGTCTTCGCTGAGGGGAGCCGGTCTCGCCGCAAGAAGCGCGGACGCGAAAAGCGCTGCGGTAAAGATCACAAGAAAGCCGCATTGAACAGCGCCGCGAGCGGCAGGCGTCAGGATTCGCATCGTGCCCTGGTGCGGGACGGGCCCGCAAGTTCACTGCTGGAGGTATTTTGCCTCGGCCGCCTTCGCGCGCTTGGCCTGTTGAATCCGGGCTAGCAGCTCGGAGTCCGCAGGAAAGCGCGCCAGAGTCCGCTGGTACACTTGAATCGCAGCATCGTAATCACCGCGCTCGAAGTAGTACTGGCCGCGCGTCACCGCGTCTTGCACCGCGGCCGCTTCGGCCCGAGCATCTCGACGCGAGGCGGTGCTCGCCCCTTCAGTTGAACGAGTGTTGGGAGCTGCCGTCGGCGTTTGGGAAGCGGTCGCCGCGTGCTGCTCTCCGAGCGGTGTTGGCGGCGCTGCCTCCTCGATCTCAGCCGGGTGGCGAACCGCCGGGGCCGGCCGCTGTGAGATCGAGCTCGCGGGCGGCGTAGACGGAGATTGCGCCGCCAGTTGCGCCGGCTTGCTTTGCGGCTTTGTGACGGGCGCGGGTGGCGTTCCCTCCACCGGCTGGCTGACTTTCTCGGTCTCGGGTGCGTTTGCCGGCGTTCCCGAAGTAAGGTAGTACGAAATTTGCGTCTTGATGAAGTCTTTGTCGAACCAGTAGGTGCGCCCGGTGGCGTACAACCATCCGCACGTCCCACCCACCAGGATGATGAGTACGATGGCGGCGATACCAAAACCTTTCAGGACGCGATGGCCTCGTTTCACCCCGCGCGGCGGGTGCTCTCGGAAGAGCACCGAGCCTCGGGTGGCTCCCTGCCGGATCGGCTTCTGCGGTTCCAGCGGAGCTGCCGGGGCGCCCCGGTTCAGTCGTATGTCGAGAGGAACGGGCGCGGCTTCGCGAGGCCGGGTCGCGGCAAGCGGCACTCCTGCGGCTGCGGCCGGGAGATCCGCGACAAAACCGTCGTGCGGCAAGGTGCGCGGCGGAGACTCAGGCGCCGGGGTCAACTGCTCCGGCATCTCACGAGGTCCGAGGGCTTCGCCGCCGGCCCGTTCTGCCGGTTTTTCGAGAGAAGGCCCACCTTCGCCTGCGGTCCGCGCCTCCGGTCGCGGGGATAGTGGAACAAACCCAACACGAGTTTCGGGCACCGCGCTCGGCGCGACGGAAGGAGGAGGCGGTGAACTGATTACCGGCGGCGCCATCGCCGGACGGAGCGGGGCGGGAGGCGGAGGCGGTGAAACGACCGTCGGCCGTTCAATCTCCCGAGCAACGTCGAGACCGGCTGGAAAGGGGGGCGCGAGAAGCGGTTCCGGCGCCGCGGGTCGCTTGCGCCGGGACGGCCGCTCCTCCCAGGCGCCGAGCTGGTCAACAACGGCGGTGGCGCTGGCGGGGCGATCCGTGCGCTTCTTCGCGAGCATCCTCATCAACAGCGTATCGACCGCGAGCGGCACCTCGACATCGGTGCGCGCGGCGAGAGATCCCGCTTCGGTGAAAATCTGCGCGAGCAGAACGTCCATGGGACTGCCGCCGCGGTGCGGCAGCTCTCCCGTGAGCATTTGATAGAGAATCACGCCCAGCGCATACAAATCCGAGCGCCCGTCCAATGCCTCAGGGCTCGTGCCGAGCGCCTGGTCCGGCGACAAGTACTCGGGAGTTCCGAATAGGGGTTGTCCATCCACCCCGACGGCAAGCCGCGCGAGGCTGATGAAATGGTCTTTCTTGAGCGAGAGCGTGCCGAGGCCGAGAACCTTCACGCCCTCCTCGCCTTTCTCGTGAGTGACCAGGATGTTCGCGGGCTTCAGATTGCCATGGATCAGGCCCGCGTGGTGAACCGGTTCAAGAGCCGCGGCAATGCGCAGCGCGAGCGAGCAGGAACGGGATAAGGGAAGCGGAGCGTGCTCGGAGATCAATTGGGCCAGCGTCACGCCTTCTATAAAGCCGCGCACCAAGAAGAATTGTCCCTCCGGGGTCTTCTCAATTGTTCCGGGAGGTGCGACGTCCGGCTCGTTAAGAGCCACGATCTGCCGATCGGCCTCGGCGAGGTTTTCCGCGTCACTCGCGTGAGGCAGCGTTATCGGCCGAAGGGCCAAGGCGGGCCGCGAGGGCTCAATCTCATCGAAGGCGCGATACACCGGGCCGAGGTCGCCCTCACCAGCCTTGTCGCCGATGCGGTACCTGCCATTGATGATCTGCCGCTCGGTAAAGATCATGTTCGCGTGCAAGGGAATCCAATGATGTTCGGAGGCCGGATTTCACGGCTTCGAACGATTTCCGCGAAATACGCGCTGCCGCCGGAGAATTGAAAGCTTACAACATAAGGGTAGCATAATCATGGAACGCTGCAAGCGGCGGCGCGGATGGCGCGGTGACGGTTTATACTGTTATCGTTCGGGCTGGTTTGGGAAACGAAGAGGGCAGCCACCGTGCTCTGCTGGCCAAAGGTTATGAACCGCACAGGAACCCGGGATGATCAGCAGCCGATTGACTGGGCTGTTACTGAACCGTGCGGAAGAAGAATGATGAAGCAAGCACTTGCTCTCGCGATGCTCGTCCTTTCCGCCGGATTCACGGCGCGCGCGCAGCAGCTCGCCGGGGATTGGCAGGGCACTCTCAAAGCGGGCGGCGCGGAATTGAGGCTGGTGTTGCACATATCGAAGACCGCCGACGGCAGTATGAAGGCCGCTCTCGATAGCATCGACCAGGGCGCCTATGGAATTCCGGTCACTTCGATAAGCGTTGAAGCTTCGAAGCTGAAATTCGAGGTGAGCTCCGTACACGGCTCGTACGCCGGCACGGTGAGCGCGGATGGCAACTCGATCCAAGGTACCTGGACGCAGGGTCAATCGCTCCCACTCGATTTTAGCCGCCTGCGCGAGCCCGCCAAGCATGCGACGGCGGCCAAACCGCCCGACATCGATGGGGCGTGGCTCGGCACGCTGGACACCGGCACCGCCAAGCTGCGCGTTGTGTTCCACATCGAAACCACCAGCGCGGGCCTCGCCGCGACGATGGACAGCATCGATCAGGGGGCGAAGGGCATTCCCGTCAGCAAAGTGACCCGGAACGGATCGTCGCTCACGCTCGAGGTGGGAGTCGCCGGAGGCCGATTCGAAGGCAAGATCAGCCCGGACCTTAGCGTGATCGACGGAACCTGGACCCAGGGAGGCAGCACCTTGCCCCTCGTCTTGAGGCGTGTAAAAGGCCAAGCGGAGATCGAGCTCCAGCGCCCGCAGACGCCCGTCAAGCCCTATCCGTATCAGGAGAAGGAAGTCAGCTTCGAAGGCGCAGCGCCGGGCGTTCGGCTTTCCGGAACGCTGACGGCCCCGCGGGGCAAGGGACCTTTCCCGGCGGTGGTTCTGATCGCAGGCTCCGGGCCGCACGATCGCAACGAGACGGTATTCGGCCACCAAATTTTCCTCGTGCTCTCCGATTACCTTACGCGCAAAGGCATCGCGGTGCTGCGATATGACAAGCGCGGCGTGGGTCGCTCCGGCGGAGACTACGCCACTGCGACGACCGCTGACTTCGCTCACGATGCTGAATCCGCCGCTGCGTTCCTGCGCGCGCAGCCCGGCATCGATCCCCGCAGGGTCGGACTCATCGGCCACAGCGAAGGCGGAATCATCGCTCCGATGGTGGCGGCCCGCGACCCGAAGATCGCGTTTATTGTGATGATGGCCGGTTCCGGTGTCCCTGGCGACGAGATTCTCGTCGAGCAGACACTGCGCATTAGGGAAGCCAGCGGAATGGCCCCCGCGCGGGCGGAGAAGGATACGGACCAGGAACGAAAACTTCTGGCGCTGGTCAAGAGCCAGCCTCCCGGCCCGGCGCTTGACGATAAGGTACGAGCTGAATTCGACGGGAAAGTGCCTCAAGCGAGCCTCGGAACGGTGATCCATCAACTCGACTCGCCTTGGTTCCGGTACTTCATCAGCTACGACCCCGCGAGCGCGCTCGAACGGGTGAAGTGCCCGGTGCTGGCTCTGATCGGCTCGAAGGATACTCAGGTGCCGCCGCAGCAGAACCTGCCCGCCATACGCAAGGCTCTGCGCGCCGGCGGCAACAATCACTTCGAGGTAGACGAGCTGCCCGGCCTTAACCACCTGTTCCAGCCGGCCACAACGGGCGCTCCGAGTGAATACGGGCAAATCGAAACGACGATCGCGCCGAGCGCGCTCGCGAAAATCTCAAGCTGGATCCTTCAGCAGGCGGAGTAGGCGCGGCGCTTGATCCATGAAGGCCACCGCGCTCGGTGCTTGCCGGGGCGCGCGCTGCTGGACCGCAGAAACGCGCATGGCGACTCCGCAGGCGATTCGTCGTGGGATCGCGCGATCCGCCGTGTGGTGAGATCAAGCGCAAGAGGTCGCATGGAAACACAACTTGCTAAAAAGCTGGCCGTATCTCACAAGGCTCAGCAATTCACTGAGTCCGTGATCCGCGAGATGACTCGGCTCGCGGCGGAATACGACGCAGTCAATCTTGCCCAAGGCTTTCCGGATTTTCCCGCGCCCGTGGAAGTGAAGGAAGCGGCGGTGGCGGCGATCCGCGCGGATGTGAATCAGTATTCGATCACCTGGGGCGCGCGCGAGCTGAGGCGCGCGCTTGCGGAGCGCTTTGAACGCGACACCGGACTTGCGGTTGACCCCGAGCGCGAGCTGACCGTCTGCTGCGGCGCCACCGAGGCCATGATTTCCACGCTGCTCGGCATCATCGATCCGGGCGATGAGGTCGTCGTCTTCGAGCCCTTCTACGAAAACTACGGGCCGGACACGATCCTGTGCGGCGCCGCGCCGCGATACGTGTCGCTCCGCCCACCCGATTGGACGTTCGATCCGGAGGAGCTCGCGCGCGCATTCAACGCGCGGACACGAGCCATCATCCTGAACACGCCGAATAATCCAACGGGCAAAGTGTTCACGCGCGCCGAGCTCGAAGCGATTGCCGCGCTTTGCCGCCGCTGGGACGCTTACTCGGTTTCCGACGAAATTTATCAGTACATCGTTTACGACGACGCGCGGCACATCTCGATCGCCTCGCTTCCGGGCATGCGCGAGCGCAGCATCACCATCAACAGCATGTCGAAGACCTACAGCGTCACGGGATGGCGGGTGGGTTACGCGGTAGCGCCCGCCCCGGTGTCGGACGCCATCCGCAAAATGCATGATTTTATTACCGTGGGAGCACCCGCACCGCTGCAGGAAGCCGGCGCCGTGGCGCTGCGCCTGCCGGATGACTACTACGCGAAAATTCGCGCCGAGTACGCCGCCCGCCGCGACCGGTTTCTTCCGGTGCTCGAAAAGGCCGGCTTCCGGTGCTTCAAGCCGCGAGGCGCGTATTACATCATGACGGATATTTCGGGCTTTGGATTTCGCGACGACGTCGAATTTGCGCGGCACATGGTGAGGAAAATCGGCGTCGCGGTGGTGCCGGGCAGCAGCTTCTACCGGCGCAAGGAAGCCGGAAGCCAGCAAGTGCGGTTCTGCTACAGCAAAACCGACGCGACGCTTGACGCCGCGGCGGA